>JALZCH010000096.1 GCA_030863175.1 Acidobacteriota bacterium | reverse complement strand
AAACCGTTTTCCAACTTGGAAAATCATGCGGCAATAATCGCCATGCGCAGCCAGCTCGCAGAATGTAAAAAATAGCGTTTAAAACTTCTCGAATATCAGTTGTGCGCGGGCGTCCACCAGGTTTGGCACGTGGTATTAATTCTGACAATAATGCCCATTCTTCATCAGTTAAATCAGTCGAATAAGTCTGTCGTTTCATTCCTTGATTTTATTGCGTGCTGACTTTTCAGACACCCTCTAGTAAGCTTTGCTACTCTAGAGCATTTGAAGGTTACCAGGAAAAATGTCAAATTCTTAAAAGAACAAAGGAGCTCAGCCGCGCTCCTTTGTTCTTTTTTAATTGCTCTTTTCGATTTAGAAAAATCTAAAAGTGTAGCTTGCTCGAAAACCGCGCCCGATTTCCGGCATCAGGTTTTTGATAAACGACAAATGATTGCGGTACAGCTTGTCGTTTAAGTTGAACGCGCTAAAACCGATGATGTGCGCGTAATGATCGCTGCCGAATGTGTACGAGCCGTTAACGTTAAACAATCCGTAACCTGCGGTCGGCGTTTCGGTCGGGAATATATCGTCTTCGCCTTTTCTCGAAACGAAAACGCCTTCAGGACGAATGCTCAAGCCGCGATAGCGAAAATCAAGCCCCAGGCGCGCTCTTGCGGGCGTAATTCGCGGCAACGGAATCGAACCGTTGGTTAATTCGGCTTTGACAATATCGCCGACAAAAAATGCGTTGAGATATTTGTTAATGTCGAAATCCAAACTTACATCCGCGCCGACAAAACGGCTGTCATCCTGCAAATAAGCTGCAACTGGCAAACCGTCTTCGAGATCAATTTCGCCGTCGTCGTCTTCGTCCTGCGGTGCGAGGAAAACGAAATCGTTGATTCGGTAATAGAAAAAGCTGCCGTTAAAACGAAAACGATTCAGTTTCTGGCGGAACGACAATTCGATTCCGTTCGAACGCTCGCGTTTGAGAAGCGGGTTGCCGATTTCAAAAGTAATTGTGCCGATGTGCGGTCCTTCGTTGTAAAGCTCTTCAAGAGCTGGAGCGCGATAAGCGCTGGTGAAATTGGCGATGAACGCGCCGCCTTCCCAGACGTTGAATCTGGCTGCCGCGGCACCGGAAAAGCCTGTAAAGCTGCGGTTCGGCAATTCAGGATTTGTCGGACGATAACGATTGTTTTCGACGCGCCCGCCGAACTGTAAAGAAACTCGCCCGAAATTGAATTCCTCAAGCCCGAAAACAGCGAAATTGTGCTGGCGCACTTTGCCTTCGACGAGCGCTTCCGCGCCTTCGGTCAAATAGCTGCGTGTGTAGCCGTCAAAACCGAAACGCCCCGTTAATCTTCCGAAAGGCTTTTGCTCGAACGTTGCGCGATACGAAAATACGTCATTGTCGAAAACCGTCGCAATTTCGTCAATTCCATCGGCTGTTTCAACTTCCTGGTGGCGATAATCGGTGAAGTTGAGCGCGAAATTCATTCGCGTAATCGGGGCGTTGAGATCGTGAAATCCGCCGCGAATCCGAAAATTGTTCGTTCGCATCCGAATGTCAATTTCTTCGTCCGGCGCTTCGGGAAGTGTTTCAGCGAAAATGCTCGCGCTTTCTTCTTCCTCTTCTTCGTGGTGAGCTTCAAACAGCGCTGCATAGGGAATTCCGTAACGGCGTTTGTCGCGACTGTAATTCCCCCGCAAAAATCCTTTTTCACCGAAAAAACCTAATCCGCCCTTAAAATTGTAGGAACGCGAAGCCGAATTCGGAACTCTGCCAATCGGCGTGCGGTAATCGCCTTCGCGTTGAAGACCGCCGTTAAAATCGAAAAGAAAACGACGATAACCGTATTCGACGCCGCCCGAAACACCTGCCTGTTTGTTGTTTGTCGCGCCTAAACCGGTGAAAAATCCGCGCGCTCCTTCGTGCGGCTCATCCTCATCGGTTGTCACGGCATTAACGACGCCGCCGATTGCGTTGCTGCCGTACAGCAGTGTCGCCGGACCTTTGACGACTTCGAGTCTTTCGAGGTTAAGCGGATCAACCGGCTCGCCGTGATCGCCCGATTGCGAACCGAGCGAACCGGTGCGAACGCCGTCTTGTGTAACCAAAACGCGGTCGCCGTCGAATCCGCGAATCACAGGGCGAGAGGAGCCCGGACCGAAAGAGCGTTTTCCCACACCCGGCTCGCGCTCTAAAACTTCGCCGATTGAAGTGCGTGCTTCCTGCCTGAGCTGTGTTGAACCGACGGAATTGACAGACTGAAACGATTGAAAAACCGATTCTTCGGTGCCGGAAGCGGTAACCGTCACTTCCTCGCGCAGAGAAGTTAAACTAAGTCTGAAATCAAGCGTTCGTGTTTCGCCCGCATTGATTCGCACCGTCTCTGTGCGGTCCGAAAAGCCCTCGATGTGAGTTAAAATCGTGTATGTTCCGGGTGGGACGTTTGTAAATTCGTAAACGCCGTTTTCGTCGGTTTCAACCGAACGGCGCAATTGTATAATTTCGACCGAAACATCGTGCAGCGGATTGGGACTCGTTTCGCTCGTAATTGTCCCGCGAATCGTGCCGCCGTTTTGGGCAAGCGCGAAAATCGGCAAGCCGATAACAAATAATGCCGCAATTAAAAATTTTGTTTGGAGTTTCATAATCTCGTTTTAAAAAAACAATAAAGAAATCTAGAATGACAGAAAAACAGATTGCGAAAGACGAATTTTTAACAAGCTGCTTTCTGGCTAGAACAAAAAGCGGTTAGAAGCCGTTGAACGGTTTTCCGGTTGGATTTATTTCTGATCCTGTTGATGGCTTTTGCAAACGGCGCAACAACGACACAAATGGCGGTTGAGCAAATGTGCCGCCGTTATCAAACCTGCTCCGAAAACGACAAACGGAATTTGATAAATGGGAGCGTCCTCGAAAACATGATGAGCGATAATTACCAAACTCACTCCGGAGGCAAAAAAGACGAGCGTGTGAATTTTTTTGTGTTGTCGGAAATATGCGGGCAGCAGGCTCAATGCGGCAATCAAAAGCGATGCTGCAAGCAACAGCCATTCAACTTTTTCATCGGTAAAAAAACTTAAGCCGACGAGCGGCAAAAACGAAGCTCCGAGCGGCAGAAAGACACAGTGCGCGGCGCAAATCCACGACATCGCCGCGCCGAGATTGTCAATTTTGGTGCTTACCTTCATTATTTCACTATTACACATTCCTGCTTTTCTTTTTTTCCCGCACCCAAAGCACGGTGCTAACGTTGGAATTGAAAAGCTCTGTGTTTTAAATTGATTTAAAATTCCACTAAAAACTGATAAATCAGAGTAATTAAATTTAATTCTTTGGCGTTTTTCCAGCGAACTCTTTTTAATAAACAGTCGAAAATATGATTTCATCCGTTCGTTTTTGGGAACCAGTAAACGGACTTTCGTTTTCCCTAAAGTTTCAGCAGTTTTTCGCGCAAAACGCGCGATTGCAAGCGGCTAGTGGCAATTTGTTGATTGTTTTTTAAAACGACTGCGTAGGTTGCACCCGGAAGCGGCGAGATTTTTTGAATCATCTCCAAATTACAGAGCGCTCCGCGCGAGAGGCGAACAAATTTATCGGGCGCCAGCCGGGCTTCCAAATCTTTGAGGCGGAAATTTATCGTGTAACGCTCGTTGCGCCGCGTCGTAATGTGCAGCAATTCGCCTTCGGCTATGATTGAAGCGATTTCGGCGACGGGCAGCAAAATTATTTCGTCGCGCTGGCGAATCGGAATTCTTTCCAGAAAATCTCGCTTTCCGGTTTCCTCAATTGTTGCCGCTGCGGCTTGCAGATTTAACGATTCTTTCTCCCGAAAATCCGCCGTTTCAAGCCGTTCGTGCGCGCGGTTTAAAGTTTCGCGAAGACGCCCGCGCTCGACGGGTTTGAGCAAGTAATCAACCGCGTTGATTTCAAACGCCTGCACCGCAAATTCGTCGTAAGCAGTGACGAACGCGACGAGCGGCAAAACATTTTTCCGAATCATTTTTACCGCTTCCAGCCCGCCGATTTCCGGCATATTCAGATCGAGCAAAGCCAAATCGGGGCGCGTTTTTTCGATTAACTCGACCGCTTCCGCGCCGTTTTCAGCTTCGCCGACAACTTCAACGTCTTCAAAACCGGCGAGCAAATTCCGCAGAAAGGCTCGCGCCGGTCGCTCATCGTCAGCAATTACAATTCGCAGCTTCATCGTAATAATTTAAAAAGTTTTTTGTGTTACGGCTTTGATCGGCATTTTTATACTTGCCGTCGCGCCTGCGCCAGCTTTGCTTTCAAATGCTAAATTTGCCTGTTCGCCGTAATAAGTTTTCAGGCGATTTTCGACGTTGCTCAAACCTATTCCGAGCTTTAACTCATCGAGGCTGACGCCTGCGCCCGTGTCGGTAACTTCCAGAATTAAACTGTTTTCATCGAGGCGCGCCGAGATTTTTACTTTTCCGCCCGCTTTCTTTTGCGAAATCCCATGTTTGACCGCGTTCTCCACGAGCGGCTGCAAAACGAGCGAAGGGACGCGCAGAGATTTTAATTCGGGCGAAACGTCAATTTCGACTTCGAGTCGCTCTTCAAAACGCGCGCGTTCGATTTCGAGATAATTTTGAATCAATTTCAGCTCGTCGCCCAAACTCGTAAATTCCGCATTTTGCCGCAGAATTCCACGCAAAAGCTGTGTCAGTTGGAGCAACGTGTCGAGAGCTTTTTCCGGCGCGGTTTGAATCAAATAACCGATTGTCGTCAAAGCGTTAAAAAGAAAATGCGGATTGATTTGCGCCCGCAAGGCTTTTAATTCGGCTTCGGAAGCCAGTTTTGCGATTTCCTGTTCGCGCAGTTCCTGCTCGCAGCGTTCGTGCGTGACTCGCAATTGGTCAATCCGCCGTGCCGCGATCAATGCAGCGTCTTCGAGCATTTCGATTTCATCGGAAAGAAGACGCCGCGCTCCGGCAAAATCGCTCAAGTTGATTTGATAAAAAGGAGCTTCGGCGGTCGGAACGAAAACATCCGCAGCGTTATTTGAAAATACGGCGTTTCGGCGTTTGTCGATTTCCTTCCAGTTTGAATTATCAGCCGTTAAAACCGACGCGAAACGGGCGCAAATGTAATTCAAAACTGCTTCGACCGTTTCCAGAGTTTCAATTTCAACTCTGATTTCCGTGCGCAACTTGTGATAATCGGCGCGCCGCAGCAAAACTTTATCAACAAACCAAACGGCTGCTCGGTGCAAATACCCGTAAACGAGCGCGGTCGCCATCCATAGCCCGAACAAAACGAAAACCGGCTGAGAATCGTTTGGAGCGTGTTCGGCGTGAATTCGAAAAAGCGGAATGCCGACGGCGAAATACAAAACAAAAACCAGCGCCGCCAGCAAACACAGGGAAAGCGCCCGTTTTAAAAACAAATCGGCGAAAGCGAAACGGAAATTTTGGTAAAGAATCGCAAACGCCAGCGGCAAACTGGCTTGGTGTGCGACCAATTCAGTCAGCCAAAAACCTTCGCTGCTGTGCGGAAGACTCAAATGCAAAGCCGAAACGGCGAAAACAGCCAGCGCGCTCGCCCAAATCGCTTTGCGCTCGATTGATTGCCGCAGATTGAGCAGAAACAGCGCGGTTAAAATCAACAAATAGCCGAAAGTCAGAATCAGAAGCGATTCATTTGAAGGTGCAACTCCGCGAAAAACTGCCGCTTGAAAATGCAGCGCGGCGGCGGCAAAGCTCAAAATGTAAGCCGCGAAAATCAGGAAATTCGATTTTGCGTTTTTTTTCTCGGTTGAAAAAGCCGAATGCACGACGACCGCCGGTAGAAAACCGAGAGCCGAATAAGCCGCCGCCGCAAAGATGGGCGCAATTTCCGCTTGGGCAAAATCGCGCCAGACAAACGCGAAAAATTCGCCCGCGTTCCACAACAAACCGAGCAGCGCCGTAGCCAGCAGCAAAAAATCCAGCCGATCGGTATCGCGTCTTCGCTGAACGCTCATTACCAGCAGCATCGCGTACAAAGCCAGCCCGACGGCAAAACCGAGCAGATTTACCAACAATGCGGCATCCGGCGTGTTCATCGCTTTTTAATTCAAATTATCGGTTAAATGCCATTTCTGGCAACTCTTTTAATTTAAGCTGTTGTTTTCGGCAAATGAAAAACCGTTTTTGCCAAATGAAAAAGCTCAAAGCTTTCTTCCGCTTCGAGCTTTGATAATAATGCTCTTGTTGCTTTTAGTAAGATTGCAATTTTTCCTGTCGTGCGCGCTCTTTTTGTTCTTCAGTCAGACGCTTGTAATCGTAAACGGCGCTTTCCCATTCGCCGTACATTGGGTTCGGCAAAACGATAAATCGGTTTCCGAATTCGTTTTTCAAACTGTCAACGGCGGCAAAACGCTCGGCAATCGGTTTACGTTCAAAAACTTCCGCCAAATCGTTTAGATTGTCGCCGACAAGCAAAACAATGCGATGCTTTTGAGCAACTTGTCGTCGGCGCGGCTCTTTGCTCGAAGTGTCGGCGCGAAGTAACAGAGTTTCATCGGTCACTTCGGGAAATCCGGCTTTCTTCAGATTTTCGGCGGTTCCGGCACGTTCTGCTTCGGTGCGGTTTGTGACGTAAAAAGTTTTAATGCCATTTCTCGCCGCATAATTGAAAAAATCGAGCGCGCCGGGCAGCGGCTTGGCTTCAACTCGATCAACCCATTTTTGCCAATCGGCTTGATTAAAAGGGCGCTGATTCTTAATCATCCACGCTTGATTCGGGCTGTTGTCCAAAACCGTTTCGTCAACGTCCGTGACAATCGCGCACGGCATTTTTTTGCGCGACTTTTTGCACCCTTTTAATTCCGCATCGAGCCGCAGCCGCGCCAGATTAAACGCCTGATAAAAGAGAGCGCGGTTTTCCGCCGCAGTTTGAAAAAACAGCACCGCGCCGACTTGATATTCATTATCGGCAGCGGGCGCGGGCTGCGTTTGCTGCGCGGTTGTTTGAGTTACCAGATAGGTTGCCGAAACAGCGCCTAAAACCATTCCGAACATTAACAGCCAGAATTTGAACTTAATTTCTTTCATAAACAAAAAAGCGGGCTTTTCGCCCGCCTTTACAAGATTTTGTTTAGTATCTCGATAACTCCAAAATTGCCTGTTCGACGTTTTCCGCCTGAGGCAAAATGAAGTCTTCGACCTGCGGCGCGTAAGCGACAAACGTATCTGTCGCGCCGATTCTTTTCACCGGAGCGTCCAGATATTCAAACAATTCTTCGGAAATCCGCGCCGCGATTTCCGCGCCGTAGCCCCACGATAAAGAATCTTCGTGCGCGACTATTACGCGATTTGTTCGTTTGACCGATTCGGCAATCGCTTCCCAGTCGTAGGGAACAAGCGAGCGCAAATCAATGATTTCGGTTTCGATTCCGTGTTCCTGTGCCACTTTTTTCGCCGCCACAAACGAACGCTGAACGAGCGCGCCGTAAGTGATAATCGTCAAATCCTTTCCCGGTCGCACGGTTTTCGCTTTGCCGAACGGAATCAAAAATCCGTCGGGCGGATATTGCGATTTGTTGTAAGCCTGACGATAAAGGTGCTTGTGTTCGAGGAACAAAACAGGATCGTCGCACCGAATCGCCGTTCTGAGCAAGCCGTTTGCGTCCAAAGCGTTTGACGGATAAACAATGCGAATCCCCGGTGTGTGCGAGA
The DNA here is from genome assembly GCA_030863175.1 of Acidobacteriota bacterium. GTDB lineage: Bacteria > Acidobacteriota > Blastocatellia > Pyrinomonadales > Pyrinomonadaceae > JALZCH01. The sequence continues at coordinate 51,040 of JALZCH010000096.1, read as the reverse complement.
AAATCGTCGTGCCCGACTGCGAGTGATAAATCGCGCCGCCTTTGAGATAGCCGCCTACGGGCACGCGCATCACGACCGGACATTTCCAGTCCCCATCCGATCGCCAGCGCATTGTTGCCAGCTCGTTGCGGATTTGATGATATGCCGGGAAAATATAATCGAAAAACTGAATTTCAACGACAGGCTTCAAACCGCGAGTCGCCATTCCGATTGCGCGCCCGACGATGTTTGCCTCGGCAAGCGGAGAATTAAAAACTCGCGCCGAGCCGAATTTTCTTTGCAGATTCGCCGTGACTTTAAACACGCCGCCTTTGCCTTTGACTTGTTCGATATATTCTTCGCGCGAAACATCCGCCACGTCTTCGCCGAAAACGACAATGCGCTCGTCGCGCGCCATTTCTTCGTGCAAACAGCGGTTGATTAAATCAACCATCGTTCCGGCATTGCCTGACAATTCCGCGCCTTCTTCGTTATCGAAAACCGAGCGATCGGTCGGATCAATTTCTTCGGAGTAAATGTTTCTGAGTGCAGACTCCGGCGCAGGTTGCGGCATCGCCAACGCTTGATCGGCAGCTTCGTTGACTTCGCGTTCGACCCCTTCGCGCAAAGCCTGTAATTCTTCACTCGATGCAAAGCCGTTTTCCATCAAAAGCTCACCGAAAGTTTTAATCGGATCGCGCTGCGCTTCTTCATTTCGTTCTTCTTCCGGGCGATAAAGCTTTTCATCATCAGACAAGCTGTGCGAATACGGGCGAATCACTTTCCCGTGAACAAATGCCGGACCTTTGCGTTCGCGGCAATATTGCACCGCGCGTTTGAAAGTCTCGTAACTTTCGAGCGGATCGGTGCCGTCGCATTTTTGAATGTAGAGATTCGGAAAACCGGAAACGACTTTGGAAATATCCCCGCCAGGCGTGTTGACTTCAACCGGAACTGAAATCGCGTAGCCGTTGTCTTCAACTACGAAAACCACCGGAAGTTTCAAATTGGAAGCCGTATTTAAAGCTTCCCACCATTCGCCTTCGCTTGTCGTTCCGTCGCCGACTGACATCCAGACGACTTCATCGCCTTTAAATCCGGTTACTTTGTCTTTTAATTCATCTACGAGCGATGCGCGATACGATGCTTCAGCCGCGCCGACAGCCTGCAAAGCCTGCGTTCCGGTTGGTGAGGACGTTGACGGAACATTCAGTTTAACGTGTCCCCAATGCGAGGGCATTTGCCGCCCGTGCGAATTCGGGTCGGCTTCCGCGCCGACAGAACTCAAAAACATTTCATACGGCGTCATCCCGATTTGCAGCATCAACGCGCGGTCGCGGTAATAAGGATAAAACCAATCGTATTCGGGTTTAAACGCCAATCCCGCGCCAACAAGTAGAGCTTCGTGTCCGACGCCATTGATCTGGAAAAAGACTTTGTTCTGGTTTTTGAGCTGAATTTCCTTATCGTCAATTTTGCGCGCGAGATACATCGTGCGATAAATCCCGATCATCGTTTCGCGGTCGAGAAAGCTGTTTGTTCCCGTCTCTTCCAACTGCGGTTTCGTTTCCTGCTGCTCCAGACGATTATCGGGTTGCTGAACAGGCTGCGGCTGTTTCCTGCCACGTGCAGTTCTCACGCCTCTGCCATTTGTTTTGGCTGTCGTCCCATTCGAAGTCGGTTCAACTGAAGGAGCAATAAAACCTGCGCGCTGTAGGGCTTCCGTTTCATCAAGCGAAAAAGCCTTAGCAATTGCGGAAACGGTTGCTTTTTTGGTTCCGCTTTCGCCCTTTTCAATCCTTGCGAGCTGATTGACATGAATGCCGACCGCTTGCGCCGCACGGGCTTGGGTCAAGCCTCTTGTTTCTCGTTGTTGCCTGAGCCATGCACCGAATTCGTTTTTCGGCGTTTTAGTTGCATCACCGTCAGGCTGGTCTTGAGCTTGAGGCGTTGTAATCGGTGTGCTGCTGTTTGTTTCAACTGCTTGTTCTTCTTTTTTCTGACTTGTCTTTCGTCTCGCTTTTTTAGTCGTATTTTCTAAATCTTGAGTCGGCTCCTGCTCGCTCGTTTTCGCACGGGTCGCGCGAGATCTCTTGGTTGCTGCGTCCATTATAAAATCCTCGGTTTACGATAAAAATTTATGATTAATCAAAAGGCAATACTAACCTTTTACGCCAAAAACTCCAAAACCCCCAATTTGCTTAATCTTCTGCGTAATCAAGCTCAAGCGTCATTCGATAATCCTGCGCCATTGAAGGATGCCCGTGTTTCTGCGACACTTCAATTCCGCGTTCCAACGCAGCCTTTGCCTTTTCGCGCTCGCCCGTTTTTTCGTAAGCCTTTGCCAGCATTCCATAAGCCGCGCCTTCGTCGTCAGCTTGCTGTAAATAGTTTTCCAGAGCCGGAATTGCTTGCTCGTAATCCTCAGCTTTGAGGTATTCGTTCGCCAATCCGAACAAAACCATTGTATTCGTCGGATCGGCTTCCAGCATTTGTTTAAAAACTTCGATTCTGTTTGTCATTTCAAATCAACTTTTCGCTGCATCAATAAATCAGTTTGCGGATCGTTTCCAAGCTGAAAAACGTGCGAGCCGCAAAATTCAAATTTCCATTTGCGATAAAACGCCTGCGCGCGCGGATTGTATTCCCAAACGCCGAGCCACATTACGTCGCATTCGCGCCTTTTCGCCTCATCCAGACACCTCTGCATCAGAGTCGCACCGACGCCTCTGCCTAAGAACTTTTGTTCCGAATAAAGCCGGCAAAGCTCTATCGGTCTTTCCGCTGTCACGCCCGATTCGACTGTGTCAAGCAATAATTTAGCGTAACCGGCAGGCTCGCCATTAATTTCTGCAACCAGAAATATTGTTTTTTCGTCCGACAACTCTTTGCTTAGTTGTTGAGCGTTAAACGCCGAATCCATATACGCCTTCAAATCATCAGGCGCGTTTTTCGGATGCGCATGAAAAGCGTCGTAAAACGTTCGCCAGCTTAAATCGGCTAGCATTTCGGCGTCTGCAATTGTCGCGTAACGGATTTTTACTTCTTCCACATTAAAATCAGCCTCGGATTTGCATAGATGAACACAGATAAATCCAAAGATAACCCGCCTTATCTGTGTTCATCCGCGACTGTGATCGTTTTTCAAAATAATTTTCGATTTTCGTTAAACTTGTAACCGCAGCTCTTCGTCGGTTTCAAGGAAATCAACTGCGCCGCTTGTGATTTCGTAATACGCGCCGACGACTCCGATTTGACCTCGTTTGATTCCGGCTTGAATCACCGGATTTTGCTTGAGATTGTTGACCTGCAAACGGACGTTGGCGATCACGGCTTCGCGCGTTTTCGCTTTTTCGTCGCGGATCTTCGGCAAATTTCTGACCGCCGGTTCAATCGAATTAAGCAGCGCGCGGACGTTTGCCGCTTCTCGGTTTCGTTGGGCTTCGGGCAGCAAAGCGGCTTTAACCGCGCCGCAGCCTTCGTGCCCCATCACGACGACGAGATGAACTTTTAAATGCTCGACCGAATATTCGATGCTGCCCGCCGTTCCTGTATCAATCACGTTTCCGGCGATGCGAGTGATAAACAAACTGCCCAAGCCCTGATCGAAAACAATCTCGGTCGGCACACGGCTGTCTGAACAACTCAGGATTGTGGCAAACGGCGTCTGCGAGAGAACTTGCGCTCGTCGTTCCGCTGCCGACATTTCGGGGCGACGCGCCACTCCGCTGAAAAATCTGGAATTTCCGGTTTTCAATTCACGTAAGGCATCCTGCGGATTGCGTGCGATGGGATCGCGCACTTTTGCGATTTCCTCCATTGTCGCGCCGCGCCGCACCAATTCCAGAATGCGTTCGTCTTCAGTAGGAATAGGCAAGACAGGCGAAGTCCGCCCGCCCGGAGTAACTTTCTCCTGCGCCACAGCCGTCAATCCCAGCAAACTGCCAAACAACAAACTCCGACACATTTCGCGTCGTCCGATTTTCTGATCTTTTTCCATCATTCCCTCCCTGTAAATTTAGTGTTCTTTTAGTATTTTAATTTGCTCTAAACAACAGTTCGGTACGGAAAAGACAATTGGAGCAAAATCACTTGCCGCTAATAACGAGCTTGGCGATTGTCTGAAGCTGCATATTTGATGTGCCTTCATAAATCGCTCCAATTTTCGAGTCGCGCCAGAACTTTTCGACCGGATAATCTTTGACATAGCCGTAGCCGCCGTAAAGCTCAATGGCTTTTGACGAGATTTTTTCCGCCACGCGTGACGAATAAAGCTTTGCCATTGCCGCTTCTTTGACAAACGGTTTTCCTGCGTCTTTCAAACGCGCTGCGTTGTAAACCATCAAACGAGCGGCTTCGAGTTCAACAGCCATTTCAGCTAATTGGAATTGAACTGCTTGAAAATCATTGACTTTTTTGCCGAATTGCTCGCGCTCGCTTGTATATTTTAAGGCTGCTTCAAATGCACCGCGGGCAATTCCGATCATTTGCGCGCCGATGCCGATGCGTCCTTCGTTCAAGGTTTCAATCGAGACTTTGTAGCCTTTACCGACTTCGCCAAGCACATTTTCCTTTGGCACTTTGCACGATTCCATAATCAATTCGGTCGTTGAGCTGGCGCGAATGCCTAATTTGTCTTCTTTTTTGCCGACCGAAAAGCCTTCAAAATTCTTTTCAATCAAAAATGCGGTGATGCCTTTATAGCCTTGTTCGGGCGCGATGTTGGCGAAAACGATAAAGATTTCGGCTTCGTTGCCGTTGGTTATCCAGAGTTTTTGCCCGGTTAATTCGTAATGATTGCCTTTATCAACGGCACGTGTTTTTAAGGCGAATGCGTCCGAACCCGAAGCGGCTTCCGAAAGAGCGTAAGCACCGACTTTTGATTCCGCCATTTGCGTCAAATATTTTTTCTTTTGGTCTTCGTTAGCCCAGCGCAAAATGGCATTGGCGACAAGCGTATTTTGCACATCGACAAAAACGGCGGTCGAAGCATCAACGCGCGCCAATTCTTCAATCGCCAAAATAGCATTGAAAAACGTTGAACCTGCTCCGCCGTATTCGTCGGGCGTTTCAATCGCCATTAAGCCAAGTTCGAAACATTGGCGAATTAAATCAGCGTCCAACTTACCGGCGTGTTCCATCGCTTCGACTCGCGGACGGACTTCGCCTTCGGCGAATTCTCTGACTGAGGCACGGAAAAAAGATTCTTCTTCGGTTAAATCCGTCAAAGCGGGATTTGTGGTTTCGCGTTCTAAAGCTGCTGCGTTCATTTTCAGTTTCCCTTGTTAGATTTTATTAAATTGAGCAAAATAGAATGATAAATTACCCGCGCGCAAAACGTAAAATTTGCCCGACGGAGAAAACTGCGCCAAAAAGCGATTTGCGATGACCGAAGCCTTAACGAAAACAAGAATTACAAAGCTGCAAATCGCCGGAATCGTTCTCACAACTTTCGGAATCGCGCTCTTCGTCTTTTTTGTTTATACCGCCGGAATCCGGGAAATATGGGGCGGAATCAGCCGCCTCGGTTTAGGTTTTCTATTTGTTCTGGCTCTTTATGCGGTGAAGATTTCAACGCGCGTTTACGCCTGGACGTTGTGTGTCGAAAAACCTTATCATTTGCGGTTTGTTGACGCTTTTCGAGCCGTAATGATGGGCGAAGCCTTAAGCGCGATGATTCCGCTCGGAATTTTGATGAGCGGGACGGCGAAAGCCGTTGCGGTTCGCAAACGTGTTCCGTTTGTGGTCGGCTTAAGCTCGATTGCCGTTGAAAATCTGTTTTATTCTTTAGCCACCGGAACTCTGATTGTTTGCGGGAGCATCGCTTTTTTGCTTACCTTTCACCCTTCGGGAAACGTGGCAACCATCGGATACGCGATTATCTCAATAATCACAGCATTAACAATCGGTGGTTTTTTTATGGTCGTGCAGGAATGGCGTTTTGCGAGCTGGCTTGCCGAATGGCTTTACGGCAAAGGCTTGGCGACAAAAGTTTTGCATCACGGGCGGGCGGAAGTACAGCGTTTTGAGGATTTGATTTACGGATTTTACCGCAATCACCCACGCCGTTTTTTGCCGCTCATACTGCTCGAAACCGCTTTTCATTCAATCGGAGTTTTCGAGGTCTGGTTCGTTCTGCAAGCCGTAATGGATACGACGCCGAATTTTTTGACCGCCTTTTTGCTTGAAACGATCAACCGCGTGATTCTGGTCGTCTTTAAATTGATTCCGTTTCTTGTCGGCGTTGACGAAGCCGGCGCCCAGTTTATTTCCGAAGCTTTCGCGCTCGGTGCAGCCGTGGGCGTAACATTGGCAATTGTCCGCAAGGGGCGCGTGCTGTTTTGGACCGGCTTAGGGGTTTTTCTGATTGTCCGCAGCGGTTTGAGTTTTAGACAGATAGCGACAGAAACATTAACACAGGAAAATCAGGCTTAAGCTTTTACCTGCTTGTTATTTAGAACAAGATAATTTTCCGAATAAAAAAGCCGGAAGCGATTGAATCAATCGCTTCCGGCTTTTTTATTGCAGAGGAGAATCCCGAAGAGCTTGTTTATTCTGCTTTGATTTCGACTACACGTTTGTTTTTCGCCAAATTCTCATCCGATTCGCTTTCTTTTTTCACTTTGCGTTCGGTTTTCGATTCGCTGACCATTAAGCCATTTGAGCGGGGCTGCGTGTAGATTTTCCGCAGGAAGTTATGCTGACCGTATTGATTGAACACTAATTTTGCTGAATTTACCGAATTTTCGTAGTTGTTTGAACGCTGCGCCAAAACTAGAACGGATTTTTCGCTTTCAATGTTACGAATTTGATAAGTTGTCTCCGAAAGGCGCTGGATTTCATATTTGCCAGCCTCCATTTTGTCATTACCGACGTAAAAGCTGAAGGGAACGTCACAAGTTGTTCTCTTGCCATAATCAGTGCTCGCTTCGATGGGTTCTCCGAGTATGAAAATCGCCGCGAACATAAAAACCAAAGATAATCCGAATGAAGCTAAAGTTCTTTTTCTCATTTTCCAGTCTCCTAATAGTTGGTGTTTTTCCGACCTTTCCAGTCGCGCTCCCTTTTGCGAGTTGCGTTCCAAACAACCGAGATATTTCCTGGTAACAGCCAAATTGCTGAAAACAAGAAAAATAAAAACTTTTCAGCCTTGCATGCGTAAAAGTTATTCGGGCAAAAAAGCTATCCGTTCGGATAGCTGAGCTATCCGAACGGTTTATGAGGTTTTAAATTAAATCGGATGAATGCAAAACTTTCGATAATCGAGGGCGAAAATGCGGGCGTTGTTTTCCCGCTTAACTCACCGGAAACTCTAATCGGGCGCGAAAACGCAAATCAGATTGCGCTTGACGACTCCTCGGTTTCGCGACGGCACTGCGTCGTCGAGCGGCGCGGTAAGGATTTCTTTATCAGCGACCTTCAGAGCTTAAACGGAACTTTCGTTAATGGTTCCGCAGCAGAGAATAAGCGATTAAAACATCAGGATAAAATTACTATCGGCAAATTCGCTTTGTTGTTTATAAACGACGACGAAATTGCCGCACAAAACGAAAAAGATTCGGAATTGCTTTTTAACAATATCCAGAGCGGATTGGATGAAGCTATCGGAGCAATGGCGCGTGATTTAACCGCGCTGCTGCAAATCAGCCAGAAAATCAACTCCGTGCGCGGTCTGGAAAATTTGCAAAACCAGCTTCTGGAACTGCTTTTTGAAGTCGTTCCCGCCGACAAAGGTGTGGTTTTGCTGATTGAAGACGATTTGTCGAAAGATGTTTACTCCGTTTTCGGCTTGCTGCGCGACAATCCGAAAACCGAAACGGTAAGTTTCAGCAAAACCGTTGTCGAGCACGTTTTCCAATCACAAGCCGCGATTTTAACCAACGATTTACCGACCGCAGATCATTTATCAAATTCTGAGAGCTTGATTTTGTTTCAAACCACCTCACTCTTATGCGTGCCGCTCGTGCTTTACGGAAAAACAATGGGCGCAATTTATCTCGAAACAAACAAGCAAACAGCACGATTTGACGAAAATCACCTGCGTTTCATCGAAGCAGTTGCCGGAATTGCGGCTGTGGCGATAGAAAATGCGCGGCAATTTGATCGCCTTGAAGCGGAAAACCGATTTTTGCGTGAACAGAGTCTCGAAAATCGAAACAATATGATCGGCGTCAGCCCGGCGATAGAAAAGGCATTTAAATTCATCGCCAAAGCCGCGCCGACCGATTCGAACGTTTTAATTAACGGTGAATCGGGAACCGGAAAAGAATTGGCAGCGCGTGCTATTCACGAAAACAGCCGCCGCCGAGACAAACCTTTTGTCGCCATAAATTGCGCTGCACTGTCTGACAGCTTGCTCGAATCGGAGCTTTTCGGGCACGAAAAAGGCGCGTTTACCGGCGCGGTTCAACAGAAAAAAGGTAAAATCGAAATCGCCGAAGGCGGAACACTTTTTCTCGACGAAATCGGCGAAATGGCAATTAATCTTCAAGCCAAGCTTTTAAGAGTTTTACAGGAACGTGAGTTCGAGCGCGTCGGCGGCGTAAAACCGATGAAAGCCGATATTCGTCTCGTTGCGGCGACAAATCGGGATTTGGAAGCCGAAGTGAAGTCGGGAACTTTTCGGCAGGATTTGTTTTATCGTCTCAATGTCGTGCGTTTCACGATGCCCGCACTGCGCGAGCGAAAGGAAGACATTCTTTTGCTGGCGGAAAAATTTGCCGAAAAATTTGCTCGTCAAATTAATCGCCGCGTGCGCGGAATTTCGACAAAAGCCAAAAAACTTTTGCTTGATTACGATTTTCCCGGAAACGTCCGCGAGCTTGAAAACGCCATCGAACGCGCCGTCGTTCTCGGTTCGACGGAATGGATTTTGCCCGAAGATTTGCCGGAAAATATTTGGGAAAACAGCGATTTTCCTGTCTGCGAATCGCCGAACGGAAACCGGATGCAGACTTATCACGAAGTGATTCTGGAAACTAAAAAACAATTAATTCGCAAAGCGTTTAAAGATGCTCAGGGAAGTTATATCGAAGCCGCAAAACTCCTCGACGTTCACCCGAATTATTTGCACCGTTTAATTCGCAACCTCAATCTTAAAACCGAGCTTGAAAGCCGCTCTTTTTAATCGAAATCTCTAAGAAAAAAAATATTCGGTTTGTACGCGAACAGACCGACAGACAATTGTTTGTTTCTGAAAATTAAAAACAAAAAGCAGCCGGATAAAGCAGATTGCGGCAAGTAAACAAACGGTTTTTGCGCCCGCCGCTGCAAATCACAAGGAGGTTTTTATGCCTAAGGAAACAACAATTCAACTCGATTCAATCGCCGGTGCGATTCCGGATTTCGGAACCGGATCGGTCTTTTTCATCGGCACGGCGACTGTGATTTTGCGTTATGCCGGATTTACGATTCTGACCGATCCCAATTTTCTGCACGCCGGAGACCACGTACATCTCGGCTACGGTTTGACGAGCGAGCGCCTGACAGAACCGGCGCTCGATATTGACCAATTGCCGCCGATTGATTTCGTCGTCCTTTCGCATTATCACGGCGACCATTTTGACCGAATCGCCGAAGAAAAATTGGATAAAAATCTGCCGATTGTCACCACCGGACACGCCGCGGGAGAACTCGAATCGAAAAATTTTAAAAATCCGGTTCCGCTTGATACCTGGGATTCGGTAACAATTAAAAAAGGTGAAGCGCAGGTGAAAATCACTTCGATGCCCGGCAAACACGGACCTGCGATGGTTGATTTCGCGCTGCCCGACGTGATGGGCAGTATGCTCGAATTCAGCGCGTCGGCTGCGGACAGAACATCGCTCCGGTTATACATTTCCGGCGACACGTTGCTGATTGACGAACTGAGGGAAATTCCCGAGCGTTATCCGAATATTGATTTGGGTTTGTTTCATCTCGGCGGAACCAGGATTATGGGGATTTTGCTGACGATGGACGCCGAGCAGGGCGTCGAAGCGATCAAACTCATCAATCCGAAAGAAGCGATTCCGATTCACTATAACGATTACGACGTTTTCAAGTCACCGCTTGGAGATTTCAAACAGGCAGCCGAAGCCGCCGGATTGACCGATAGAATGCGATATTTAAGTCACGGCGAAACGTACGATTTTGAAGTACCGACGAGCCGCTGGTCTAACGTGTAAGTTTAATCTAAAAAAGCACCAAGCTCTGACAAATTCAAAGCTTGGTGCTTTCAAGCATTTAAACCGCAGTTTCCCAACCAGAAATTTAATCAAACATTAAATCTAAAATGCACGACATCGCCTTCGCGCATCACATATTCTTTGCCTTCGAGCCTTAAAAGACCTTGTTCGCGGGCGGCGGAATAAGAACCGGCGCGAACGAGATCGTCGTAACCGACGACTTCGGCGCGAATAAATCCGCGTTCGATGTCCGAATGAATCGTTCCGGCAGCTTGCGGCGCTTTCGTGCCGACCGGAATCGTCCAGGCACGAACTTCTTTTTCACCGGCGGTCAAAAACGACATCAAACCGAGCAGCCGATACGCCGATTTAATCAAACGGTCAACGCCGCTCGATTCGACTCCGACATCTTTTAAAAACTCGATTCGTTCTTCGGGCGTTAATTCGACGAGTTCGGCTTCGAGCTTGGCGCAAATAACAACCGTTTCGGCGTTTTCAGAGGCGGCAAATTCTTTGACCTGACGAACAAATGCATCGTCATCGGGCGCAGCCAAAGCGTTTTCGTCAACATTTGCGGCGTATATCGTCGGTTTTGTCGTCAGCAGGAAAAACTGTCGGGCAATCGCTTTTTCTTCATCGCTCAATTCGACCGTGCGAGCGGCGCGCCCTTCCTCCAGTGCGGGCTGTAGTTTGTCCAAAACTTCAAGCTCAGCTTTTGCTTCTTTCGCGCCGCCTTTGGCATTTTTCACCGCTCGCTCACGCCGTTTTTCGACGCTTGCCAAATCCGCCAAAACCAATTCAAGCCCGATTGTTTCAATATCGCGCAGCGGATTGACCGAGCCTTCGACGTGAATGATGTCGTCGTCTTCAAAAGCGCGTACGACCTGTACAATCGTATCGGTTTCGCGGATGTTGGCAAGAAATTGATTTCCAAGCCCCGCGCCCGTGCTGGCTCCGCGGACGAGTCCCGCGATGTCAACAAATTCGACAGTCGCCGGAACAATATTTGTCGTTTTTACAATTTTGGCGAGCGGTTCGAGCCGTTCATCAGGAACGGGAACGACGCCTATGTTCGGCTCGATTGTCGCAAACGGATAATTGGCTGCCAAAGCGGCTTGTTGTGAAGTTAAAGCATTAAAAAGTGTGGATTTTCCGACGTTCGGCAATCCGACAATTCCGGCACGTAACATTTTCGATATATTCCTTACAGATAAAAGTTTCGCGTGATGGCGAAACTTTTGTTTTATCAAATGCTGCGTGTCGGGGCAAAGTCAGTGACGAGTTTCAGTTGATTCCTGATATTGCCGTGCGAGAAAAATAATTGTTTTTCAGGAACGGAGTACGGCTTTAAAATAATGGAAGGAGAGTGAAAATGGATATTCTTTGGCAAGAGTTAACATTTGGTATTCCAAATGCGGAACAGCTAACACGGGTTATCATCCGACTTTTCGCAGCAGCGTTATTTGGCGCAGCAATCGGACTTGAGCGCGAACGAGCAGGAAAACCGGCGGGTTTTCGCACGCATATCCTGATAACGGTCGGAACGACGATTTTTGTTATTGCCTGTTCCGGCGCAGGTTTGACCGTCGAAGGATTATCGCGGGTAATTCAGGGAATTGTTACCGGAATCGGCTTTCTTGGCGCCGGTTCCATTCTGAAATTAAGCGATGAGCGTGACATTCAAGGTCTGACGACCGCAGCCGGGGTTTGGATGACGGCGGCTATCGGCGTGACCGTCGGACTGGGAAGTATCGGGTTGGCGCTTATTAGTACCGTTCTCGCTTTAATTATTCTGGCAATGGCTGGATTTTTTGAATACCGCTTCAAAAATGAAACGCCGGAAAGCAAGGATGCTGAAGTTGAGTTGTGAGGGTTGCATAAAATTTAGCGAATTAGAACTGAATTTATTGATTGCATTTATTTAAAAGCAGAGAAAGACTGGATGAGCCCGCATTTGCGCTGACAACGTCCGTTTTTCCGTCGTTGTCAGCATCAGCCGCAACCAACGACAAAGGAAAAAGCCCGACGCCGTAGGACATCGGATTTTCAAATTTTCCGGTTCCGTCGCCGTAAAGCCGCCAAACAGCAGAGCGGTCAGCATCAACCACGCTCATATCAAGGTTTCCATCCGAGTTGAAATCAGCCGCATCGAGCGATTTTAAAAGATGCCCGAACCGGATATTGCTCGCATTTTGAAATGTTCCGTTGCCGTTTCCTTTGAAAACCGTAACGCCGGGCGCCGCGGCGCTGCCGTTGACGACGAGCAAATCCGGGTTTCCATCACGGTTTATGTCGGCGGCTTTAACGAAAACGGGGAACGATCCCGCTGGCAGATTAATAGCCGCACCGAAAGTGCCGTCACCGTTTCCGAGAAACAGCGAAACGGTATCAGAGGCTGAGTTTGCAAAGGCGAAATCCGTTTTTCCATCACGGTTAAAATCCCCTGTCTCTACGCTCAAGGGTCTGTTTCCGACTGGAATTGCGCTTGGCGCTTGGAATGTTTCGTTGCCGTTTCCGAGTATAATCGCGACATTGTTGGAATTTCGGTTGGCGACGACGAAATCCTGTTTGCCATCGCGGTTGAAATCGGCAATTTTTAAAGAAATCGGATAATTACCGCCGGTCGGAATTGCGCTCCGGCGATCAAAATTGCCGTTTGAATTGAAATAAAGGCGAACGACATTTTCGGTTCTGTCGGTCAACGCCAAATCCGGCTGCATATCGCTGTTCAAATTGCCTACGACTAATTCGGAAGGCATCTCGCCCGCACTGTAAACCCGGTTTTCAACAAATTTGCCCGCGCCGTCGCCGAAAAAGAGGTGAACAAAACCGCCCGCGTCGTGTCGCAAATTTTGCTTTTCGGCGAGACCTTCTTCCGATTCGATGTTCGACGTTACCAAATCCAATTTCCCGTCGCCGTTTAAATCAGCTGCCTTAACGTCTTGCGGAGAGTGCGAAATTTCGATTTTTTGCGGCGTCGAAAGCTCGCCGGCGCCGTTGTTTAAAATGACAGAAAAACCGCGCGCGGCGTGATTGACAGAAAATAAATCCGTCCAATTGTCGTTGTTGAAATCGGCTGTTACTAGATAATTCGGCGTCGGCGCGGCATCGTGTTGCCGTGTTTCAAATCCGCCTTTTGCGCTGCGAGAAACAATCGAAACAATTTCGGAGTTATGCGCGGCGACGGCGATTTCCGCGCGGTTGCCACGATTTAAATCCAAAACGGCTAGCGAACGCGGGCTTTCGCCGATTTCCGTGATTGTTCGGCTGGTCGAAAATGTCCCGGCGGGATTTCCGAAAAGAACGGTCAAATCATTTGAATTTTGATTTGCCGAGATCAAATCCGAAATGCCGTCCTCGTTAAAATCAGCGGCGGCGAGCGCAACAGGATTTGCGCCGGTCGGGAAATTTGCGGCTGGCGACAATCTGGAATTCGTCCTGCCAAACAGAATGGAAACCGTGTTATCGTCAGCATTGGCAATGGCTAAATCCATTCGTTTGTCTCGGTTAAAATCAGCGGGGACGAGAGCGCGCGGATTTCGCCCGACCTGATAAAAACCGATTGGACGCAACGGAATAAATGAGCCGCTTGTCAGAACGACCACGCTGTTCGTATCGGACAAAGCCGCCGCCACGTCGTCAAAACCGTCGCGGTTAAAATCCGCAACCACCAGAGCCGAAGGGGCGCCCGAAATGTTGACGGTTCCCGTTTGTTGAAAATTGCCTGCGCCATTTCCTGTCAAAATCGAAAAAGTGCGGTCGCCGCCGTTAGCGGTGATTAAATCGAGATTGCCATCGCGGTTAAAATCTCCGGCGGCAATCGCCAGCGGGCTTAATCCCACGGCAATGGTGCGCCCATCGTCGAATCCGGCTTTGCCGTCGCCGAGCAAAACGATGATGCTGCTGGAATAATTATCAATGACGGCGGCATCCATTTTGCCGTCGCGGTTGAAATCTCCGACGGCGGCGGCAATTGGCAGTTCACCGGAGCGAAAACGCCGCGCGGCGGAAAAATCCTGATTCGCGCAGTAAACGTCTTGAGCCGGTGCCGAATCGTTGAGGAAGAAGGACAAACAAACTACAAAAAGATAAAATTTAAAAAAAGATTTCAACATAAGGATTCAGGAATCGAAAAGGCGCGGCAATTAAAAAGTTTAACCGATTCGCGGCTGAAATTTAAAATTGTTGCCAGTTGATGCCGAGCGTTTTTGTCATTTGCGGCAAGATGTGGCTTAATTTTTAGCCGAATCAATTGTCGGTTCATCCGCTTGTATTTATGTTTTTCGCTCTGACTTTAATTTTATTATTAACATTTTCATCAATCGCTTTAACTTACGTTTTCGACAGTGAAGCTCCACTCTGGGCGCGCGCAGCAATGGGCGCAGTGGTCGGGCAAGTTCTGTTTGGAACGGCTGGTTTTGCCGTCGGTTCCGTAATCGGAATGAACACGGGCACAATTTTGATCTCAATTTTGATTGCCTGTTTGCCGCTCGCTTTATTCCGCCGGAAAAATATTCGCCGTCAATTTGATGCGGATTTCGCGGCGTTTAAAAGCGAAGTTAAGAACTTTTTTGCCGAATTTCCGTTCGACAAAGCCGCTGGCGCGGCGCTTTACGTAGCGCTGTTTACGCTTCTCTGGTTTTTCTTTGAGCGCGCGATGGTTGTCAAACCGGAAGGGATTTTTATCGGCTCGTCAAACAATCTCGGCGATTTGCCGTTTCATCTGCAAGGTATTTATGGTTTTACCGACGGGCAAAATTTTCCGCCGCAAAATCCTTCTTACGCCGGTTCAAAGTTCACTTATCCGTTTATTGTCAACCTCGCCGCCGCGATGTATATCAAATTGGGCGCTGCGGTTCAGGACGCACTTTTCTGGCAAAATATCACGCTGATCGTTTCGTTTGTCGGTTTGCTGCATTATTTTACTTTCCGCTTGACGGGCAGCCGCATTGCCGCGCACATCGCGCCGCTGCTTTTTTTATTCAGCGGCGGTTTGGGTTTTATCGGATTTTTCCTCGAAGCCGCCAAAAGCGAAAAAGGTTTTTTCGGTTTGATAATGAACCTGCAAAACGATTACAGCCTGCGTCCCGATACGACTTGGCGCTGGGGAAACACGCTGACCGTTTTGCTCATCACGCAGCGCAGTATGCTCATCGGGCTGCCGTTCTCGCTCGTGATTCTGAACGGGCTTTGGGGAATATTTACAGCAGAAGAGAAGACAGGGAGACAAGGAGCCGAAGAGACAAAATCCGCTGTGTTCAATTCCTCTTCTCCTCTTCTCCTCTTCTCCTCTTCTATAATTCTCGGTTTTCTGACCGGATTGCTGCCGCTGGTTCACGCGCACAGCTACGCCGTTTTGATGGGAATGGCGGGTATGCTCGCCCTTTTGAATATTAAAAATTGGAAGCTGTGGGCGGCGTTTTTG
The DNA here is from genome assembly GCA_030863175.1 of Acidobacteriota bacterium. Taxonomy (GTDB): domain Bacteria; phylum Acidobacteriota; class Blastocatellia; order Pyrinomonadales; family Pyrinomonadaceae; genus JALZCH01. Next base: position 35,470 of record JALZCH010000096.1, on the reverse strand, counting down.
ATTTCGGCGTCGGTTTTTGGCGCTTTTGAATTGCTCTGGGCGATGACGGGAACTGCCAATCGCGCGGAAAGTTTTGTGGCATACCAATTCGGTTGGGACAAAGGAGATGAAAATTTCCTCTGGTTCTGGTTCAAAAATACCGGACTTTTCATTCCGTTACTCTTTGCCGCCATCGCGTTGCTCGCCGTAAATCTAAAAAACAAATTCAGCACTCCGCACTCCGAGCATGAAACTGAAAATTCAAAATTCAAAATTCAAAACTCAAAATTGCTGCTGTTCTGGCTGCCATTTTCGCTGTGTTTTATTGTTCCGAATTTTGTCCGGCTCGCGCCCTGGATTTGGGACAACATCAAAGTTTTGATTTACTGGTTTCTGTTGTCGGTTCCGCTTGTCGCATGGCTGCTCGGTTTGATCTGGCGGCGCGGAGATGTCGGCAAAGCGTTGGCTGTGGCATTAATTTTTGTGTTGACTTTTGCCGGATTTCTGGATGTTTGGCGCGTGGCGTCAAGGGCGTTCGAGTATCCGGTTATCGCCAAAGATGCAGTCCAGATTGCGGAACAGATTCGCCGAAAAACGCCGCCGCGCGCTTTGATTATGACCGCCCCGATTTATAACTCTCCGGCGGTTTTGACGGGCAGACGCTGGTTTATGGGCTTTACCGGACATCTTGTTTCACACGGCATTGACATCACCGAGCGCGATAAAGCACTACGGCGAATTTATGCCGGAACGCCCGATGCGAAAAATCTAATTGGAAAATACGGAATTAACTACATCCTCGTCGGTCCTCATGAACGCGAAATGATTGACGTAAACGACGCTTTTTTCCGGCAGTTTCCGGTTGTCGCAGAGGCGGGCGCGTATCGCCTTTATCAAGTAAACTAGAAACCGAAAAGACAGTTGTGTTTATGGCGAAGAAACCGAATAAAAAACTTGATGAACCCGAAGAAATGAGTGAGCCGGTCGCAAGCGGTGAAAGCTCGAATCGTTTTTGGCTGCTCGGCAGTTTGTTTACGGTTTTGGTGGCGGCTATTTTGCGGCTGGTCTGGCTGCCGTTCAAGCCGTTTCATCACGACGAAGGCGTTAACGGCTGGTTTATGACGAACCTCGTCCGGCAAGGCATTTTTAAATACGACCCGCAAAATTATCACGGTCCGACGCTTTACTACATCACCCTCGTTTCGACTTATCTCTTTGGACTGACTGATTTCGGAGTGCGTTTCGTGACCGCTGTTTTCGGAATTTTGACGGTGGTTTTAATTCTATATTTGCGCCGCTACATCGGAACTTTCGGCGCGCTCGCAGCCGCGATGCTGGTTGCGCTTTCGCCGGGAATGTCGTTTATCTCGCGTTATTTTATTCACGAGATTTTATTTGTTTTCTTCACGCTCGGCGTAGTCATCGCCGTGCTGCAATTTATTGAACGCGAGCGAGCCGGACAAGGCGCGGTTGGCGCAGTGACATTGCTTCTTCTCATTTGCCTGCTGCCCGGAACGATTAATTTTGCCAATGCCATCGGCGGCGCAAATCAAGCGGTCAAAATCGGTGCCGGATTGGCGTTTTTCGCAGTTGAAGTTGTGATTGTTTATTTTCTGATGCGCTCGCTTGTCGGCTGGAACGGAGGGCGACCGATTTATCTGCTGCTCGCGGCGGCTTCGGCTTCTTTAACTTTTGCGACCAAAGAAACCGCTTTTATCTCGTTCGGAACAATGATAATTGCGATTTTCTGCGTTTTTGTCTGGCGCAAATTCTGGGTCGCGGACAAAAATGGCTGGGACGAGCCAATTGAATTCAGCTTTAAAAATTTCTTTGCCGCCTTCGGCGACCGCCAAAGTCGCCTTGTTCTCATCGCTCTTTGCGCGGTTGTTTTCGCTTACGTTTGGGTTTTGTTTTTCACTTCCTTTTTCACTTACCCGGAAGGGTTCGGGGCATCGTTTAAAGCTTACGATTTATGGGCGAAAACCGGAACTAAAGACCATGCCCAAAACGGTATGTGGGCTTATTTGAAATGGGGAATGAAGCTCGAAGCGCCGATTTTCATTCTGGGAGCACTCGGCGCGCTGGTCGCATTTTGGAAAGCACGCCACCGATTTGCGATGTTCGCCGCTTTATGGGGCTTCGGAGTTTTGGCGGCTTACACTCTGATTCCTTACAAAACGCCGTGGTTGGCGCTCAATTTTCTGCTTCCAATTGCGATTACAGCCGGATACGGAATCAACGAATTAGCAGTTTCGAGCCAAAAGTGGCAGCGCGGCGCGGCGGCGTTTTTGGCTGCGGTCGCCTTCGGCGTTTGCGCTTATCAGGCGATTGACCTTAACTTTTACCGCTACGACGATGATTCGATGCCTTACGTTTACGCCCATACGCGGCGGGATTACAACGAAATGCTGGTGGAAATTGACCGCATAGCCGAAAAATCGGGAAAAAACAACGACGCGAGCATTATCGTCGCCTCGCCCGATTATTGGGGCTTGCCGTGGAGTCTTCGCGATTATCCGAACGCAGGTTTTTACGGGCAAATAACGCCGACTTCGACCGCCGAAATCATCATCGGCAAAACCGACCAGCAAGCCAAATTGGAAGAAGAATACGGGCGGCATTATCAATACACCAAAACGTACGCCCTGCGCCCCGGCGTTGATCTCGTGATGTATGTCCGAAAAGATTTGGTGAGATAATTTTATAGACAAAACAAAAAGTCGAAGCAATTTAATTAAATCGCTTCGACTTTTTCTCTTTCTATTGTTCTTGCCGATTCTTTACGGCTGCGCCAAAAAATTGAGATTGTCAATTTCTTCGTTGATGGTCAAAACTTGCGGTTCAAAAAGATAGCGTTTGGACAAAACGTTGACTGTATAGGTTTGTCCGACGTTTACGTCTTGAAAACGGTAATAACCGAAAGCATTTGTCACCGCCGTCTTGGTTTCGCCGCTCTGATCAGTCAAATAAACAAGAGCGCGGAAAACAGGACGATTGTTTGCGCCTAAAACTCTGCCGCCGATTGAAACTGAAGCTGCCGTTGCAGCCCCGCGCGGAGCGTCGCAGGGCGTTCCCGCCCTCGAAGTAAAATCGGCTGCGGTGTTTGTGTCAGGCAGCAACGAAGGAGAAGTGCCGGGATAGCCTACTCTGACAAGCGTTGTGCCGGAATTATTGAACACATCCGGTGCCGGTGGATTTAAATAAGTTGTATCGCTTCCGTAAGAAACTCCGTCAATCAACGTCGCGCCGCTGAAAAGTCCTAACCTGTCGGCTGTATTTGATAATTGATTGGAAAACCATGTGCCCGTGGTAAAAATAATCGCATTCGTAGGCGTTTCCCCGCAGCCATAGCCTCCGGGAGCAGGTCCGAAAACGCCAGTGCCGTTGGCGCTGGCGATGACGACGACGCAGGCGTTTCCAGTTAAACTATAAGCCGGCAAAACAATTGTTGAGGCGTTATCCGTAACGGTCATGTTTTGTAAGTTAAAAGTCGTGGTTGTCCGGTTACACAATACGAAATACTCCGCGTGCGGCTCGGCGGTCGTGATAACCCCGCTTGGTGGGTCTGCTCCAATCTCAGCTATAACTATGTCGCCCGGGTTCGGCGTCTGGGCAAAAGCATTTAAACTCAAAAGCGAAAAACAAAATGCCGTCAACGCGGCAAGCTTCAGATGCTTTAAAATCTCAAAATTTTTCATAAATGTCCTCGCTGCATAGATATGAGTTGAATCATTTTAAGCAGAATTATAAATACGTTTGTCCGCTAACGCACAAATTCGGTCAATTTATTTAATGCCTAGCTCGCAGCGATTTTAAATCCGCTTCAATTTGGATTCCAAGTATAGCAGACAAAAACAAAGAAAAACTCATAACAAAAAATTAACCTTGATTTAATTTCTAAAAAGAAAAACGCCGTCTCAAGCTAACGGCGTTTTTCTTTCATAAATAGATTTAATATATTTTCTAGTTAAGCGCGTTTTCTGCAAACAGTTCATCATCCGACATTTCAAACAGTTCGTCTTCTTCAACCGCAATCTTTTCTTCGCATTCTTCCGTCGAGGGCAAACAAACGCGGTTGCGCCCGGTGCGTTTGGCGCAATAAAGCGCCCGGTCGGCGATGGTTCGCAAATCGGCGGCATTTGCGGCGTGATTCGGAAAAGTCGCCGCGCCAATCGAGACCGTGACGTTGCCGCATTCGGGAAATTCCGCTTCGGCAGCCGTTTTACGCAGCCGTTCGGCGACGATTAAAGCTGTTTCCGTATTTGTTCGCGGCAAAATTATGAAAAATTCTTCGCCGCCGTAGCGCGCTATCGTGTCGAAATTTCTGAGCCTCGATTTCATCCGCCGGGAAACGGTTCGCAAAACGTCGTCGCCAGTTCCGTGACCGTAATTATCGTTGACGCTTTTGAAATGATCGAGATCAACAACGAGCAATGACAGAGGCTGTTCGGTGCGTTCGGCAAGATTCATTTCGCGCTCGAACTGCATCTCGAAATAGCGCCGGTTGAAAACACCCGTCAATGAATCGCGCAAAGCCTCGCGCTGCGATTTGACATAGAGACGCGAGTGATTAACGGCAATCGCGACTTGATCGGCAACCGTTTCAAGGAGCATTATTTCGTTTTCCTGCCATACACGAGTCGGTTTATCGTCGCGCACGAATAGCACGCCGACAAACTGTTCCAGAAAAACGAGCGGAATCACCACCATCGGTTTATCGCCCCATTCGGCTTTGGCGTTATTATTAGCGTGCGCCAAACCGTCGCGAATGTAAGGCTGCGGATTGTTTTTGAGCCGCTTGCGATAAGCCGACAAATCGCTGTCAATCGTGTCCATTTCTTCGACCGAAACCCGCTGGCGGAAATAATTAACCGCCATAATTTCCTCTTCTGCGGACGCCGGTTCGATCAACAAAGTGCAGCAATCAACATTGAGCGTCGCGCCGACTTCGTTGACTGCGGTTTGCAAAACTTCGTCCAGTTCGAGCGAACGGCGGATGGCAGTTGCGATGCGATTAACTGCAATTTCACGTCCGGTTTGTTCCTGCCAAAGACCGGCGAGCTTGGTCGTCACCGACAAAGTTAAGTGCAGCGAAGTGATTTTCGGCTGCGAAACGCGAATGGCTTCCGTTAAAAGCCCGGCGTGTTCCCGATGTTCGACCGAAAAACGCGCCTGCAAATATTCGAGCGCGGTGTAAACAACATCCGGATCGCACGAGCAAATCGCGTAATTTTTATCAGTGGGCAGCACATTTCCGGCGGGCGCAATTCGCGCCGCGCAAAGTACTGCTGAAAATTGCGAATCAGAGATAATCAAAAAATGCTCGTCGTAAATTTCAAACGGCGAGCGCGGCAGCAAAATTAAATTACCGCCTTTCGAGTCTTCGGTTTCTACGGTTTCCTGCCCCTGAAACCAGCGCATCAATTCGTCATCGGGCGCGACGATGAAGAGAGGATAACGGGCGGCGCGCCCCATTTGACGGATGCGCTCGACTTCGCGCCATTGCCGTTCGCGGCGTTGCGGGAGACTTTCAATGACCAGAGCGGGCAGATTGTTCTCCAGCACGACCGATTCAAAAAAGGCGTGAAGCTGCTGCGTCATTTGCTCGGTGTGCAAAACGGGCTGAAGCGTGCGCGAGTGTTGGGAAATCAGGGCTTCGTAGAGCGTGGACATATTCGGCAGTGTGAAAGAGGAAGAAAGATATTCCGGGTCTGGTGTGAGCGGCGTTTTCAAGCGAGAACACCGAAATGATTATGACTGAAACAATTCAGTCGTTGCAAGAAAAAAATGTAAAACAAATTTAACGTTTAATCATAATCTTGCTGTAAGTCGTTAAAGCCGTTGCGGCAAGCTCGCCCTTCGGATCATAAACTTCGGCGGAAAGTGTGACGATGCGTTTCCCGGCGCGCAGCACTTTTGCCCGCGCCGTTACTGCGCCGCGATAAATCGGTTGCAAAAAATGAACGGTTAAATCAACCGTGACCGAGTTTTCGCCCGGCTGCAAATGCGTCGCCAAGGCGAGCGCCGTCACCGTATCAATCAGCGAAGCCGTCACGCCGCCGTGCACAAAACCGCCGCGCCGCTCGTGTTTTTCTTCGATTTCGAGACGACAAACCGCTTCGCCCATTTCCAAATCCACCAGCTCGATTCCGAGCATTTCGACAAACGGATTCTGGGATAAAATTTGACGCGCGAGCTGTTTATGCTCGTCGGTGATTTTGATTTCGCTCATCTGTAAGTTGGATTATCCTCGGTCGGTTCGACAACGACGGCAGTTCCGTAAGCCAGAACTTCGGTCGCGCCGCTGCCCATTTCCGAAGCATCATAGCGAGCGCCGACAATCGCGTTTGCGCCGATTTCCGTCGCGTGCTGAATCATAATATCAAATGCTTCCCGGCGCGTTTCTTCGCAAAGCTTTGACCAAGCAGTGATGTTTCCGCCAACCAATGTTTGCAAACCGGCACCGATATTGACGAAAACATTTCGCGAACGCACGACGATTCCGCGCACCACGCCGAGATTTTGTTTGATTCTGTAGCCGGGCAATTCAAAAGCCGTCGTGACCATACTCTCCGAAACGGAAAAACGCGGTTGACTGACCGGATACGGAGCATTTGAAGGGGGCATTCTGTTTTCCATAATGAACGGTTCAAAGTTCAAGGTTCAAAGTTCGACGTTTTGAGATTGTATGACAATCTAAATCTAAAAATGCAAGGTCTAATCATCAAACAAGCTCGGTTGTTCATCCGAACCTTGAACCTTGAACTTAGAGCTTTGAGCTTCTTCCGGCTCCCAGCGATATTTTTTCAGATCGCAGCGTCCTTTTTCATTAAAAACTATGCCTTCGGATTCGAGCATTTGCTGCTGCAAATTGACGGGCAAAATAATGTGTCCGGTCGAACAGCCGCCTTGCGCGTTGATGACTCGCTGCCAGGGCACGTCTTTTTCAGAGGAATGCATTACAAAACCGACCGTGCGCGGCGTGTAATTTTCGCCAAGAATTTCCGCAATCTGCCCGTAAGTCATCACGCGCCCTTCGGGAATTTGGCGGACAATCTCGAACACGCGCTCGCGGTAGTTTTTATCCTTAGCTTTGTCGGGAATTTCCATAGCAAAAATTAACTGCAACTCAATTAAAATGGAAAATCAAGAATGATTGACCAAAAGCAATTTTAAATTTTGCATTTTTAATTTTACATTGACTCGCGGTTATTTTGCGACCGTTCGCCCGTCGCTCGAATTTAAAATTCTTTCCTCAATTCCGACAATTGCCGTTTTATTGATTGCGCCGTAAATGTGCGGGAAATCTTCGCCGTTGCGCGATTTTTCGACCAAGAGCTTTGAAGTCAGTTTTTCCGAATCAATCGTCAAGAGCAAAACTTCTTGCGCGTCTCGATAATGAATTTTCAAAGTTTCTTCCAACTGCTCCGCGAAGCTCGCGTGAATAAAGCCTTCGGTTTTTAAGCTTTCGGCTTCATAAAAATCTTTGTCGGCAAATTGCGTCCATTGTTCGGGCGTCGTAATGTGATAAGAAATCAATCTTTTACCTTTCTGTTGAGCCGTTTCTTAAATTTTCCTTCTCTTTCGGCGAGCCAAACGCGCCAGTTTTCGATAGCTTTTTCGCGTTCCTGCGGCGAACTCGCCGGTTTAAAATCAAGTCAGGTCGAAGTCGCGTCGCGCAAACACATTTCGGCGAAAAAGCGTGTTTGCAAATCAGGGCTTGCAAGCAAATCAATCAATTCTTCGATTGAATTTTCCGCCATCCGTCGCCGTTTTTCGGCAAATTCTTTACCTTTCATTTTCAGTTAGACGCAAAAGATGCGGCGGAACGTTTTCGATTAGCCAGACGCCGTTTGCCGACACGAAAAATTCGAAACCGTTTTCGAGCATCGCTTTTGTGTCAATTTCAAAAATCACGGGCTTGCCGTATCTCGTTCCGACTCGTCGCGCCGTTTCCTTATCGGAAGAAAGATGAACGTGATGCCGCCGCATTTTCTGCAAGCCGGTTTTGAGAATCGAATTCACATTTTTCTCTGCCGTGCCGTGATACAAAACTGCGGGCGGCAATTGTTGCTCGAATTCTATTTCAACTTCAACGCTGTGACCTTGATTGGCGCGAATTTTCGTGCCGCTCGTGTCAAACGAAAAACGCTTTTTGTCATTTGTTTCGACAACTTCTTCAAGTTCTTGCCGCGTAAATGTTTTGCCGTTTTTAGCGCAAGCGGCAAGCAGCTCATCAATCCGAACCCATCCGTTTTCTCCGAGCCGCAAGCCAACGGTTTCGGGCGCGTGGCGCAGAATCAAGCTTAAAAACTTGCTGATTTTTGTCCGCCGTTTCTCGTCCATTTTTAGCTTTGTCTTAAAACAACGCGCGCCGGAGCGCCGTCGCCGGTTTCGCTATCAATTTTGAGCGGCAGACAAATCAATTCATAATCGCCCGCGGGAACTTCACGCAAATCCAAACCTTCAATAATTACGACCTCTTTTCCGAGCAAAATTTTATGCGTTGCAAAATCTTCCGAGCCGAATTTTTCGACTGAGAGATAATCAATTCCAACCAGCCGAACGGCTCGTTCGACTAACGTTTGCGCCGCTTCGGGCTCGATGTAAGTAAAATCTTTGCGAAAGCCTTTTTCCGGCTCACCCCAAAACTGCGAATTGCGTGTCTTGAATAAAATCCGTTCCGCGCCGTTCAAATTTTCGACGTGCTGCCGCCCAATTGCCATAACATTTTCGTCAATTTCGATCACAAGCGCCGCACCGATTAAAGCTTCGAGCTGCGTATCAATAACTTTTGAAGCGCCTTCAATAAAATGCGCCGGCGCGTCAACGTGCGTAGCCGTGTGCGCGCCGAAATGCAAATCCGTGACATTTGCAGCGTCGCCGCGCTGGATAGCTTGCGCGGTTTCCAGTTTTACCGGCGGGTCGCCTTCATAAACGGGCGTGTTTAGATTGATCGGAACAGTCACGTCGTAAATTTTCATATTTGAATAGTAAAACGCGAAAAGTAAATCGTAAATAGCTGCTTCGAAGTTGACGATTTAAGATTCACGATTCACGATTAACTAAATTATGCTGCGACTCGCCGCCTCGAATTATTCAAACAGCGCACCTCTGATTTGGAGCTTCTGGAAAGGCTTGAAGCGTGAGGAAGTCGAATATTTACCGGACGCCGCACCCGCAAAATGCGCGGAAATGCTCGCAGCAGAGAAAGTCGAAATTGCGCTCACGCCGGTCATTGAATACCAAAGAATCGAAGACGTTTTAATTGTTCCGCATGTCTGCATTGGTGCACACGAGCAAGTTAAAAGCGTGATTTTAGTCACTAAAGGCGAAGATTTGCGCGATGCAAAATCCATCGCGCTCGACGTTTCTTCGAAAACTTCGGTCGCGCTGACAAGCATCATTTTCCGAGAGTTTTTCGAACGGGAACCGAAGTTTATTTCGCATCCACCGGATGTCGAAAGAATGTTAGCAAAACACGATGTGGCTTTAATGATCGGCGATCCGGCTTTGAGAATTGACCGCGCGAAATATCGAGTTTTTGATGTCGCCGAAATCTGGCGCGAATTTACCGGAAAAGGTTTTGTTTTCGCGTTCTGGCTGGCGCAAAAAAACGCCGCGCGGCAGGCTCGAAAAATTGATTTTGTCGGAGCGCGTGATGAAGGATTGGGGAAAATCGAAGAAATAAGTGATTTCTATTTGCCGCACGTTTCGCTGGGCGAAGACGATTTTCGCTGTTATTTGACCGAAAATATTTCTTACACGCTTGATGACGAATTGTTAAAAGGCTTGGAGCTTTATTTTCGGCTCGCGCACAAACACAATTTGATTCCGGCGATAAAACCGATACAATTTTTGTAACTTTAGGCACAAGCTTTGCCGGAAAGTTTTTGCGTTGTTGTTGAATTAGACAGAAAACAAGAAAATATTGACAATTGACGATTTACGATTGACTGATTAATTAGCGTTTTGCAAACGGTTTTGGCAATGAGAGAACAGAATATTCAAACGATTCTAGATAAAATTTTGGGCGGCGAAAGACTTTCAGCCGAAGATTGCACCAGTCTGCTCGAATCAAACGATTTTGTCCGCATCGGACTCGCCGCGCACGAAATCAGAATGCGGAAAAATCCGACCGATGTTGTGACGTACATCATTGACCGCAACATCAATTACACAAACGTCTGCAACGTCGTTTGCACATTTTGCGCGTTTTATCGCCGACAGGGAAAACCCGACACTTACGTTCACTCGTTTGAGGAAATCTGCAAACGCATTGATGAAACCATCGCTTTAGGCGGTACGGGCGTTTTGATGCAGGGCGGACTTCATCCCGATTTTAATATCGAGTGGTACGAAGATTTGCTGTCGCGTCTGCACGCGCTTTATCCCAATTTTCAGCTTCACTGCTTTTCACCGCCGGAAATTCATAATATTTCGTTAATTTCCAATCTTGATTACGAAACGATTTTGCGCCGTTTAAAAGCCGCCGGTTTGTATTCGATGCCGGGCGGCGGCGGCGAAATTTTGGACGACGAAGTTCGCAAGCGCGTTTCAACGAAATGCAATACGCAGGAATGGCTCGACGTGATGCGCGCTGTCCACAAAGTTGGTTTGCGTTCGACCGCGACGATGATGTTCGGAATCGGCGACCGAATCGAGCATCGGGTCCGGCATTTGCAGAGAATCCGCGATTTGCAGGACGAAACCAGCGGATTTACGGCGTTTATTCCCTGGACCTTTCAGCGCGAAAACACCGCTCTTGGACGCAAAATCACGGAAGAGCCGACCGGCGTTGATTATCTAAAAATGCTCGCGGTTTCGCGTCTGTTTTTGGACAACGTGCAGCATATTCAGGCTTCGTGGCTGACGCAAGGGCTTCGTCTCGGACAAGTCGCTCTGCGTTTTGGAGCAGATGATATGGGTTCTATTATGATCGAAGAAAACGTCGTCTCGGCGGCGGGCGCAAACGAACACGCCAACGAAAAAGAGCTGCGTTATCAAATCTCCGAAGCCGGATTCATCCCGCAGCAGCGCGATATTTTGTACGAGTATGTCAACCGCGAGAATGCCGAAGCGCTTGACGAAAGAAAATCAATGCCGCTTCGACAATTGAGCGTAGCTTTTGCCGATTAGCAATTTCAACTGAATCGAACAAAATGCGTGTAAAGCATTCATCTAACTTTTCTCCTTTACCGAGAAAAGATGATTTTGTAAATCATCTTTTTTCGGTAACTGAAGATGAGTTGATTAATATTGTTGATGAAATCTCAATTCCGCGACATTTTAGATTCAACGCAGAAAACAACAAATACGTAGCCAATTGGATTTTTTCGCAATTGGCTTCTTTCGGTTACGAGACTCACTTTCAAGGTTCTTTTTCAAATATTGTTGCTTTTAAACCAAATATAAAATCATCCGTGATTCTAATCGGGGCGCATTATGATAGCGTTCCTAGCTGTCCCGGAGCTGATGATAATGCCAGCGCGATTGCATCAATGATGGTTTGTGCAAAAGCTGTTTCTCAATTTGCCCCAAATATTCCGGTTTGCTTTGTCGCATTTAATTGTGAGGAAGATGGTTTAGTTGGAAGCAGAGACTTTGTTTCGTCCTATCTCACAGAAAGAAGTTTAAAGATAAATCTGGTTCATATTTTGGAAATGGTTGGCTATGCTACCGAAGAGCCGAACAGTCGAACTCTGCCTGCCGGATTGCCTATAAAAATCCCAAAAGTTGGTAATTTTCTGGGAATAATGGGAAACCGAGATTCGCTTGGTGCAGTTGATAATGTTTTAAATTTAGCAAAATCTTATTTGCCGGATTTTCCCGTCATCGGTTTAAAGCTGTATTTGGGAGCTGAAAAGTTAATACCGGATTTGGGCAGAAGCGATCATCTTCCTTTTTGGGAGAAAAGAATTCCGGCATTAATGTGGACAGACACGGCTGAGTTTAGAAATCCTAATTACCACAAACTTTCCGATACGCCGAACACTTTAAACTACACATTTCTGAAAAACGTAACCCAATTGCTGTTATTACAAATCTTGAATGCATCAGCACATTTTTGACTGAAAAGTAGTTATACCAAATGGCGACGATCATTCTAGAAACACAAATAAATGCATCTGCCGAAGTTTGTTTTGATTTGATGCGTGACATTCGTCTGCATACTGAAACGACAGCGCAAACGAAAGAGAAAGCAGTTGCCGGAGTGACCGACGGAAAAATTGGTTTGGGACAAACTGTGACTTTTGAAGGCGTTCATTTCGGCATCCGGCAGCGATTGACCGTCAAAGTCGTAGAATTTGAGCGCCCGCGTCTTTTTGTTGATGAGATGATTGAAGGCGTTTTCAAATCATTCAAGCACATTCACGAGTTTTTTCCGAATGAAAACGGAGTTTTAATGCTCGATACACTCATTTGGACAGCGCCGCTTGGATTTCTCGGGAAAATTGCCGACAAACTGTTTCTCGAAAATCATCTGCGGCGGCTCGTCACGAAACGCAATTTAAAACTCAAAGAAATTGCCGAAGCCTCGCATAACCAAAAGCTGAATTGAATAAGTTAATTAACATTAAAAAATAGAATTTCCCACTGCATTGATTTCTTTCTGCCGTATTTTTAACTCTTACAAAACTCTTACATTCAATTGCGCCTTCGCTTGTTACGATTGAATCTAACGCACAAGTAAAGTGTTTAATACAAGCAATCAAAAGGGGAATCAGTGCAGAATATAGTTGAATTCAAATCGAAACCTAATCACATCAACTGGGACACGACGTTTTTCGTCGTCACCTTTCATCTTTTAGCAATCTGGGCTTTATTTACATTTAGCTGGGCAAATTTTCTAGCCGCTTTTATTATGTGGTGGGTTGCGGGCAGCTTCGGCGTCGGGCTGGCTTTTCATCGTCTATTAACGCATCGCAGCTTTAAAACTCCGAAATGGTTCGAATATTTTCTGACCTTTTGTGGAACGCTTGCCGTTCAGTCAGGCGCGATTAAATGGGTGACGACGCACCGCATCCATCATGCACATACCGAAACCGACAATGACCCGCACTCACCCCGCAACGGAACTTACTGGGCGCACATCGGCTGGATTATGCGCGGAACTTCGCAGGAGCATGATGAAGCAACAATTAAAAAATATTCACCGGATTTAATCAAAGACCCGGTTCATGTCTTTATGTCGCGTTATTATTGGGTTTCCTCGATACTCGCTGGAATCGTCTTGTATTCTATCGGCGGTTATTCGATGGTTTTGTGGGGAGTTTTCGCACGCGTTGTTTTCGGCTGGCATATGACCTGGCTGGTAAATTCGGCGACGCACATGTGGGGCACGCGGCGTTTTGAAACCAGAGACGATTCGACGAACAACGCTTTAATCGCTGCCGTAACGTTCGGCGAAGGTTGGCACAATAATCATCACGCGCAGCCTTCTTCGGCAAAACACGGTTTGGCGTGGTACGAATTCGACATAAATTGGGTGACGATTTGGCTTCTGGAGAAAGTCGGTTTGGCAAAAGACGTTCGCGTTTATAATCTCGGCGAGCAGCCTTCGCAATTAAAACGCGCTGCTTAAGATCACTTTCGAGATTTCAGGATTTTTAATGAAATCTTTGAAATTATAAAAATCATTTTGCGCCTTTGCGAGCAATTGTTTCTCGCAAAGGCGCAAAGTTTTGTTTGCGGTGATAAAATTTGATTGATGATTGTCAGGCATCGGCGAAAAGTTGTTATTTTCTTTATCGTCTTCGGCATTTGTCTGGTCGCGTTGGCGGTTGCGCTCAACGTCGGCTGGATTTTGCTCAATTTGCAGCAAATCGCCCTGCTGGTTTTAGGCATCATTTTTTTCGCCATCATTATCACGGGGCTTGTTTTGAACACGATTTTTCTGGTGCGTGAGATTCGCCGCAACGAGCAGCACGACACTTTTATCAATGCCGTCACGCACGAATTGAAAACCCCGATTGCGTCGCTCAGGCTGTATCTCGAAACTCTGAAAAAACGCGATTTGCCCGAAGAAAAACGGCAGGAATTTTACGATTTGATGCTTGGGGACACTGACCGTCTTTTAGCGATGGTCGAACAAGTGCTTTATGCCGGACGCTCGCGCGACAAACGGCGGAAAATCAATCTTTCCAAAGTAAAAATTAATCAACTTCTGCAAGATTCTGCGAAGATGATTCGCAATCGTTACAATTTGGACGAAACTGCGCTCGAATTGCCTCAAAACGGAGATGTGCGCGTCCGCGGCGACCGGCTCGAATTGCAGGTTGCATTTACAAATCTGCTTGATAACGCCGTGAAATACTCAAAAGACGCCGTGAAGGTTCGCGTGGAAATCGAAAACTTCGATGAAAAACGCATCGAAATCAAAGTTAAAGACGAGGGCATCGGCATTGCGCCCACTGAAATAAAAAATATTTTCCGACGTTTTTATCGCCCGACAAATCGTTTTACGCGAAAAATAAAAGGAACCGGGCTCGGGCTTTCAATCGTGCAGGGAATCGTCGAAAAACACGGCGGTAAAATTTTTGCCCAAAGCGCTGGCGAAGGAAAAGGAAGCACCTTTATTATTCGTCTGCCCAAGGCTTAACGGGTTCAAAGTTTTATTTTCAACTTTGAACTTTGGACTTTGAACTGATGAAAATCTTAATTGTTGAAGACGAACAAAATTTGGCAGAAGGGCTGCGCTTCAATCTAATTGCTGAAGGCAACGAGGCTGAAGTTGCGTCGGACGGTGAAACGGCTTTGTCGCTCATTCTTGAGCAAAAACAGCAGTTTGACGCAGTTGTTTTGGACATTATGTTGCCGGGAATTGACGGTTTTAAAGTAGCGCAGACTTTGCGAGCAAACAAGATTTTCGTTCCGATTTTGATGCTAACTGCGCGCGGAAATTCTGAAGACGTTCTGCAGGGGTTTGAATCGGGCGCTGACGATTATCTGCCGAAACCGTTTGATTTACATATTTTTCTGGCTCGTTTAAATGGATTGCTGCGCCGCCGGGAGTGGCTTAAAATCGAGCAAACGGCTTCGCCCGAACAAATTAAAATTAACGGTAAAACAATTGATTTTGAAAATTTGGAATTGCATTCCGATGGTCAAATTATTCAACTAACCTTAATGGAAGCCAAACTGCTGCGCTATCTGGTCGAAAACGCCGGAAAAGTCGTATCACGCGGGACAATTTTGGGGGAAGTTTGGGAAATGTCTGAAGACACTGACACGCGAGCGATTGATAATTTTATCGTCCGTTTGCGGAAATATTTGGAAGACGATTCCGCAAACCCGCAACATCTTTTGACGGTTCGCGGCGTCGGTTATCGTTTTGAATTTCGGTGAAACGCGAGCGAATTGACAAATTGCTAGTTGAGCTAGGACTTGCAGAGTCGCGGACTAAGGCGCACGCTTTGGTGATGGCAGGCGTTGTTTTGGTCGAAGAACAGCGTGTGGAAAAGCCTTCACAGGAATTTTCGACCGAAGCAAAGATTCGCATCAAAGGCGCAACCGCCGAAAGCCGCTATGTCGGGCGCGGCGGTTTGAAATTGGAAAAAGCACTCGAACATTTTCAAATTGATGTGACGAATTTTGTTTGCCTCGATGTTGGCGCTTCGACGGGTGGTTTTACAGATTGTTTGCTGCAACACGGTGCGAGACAGGTCGTAGCGGTTGATGTCGGAACGAATCAGCTTGATTGGAAGCTGCGAAAGGACGAGCGCGTCGAGGCGAGGGAAAACGTTAACGCGCGTTATTTAAAACCGGAGGATTTTGACGAAAAATTCGATTTGTCGGTGATGGACGTTTCATTTATTTCGGTAACGAAAATCTTGCCCGCGCTTGTCCCGCTTTTAAAAGATACCGGAAAAATCGTCACTTTGATCAAACCGCAATTTGAAGTCGGGCGCGGTGAAGTCGGCAAAGGCGGCATCGTCAAAGAACCGGAAAAGCATGAGCGCGTCGTTAGCGAGGTCAACCAAGCGGCGACGGATTTAGGTTTAAAAATAGTCGGCGTTATTGATTCGCCGATTTTGGGCGTAGACGGAAATAAAGAGTTTCTGGCTTTTTACGCTAAATAAAAACTACAGTTTGCGACGAAGGAATATCAAATCGTCGGCGACAGCGATTGTTTTTGCACATCAAAACATCATCAACTCGCACCATATAATCACGCGATTTTTCATACTGCGCGCGATCGCGTTCATTCATTCCGCGCGGCGGCTGTTTCTTTTTGGTGCGCCGGATCCAGCGCACATCGTATTCTTCGGTTTGTCGGCAAAACGGGCAGGAAAATGTCGCCCGCTTTGTCTCTTGTCGTTCGTCGAAAATATCGCTCTCTCTCATCTTTGCCTCTCCGCCAGTTCGCGCAGATATTTAAAGCTATAAATTCCGGTGTCGTGTCCGTCGCTGAATTTGAAACTCAAAGCGTAACGACCGACTAGACTCGCGTCTTCGATTTTAACGTCATCCGAAACGGATTCCGGTTTGAGCATTTGTTCGCCCGTCCATTCGTTGACGCAACCAGCGCAAGCGCAGGCGCGGCGCAACGCGGGCGCTTCAAAACGGCTGACTACATCGTCAGCCCAGCGAATCGAAAATGAAGCACCCTCGTCAATAATCTCGCGCGGCTCGTAATTCATCAGTTTAGCTTTTCAATTCTTCCAGCGCTCGCGTCACCGAAGTTTTCGTAATGTCGTAATGCGAAGCGTGCCAGATGGGTTTGCCCTCACGCAAAATTATCGTCTGCGGCGATTCGTGACGAAGCCCGGTTCGGGCAGCGATTTCGTTTGAAACGGCGCGCGCATCCTGCACGATTACCAACCGAATGGGTTCGTTTTTCAGCAGCGACATTTCCTCGTACGCAGCGTGGCTGATCGGGCAGGTCAGGCTGTGTTTATACAGAACTACGGGCTTTTCGTTCGATTCGGCGAAAACCGCGTCCAATTCGTTTATTTCGGTGATTTCATTAAAAGCCATAAAGTTAGCTTAGCGTCAGGCGGCGCGATTGGCAAAGTTCGGCGGCGGCTGATTGAAATTTGGTGGCGGAGGCGGCGAAGTGAAAGTCGGCTCAACCGGCGGAAAAACTTTCCGATAGGCGACAAAAACGCCCGCGAACATAATCGGAATGACAAGATAAAGCCCGACGCACAAAACCATATAACCGATTATTCCAAGCGCAAATTCGCATAAAATTAAACCGACGACGCCGCTCAAATTCGCAAAAACCGCTCGGGCGCTCAATTTAAAAGCCTCCATTCCGCTTAAGCGGCGTTCGACAATCAGCGGGTAAGCAAACATTATCAGCGCGTGAATACAGGCGATAATAACTCCGATAACGAAGACGCCGATTATCGTTCCGATTATCAACGGAAGAAAAACGCCCGGGTCAATGTTGCCTCGCCGATCTGTCGCGGTGAATTGGATAACGATCAGCGGAATACAAAGCAGCGTCCAGAGAATAACTGCGGGAACGATGACGAACATTGTCACGACCAGACTCGGACCGAAATACTCAAAGCCTTTAAAAAGCCCGTCAAAAGTGATCGGTCGTCCGGCAGCCTTTTGAAAAAGACAATAATAAACGCCGCAAATCATCGCGCCCAAAATTATACAGAGCGGCACAATTCCGCCGATCAGCATCCCGACAATCGTCACGCCGAAAAACATCCAATACTGGTCTTTAATCAGCTCCCAGCCTTCACGAAAGCATTCTACAGGGCGAATAACTCCAACTCGAAAACTTGGATTAGGGGACATTGGATATTGGATTTTGGATATTGGATTTTGGATTGAAATCGCAAATCCAAAATCCAATACCAAAATTAAAGGTAGATTTGATTAATATAATCGCGCACCATTCGGTCGCTCGAAAATTGCGGCGTCAGCGTAGCGAGAGCGCAGCGCATTCGGCGAATCCATTGGCGCGGCAAATCGTTTTCGTCTCTGGCGTAAAATTCCGGCACGATTTCGGTTTCCAATGTGTGATAAAGCGCGCTTGCATCTCGCAGGTCAACATCAGCCTCATCATCAATAACATGTTCATCGCCGATTGCCCAGCCGTTGACGCCGTCGTAACCTTCTATCCACCAGCCGTCGAGAATCGAAAAATTCAAACCGCCGTTCATCGCCACCTTTTCGCCGCTCGTTCCCGAAGCTTCGAGCGGGCGACGCGGAACATTAAGCCATACATCAACTCCCTGCACAAGATTACGCGCGACTTCCTGATCGTAATCCTGAATAAAGACGGCGCGGCGAGCCCAGGTTGAATTGGCACGCGAAGCGACGACTTGTTGCAAAATTGCTTTTGCCTGTCTGTCTTGCGGGTGCGCTTTTCCGGCGAAAACGAATTGAACTGGACGATTCTCATCGTCAATCAGCCTGAGCAATCTTTCCGCATCGGTCAGCAAAAGATTCCAGCGTTTGTAACCGGCAACGCGGCGGGCAAAACCGATGGTCAGAAGATTCGGCTCAAACAAGTTTTCGGGTACGCCCGGTTTTTGCAACTCGCGCTGGCGGACAAAGGCGATGAGCTGATTTTTGAGCAAATTATGCGTCTGCCAGATTTCTTCGTCCGGAATAAGATCGATTTTTTCCGCCCACTCTTTTGGATTTTCGAGAAACGTCGTCCAATTTGCGCCGAAATGTCGTTCGTAAAGACCTTTGAATGCGGGCGCAATCCAGGTCGGCGCGTGTACGCCGTTGGTGACGTAAGTAATCGGAACTTCGTCAACGTGCGCCGGCGCGTACATTTTCTGCCAAAGCGCGCGTGAAACCTCGCCGTGTTTACGGCTGACGCCGTTTGACGAGCGGCACATTTTTAAAGCGAGCGGCGTCATCCCGAACCATTCCTGCGAGTCAGACGGGTTTGTTTTTCCGAGCGCAAGAAAATCTTCGTGCTTAAACCCAAGCGCGGCGGTCAAATCGCCGTTAAAACATTTGTCCAAAATCTCTGCCGGGAATTCGTCGTTTCCGGCGGCAATCGGCGTGTGCGTTGTGAAAACGCATTTTTCGCGCACTTGAGCGGCGGCTTCGTTAAAGCCTAGTTTTTGTTCCGATTCGGTTAATTCGCGCGCCAATTCCAGAGTCAAAAACGCCGAATGACCTTCGTTTAAATGAAAAACCGCAGGCTCGATTCGCAGAGCGCGAAGCAGGCGAACACCGCCGATTCCCAAAAGCATTTCCTGCACAACGCGCGTTTCTTTGTCGCCGCCGTAGAGATGCCCTGTAATCAAGCGGTCAATCTCATTGTTTTCCGCGATGTTTGTATCGAGCAGATAAAGCCTGATGCGCCCGACCGACGCGAGCCAGGCTTGCGCCCAAACTTCGCGCCCGCGCATTTTTAATGAAATTTTGAGCCGCTCGCCGGTTTCGTTTAAAACAGGCGTGAGCGAAAGATTAGCCGGAACCGATTCCTGATAATCCTCCATTTGATAACCGTCCGGCGTCAGGCGCTGGCGGAAATAACCGAATCGGTAAAACAGCCCGACGGCGACGAGCGGAAACTGCAAATCGCTGGCGGATTTTAAATGATCGCCAGCCAGAATGCCCAAGCCGCCCGAATAAAGCGGCAGAGAATTGTGAACGCCGTATTCGGCGCAAAAATAAGCGACCGGATTTTCCGACGTAATGCGTCCGAAAGATTTCGGCTCCGCGTTCATATATTCGTCGAACTGTTGTTCGATGCGTCGAACGCGTGCCGTATAAAACGGATCGCAGGCGCGCTGCGCGAGATGAAAATCCGAAATCTTTTGCAGAAGAAGACGCGGATTTTGCTCGACTTCTTCCCAAAGCTGCGAATCCAAACCGCGAAAAAGATATGAGCCTTCGGCAGACCAAGTCCACCAATAATTTTGTGAAATTTTTTCAAGCGCCCGCAAAGTGGCGGGCAATTTGTGTGTATTAAAATCTTGTTGAATCATTTTCTAAATAAAAAAAAACTCCCATTTCTCGTTCCAGTTAAAACTTTTGATGTTTGATAAAAGTTCGGGCGTCACTGACGCCAAAAAACACGAAACGTATTTCTTTAAGCGTAACATATTGCAACAAAAAGTTTTGTACGGCTTTAGACGCTACCACGGCGGCTTCATGTTTTGGATAGCCGTAAGCTCCAGTTGAAATTGCTGGAAAAGCAATCGTTTCCAGATTATTTTCCGCCGCGAGCCGGAGCGAATTTTGATAACAATTTGCCAGCAATTCAGCTTCGCGCCCGTTGTGTCGCCCGTAAATCGGTCCGACCGTGTGGATTACAAAACGCGCCGGAAGCAATCCGCCGATTGTAATCACAGCCTCGCCGGATGGCAAGCCGTCAGGAAATCGAGTCCGGCGAAGCTCGCGGCAAGCGGCTAAAATCTCGTCTCCGCCCGCGTTGTGAATCGCGCCGTCAACGCCTCCGCCGCCGAGCAAAGTCGAATTAGCAGCGTTGACGATCGCATCAACGTTTTGTTTCGTAATATCGCCGACGATAACTTTGACTCGCCCGGCAAGAAAATCTGCAATGATGTCTGAGTTCATAAATGATCGAATTTCGAGCGTTAACTTTAATGGAAAAAGGCATTCTTTAAAGAATGCCTTTTTCCATTATCAATTGATGCCGACATATCCGAATTTTAGCAGCAAAATTAAGGTCGGCAGCGAGAGCCTTAACGCATTAGAAGCGTCTTCTTTGCCGTGGCTGCGAAAGTCACCCCGTTGCTGTCATCAAAGAAAGCGCGGGTCAAAGAAATATCCGGTTTGTTTCCACCGGCATTTTCAGAGCCGACAACTTTAAAACGCAAACGAAACAGCGTGCCTGAAACATCGGTTAAATCGGTTGTTGCCGCCGATGCTATTCCGATTCTTCCGGGCGTCGTAGTGTCGAAAGAAACAACGAAATTATTGTTTGTTAAAGTACCGGCAGTTGAAACCGGCTGATCGGCATCAAGCTCCAATAACGCCGGATCAAAAGCGATGCTCATAGAAAAACCGGATATTTTTCTATCCGTGTTATTTATGAAATTCACCGGTATCAAAATGCCGGTGCCCGGCAATGCGTCAATCTTTGTCGGCAATAAAACCTGTAAACCGTTGCTTTCGGATTGATAGTCGGTTTTTACCGTTTGTTTCGAGATTACAGCCGCGGCAGTGCCCGCTGCCGTTAAATTTTTTGTTTTCGGCTGCCGTTTTTGCGCGTTGTTGTCGGTTTCCTTCGGGGCAGGGTCCGTCGGCGGCGCCCAGTCTCCGTTAACATCTCCCATCAAGATAGCCGTATAGTTATCGTTTAAAGGCGAGCTTGAAAGTGATGTGTAGTTCCGAGATGCCGGCGAGAATTTCCAGTTACCGGATTCTCCGGTGATGGGTGTTTGAACTCCTGCAGCGACGAAACGCAAAATCTGCGTCGCGTCGAACGCGTTAACCGACCCGCTGTTATTAACATCAGCGGCAATCAATTGGTTACCTGCCAGCACGGATTGCGCCGACGCGACGTGGCGCAAAACAAGCGTGGCGTCAAAAGCGGTAACGCCATTTATATCGCCCGTCTTTGACGGCGTGACGACATAGTTACCGTTCGTATTCAAATCATTAAGGGAATAAGCGCCCGAATCCCCGCTTGTGGAAGAACCGTTCGACGCGCCGGTGAACGACAAAACTACGTTTGAAACGTATTTCGGCTGATCCGCGTCCGGTGTCGTTCCGTAAATCACAAGCCCGGAAATAGCTTGCGTTGCGGGAAGAACCGAAAGGGTGTATGAGGCATTTGCCTGATTATTGGTGGTATCAGTGATTTTAAACGTCACCGGATATTCGCCTCTCAAAGTGGGCGTGCCGCTGATTTGCAAATTACCGTTGACGGTGCTGTAACTAAGTCCAGGCGGAAGCACAAACGGCTGAACGATTGAATAATTGTATGGGGCAGTGCCACCGGTCGGCGTCAAAGTCGCCGTATATGACTTTCCGACATAAGCCGTCGGCAAAGCGGTTTCCGCAAACTTAACCATCACCGGAGCGGAACAATTAGATTGATCTGCCACAAGCGCTGTAAATGGAGTTTCGACGACGCCGGTAAAAGCTACATTGTCAACATTCCATCCGCCCGCGCCAACCGCGTTGTCCGTTCCGATGCGGAAACGAACCTGAACCGTTGAACCGGGCGCAATTGCTTGAGTTAAGGACACATGAACCGTACCGTTGCTGGTGCTGACAAGAGCCTGCCGCGTTTTCAGCGGATTGAGATTACCCGTGTAATTTGTAAGCGTACCAGTATAAATCGGTCCGCCGATGTCATTCCAAGCTCCGCCATTGACTTTCATTTCGATGATGCCGCCATCGAAATGAGTTGAACCCTCAGACTCAAAGTTCCAGCTATGGTCGAATTGTAGATTGAAAGAGCCGCCACCATCCACGGTAAAGCTGGGCGAGATCAGATACTGATCCGAGGCAACGTCACCATCCGGACCGTGCAGAACATGGTTAACCGTTCCGCTACTTTGAATTCGGCGCCACGGGTAATTTGCGCTCAAGGCGGCATTGAAGCCTGTTGTCCAAAGCGTATTCAACGCTTCTACATTATCGGTTGCTGTCGCACTGGCTATTTCATTAACATTTAACCGCGTAAAGAAATGAGCGGTAATAGCGCCAGGAATTGCCAGACCCGGATCATCAAAAGTAATGGAGAAATCCGCATTCTGGATTCCTGACAAGCCAGCGGCTGATTCAACTACGATTGAGTTCGTAATGTCTTGATTCGGTTGCGACGCGGAAAAAGTGATTGTGTTTCCGTTCGGAAAAGCGATTGCCGGATTGTCGCTTGAGATCGTTGCAGTTGTATTGCTTAGACCTTCCAGACCGGAATTTTTAAGAGTAATCGTCAAACGTCCTTTTTCACCACTGTCGAGATAACCGTCGTTATCGCAAGTGCGGATGCTATCGTTAAAGCTCGCGCCTACATAAGCTAAATCGCCTCCGGTAACAAAGCTTTCAACAACTCCGCTGTTATTTGGAGAATAACGATCCGGCGCGACCGCGCGAGTTCCGGCTCCGCGTTTGGCAAAAGCCTGGGCGAAGCGCTGCGCGTCCGTCACGTCATACGCTCTCGCCGCTGCAAGCAGCGCGTCGCGCGCTTCAAGAAAGGTTGGAGAAACGGGAGTCATTTTAAAAGCTGCCGTCAGGTACAGCTTCATTCTGCCCTGCGCGTCTTCAAAAGTAAGACGCGGTGAAGTGCCTTGCGTATCGCGCAATAGCGAGGCATAGCATTCCCAAAGCATATTCGCCCAAATTTCGCCCGTATTGTGGACTTGCGAATTAGGTGCCCCGCTCTGAGCAATTGGAGCGGTATTTGGCAGAGCAACTCCGTCCTGGATATGTTTGAAAGTTAACGCATTTCTAGCAAAATCGGTCGAATACGGAGTGCGCCGGATGCCGAGATAATATCCATGGTTATCAGCGCCATTGAACGGAGTTCCGCTGGTTGCGTATGTTGCGAGCGAATAAACGCCATTCCAATTGGCATTGCTCGAAACATTCGTATCTTCCGGGCGCACCGTCAAAAGCATTCCTAGGAAATCCCCCCAGCCTTCACCCATTCCGCCTGATTGTTGCGTATTTAATCCGTTGCTGTTGCCGACAAGACGCCCGCTGATGTAATGCCCCCATTCGTGAAAAACGATTTGGTTGTCAAGCGCTCCGTCGCGATCGGGAGCGCGGTACAAACGAACCGAAACAGCATTTCCGCCGGTGAGCTGTGTTTTAATCGGCGCCGAACTGTTCCATGAAATCACAGCCATCGGTTTAGTGTTAGAAGTAACAAAACCCGTTATATTAGCGACCGTATTCGACGAGCCTGACGTGTAAGCCATGACTATACCCACCGCGTTGGTCGTGTTTGTTATTCTTGAAATACGCGTCGAGAAACTGCATCCTGTGGCGTCGGTATTGTCAAAATCAAACATTGCCAGTTTACCGTTCAGAGCGGCAGCGTTGGTAACTGTGCAGCTTGAAGGAGTGTTGGAAAATGTGGCGATTACGATTTCGCTCGTAATATCAAAACTCTGCGGTCCTGACATTGAAACGCCGATGCTCCGCTTAGCGGCAACTCCCGCAGGCGATTGAATATCCAGATGATTGGCGAGCGAAGGAAAGACATACATTCTCATTCGGGGGCGCGATCCATCGGCAGGCGTCAGCATATTAGCGTTATTAAATCCAGCAACATCCTGCACCTGTGCCTTCATAGAATCATTTCCCAAACCGCCGCGCCCGAAATTGTTGGTTTGAGAGTTGCCTGACGCTTCATCAAATCCTGCGTCGTAAAACCAATCATGCAGGAAGTTGATGTTATAAAAAAGCTGTACAATCGAACCCTGACGCGCCGCGGCTGTCGAAGTAGAACCGTCACCGGTACGATTATGGTGAAAAGCATTAGGTCCGCTAAGTTGAGCGCGGTAGTCACCAGTCGGCACATCGGTCGGATTCGTCGTTGTCGGGTTTCCGAATCCATCGGGGCTGAACAAATTAAGAAAAGCATCTACGTTATTGCCGTTCGTTTCGGTCGCTCCTGCGGGAAGCCACGGATCGTTGCGGCTAAACGGATAATTTGACAACGTAACATCGTTTTGCCCGACAAACGGATACTGCGCGCCATCGGGAAGCGGATTCAGCTTCGGATGAACGTCATTTCCTGCTGGTGTGTCGAAAGGAGTTTTAGTATTCGGGTCAGCCCACACGCGATATGAATAATCTGTGTTGTGTGAAACCTGATTATTACGAAACAGAATTCGTCCGTCAGCCGCTGAAATGACATATGAATAACCGAGTTCTGTGGAAAGCGGAAACTCAGAAATAATATACGGATCTGTCGACGGCACATTGATTCGCGTTTCGACGTAATATGCCGGAATATAGCCGTCCGGCAGATGAAACATCACCTTTTTGACGCGCGATGGTTCCTCATTAAAGGCAAAATTCTGCAACGTGCTGTTATCGCCGGTGAAATGAATATAAGGATTTGCGGCTGAACTTTCCGCGCTTGACGCATTGTTGCTAGTCTCGATGCGGCGCAAAACTGACACGTCCAGCGGGCTTCCGGTTAAATCTTCGACCGCTTTTGCGAGCGCAGCTTCAGGATGAAGCTGAAAGGTTTCAGCCGTAAGACTCTCAATCGTATTATCGCCCGTCAAATAACCCGACAGCGCGATAAGCTGAAGATTGCGATTCATCACTACATTGATTTCATCTCGAAAAACTTCAATGCCGCCAATCGCTTGTTTGAATTTAACGATAATCGCTCCTTTGCCCGGGTCGTGAATGCCTGCTGCCACCGCCGTTGCGACATCATTTTTGTCGAGGCGATAACGGGACGAGTATTGCGATAAAAAGGAACGCGCCGCTGCGATTTTATCAACGCCGCCCTGTAAATTATTAGAAGCTTCGATTTTTGGCGCATTTTGCGGGGAAGCCCATAAAAAGGTCGGAACATCGAAACGCGGCTCGACCTGAACCACGCGCCCGCCTTCAATCTGCTGCTCGTTCAAATTTTGTCCCGCTGTCTGTCTGTTTCTCTCAGACCGTTTGGGGCTTTCCGCTAGGGCATCATAATTCGGTTTTTTTATGGTCGGTTTATTATTTTTACCGCCGCCGGCAGCACCGCTTTGTGAAGGAAGCCAAAGGAATATCAGAGGAAGAAGTATTAATAATCCTCCGATTACAAAGAAATTGATTTTTCGAATATTCATTAATGTCACTTAAACTGAGGCTTCAAAAACCCGTGCGGATTAGTTATTGAAACTTCTATCAAGTTGTTTGGTTTAAAAAAGGAATGGCAAATTGATTCAGAAATCTAAGTTGCAACAGCATTGTCCGATTTTTATTAAAATTTTTCAAGTCCAAATTTATGGACAGAATACTGCGCAACGTACAAACTATTAGTCTGCCGCCACTTAAAATGCGAGTTAGGAAGCTGGCAAGGGAAAGGGTTTTTACTATTTCGTGTATGGCTCGACGGTTATTTCATCAAACATATCCTGCCGGCGCAGAGCTTCGGCAATCAGTTTTGCTTTTTGTTCCGAGAGCGGTTTGTCAGGACGATTGCAGGTGATTTCAAAAATTTCGTCGTCAATCATTTTCACGTTCAGCCAGCCGAGCGCAATTCCGGCTGCGACTTCGATTTCGTCGAAATTGTGAATGCGAAAACTGCCCGTCTGCTCGACCCATTCTTCGATAAACGGATCGCGCAGGGCGTGTTCGGCTTCGGACTCGTCAAAATAGTTTCCTTCGACAATCAAACAATATTCGCGTGGCGTCTGCTGGTTCTTCATCTCCGGCTGAATCTCAGGTGTAAGTTCTTTCTCATCTGTTTTTTGGAAAAAGGAAATTCTTCCGACGCAAAATTTACCACCATCGGCGAAAAACGCCAACAATTTTTGGTTAAGAAAACGTAAAAATTTATGTTACAGCGAAAGCGGCGCGGCGATGCCAGACCGAATACAATCCAAAGAGAAGCCCACCGGTAAATGCAGCAATCGCGCCCGCAAAACCGAGCCTGTAAATATTACCGATTCCAATGAACGCAAAAACGGCATAACCGGCGAGACCTAAAATCGCCCAAAACAAGCCTTCAAAAACAAAATCGTTGCGCTGGACGGAAGAACATTTCCTTTCGCGCCGTTTGAAAATAGGTTTGAGCTTGTCGTAATCCCAGCAGAGCAAATAAGTTGCGGCGAGAGCCATAAAAATCGTAATCACTTTCGTCCCCGCAAAATCCATCGAGTTGGTCAAAACGGCGATATTGATGATAATCGGAAAGAAAATCAAAGCGCCAAGCGTCGCCGTGCGCGGAATCAAAAGCAGAATCGCCGCCACAACCTGTGCCCAGCCGATAAATTCATACCAGCCACCGGTTTTATAAAGCGCGTCGAAAAAATAACCCATGGGCGTTTCAACGCCAAGCTGCGTAAACGGCAATCCGAGAACCTTTTTCATTCCCGAAGGAACGAACCCGACTGCGATCATTACCCGCGTAAAAATTGTGAATCGCTGCAGCCAAACGTTTAGAATTGCCGATTCGTGAATTTTATCGAGCGTTTCTTCAATTTTCATTGTCTTGTTCTCCTATGTTGAAAGTAATCCGGCTATACGGCTGCCGCCAACGAAAAGTTGGCTTCAACTTAATAACGCGCAAAATAAGACAAAGTAAGCTGGAAATAATCTTGTAAATCTTTAAATTTTCTGATTAAAATCAGCTATGCGACAAAAAATTACTTTTCTTCTTTTATCCGTTTTTACGCTTTCTTTGCTTTTCATCGTGGCTTGTTCAGGTTCTTCAACCGGAAACCAGACGCAAACTAATGGTAGAGCTAATGCGGGAGGCTCACCTTCGATGGTGACGAATCAAATCGCCAATACTCCTTCGGCGGTCGGCAGCAACGCCAACGGTATGGCAAATGCGGCAAACGCGCATTAGGATTTGCTGGCGTGACACAAAAATATTAAAAATAATCTCTTCCGCGTTTGTTTGCGGGAGGAATTTAAGTTGAGGCGTGCTTTGAAGTACGCCTCAATCTCGTTTATATTTCCGAACAAGTAATTTTAAAGGAATAATAAAAATATGATTAAACCAGTCGAATGGTCTGACGAAGGCGTGCGAATGCTCGATCAACGCCTGCTGCCTAATGAGGAAAAATGGCTTGTTTTAAAAAGCTATAACGAAGTAGCCAATGCAATTCGTGAAATGGTCGTGCGGGGCGCGCCCGCTATCGGAATTTCCGCCGCTTATGGCGTTGCGCTCGGCGCAAAAGAATTTGTCGGAACTTCGATGCTCGATTTCGAAGACGATTTTGATTACATCTGCGAAACTCTCGCCGCGACGCGCCCAACCGCCGTTAATCTTTTCTGGGCGATTGAGCGAATGCGAAGCGTTTTTAACCAGTCAAAAAGCGCAGGCAAATCAATCGCCGAAATCAAACAAATTTTAATTGCGGAAGCTAAAGCGATTCACGAGGAGGACATTGCCGCGCAAGCCGAAATCGCGCGTTTCGGCGGCGAATTAATCAACGACAATTCTACAATTTTAACCCACTGCAACGCGGGTGCTCTCGCAACCGGAGGCGTTTGGGGAACTGCGCTCGGAGTTATTCGCGGCGCAAAACAAGCCGGAAAAACCATCGCAGTCATTGCCGATGAAACTCGCCCGTATTTGCAAGGCGCACGTTTAACGGCTTGGGAATTGATGAAAGATGAAATTCCAGTGACTTTAATCACCGACAACATGGCAGGTTATATGATGCAGCAGGGCAAAGTCCAGGCGGTCGTCGTCGGAGCCGATCGAATTGCCGCCAACGGCGACGCCGCCAACAAAATCGGGACTTATATGGTCGCGGTTTTGGCTCGTCAGCACAATATTCCGTTTTACGTCGCCGCGCCTCTTTCGACGATTGATTTGAAAACGCCGACCGGCAAGGAAATTCCGATTGAAGAACGCGAACGGCGGGAAGTGACGCACATCCGCGAAAATCAGCTTGCGCCGGAAGGCGTGGGCGTTTCAAATCCGGCGTTTGACGTGACGCCTGCCGAATTTATCGCCGGAATTATCACTGAGAAAGGAGTTGCCCGCGCCCCCTACGCGGAAAGTTTGCAAAAGCTTTTTGAAAATCAGTGAAACAAAGAAAATAACGGAAATCGAAACTGAGCGCATTCGATTGCGGCAATTTACGATGGACGATTTGGACGACCTAGCCCGTGTTTTCGCTAGTCCCCAAGTTATGCGTTTTCTCGGTTTAAATTGCGAACCGATGACGCGCGAAGAAACCGAAACGGCGCTCGTCAGCATAATCAGGCATTGGGAGCGCAACGGTTTCGGTCGCTGGGCGGTCGTTTCAAAAGAGGATGACCGATTGATCGGCTGCGCCGGACTGCGTTCATGTGAAGGCTTGGCAGAGCTGGTTTATCTGCTGGACGAAACGTATTGGGGGAAAGGTTTGGCGACGGAAATTGCCGCCGCTTGTTTGCGTTACGGTTTTGAATATCACAATTTCCCGAGCATCATTGCTATGACGCGACCTGGCAACGAGCGCTCGCAAAACGTACTACATAAAATCGGGATGCACTTTGAAAAGGAAACAACTGCATTCGGCATCTTCGTTTTTTTATATTCGATTTCGCGCGAAGAATATTACGCCTTGAATCCAGAAAGATAAATTTCATCTCAAGAATCTTAAAATAGTTTTTTTATCTTTCACAGTTCAAAGCGAGGAAGTTGGCAACGACGGTGAGTAACTCAGCCGGCTCGACTGGTTTGGCAAGATGAATTTGATAGCCGGCTGATAAAACTTTCAAGCGTTCCGAAGGACGCGCCTGCGCGGTCAGAGCAATTGCCGGGATTTTTCGTTTTTGCTGTTTGTTAATTGCATGTAGCTTTTCAATCAGCGAAAAACCGTCTTCGCCCGGCATTTCAATATCGCTGATAACTAAATCGGGTTTAAGTATTTGTAGTTTTTCAATCGCTTCGGGAACGCTCGAAGCCGTTGCGACATCGGCTCCGTGCTGCGTCAAGACAAACGTTATCAATTCGCGTCCGTCCGGCTGGTCATCAACAATTAAAATTTGAAAACCGTCAAGCCGAATCGAATCGGTTTCCGAAAGATCGTTTTTTTTTGACGAAATCGAATTATCAAATCGATTGGAAACAGACGGTTTTTCCGAATGAACAATCATTATGGGCAAGCAAATCGTAAACGTCGTGCCCAAACCTTCACCCGGACTTTCGGCGCGAATCGTACCGCCGTGCAGCTCGACGATGTGGCGCGTGATCGCCATTCCCAAACCAAGACCGCCGTGTCGCCGCGTTTGAGTGTTGTCCTGCTGGCGGAAACGATCAAAAATATAAGGCAGAAAATCAGGGGTGATTCCTTGTCCGGTGTCGCTGACGCTGACTTCGACGCTTGAATTGACGCGCTGCAAGCGAACCTGCACGCGCCCGCCTTTTGATGTGAATTTGATGGCGTTAGTGAGCAAATTCCACATTACCTGCTGCAAACGCTCGGGGTCACCGGAAACGGCGCTTTTTGTATCAAGAATAGCTTCGAGTCGGATATTTTTGGCATTCGCTGCCGGAGTGACAACATCAATTGCTGCTTTGATAACGTCGGCTAAATCAATCTTTCTCACATCAATCCGTAGCTTGCCGGAAATAATGCGCGAAAAATCCAGGATGTCTTCAATCAGTTGAGCCTGCATTTGAGCGTTGCGGAGAATCGTTTCAAGCCCTTTCCGGCGCGTTTCGGCGGGCAATCGCTCATCCTGAACCATTCTCGCCCAACCGAGCATTGCATTGAGCGGCGTTCTGAGTTCGTGTGAAACGACCGATAGAAACTCGTCTTTGGCAACCGTTGCGGCTTCGGCATGTTTTTTGGCGAGAAGAATTTGGTCTTCATACTCGCTGCGCTGTCGCATGGCGACGAAAATACAATCATTGAAAGTTTTCCCTTCGCGTTCATGTCGCGCGGCGTTAACCAAAGCCGGAACCGATTCGCCCGTTTTCGAGCGTAAATCGAGATAAATTTCTTCGACTTTGCCTTTGAGTTTTAGAAGAGGAAAAAAATGCGTTTGATAAAAAATGCGACCTGCAACAGAGAAGATTTTTTCGATGTGGAGCTTAAGAAATTCGCCGCGTTCGTAACCGAGCAAACCGAGCAGCGTGGCGTTTGCCTCGACGATTGAGCCGTTGTCGGCAAACACCAGAAAACCGCATGGTGCGTGATTTAATAATTCGTCCATACGGAACCGGAAGAGAATCAATTCCGAACAGAGTTCAGATAATTTTTAATAATCTCGATTGTTTCCTGCGGATGACTCATATGCGGGCAATGCCCGGTCGCATCCATCAAATTCAAAGTGCTTCCCTCCAGATTTCGGTGTAAATATTCGCCGACCGAAACTGGCGCAACCGCGTCGTCCGTGACCTGAATGATCAGCGAAGGCGTTTTTACTTTCGGCAAATCCGCGCGGTTATCCGAGTAAAATGTAGCTTCGGCAAATCGGCGCGCAATCTTCGGATCAGTCGAACAAAAGCTTTGCTCAAGCTCCGCGCCAAGCTCAGGACGTTCTTCGTTCTTCATAATTACCGGCGCAAGAAAACTCGCCCATCCAATATAATTTTTGTCCATCATATCGAGCAAGCCTTCAATATCGGCGCGGTCGAAACCCCCCGTGTAGTCGGGCGGATGATTGATGTAGCACGGCGAGGGAACGACGAGAACCAGATTTTTAAAAAGCTCCGGTCTTTCAATTGCAGCCAGCACGCCGATCATACTGCTGACCGAATGCCCGACAAAAATCACGTCCTTCAAATCAAGCGCTTCGCAGATTTCCAGAACGTCCTCCGCGTAACCCTTCAACTCGGCGTAACGTCCGGGTTTATATGCACTAAGATCGGATTTGCCTGAACCAACGTAATCGAACAGAACGATTTTGTAATCGCCTTCAAAAGCCGGCGCGACAAACCGCCACATATTCTGGTCGCAACCAAAACCGTGCGCAAACATTAAAGGCTGCGCACCTTTTCCGGAAACTCTGACGTTATTGCGTGCGAGAATGTTCTCAGCCATATTAAAAAGGAGTTAATCTATGCTTTGTTTATAACGAAAAATAGTAACACATTCCCAAGCGGCATTATTAAATCTTTCGCGTGAGAAAAAATAATGACTAGCTCGTTAGCCGCCGATAAATATTCGGCATTCTTTCGGGCAAACTCAAAACGTCGTCAATAATCGTGTAACCAACATCGCCGTATAAATCTTTTAATTCCTGCTCACTTTCGCGGTCAATCGTGATGCAAAACGGCGTGATGCCGTTTAGTTTAGCATCTCTTAACGCTTCTCTGACATCTTCGCGCGCATATTTCGCGTCGCCGTAATCGTGGTCGTAAGGTCGCCCGTCGGTTAAAATTACCAACAGTTTGGTGCGCGCTTCCTGACGAAGCAATTTGTTTGCGGCGTGGCGGATTGCGGCGCCGAGTCTGGTGTTGTTTTGAAACGTGATGCCGCCGATTCGGCGTTCGATTTCTTCGGAGTATTTTTCCTGAAAATCTTTAACGATGTAAAATTTGACGTTGCGGCGTCCTTCGGAAGTAAAACCGTAAATCGAATAAACGTCACCGACCGCTTCGAGCGCCTCGCTCATCAGCACAAGACCTTCTTTTTCGATTTCGATAATCCGTCGTCCCGGATGCGTGTACGGTTGCAACGGATTGCGCGTGATCGTGCGCGCGGTCGAACTTGATTGGTCGAGCAGAAATGCGACGGCGACATCGCGCTGTTTGCGTAATTTTTTGGTGTAAAGCCGCTCCGAAACTCTGCCGTCGGCTCGACGGTCAATGACGTAATCAATAACGGCGTTTAAATCGTAATCTTCGCCGTCAACTTCGTTATGAATGCGGGTCAGATTTTCCGGTTTCATCAACTGAAATTGATGCCGGACGGAAGAAATCGTGCCTTTGTAGCGCTCGCGCGTTAATTCGACAAACTGGCGGTCGCCGCGTCGAATGCGTTTTTCGATAACGCGGCTCCATCCCAAACGATAATCGCCCAAATCTCTGTCCCATTCATCGTAATCGAAAGCGGTTTCTCCGGCTTCGAGCGGCTGTTCGGGGATTTCATTGTTCGCCCAGCTTTCAGCGCCCTGCCAATCTTCCGGTTCGGATTCTTCTTCGAGATTGTTCCAGGCGTTAAAAAGATCGCGCGCGTCCTGCAATTGCTGGCGGCGTTCCTCCGCGCTTTCACCTTCGTCCGGAATCTCGATTGTGTTTTCGCTGCTGTTTTCGGCGTCGTCTTGGGATTGTTCCTCGTTTTCGTTTTGCGTCTGGCTTTCCTGCGAAACGTTCTGGAAAAGCGAATAAACGCGGCTTGTTGCCATTAAACTATCGGCGACGGTTGATTTTTCCGAGGTAAGATAATCTTCAAAAACAGTTTCGAGCTCGGAAACAATCTGCCCGTAAAAACGGCGCGCGTCTTCGTTTGCGCCGCCCAACAGCGTGATTTGAAAGAGCAGCTCAAACGGCACTTGATTAACCGGCAAATCCATAATCGCCGGGCGAGCGGCTTGCAAGTGCTTTTGCATAAAATCCAAATCGCGCCGCAAACCGCGATAAGCGAGCCGCAAACGACGGTCAATTCTGCCGTTTTCGAGCGTGGTAAAAATCTTTCGCGCCAGACGAGGTTCGGGAAAAAGCTGCAAAGCCGGGCGATAATCAGAATCAGGCGGCATTATTTTGCGCCGCTCGCGGTCAAACAACATCTGCACTTCCGGCGGCAAAGCCTTTTCGCCTTTTTGAACTTCTTCGAGGTAACCGGCGAGCGAAAAAGCGTCGCGTTCTTCGGCAGTCGCTTCGTAAATTTCGGTGAGCGTCGAGTAAGCAGCTTTTAATTCTTTGGTGTCGCGGGCGTGCGTCCCGAATTCGATTTGTCCCGCGCCGTGAGCGGCGAGGACTTTGTAAAGCCGGAAATCAAGCTCGTCGTCGCCGAATTCCGAAACTGATGCAGGCAGATAAATCGTTTTTCCGTCATTAATTCTCGATTCCTGCGGAACGGCGGCGAGCGGCTGGACTTCGATTTGTCTGCCCGTTAAGCCTTCGACATAAAGCCTTAAAGTCGTTTGCACCGCGTCCAGCGGCAAACCTTCCGAGCCTTCATGGAGGCGGTCGTTGCTTCGGCGCGTTTCGAGCGCGAAATAACTGCGGCGCGCGCGCGGATTGTCAAATTTTTCGGCTCTCAAACCTTCACGAACCCAGTCTTCAAACTGCCCGACCGAAACTTGTTTCAGTGCTTTGGCGCTCGCTCGAAATGAAGCCAGCGCGCTTTCGGCGTCAGCCCCGGCGATTTCTCTCGTCAACTCCAAAACTTTCACGGTCAAAGCAGCAACTTCTTCGGATTTTCTGATCGCCGCAATCTGCCGGAAAAACGCCGGACTCGAACGCACAAAGGCAATCAAAACCGCGTTTCCCTGTGTGGCGATGGTCAGCAAAGTTTCGCGCCAAACATCGAAAGATTGCGGCACGCGGCGCAGAACAACGCCGCTTGCGTTGACAAAATGCAGCGTCACGCTGCCGCCATATTCGAGAAACTGGGCGGCGGAATTTAGCAAACGAATGGAATCCGCAGCCGGTAAATCACGTAGCGCTTCCGGCAGAGCTTCCCACAAATCCGCCGCCATTCCGCCTGCTCGCGCGGCAAAAAACGAAGCGAGGTTTGCTGCGGCGGCGGTCACTGCAATTTTTTCTTCCGCGCCGTATTGTTCGAAAAACTCGATTGTCGGCACAGTGGCACGAAGAAAATCAGCGCTGTGCTTGGCGCTGCGCTGCGCGATGTCTGCGGCGACGCGAAAAACTGTACGCAGAATTTCTTCGGATCGAATTTTGGCGGCAATTTCGGGCGCGTTTTGAAAAGTTTCCACCGCAACCGTGCCGGACAAAACCAATTGGCGCTGGCAAACCGAAAAAATCATTTGCCGGATTTCAGACGGAATCGGTGCGTATTCGGCAACACCGCGTCCGAAATAGCTTGCGCCCGCATCGGCATTAATCATCGCCAGACGCCGCCCGATTTCGCCCCACGCGCGGATTTCGTCAGGTTCTAAAATGTCTGCCGCGCGAGGCGCTGCTTGCAAAAAATCACCGCTTGCTTTCAGACTGACGCCCGCAATGCTGGCGCTCGTTTCCAAAATCGCTCGTGATTTTTCAGTTTCCAACCTGCTCAAATCTTTCGCCAATTTCGTCAAACCGCGTTTCTCGCCGTTTTTCCCGGCAGATTCTTTTTCGATTCCGTCCTCACCCATCCTGCTGATTTTCATCTTGATTTTACTGCTGCAAACGGCTTATAACAATAAGCTTGGAAGCGTATTTTGTTCCTCTCCACTGCTTAAAAAGCTTGACCCGTATTGTCAGCGAGAGCATTCACAATAATAGTATAAAGCGGAACATAAAGCGGGTAATCGCCTTCCTGACCCCATTGTTGCGCTATCAACCCACCGTCCGAGCTTTTCAGAACATAAAAAGTTCGATCCGTTTGGCGATAAACGGCGAGGTCTTGTCTGCCGTCTCCGTCATAATCGCCTCGCACCGGAATGTCGGGGATTTCGCCAGCATTTTCGATTCCAAGACCCCAATATGTCGCCTTTGTGGTGTTGGTTGCAGGGTCTAGAATGTACCAAACCATTTGCCTAACGTTTCGCCGAATTGCCACCAGATCGGCTTTGCCGTCGCCCGTATAATCGGCGGGGAGAAGGTAGGCATCCGTATAATAGGAATTTGAGCCTCGATGTTCTATTCCTAAAATCACAGCTCCGGTCACCGCATCGCCAACCCAGTAATAACGAGAGCCGCGGTTGTTAATATCTGAAGTTGCGACAACCAGTTCATCTCTGCCATCACCGTTGAAATCCGCTCCGCCGACAGGTTCAAAATTGTAATGGGAACTACCGAAATTGACGGCTCTCATTGCGCCGGTGGTGCTGCTCAAAATAAACC
>JALZCH010000048.1 GCA_030863175.1 Acidobacteriota bacterium | reverse complement strand
GAACAATGAACGAAGGATCGGTTATCAAACAGAAAATAAATCACTCGATCACCGCGAAAGTCGGCGGAGGGCTCGAAGTGTGCGGCTTTTTTGCTTGACACCGAAACCGTCTTCATAGATGAGACATACTTAACTGTTTATCGATAAGCTGCATTTTTAGCCCGATTTACGTTTAGAAACTTGTCTCAAAATCAAAATCTCAAAACTAATTTCATTTACTGACTTTTGAAACAGATTGGGAGATGTCCGAAAAGTACACTGATACTGCTGTCCAATTCAATTTTACCAAAATAAAGCTCAATAAATTTTCATGAAATTACAGGCTTCTTTCTACATTTTAAGGCTTTTTTGAATTCGGCAACAGTATCGTATCGCTTAGTTTTCTGACACCCTATAATTGGATAAATCAACTGTCTCATCTAGTATCCTTATACCTAACAAAGTAAAGAAAAAGAAGGTTTCCTTGACTTAAAGATTTGCAGAGACGCTTGCCGGACGCGGCGCACCTTGAATTGAAACCGGCGGCTGCGGCGCACAGCACATTTTAACGAGCTGCTTTCTATCATTTTGCATTGCCTTATCCGCTGCCAACTCACGCTAGAACGTCCCCCAGGACTTGAGCCGCATGTTCGTTTTCCGGCTCTACAATACGGTAATGCGCCCACTTGCCATCACGCCGGGCTGTAACGATACCCGCTTTTCGCAGATATGCGAGATGCCGGGAAATTTTCGGCTGGTTTGTGCCGATCACTTCGACAAAGAAACAGACGCACACCTCATCCTTGCCCATTAAGTTGAGCAGACGCAGCCGCGTATTGCCGGCAAGCGCGGCAAAAAATAATTCCGTTTCGAAAGGTTTTTTACGGCTCATAACAAAAAAGATTGTAATATAATCGCATACGCCTTGACATATGTAATCTGTAAGATTTACTCTGAATCCGCATATATACGTTTAAGCATATATGCGGATTTTAATCGGAGGTGGTACGTTTATGTCTAAAACTATCGAAGCAGCGGTTCGGTCAAGATATGGCTCAGTCGCAGTTAGCAATCTTTCATCGGAAAATGATGGAGTCCGGGCTGTTGCAGAAGCATTCGGCTACACGTTGGAAGAATTAACTTCAATTCCCGCCGAAGCAAATATGGGGTTATCGTGCGGCAATCCAACCGCAACGGCTCATTTACGCGAAGGAGAAACGGTCGTTGATTTGGGATCGGGCGGTGGACTGGACGTATTTCTTGCGGCGCAGCAAGTCGGCGAAACCGGCAAAGCCATCGGGATTGACATGACTCCCGAAATGATTGATCTTGCGCGGCGCAATGCGGCGAAAGGCAACAATGGCAAAGGATATTCGAATGTCGAGTTTCACCTAGCAACGATTGATAATTTACCGCTTCCCGATAATTCGGTTGATTGTGTCATCAGCAATTGCGTTATCAATCTAGCGACCGATAAAAATGCGGTTTTTCGTGAAATCGCAAGAGTATTAAAACCTGGCGGACGTCTTGCCGTCAGCGATATTGCATTAAAACAGGAATTACCCGAAGAGCTTGGCAATGATTTAATGGCTTATGTCGGCTGCATCGCTGGTGCAATTTCTATCGAAGATTACAGAAACGGGCTGCTTGAGGCAGGATTTTCCGGCGTCGAAGTGATTGATGCTGGTTCAGACCTTAACGCTTACGCCCAAGTCGAAAATCAAGCCGGTTGCTGTTCGCCATCAATGACGCAGATTGGAAGCGGCTCAAAATCTTTGCCCACGCTCGATTCAGCCTGTTGCGCTCCTGCACCGGCAAACGGCGCAGATCAACAGTTACATGCCGATTTAGCCGAGCTTCTGCGTCGTTACAATGTCAACGATTACGCAGCAAGCGTGAAGGTGTTCGCCATTAAAGGGGTGTA
This sequence comes from Acidobacteriota bacterium, assembly GCA_030863175.1. Lineage (GTDB taxonomy): Bacteria > Acidobacteriota > Blastocatellia > Pyrinomonadales > Pyrinomonadaceae > JALZCH01. Next base: position 13,563 of record JALZCH010000048.1, on the reverse strand, counting down.
GCAGCAACAATAAGCAGTGTCAAAATGCTTGTTCAATCAAGCGCAACGTAAGTTAAGGCATTTAAACAACAATATTAATGGTAGTTTTAGCGGACTCCCCGACAAAGGGTAATCCGCTTACTTTATTGAGGTCGCTCTGACCTCGGAATTTTAGGGATAATTCTTTAAAAAATATGTCGAATCGAAATGACAACCCGACACGCCGCCTTTCCTTTTTGGATAGATTTTTAACCCTCTGGATTTTTGCGGCGATGGCTCTTGGAGTGGCGCTTGTTTTTTTTATTCCGCAAACTGCCGAATTTATCAATCAATTTCAACTCGGCACGACAAACATTCCGATTGCGCTTGGTCTGATTTTGATGATGTATCCGCCACTCCCAAAGTGAAATACGAGGAATTGCCGTCGGTTTTTCGCAATACGAAAATTCTTGCTCTCTCGCTCCTGCAGAACTGGATAATCGGATCGTTTCTGATGTTTTTTCTGGCGATTCTGCTCTTGCCCGACAAGCCCGAAATTATGATCGGCTATGATCGGCATCGCCAGATGCATTGCGATGGTTATCGTCTGGAATGATTTAGCAAAGGGCGATAACGAATACGTTGCCGGACTCGTCGCCTTTAATAGTATTTTCCAAGTGCTTTTTTACAGCATTTACGCTTATATTTTTGTGACGGTTTTGCCCCCGCTTTTCGGTGTTACCGGAGCCGTTGTCAATATCAGCATTTCTCAAATTGCCGAGAGCGTCCTCATTTACTTAGGCATCCCGTTTTTCGCCGGGATGGTGACGCGCTTTGTTTTGATAAAGGCAAAAGGCAAAGATTGGTACAACGAAATTTTCATTCCAAAAATCAGTCCCGTTACGCTCATTACGCTGCTGTTTACGATTGTCGTGATGTTCAGTTTCAAAGGTCAATTAATTGTTGGCATTCCATTCGATGTCGTGAGGATTGCGATTCCGCTCATTATTTATTTTGTCGTGATGTTTTTCAGCGCATTCTTTTTGGCTAAACGTGCGGGCGCGGATTACGCCAAATCAACATCGCTCGCCTTTACTGCCGCAGGGAATAATTTTGAATTGGGAATCGCCGTCGCTATCGCGGTTTTCGGCATCAATTCGGGCGCAGCTTTCGCAGCAGTTATTGGACCGCTCATCGAAGTTCCGGTGTTAATTTTATTAGTCCGTGTCGCGCTAAAACTGCGGGGAAGATTCCGAGCCGAGAATAATGATTTTACGGTTCAAACAACGGAAAACGCGGCTTAAACGGACATATTTGACAGAAAGCTCGATATAAAAAGACGGTTGAATAAATGAGCAGCAAAAAAAGAGTTTTGATTTTATGCACCGGCAATTCCGCCCGCAACCAAATGGCTGAAGGACTTTTAAGACACGATGCGGGCGACCTTTACGAAGTCGAAAGCGCGGGCGCTGAGCCGAGCCAGGTACGCCCGGAAGCTATCGAAGCTATGCAGGAGATAGGTGTAGATATTTCCGGGCATCGTTCAAAATCCGCAGATGAATTTTTAGGGCAGCATTTCGATTACATCATCACGGTTTGCGACGATGCCAAAGAGACTTGCCCCATATTTCCCGGCAGCGCCGAGCGGATACATCAAAGTTTCGAAGACCCGCCGCCAGCAACCGTTGGCGATGACGAATTCGGTTCTGTCCTAAGCCATCAATATTATCAATAATGACTACTAATTGTTGAACTCGGAAAACCAATTCCGCTATTAACGATACCCTTTTGCTTGCAGCCTGAATAATTCCGCATAAATACCATCTTTTCCAATCAAATCATCGTGGGTTCCATCTTCCACAACTTTTCCGTTTTGCAAAACTATTATCCGGTCAGCCATTCGAACGGTCGAAAAACGATGGGAAATTAGAATCGCCATTCGCCCACGCACCAACTCGCTGAAGCGTTCGAAAACAGTGTATTCGGCGCGGGCATCAAGGGCTGCCGTTGGTTCGTCAAGAATTAAAAGCTTCGCTTCGCGCATATAGGCGCGCCCTAAAGCTACTTTCTGCCATTCACCACCGGATAAATCAACTCCTCCTTCAAACCTTCGACCCAGCATCTGGTTATACCCTTCGGGCAGGCGCGGCAAAAGTTCAGATGCAAGAGATTTTTCCGCCGCGCTTACAATTTGTGATGGAACTTTGAGACTTTCTAAACCATCTTTTGATATTTTTCCCTGACCATTTTGAATCTCGCGTTCAGTTAAGTAATTATCAACACCTTTGATTTCACCGACACCGATATTTGTTTCAAAAGCTAAATCATATCGAACAAAATCTTGAAAGATAACGCTGATTGCCCCGCGCAATGAATTTAAATCATATTCACGCAAATCAACGCCATCGAGCAAAATTCGTCCTTCGGTCGGATCATATAGGCGAGCAATGAGTTTAGTTAGAGTGGTCTTTCCCGCTCCGTTTTCACCTACTAAAGCGATTCGCTCTCCCGGGCTAAGTTTAAAATTAACGTTTCGGATCGCCCATTTTTCCGATTCCGGATAACGAAATCCTACATTTTCGAAAGTAAATCCCTCTTTAATTTCAGCCGGAATCTTCTGAGCATTAGGTGTTGAAAAAATAGTCGGCTGTGTTTCAAAAAAATCAAATAAATCCTTGAGATAAAGCGACTGACTAATTATCGTGCTAGCATTGTTGAGTAAACTTTCAATTAAATCCCTGCTGCGCGCGAATGAAGTCGCCAAAAAGGTCAATGTGCCGATAGTAATTGTTCCGGCAAGAGCTTGAATCAGAATCGAAACATAAGCCCCGTAATATCCGAGCGTGCCAATCAGAGATAATCCGAAAGATGAAATACTTCGGCGAATTGAAAGCCTTCTATTATCTTCATAAAATTTCGTTGCCAGAGAATCATAACGACGAATTAGCCAATCTGAGAGCCCGAACATCTGCACTTCTTTTGCGGTTCGATCGCTGGCTCCTAAAAACCGAAAGTAATCTAGCAATCTTCTTTCTGGAGTCCACCGATAAAGCAGCGAATACTCAAGCGCAGCATAATGCGTTGCCCCGAGAAAGCTCGGAATCACAGCCAAAACGAGCAGTAACAAAAGCCACGGATTGAAAACAAGGAGTGCGACAGCAAGCGAAGCGATTGTAAATGCATCCTGCGCAATCTGAAATATTTGCGGAAGCAATCCGATTCTGCCGGTTGTCTGACGGCGAGCCCGTTCAAGACGATCATAAAATTCAGGATTTTCAAATTGGTACAAGTCGAGTTTAGCGGCGTGACGCATCAAGCGTATGCTGAGCCGATTGGAGAATAAATCGCCCGTCAGACTTTCGATCAAAGACGAAGCGCGGCTGAGAAGCTCTCCTGTGATTACAATTCCAAGTTCGAGCGCAACCAATCGCCACAAATGTGAATATGAAAAAGGATTTCTAGCAATATCGGAAACAGAATTAGCTGAGACTACGGAATCAATAATTAGCTTTCCAGTCCAAAGTGCCGCGACAGGTACGAAAGCACGCAAAAGCCGCAATAAAATCATTAAAAGCAGATAGCCCCGATATGCCTCCCAAATAAGCCGGAAAAACGGTAAAACATATTTCAGCGCTGCGAGCCGCTCGCGCCAAGAAATCTGTGATGGATCAATCTTGGATTTATTGGGAGACATCTTTCTCAAAGATTGTTTAGATGATGATTTTCAATTTTAGAAATGTGAGTTTTATTTCAAAAGCGATGACATTTCTTAATGACAAAAACTTTGATTATCAGTTATTGTTTAGCTCGCAAATTGGTATTGCTCTTTTACTCTAAATCTTTAGTACAAAAATATGTCTTCAACAGAAAATGCTGCCAGAATTTTTAGTCAATTAAAAAGCTTTCACAGTTTGCAATTTTTGCGGGAGCTTTTCCAATCCACGCTTGATTACGATTATGTTGGGGAGAATCTCTCATATCGCGAGTTTTCAGATACAGTCCATGACGCAATTACCGAAATGCCGATTTTGCTTGCGGCAGGTGGAGTTAATAACGATTTTCACGTTATTTATACTGTATTGGCGGGCGACGTTTGTTGCGCGGCGTCGAGCGGCAGATTATTAACAATCTGATTAAGGCACATCTTTACTCGCTTTTCGTTTTTTCCAACGAAGCACAGATTTTTGGCATTTTGTTAACGTTCGTTACGGCGAAACCGCACAGCCTCAAAACCTTTTTACGGGCGAAGTCGAAACGCTTGCGCATCAGCAAAGTTTCAAAGACGTCGGTTTACAAACGCGATTGGCTGAAGCGCGGGAAAATCTTGAAAAGATACGCGCTGCGCGCGAGCGTCTGCGTAATGCTCGCGAGATTCCGTTTGTCTGGGATATTTCGTTTGTCGAAATCTTTGCTGATGACCGCGAAGGGTTTGATATTATCGTCGGCAATCCGCCATATGTGCGGCAGGAAAACATCGCCCATGCGCATCTCGAACGCGAGGCGGTGAATGCCGAAAACAAAAAAGTTTACAAGGACACAGCCAAACACAAATCTTTCGCAATCTCTCTTAATCTCTCCGGCGATACCGTGTAGAGCCTTTTCGTTCAGAATCGGAAAAGTATTTTTGGAAGTGAAGGAATTTAGGAATTAAGGTTTACTCAAAATTCTCATTTTCAAATTTGGGCGACTTGGCGAATTTGGGTAAATGTCCGTCAGGCAAACCAAACCCGCGCAAAATATCAAAATAATTGCTCCTGCGTCACAAAAGATGGCGTAGTCTTTATAGATGAGACATTATTGTTTTTAATTTCTAAGAAAAGTTATTTATCGAACCGTCCCAATGACAGATTAAACAATGACCACCAATAAAAATGTGATGGCAATGCTCATAACACATTTTATCCGCAAACTTCGACGCAGTCACAAATAAAGAATATTTTTTTTAATCTCAAAACCCTCTAAATCTGTGGGGAAAGTTCTTTAACCATTTGTAGGAAAACTTTTGCGGCGTGCGACAAAACTCCGTTTCGGCGGTAGATAATGTTTAGCTCACGCAAGAATTTCATTTCTTTGACCGATAATCCGACAACTTGACCGCTTTCAATTTCCTCACGGGCAGTCAATTTCGGGACGAGCGCTATGCCTACCCCGAGCGCGACCAATTTTTTTATCGCTTCCAGTGAAGGCATTTCGACCGCTATATTCAAATTTACATTTTGTTTGGCGAATTTGCTGATCACCATTTCGCGATATGGGGACGGTGCGTTGTGCGCGATAAAGGTTTCAATGCCCAATTCTGTTATTGAAACGCTCTCCTTGTCCGCCAGATGATGCATGGGCGAGACGATCAAAATTAATTCGTCCGTGCCGACGGACAGAGCCTTGACTGATTTGTCTTTAGGGTGAAAAGAAACGACTCCAAGTTCAACATCGCGCGCCATAACTTCTTTCGGAATACGGCTAGCGACTCCTCTCTGAACGTGAATTTTGATCAGCGGAAAACGCTTTTTAAATTCGGCAATAATCGGCAAAAGATAAAAGACGGTATGCTCATTGGCGCTGATGGTAACTTTGCCACGTTGCATCTGCTTCAAATCCCTGACGGCTGTTTTCGCCGTCCGCCGCAGATTCAACATTTGTCTGGTGTAATCGAGTAATACTTCGCCCGCTGGCGTCAAGAGTCCTTCCTTGGAAGAACGGTCAAACAATACTTCGCCGACTTCCGTTTCCAAGCGCTTGATAGCCTGACTGACGGCGGGTTGGGTTCTACGGAGAACTTTTGCCGCGCGAGAAAAATTTTTCTCATCGGCGACGACCGCTAACACTTCAAGATCAGAAAAATCCATATTTTAATCGCAAACTGCATCTGTGGATTATTGCTCAAACTTATTATTGTGCAGTTTTACAAATCCTTTCGCTTCGTCCGTTCCGCAGATTGGAATAAATCAAAATTATACAATGGTTTTGCTGCCTTATACTATAAATCATTTTTATCATTTCAATTTTAAGATAAATTTGACTTTTAGCACAAACACTCATTACGATGCTTTTTAGAAGAAATTCCCGCGCTATTTAAGACTTTATTCTGAAAAATTGGAGTGACAATGACGGCAACAGATAAAATTATTATTTTTGACACGACTTTACGTGACGGCGAGCAATCTCCCGGCTGCTCGATGAATCTTAATGAAAAAATTGGTCTAGCCAAACAGCTTGAAAAGCTCGGCGTTGATGTCATCGAAGCCGGATTTGCGATTGCGTCAGATGGCGATTTCGCCGCCATTCAAGCCGTAACGGAAGAATGTCGAAACACTAAGATCGCAAGTTTGTGTCGCACGGTCGAAGCCGATATTGAAAGAGCAGCTGAATCTTTAAAAAACGCAGCATTTCCCCGAATCCATACCTTTGTTGCCACTTCTGATATTCATTTGCAATACAAGCTCAAAAAAACACGTTCCGAAGTTTTACAAATGACTTTGGAAGGAGTTCGGATAGCGCGAGAGCTTTGCGATGATGTTGAATTTTCGGCTGAAGATGCAACGCGCAGCGATATTGAATTTTTGTGCGAAGTTTTTGCAGCCGCGCTGGATGCAGGTGCAACGACGCTTAATGTTCCCGATACGGTTGGTTATACAACGCCGAACGAGATGTTCGATTTAATCAAATCGGTTAAGAACCGTGTTGTCAAAGATCGCGAAGATGTGACAATCAGCGTTCATTGCCATAATGATTTGGGCTTGGCAGTGGCAAACAGCTTGGCGGCGTTGTCGGCAGGAGCGAGACAGGTTGAATGCACAATCAACGGAATCGGAGAACGCGCCGGAAACGCCGCCCTCGAAGAAATAATTATGGCGATGCGCGTTCGTGCCGATAAATTCGGCTTTGAGAACAACGTCAAAAGCGAGCTGCTTTACCCGACAAGTCAGAAGTTATCCGAAATTATCAGCTTTGGAGTGCAACCAAACAAAGCGATTGTCGGACGCAATGCTTTTGCACACGAAGCCGGAATCCATCAACACGGAGTTTTGAGCAATCCGCTGTGCTACGAAATTATGACGCCGGAATCGGTCGGCGTTCCGTCCAACGACATTGTTTTAGGCAAGCATTCGGGCAGACACGCTCTCAAACAAAAGCTATCTGAGCTTGGATTTGAATTGTCAGCAGAGCAAATTAACCAAACATACCAAAACTTTACACGTTTGGCTGATCGGAAGAAAAAGATTTATGATCAGGATTTAATTGGGCTTCTGCCTTTGATAATGCAGAACAAAAACGCTTCCAAACAGCGCTTAGAGTTCCTAGATGCTGTGATCGTCTAAATTTAAAAAAAACATTCTCGTTATGAAACTTAAAATTACAGTTCTGCCCGGTGACGGTGTCGGCGCTGAAGTCACCGAACAAGCCGTCCGCGTTTTAAAAACTGTTGCAAAGCTTGAAAATCACGATTTTCAATTCGTCGAAAAACCGGTTGGCGGAGTCGCGATCAAAGAGCTGAATTCTCCGCTTCCTGATGACACTCTCGAAACTTGTCTTAGTAGCGATGCCGTTTTACTCGGAGCCGTCGGCGCGCCTGAATTTGACCATTTAAAAGGTGAAATGCGTTGCGAATCGGGGCTTCTCCGGCTTCGTAGCAATCTTGGCGGTTTCGCCAATTTGCGACCGGCAGTTTGTTATGAAGCTTTGGCGGATTGTTCGCCTTTGCGCCGCGAAAGAGTTGCCGGCGCGGATATTTTGATCGTCCGTGAGCTTCTCGGCGGGCTTTATTTCGGTGAACCCCGCGCCGTCGAATCAAACGGCGAAAGCCGTGTCGGGTACAACACAATGCGTTACACGGCGGAAGAAATCGAGCGTGTTGCCAGAGTTGCTTTCGAAGCTGCCAAAACGAGGCGCGGGAAAGTAACTTCGGTTGATAAAGCTAATGTTCTCGAAACCTCGCAATTATGGCGCGAAGTCGTTAATGAAGTGAGCCTTGATTATCCTGAAATCGAGCTTGAGCATTTTTACGTTGACGCTTGCGCGATGAGTCTGGTGACAAACCCGAAACGGTTTGACGTGATTCTGACCGAAAATTTATTTGGCGATATTTTGTCAGATGAAGCCGCAGTTTTAACCGGCTCTTTAGGAATGCTAGCATCGGCAAGCATTGGCGGAAAAGTTGGGCTTTATGAACCCGTGCATGGTTCAGCGCCAGATATTGCCGGAAAAAACATTGCTAATCCGATTGGCGCGATCGTTTCGGCGGCGATGCTATTGCGGTATTCGGCAAACCTTGAACAATCCGCCCGTTACATCGAAGAAGCAATCCAAAATGTTTTATCCGAAGGCTATCGCACAAAAGATTTGGGCGATGCCGGTAATTCCGTGAGCACCGAAGAAATGGGCGCCCTGATTATTGAAAATTTGATGGAATTGCGCGAAGCGCAGCATTCTTACTTCGCAGTTTAACAGCCTCGAAATTATGAAGACTTTATTCGATAAAATCTGGGAGAATCATGTTGTCGTTGAACCGGAAAACAAACCGGCTTTGATTTATATTGATTTACATCTCGTTCATGAAGTTACCAGTCCGCAGGCATTTGACGGTTTACGTGTAAATGGGAGAAAGGTACGGCGTCCCGATTTAACGAAGGCAACGGTTGACCACGCAATTCCGACGATTGACCGTCATTTACCTTTCCGTGACCGGATTGCCGCTAAACAAGTTGAAACTCTGCGCAGAAATTGTGAGGAATTCGGAATTGAATTTTTCGATTTAGGCTCGAAAGAACAAGGAATTGTCCACGTTGTTGGACCCGAATTAGGCTTGACGCAGCCAGGAATGACGATTGTTTGCGGCGATTCGCACACGGCAACGCACGGCGCGTTCGGCGCACTGGCATTTGGAATCGGGACAAGCGAGGTCGAGCATGTTTTGGCGACACAGTGTTTACCGCAGTCAAAGCCCAAAACAATGCTGATTGATTGTCGCGGGAAATTGCCTGTCGGAGTAACCGCGAAAGATTTGATTTTGGGCATTATCGGAAAAATCGGCATCGGCGGCGCGACCGGATATGTTATCGAATACGCAGGCGAAGCAATCCGCTCGCTTTCGATGGAAGGTCGGATGACGGTTTGCAATATGAGCATCGAAGGCGGCGCGCGAGCCGGAATGATTGCGCCTGACGAAACGACTTTCGAGTATTTGAAAGGCAGACGCTTCGCTCCGAGCGGCTCCGAATGGGATGAGGCGAAAGCCTACTGGCAAACCGTTAAAACCGATGTAGATGCAAGATTTGATAAAATGATAGAAATTCACGCCGAAAAACTCGCTCCGTTTGTCACCTGGGGAACAAATCCCGGACAAGTTGTTTCAATCGAAGACCAGATTCCTTCGCCTTCTGACGCAAATCAGGAAATTGATCGCGCGGCTTACCAGCGCGCGCTTGATTATATGGGCTTGAAAGCGGGTGAAAAAATCCAGGACGTTAAGATTGATCGGGTTTTTATCGGCTCTTGTACCAATGCGAGAATTGAAGATTTACGCGCTGCGGCAAATGTCGTCAAAGGGCATAAGATTGCCAACCGCGTGCGAGCAATGGTGGTTCCCGGTTCACAAACTATCAAACAGCAAGCGGAGAAAGAGGGTTTAGACCGAATTTTCCGCGAAGCCGGATTTGAATGGCGCGAATCTGGCTGTTCGATGTGCCTGGCAATGAACGAAGATGTTTTAGGCAGCGGCGAGCGTTGTGCTTCGACGAGCAATAGAAACTTCGAAGGTCGTCAGGGGCGCGGCGGGAGAACTCACCTTGTCAGCCCGATGATGGCGGCAGCAGCGGCAGTCAAAGGTCATTTTGTCGATGTCAGAGAATGGAATTTTAAGAATTAATTTGCTCCAATAGTTTGTCTTATTCGTTAAAAATAAATGAAAAGTTATCAAACCGAAACAGGAATCGTAGCGCCTTTAGCCCGCCCGAATGTGGACACCGACCAAATTCTGCCCAAACAATTTCTTAAACGAGTAGAGCGAACCGGATTCGGCGAATTTGTTTTTTATGATTGGCGCTTTAAATCCGATGGCACGCCGGATGAAAATTTTGTTCTCAATCAACCGCGCTATCAAGGCGCTAGCATTTTGGTAACGGGAGATAATTTCGGCTGCGGCTCTTCGCGCGAGCACGCGCCATGGGGCTTATTGGATTACGGCTTTCGTACCATTATTGCGCCTTCTTTTGCCGATATTTTTTACAACAACTGCTTTAAAAATGGAATGCTGCCGATTGTTCTGCCCGAAACGGAAGTTAATGAATTACTAAAAAAAGCTGCGGAAATTGAAGGCTACCGCCTCACGATTGATCTTGAAAAACAGGAAATAACCGATGAATTCGGATTCAAAACAAGCTTTCAAATTGATGAATTCCGCCGATATTGCTTGCTTAACGGTTTAGACGATATTGGGTTAACTTTGCAATACGAAAATGCTATTACCGAGTTTGAGCAAAACCGCCCAAAATGGCGCGAATTCGCCACTTAGCTTACTTTAACGTTAGTTCGGGATAAGATTTAAACAATCAAACCGGGCGTTTTTGAGACTACAAGTAGAAACAGAGAACTGTCCTTAAGGTTTTGTCAGAGAGTCTTCTGAAAAAGACTTATATGCTTCATCGAAAAGACCTAAAATCTGCTTTTGAAATCGGTGGTGAACATAAATTTCGTGGATATAAAATTTGAAGTGTGACCAATTTCCGTGTCGGCTTCGGGTAATAAGCAAATAAAGTTCATTTTAGCCAACAAATTTCGAGTGTTTGACGAAACAAGCCAAATTTCTTAGAATCAGAACTCTAGCAGCCGGAGTGGCGAAATTGGTATACGCACCAGACTCAAAATCTGGCGAGATTCACTTCTCATGTCGGTTCGAGTCCGACCTCCGGCATACAACCAATTTTTTATTTGTTGTATGAAAAGGTTTTATACAATCACGTTTGAAACCTTTGTCCAAACAGAGTCCAAAGGCGAGTTTTCCAGCTCGCCTTTTCTGTTTTATTTGCGTTTCTGTCGCCAAATGGCAATTTGGTTTTCGAGGTGCCTCATCATTTGGTCAAAATTTTCAGGACGGGTTTTTGCGACTACTAACGCGGTTTTGAGCGTGTCGTGTAATTGAAAGCAAAGCGCAATTTCGGGATTTTTCGGATTGCGCCGGTCTTTTTGATTTTCTTCTGTGTTATCAAGCGGACAAAAGGAAATAGCCATTGGCTTGTCTCCTTTCAAATTATAACGCCGGAAATTTGGCGGCTGATTTGTTCCTGCCGGTCGAGAAGATGCAGCTTGAATTCGAGCCGCAGGCGTTCGAGTTTTGCCAAGATTTCGGCGCGGCGGAATTCGTGTGTGCAGCGTTCCGCAATTAAAGTTTGCAGCTCGTCGGATTCGTCGCAGGATTTTGTGAAAGCGGCGGCTCGTGCAGTGTCGTTGGTAAAAACGGGTTTTCCGTCAGGGTTGCGCGCTCTGGTGATTTCCAGTTGCAGTTCGGATTCAATTGCGGAAATCTGCGCGCGGACTTCTTCGATGTATTGATTGCACCGGGCGGCGTCAACGTTTAGTTTTTCGATTTGTTGTGGGTAATCGGTTGGATTCATTTCGGGTTTCTCCTTTCAAATGCAGATTTTTCTTTTTGGTTTGGCGGTTGTGCCAGCGAAATTTATTGTTTCGGATTTGCGGCGAATTTCCTGCAATTCGCAGATTGCGTCAAAGATTCGCGTTTCGGCGTAAAGCCGATCTTCCCAATCGAGCGGTCGGTTTTGTCCGATTGTATAAACCGCGCTTTGCAATGCTTCGATGATTTGATCGAACTGCTGCGAATGCATTTTGTAAGTTTTGATTTGCATTTCTTTGGTACTGAAATGATACCAAAAGCGATTGATATTTTCAATACCACATTGATACCAAAGTGCTTTTTATTCAACCATTTTCTGGCTTGGACAGCGGGAAAAATTGAATTTGCAAGACGAAGTGGTAAACTTTCAGATTTTAACAAGCGGCGCGGAAAGGAAAAGCGGAAATGGATGAAAGTCTGGAAGATTTGACCGGAGCGGATTTAACGAAAGTCGAATTGCCTTTGAAAACTCAGATCAGATTTGTCGAACGCAAACTTTGGGAATTGCGCAAAAGAATTGACGCGCCACATGATGATTTTGAAACGACCGACGAAGAGATCGCCGAAGTTGCGATGTACGCGAATATTCTGGAGAGCTTGCGCGAATATGAAAAAAGCCTGCGCGACCAGCTTGGCAGAATTTAAACCGAGAAGCGCCCGCGAGCGTCAGCGAGCAGCGAGCGAATGCGAGCGCGACGGCGAAGCCGGAGCAGGGCGCAGCGTTCGCTACACGCAAAGTCGAGCATAAAAAAAGGCGACGAACCCGAAGGCGCGCCGCCGAAAAATTTTAATCGGTATCAAAAGCCCGTCGCAGATTTTCCTCTGAAGTTTTCTGCCGATACCACGAATCAGCTTCCGTTTCGATTTCCTCATCGGTCAACAGGAAAACCGCGTCAATTTCCTCCGCGCCCGAAGGCACGGAAGAAACAAACGACGAAACCGGAGCGCGAAGCCCAGAAGAAACCAAGCCGATATGACACAGCAACGCCGCCGCGACATGATAACAATGCCAGCCCTGTGCAAACCCCGGACAATGCGAACCATTTGGCGCGGTACAGCGAAACCAAGGATCGCCGTTTTCATCACCGGCAAATAAAACGCGATAAAAATCGCCAGCCGAACCGCGCACGAAATAAGCAGCGCAAGATGCAGAATGTTCCGCCGGACCCACAAGCGGACGCCGTTCGATAGCTTTTTGCAGGACGTTTTCCCAATTTCGGGAATCGAAATTAAATCTCACGAAGTTTTCCATTTTCTTATTTCCTTTCAAGAGAATTTATTTACGCCGCCGAAGCAACGCAACGAAGGAATTGAACCGGAGCGAGTCACCCGCAGGGGCGAAACGCGAGTGAAGCAATTTTTTGGGCTTTGACAAAAAATTTGACCGCGCAGGTACAATTCCGTAGTGCGATGCGAAGGCAATCGCCCGATAACGCGGAGCGGCGAGACTTGAAAAATGCAGAAGTTTCGGACTTGCCACGGAGCCGGAGCGCAGAGAGCGGACGCCTGCGAAGCCCGCGAGTCACTATTTTTGTCGCGCGGCTCACGCTGGCTTAAATGGCAACAAGATTTTAGCCGCGCGGCAAACCTGCGCGTCCGGTGGCGCGGGCGAAGCGATTGGCGGGGGCGAACGAAGCGGAGGCGGACTTACAAAACGCGGAGCGCCGCGCGAAGCGCACGTTTTTCATCGGCGCGAGAGCGCCTTCTCAAGCCAGATCGCTGATACTGATGTGCATCGGAAACGTTAATCGAGAAAATTGCCAAGAATTTCAGGAAGATTTTCCAACTGCGCTTTTTTTGTCATACACTCCCATACCGTCAAAATCTGCCAGCCATCATTCTCCAGTTGGATTTCATTTCTTTTATCGCGCTCAACATTTGATTGCCGTTTTTTTGCCCAGAACTCTGCGTTGGTTTTTGGTATTACCTGCCCGTATTTGCAATTGTGCATGTGAAAAAAGCATCCATGAACAAAGATT
>JALZCH010000043.1 GCA_030863175.1 Acidobacteriota bacterium | reverse complement strand
GAAATTGTCCACGAATATCTTGAGCATCATCGAGACCAATCAAACGAAGATAACGATTCGTTTATCCTTGATTAGGACTTTCAGTCCACGGAAAATCTCTGCATTTCTAATGCAGAGTGGTTTAGTTGTCTTTCTGATGGTGTTGGTTTCGCTGCTTTCGCTTGTCGGAATGTTTATTTAAGAATCAGAACCGCCTGCTATCGCAGGCGGTTCTGACACGCACAACCTGATTTGCAATCTTTATCGCAAAAACGATTTATTATTATTCTGCGCGTTGCTGTTTGAATTCGACTCCGAATTTGAATTCGTGCTTGAGTTAGCATTTGAATTTGCGTCGTTTTTCCAATCCGGATATTCCGCAATGGCAGCGGCGATTCGGTCAATAATTCCGGTCGGCTCGCCCGGACGTGTCTCGTTGTTGCAGAAAATCACAAATGAAAACTGGTCGTCGTTTGAGGCTTGTGCGTAACCGGCGAGCGCGTTGACGTAAGTGATCGAGCCGGTTTTAGCGAGAATTCTGCCTTTGAATTTAGACAGGCGACCGCCCAGAGTTCCGTCAGTTCCGGCAATGGGCAGCGAATTTATAAAAGCTTCGCGCGTCGGGGATTTCAGCGCGAAAACAAGCAGTCTGCCCATTGTTTCGGGAGTAATGAAGTTAAGTCGCGAAAGACCCGAACCGTCGTGAATCACGGTGTCGCCAAGCTCGACGCCTTTCCCCGACAGCCAATTTTTAATCGTCATCGCGCCGAGCTCGTCGTCGCCCAGCACAATGCGCCGCGAATTTTCTTTTTCTTCGTTTTCCCGCGCATGGCGTCCGATTGTGCGCAGCATCAATTCGGCGTTTAGATTGATGCTTCGTTTGTTCGTTCGTTTGACGACTTCGGCGAGCGGCTCGCTTTCGACAAAAGCAAGCTCTTTCAAATCCTTCGTTTCAGGCTCTTTTGTCCGCCAGTTAACGCTTTTTACAGTGCCTTCGACCGCAATTCCGGCTTTTTCGAGAGCTTTTTTCAAATCGTTTGCCGCCCAGATTTCCGGCTTGTGCATTGTCGTTCGCACGCCCATACTTCTGCCGCGCGGCACTTCGCCCCAGACCTGAAAATTGTTTGCCTCCAAATCTCGATGTACGCCGAAGGTCTGCGCCGAAGCGTTGGCTTTTGTCACCGCTTTGTTTGAAACCGAAATAAAATCCGCCTGCGGCGTGGTTTTTACTTCCGCCGGTTCGTCCAATTTGTCAGACGGCACGACTTCGACAAGAACCGTGTTGTCCGAATAACTCAAAGCCGAAGGCTCCGCGCCGTAATACCATTGCGCTTCTTCCCAAACCCAACCCGCGCCGAGGTTTGAGGCTTGAAAACGGCTCGCATCGCCGACAATGTTTCCGGCAACGCGGCGCAAGCCTTTTTGTTTTAACTGATTGATTAAATTCTGTACATCCGGCTCGTCAAAATCCGGCGCGCCGCGTCCGTAAAGAATTAAATCGCCGTTTAAATTTCCGTTTGGATCAACCTCGTTCTCCGCCATCACCGATGTCCGCCAGCGAAAATCTGCGCCCAATTTATCCAAAGCGACCGCGGTCGTGACGGCTTTCATCGTCGAAGCCGGAGTAAAAGTTTTCTGCGCGTCTCGCGCTACCACCACCCGACCGTCTTTCAAACTCGTCACAAAAACGCCCCAGCGCGAGTTGCGAAACTCGCTCTTTTCGATGATTTCATCAATTCGACGCGCAAGCTCAACGTCTTGCGGCGCGGTGGAAACTTCAATCGCTTTCGGCAACGGAACGTTTTCCGCGGAAAAACGCGCGGAATATTCGGTTGCCGTTTCGCTCGGCTGCGGCGTTAAATCCGACGAGATTTGGCTATTGCTTTGTTCGGTAGTTTGCGGCGCAAGCCCGATTGAAGAACAAGCGGAACCAAGAACTGTGAGAAATAAGAGGTAAATTAAAAACGTTTTCTTCATCTTTCCATAAAACTTTCAACCCGGCTCGCCGCGAGCATTTCGCGCACGACGTCGTAAACCTGTTCGATTTCAATTTCGCCGATTCGTTTGCCTCGAATTGCCCGAACATTTACGGCGCGCGGCATAAAACCATTATTTTCCGCCACTGCTCCGCCGTACAAAATGACGAGAGGAATTCCGACCGCCGCCGCGAGATGCGCCGGACCTGTATCGTTTGAAACGAAAACGGAAAGATGTGAGAGCGCGGCAATGACTTCACTCAAAGTCAAATCATCGAAAATCTCCACATCTTTGGGAAACAACCGGCGCACGTCTTTTGCCAAATTTTTTTCTTCCGGTCCGAGAAAAACCGCGATTTTCAAATTGTCATTGCGAACCAAAAACTCGGCGAGAGCAGCAAAATTTTCCAGACTCCAGCGCCTCGAAGGATGCCCGGCACCCGGAAACAGCCCGACAACCAGACCTTCAAGCTTGCGTTTCTGCCAGAGTTTTTCGATTTTCTGCAAATCGTTTTCTCGCGGAAAAAGTTTTGGGCGACTTTCGGCATTTTCGATTTTGAGGGGCTTCAGAACGTCCAGATAACGATCTGTTGCATGTTTTGATTTATCTTCGGGAGCAGGAGTAAGATTCGAAAGAAAATCGAGTGAACGATTTTCCCGCTGTGCATAAAGGCGTTTCGGCGCGCCCGACAGAAAGCCCAGGATATTGGTTTCGCGCAAACTGTGCAAATCAATAACAAAATCAAATTTCCGGGCGCGCACCTCCTGGACCAAACGTGCTACTTTGAAAATCGAAGTGAGCTTTGCTCCGTCCCGCAGCTCTACGCGGTCAACAATGATTTTGTCGTCCGCCACATTTGCCAAATCAATAACGGTTGCGCACGATTTTCCGATTGCTACCGTAATCTTCGCGTTCGGAAATTTCCGGCGAACTGCCGCGAGCGCTGGCAAACTCATCACGACATCGCCGAGCTGACCGAAATCAATGACTAAAATGTTTTGTGGTTCAGGTTTCAAACGTCAAAATTAACAGGACAAACAGGATATTCAGGATATAAAAACAAAACTTCTATCCCGTAATTCCTGTCCACCCTGTTTGAATTCCTGCCTTCTAAGCGAAGCGTAAATCACGCCCGGTCATTTCGGCAGGTTTTTCCAAATCGAGCAAACCGAGCAAGGTCGGTGCAACGTCTTCAAGCGCGGCGTCTTCGCGCAATTTTAGACCGACGTATTCTTCGCCGATGATATGAAAGGGAACCGGGTTTGTTGTGTGCGCTGTGTGCGGCTCGCCGGTTTTTAGATCAATCATCTGCTCGCAGTTGCCATGATCGGCGGTTAGAAGCATCGTTCCGCCCGCGGCGCGGATTCCTTTTGTTATCCAGCCGATGCAGGTGTCAACGTATTGGACGGCTTCGATTGTCGCGTCGAGCTTTCCGGTGTGTCCGACCATATCGCAATTGGCGTAATTGATGATAAAAACATCGGTTTCGCCTTCTTCGATCAGGCGCAAAACTTTGTCGGTGATTTTAAAAGCCGACATTTCCGGCGCTAAATCATAAGTTGCGACCTTTTGCGAAGGAACGAGCAGGCGGCTTTCGCAGTTGTATTCCGGTTCGACGCCGCCGTTGAAAAAATATGTCACGTGCGCGTATTTCTCGGTTTCGGCGAGACGGTAATTGTTGATTTCGCTGTGGGCGAAAACCTGCGCCAGAACATTGGTGTGATGTTCTGGCGGAAACGCTTTTTCGAGCGGAAAATCCTTGTCGTACTCGCGCATACAAACGAAGTCAACGGTCGGTTTGTTCGCCGCAAACGGTTCGTCGAAATCTTTGATGGCGAGCGAGCGAGTGATTTGGCGAGCGCGGTCGGCTCGAAAATTAAAGAAAATCACGGCGTCGCCTTCTTCAATCAATCCAACCGGAACGCCCGGTTCGCGCTCAATTACAATCGGTTCGACAAATTCGTCCGTCACGCCGCGTTGGTAAGAATTACGGGCGGCTTCGACCGGATCAAAAGCCGGAATTCCTTCGCCGTGAACAAGGAGAGTAAAAGCGCGAGCCGTGCGTTCCCAGCGTTTGTCCCTGTCCATCGCGTAATAACGACCGCAAAGCGTGGCTATTTCACCGACGCCGATTTCGGCGATTTTGATTTGCAGCATTTCGAGATAAACGGCGGCTGAACGAGGCGGTGCGTCGCGCCCGTCCAAAAAGCAGTGAATGAAAACTTTTTCCACCCCGCGCTGTTTCGCCATTCTGAGCAGGGCGTAAAGATGCTCCTGCGACGAATGCACCTGTCCGTCCGAAAGTAAGCCCATCAAATGCAGAGCTTTGGCGCGTTCCTGAGCGCCGTCCATCACTTTCATCAAAGTTTCGTTTTTGAAAAAAGCACCGGTTTCAATCGCATAATCAATCCGCGAAACGTCCATTCGGATAACTCGCCCGGAACCCAAATTTAAATGTCCCACTTCAGAATTTCCCATTACTCCGGCGGGCAGCCCGACTCGCTTGCCCGACGCTTCGAGCAATGTGGAAGGATATTTCCCTCTGATTTCGTCGTAAAAAGGCGTATTGGCAAGCGCCAGCGCATTGCCTTCCTTGATGGGCGAATAGCCAAAGCCGTCAATAATTACCAGTGCAATCGGTGTTCGCTTTTTGCTCAAAATCGTTTCTCCTCAAAAATATCTTTTAAGATTAGCAAAATTACGAAGTCAAAAAAAAGAAACGAGCTTCTTTCGAAGCTCGTTTCTCGTTTGTTGATTTTGTGCGAATCCCTTATTGCAGCAAGCGAGCCGTGACTTGTTTGGTCAGCGGATTTACCGTAAAGCGAACGAGTCTGGTTAAGCTGAGCGAAGACCCAGCCGAACCGCCCGAAGTGCTGCCGTTTCCGCCGATTGTACGAGTTCCGGCATTTTCATTCGACGAACCTGCCGGTAAAAGCTGGTCGCTGATGATTTTGAATTGAGCCGGACCGTTTGCCCAACCTTTGACGCGGAAGAAGTAACGAGTGTTCGGCTGAACTGCGGCGATGAAATGTTCGTCAGCCGTTTCTCCCGCCGATTCCGCAATCACTTGTCCGTCAACCGTGCGTAATTCGAAATCGAGGTCGCGGGCGAGAGGGGAAGACAAAGTCGCTTCTATGAATTTAGCGTCTGATTTTGTTGTGACTTCAATATCGTCCCACGTGATTCCTTTGAAAGTTGGGTCGCCATAAGTCGGCGACGGGTCTCCGGTGACAAAGCTCGACGGTTCACCTGCAAGCAATTGCCCTGTTTTTTCTTCGCGGAAAATTGAGTAAGTTACCGGTGCCGGTGGCTCGGACGTACCATCATGATTTTGGCTGCCCGTCCCGATTGTCGAGCCAAAGAGCGCATTGGCAGTAATTTTCGCATCGAACGTGAACATTTGAGCCATCGGATCATTAAACTCAAGTCGTTTGGCGCTTGAAGTCGCTCCTAACGGCAAGGTTTGATTGTAGATAAATGTGTTGCCGCCTTGATCGGCGTTTTTCACCGTTACCGATGGATTGGAAATGTTCGTGATTTGGAATTTAATTGCACCGTAAGCGGTTTTGTCATTGCTAAAAGCGCCGCGAGCGTTTGTTAATTTATTATCAAACGCCATCACGCCATTGTTGAAGCTGATATTTGAGATTGCCGAATCAATTTGCGTGGTCAAATCCTGTTCAGCTTTAACGGCGCGGCTCGAACCGCTGAAATTCGAGACACCGATCTGTCCGGTCGAATTAACACCGACTGCCCGCACGATGTATTCATGATCGAACAAATCATTCAAGCCTGCCGGTGCAAAAACTTCATGGACAGGACCTTGGTCAACATACGACAGTTTATTGCCATCAACATAAGCTACATGACGGAAGCCAGTAGTCGAAGAATCTCCGTCAATGAATTCGCGTGCGCCGTTCGGTTGGCGACGATTTTCAAAGCCGATCTTTCGTTTTAGAACCTCATAAGAGACTGCGCCCTGGACGCCATCCCAGCTAACGCGAAGCGAACGCGGGCTAGCGGAATCAACTTTCACGTTGTTCGGAACTGCCGGTGCGGATTGTTCGCCCACGAACGGTGTTACTTGAGTTGAAATCGTCGCTTTACCCGCCGAATCAACTTCTTTCGCATTAATGCCGAGTTCATGAGCGGCAAAAATTTGTTCGATCAATGCCCGGTGTTTGCCCGGCGCGCTCAAATCAGTGGAATCGGTAGGATAAAGCAGTTGGTCCGCGACAATCATCGCATCACGCGATTTGACGAAAGTATCCGGCGCTGTTGTGCCGAGAATATACATTGAGCCTAAGAAATTACGCTCAAAAATCTCGGTGCCTTTAGTGATTTTCTTTCCCGGAAGACCGTCTTTCGGTTGCGGACGTTTATGAGTTGTATTCTGCGGATACACGCGATTTAGCATTTCGCGGATGTCCCACATTGTTGACATATAAATTTCGCCGTCGTAATGCTCTTCAAATTCGTGACGAGCCGGTTTCGCCGGGAGAACAAACGGAATAACCTCAGGCTCTGCCGGGAAAAAGAGCGTACCGATGTCGGAATATTTCAAAGTTGAGCGTGCGCTGCGGATGTAAGCAATCATATCCGGGTCTTGATTGCGGCTGCGAGCGCGGTCGCGGAATCCTTTCGAGTTAACCACGTACTCTCCTAAGCTCGGAGTATCCGTAATCGTAAAAGCCCACATATCGGCTTGACCTTCGTTTAAAGCGCCCGCCTCAGCGTCGCCTTCAAGACCAGCAATCGGACTCGTTACAGCGTGCATTCCTTCGTGATAGGGAACTGTTCCTTCGAGCGCCAAATCGTTCATCAAAAAGCCGTGACCGTATTGAGTTGGATTAACTACGCCTTCGGGCGCCGGAGAGCCTGTAACGATTTGATAAACTCCCGTGACGTTGGCGGCGAAAGCATTGTCCATTCCGAGCGCTTTAAAGACTAAATTCGGGTCTTGCGCGTTCGGAACCTGGTTGCGCAGCACTATGTTTAGCGCGATATAAACATTCGGGAAATGAACGGTCGCAGGCATCGGAATGGTTTTATTCGGGTAAGTGTTCGGGAAATCCCCTTCGCCGCCGCCCGCTGTCTGACGGTCGCCTGCGACGTGCAAATAATCAACATATTCGAGCAAATAAGTGACAAAGAAGAAAGCGTTGATTTCGTCTTGATGTTCGGCAGGCTCGGCGAATTGATCTTGCTCGTTGGTCCGAGCTTCAAATCCAGCCGGATTGTTTTGGCGGAAATGCCATGTGCCGAGAGCCGCTTGCGCAAACGGCTGTTTTGTCGGAAGCGCATTGTTAACGAGCGCGTGTGTTCCGGTCAATGTCCCGTTAACGCCGGTCACCACGTTTTGCGGGTCAAAGGCGCGAAGTTTTACGCGCTCTTGTCCACAAGGTATGCCGTTGCAATCGGAAATGATTGATTGGTCTTTAAGTTCCTGCGTCAACGCGGGATATTTCGGATAGATGTCAGCCGTAAACGGGTGTACAGGACTTTGCTGAAAATTAATAAAGTCTTTACGAGAGATGATCTCACCCGTATGAGCATCAACTTCTTCAACAAACAATCCGAATGGATTAGTCGAGAATTTGGCAACTTTCCAAACCAATTTGTAACCATCAGCAGTCGGATAAATACCGAGACGTGGTTCGAGATTGTTAACTGCGCCGACTTGTTTCGAAAGAATGTCCAAACCGGGTGCTAAGAGGTTCGAAATATTTGCCGGAAGTTCTACTTTAAAACGTCCTAAATCACCCTCAACCACCTGACGGGCTTGTTCAGCTGAAATTGAAGGCTGCGTATTGACGTTAACGTTGTTGAAATACGGTCCTGAAGCCATAACCACGCGATTATCTTTCATTACGAGACCGACGCCGCCGTCTTTAACGTCAATGCCACCGAAGGTTTGTTGAAAACGGAGCAAATCGCCGCCTAAGGCTTTTTTGTGGGTGACAAGCCGTAGATCCGAAAGGTCGGAGATACCGAAAACGGCGGCGTTTCGTTGTAAAAACGCGCGTCCGGCTTCTTCGGGCGTGCCGGAAAATTGCTGGCTGGCAAAATCGTACATCACATCCGGCGAGCCGCCGAAATCGTTCCAGCGAACCTGCATGTTCGGCGCATTCGCAGTGCTTTTGAGAGCATTCAAAGCCGAAAGCTGAACACTCGTCGCTTGCCGCAATGCCACCAAATTGCGGTTGGCATTATTAAAATCAAAATTGGGAACCAATCGTTTGTACAGATTCATATCCGCATCTGGAGCAGATTGAGTTCCAGCAGCGTTTACATTAATAGACGGAACATAAAAAGCTGTTAAGACGATCGCCCAAATGAGAACGGTCGCCAAAATCTTAAACATCGTGTTTTTCATCGTATTTGTCACCTCGCGTGTTGCTTTGTTTCGATTTTTTTAAAGTGGTTTTTAGCCTGATTGCTAGAAATGTTTCTTGATTACAGGGCAAGAATAGCTTTCGACCCTTGAGAAAGGCTTGATGTGCAAAAAACGCTTTGAAATTGGGCGATTAAGGTAACTTGAGGCAAACTTGAGCCGATGAAAAAAGAAACAAGGTCAGCCTGAAAGCTGACCTTGTTTCTTTTTATGGTTGTTACTAACTAAGTTATTTAAGCAGTTGGGTGATGCTTCCCGTTAACGGATTAACGGTAAATTGAAGCAACTGCGATCCGCCAGTGGTGTTTGTACCACTTCCGGTTGAGGTTCCGCCCGTGGTCGAAGTTGTTCCGCCGCTGGTTGACGTTCCGCTCGTCGTTGTGGTGGTTGACGACGCTCCCGCAGGAACGTGTGCTGTGATGCGAACGGTGTAAGTGAACAAAACGGTATTCGGATTGTTAAATTTAATCATCCGCGTGCCGCTTTCTTCATTCGGAGCGAAATCGGCGCCTACCAGATTTGAGTAATCGAACACAGCTGGGGTGCTGATGCCGTTTCCACCATTGTCGGCGTTAGCCACGCTCACGCTGTTACCACTCGATTGAACCGAAATAATTTCAGCGCGAATCGTCGGATACAAAGTGCTGCCGGAATCATTCTTAAGTGCAGTGACAATTTCGGTTGAGCCAGCCGGGAAAACGATGCTCTTGTTAACCGGCGTTACTGTAGATGTTACGTCTGTCGCCACCCGGCGAGCGACCGTAATGCTTTCCGTGTTGCTCGGAATTGTCACGTATTTGCCGATGCGACCCGGCGTAATTGAGCGAACGCGATAATTGCGCGTTCCGTCGCCAACGTTTGAGAAGGCAACGCTTGTTGTGTTGCCGTCAACCGCACGGACGACGCTCCAATTATTGCCATCGGTTGATTCTTCGACTTCATAAGCTTCGACGCTGCCTCGCGGCTCCCAATTCAGGGTGTAATTTCCATCGAAGTCGAAACGCTGATTGCCCAACGTGAAATCTGAAGCGAATGCCTTCACAGCCGGTGCGGCACCGCCTGAAAGTACTGTGCTGGAGATTTCAAAATCTGTTGGACCGTTCGCCCAGCCATATACCCGATAAACGTATGTTCCGGGAATTGTCGTATTGGCTGCGATATGTTCGGGACCGCTGCTGTTTCCGGAAGAGCCAATTTGAGTTCCGTTAGGATCAAAGAGCAGGAAGTCCAAATCAGGCAAGCCAACACCAGCTTCAGGAACGTCTGTGTAACCCCAGCTTAATGTTGCATCAATCTTCAAACCTGACGGGCTGACTTCGAACGGAACGTCAACGTAAGTTATGCCTTCTGCAACATAGATTTCATTGTCGCGTTGAACACCGGCATCACTAGCTTGAACTGTACCAGTGTATGTGTTCGTTTCCGAAGAACCTATTTGGTCTGAAGGTAAAGACGGAGTTGCTTGCAGATACATCGGCATTCTCAGCTTGTCGTTGCTTCCGCCGCGGTTTGCCACAATGTACCACTGGAATTGTGTCGGATTTGCATTACGTACAACGTTTCCATCAACCGTAATTTTAGCTGTGAAAGTCGCGCTACCGCTCGGCGGAACGACGATTGATGATGGGCTAACCGAAGTTACGACGCCTTCGCGGTTTGTATTGCGATTGTTGACGGTTGATAAATTGTATGTCCCGCCTTGTCCGGAAACATCTTTAATCGTCACTGTAACTTCTTTCGTGTTTGAAACACGATTGTTCAGAATAGGTGTTTCACCGAATGAATGGCTGGCGAGAATTGCAGGATTAACAATACCATCGCCTTCGACACCCATTATGGCTTTGGCACGCACTGCCGCCGCAATGTCAATCAAGCCGCCGCCCTGATCGTTGATTGCATCAGCATTATTATCAGCTTTCGGCGTACCGTTATCTGTTCGCAGATTTGTAGCCGTGTTGATTAATGATGCGCGGATCATATCAGGCGACCAGTTCAAGTGCGCCTGTTTAATAATTGCAACAGCACCTGCTACTTGCGGTCCGGAGAAGCTTGTTCCGCTTGCTGCAATGTAGCCTGTCGGATCAAACATATAGCCAGGTGTCGGAACGGTTGATCCGCCAACGCGGGATGTCGCGGCAACAACTTCAACGCCAGGAGCCGTAATGTCAGGTTTGACTTGACCTAAGCCTTGAACCGGACCTCGTGAGCTAAAGCTTGCGGTCTCACCCACAAATTCATCTGTCAAAAACGGATTTAAACGAATCGGAAGCTCAGAAATGGTTCCGGTTGGCGGATTGACAGCGTTGTTATCGGTCGAGGAAATTGCATCAATTAAAACCTCGCCATCTGCAACTGAAATTACCGCTGCCGGGATTGTTGCTTTCAACGCTGTCGGATTGGTTGTCGTACTTACTAAAATCACGCCGATTGCGCCAGCTGCCGCTGCGGCATTAGCAACTTCAACGAAAGCACCGGATGACGTCATTCCTTTAACTAGTGCAATGCGTCCGCGAACGCTCGCCGGATAAGTCACCGGAGTTGAACCGCTGGTTACAAAAACATACCGTTGAGCAACTGAACCTGCCGCCGGGTCAGGAGCACCAGCCATCGGATAAAGTTTCAAACGGTCGAATCCTTCTTGAGCCGGTAAGTTTTTCGCAGGCGTCACCGCTCCTACTTGATTTTGCGGGACTGCTGTGGATTTTAAAAAATCAACCGACCAGTTAGCGTTTGCTGCACCAGGATGAGTTGTTGCGCCGACGGCAATAACGTGACGACCGGCAGCGGGTGCGCCGACAGTGCCTTCGCCCGGACCTGAGTTACCGGCAGAAGCGACAACAGTCGTGCCTAAAAGAGCGGCGTTGCTGGCGGCAACAGCCGTAGCAGAATCCGGAGTTCCGGCACCGCCAAGACTTAAATTGATAACATGTGCAACCGGTTTCGGCTGTAAAGTCAACGTTGTTGGTGAAACAGCATCTTCAATACCAAGAATCGTGGAAGAGTTAACGCAGCTTCCTGTTCCGGTGCAAACTTTATAACCCATCAAGCGGGCTTGCGGCGCGACGCCGTGCATCCGACGATCATCGGTTGTTCCAGGTAAACCGTCTGTGCCCGGAGCCATGCCTAAATATCCGGCTGCATCTGCGGCAGCGTGTGAGCCATGTCCGAAATCATCAAGCAAGCCGCCTGAAAATGACATGTAATAAATAACTTTTTGATTCGAATTAAGAGCGGCGGTCGGCGGTAAAACTCCGAGACGTGGCGGAGTCGGATCGCCGCCGAACATTGGGTGTGTCCAATCAATTCCTGTATCAAGAACGGCAATGTTAATTCCTTGTCCTTCGTATCCTTCGCGGAAATTGTCAAAGGCAGTTAATTCTGGAAACTGACCATAGTTTGCCGGAGCATTGATATAGGGAACGCTCTTGTCGAGTAAAACTCGGTCATAGCCATTATTTTGAACGCTTTTGACCTGCGGCATTGATTGAATGATCGGGATTGCCGAAGCCGGAACCTTGAGCGTAATGCCGTTAAAAACTAAATTAAAACGATAATCGGCGCGCATAATGGTCGAGCCGTCGAAGTTTTTAATATCAACACCATCAACTTCGTAGCTAATCCCCCTTGATTGCAAAGCCGATAATAGCTGGTCTTGTTTTGCTTTCAACGAATTTCGATAATTTTGTAAATCTCCGTCGCTGACGGAGCCACCAGATTTTTCAATTTTCGCTTTCCAAACGGCTGCTGGATCATCTTTCAATTCAACAATAACTGAATTGGCGACTCCAGAGGCGGCTACGCTGGCAAGCGGTTTAATAAAAAGGGTAACAACCAGCACAGCAATAACAAAGATAGCGCTGGAAATAGCAAACACATTCTTTAAACTTGTTTTCCAATTTGCCGAACGCGAAAAATCATTCGAGCATTGGGTCAATTTTTGTCTTTTCATTTATTCTCCTAAAGATTTCGGTTTTGATTATTGATTTGCGTGCGGGTTTTAGTTCAAAACCAATTGAGCCTTTGACCGCCGCCACGCGAATGAAATTATTCAAACTAACGAGATGAGAATATCTGCTCAGTCTTGACTAATCCTTGAATCACCAGATAACCACTTGAGGTAAAGTTGAGGTGATCAAAAAAGCATAAAAAAAGAGCGGGTTTTATCCCGCTCTTTCGCTGCTTGATTGTTTTTTCGATTACAGTACTTGTCCTGTAACTGCGCCAGTCAATGGGTTAACCGTAAAGCGGACTAAGCTTGTTGTGGTTACGCCAGTAGTAGCTTGACCAAATGATGAACCGCCGCTGCTTGGCGTCGTAAGTGAATCGGAGAAAAACTGCGTGCTAACAATTGTGAATTGCGTCGGATAGCTTGCGTAGTTAATCACACGATACTTGTAAGTTGCACCGGGGACAATTACGCCGCTTACTTCCTCGTTAGCGTCTAAATTACCCGAACTAGCAAGAACATTATTATTGCTGTCGAGCAAATAAAAATCTAAATCGCAAAACGCGGGAGTTGACAAAACGCCGGTTACGCCGAATGAACCGGGTTGAGCCGTGAACGGCACATCAACATATGTGAGTCCTTGAAGGCTGGTTTTCGTTCCCGGCAAGCTTGTTTGTCCTGCGCCCGCTACGAGAGCGGTGCCCGTATAAGTCTCGCTTTTGCTGGTAACGGTGTGTTGCTGTTGACCGCTGCCATTGCCGTCATGCGGCTGGCTGCCTGTTGACGGAACAGAGGCTCCGCGTACACGAGCCGTTATCAGAGCATCAAACGTGAACATTTTGGCGTTCGGATCGTTGAATTTCAAACGTTTAGCGGCTGAAGTTTGTCCGGCAGCTAGCGTTTGGTTGTATTGGAAAATACCAGGCGTATCTTTGCCATTTCCGCCATTATCAGCATTAGCCACAGTAACCGTCGGGTCGGAAATGCTGAGAATTTTAAAGCTAATCGGTCCGTAAGCAGTCGTATCGGCTGCCTGAATGCCATTGTTTTTCAGTGTTTGATCGAACTGGAAAACTCCATTAGCGAACGAAACATTTGAAATCGCTGTAGTAACGGCGTTGGAAATGTCCTGAATCGAAGAACTAAAGGTCGCCGTTCCGCTCAAATCCGAGAAGCCGGATTGCCGATTCGGATTTAGGGAAATGGCACGGACGGCATATTCCGTTCCGAACATTTCGTTAAAACCGTTGACATCGAACGATTTAATTCCTGCAGGAGCAAAGACTTCCTCGATTACGCCTTTATCATCGAAACTATTTGTGTTTCCGCCGAGAGCGTAGCCGACGTGTGACCAGCCGGTTGTTGATTGGTCACCGTCAAAAAATGGTCTTCCCGGAATGCCTTTGTATTGACGTTGGTTGGCACGTCCGGTCCGGCGTTTGAAAACCTGATAGGCGTAAGCGCCGCTGACTGGTTGCCATGAAACGCGTACCGAATTTGTCGAAACGGGCGTGAGCGTAACGCCTTGCGGAGCGCCCGTGCGATTTTGCTGCGAAGCTATTTCCGGAACGGCAGTCGAAATCGTCACTACCCCGCCTTGCGTTGAGGCAGCGTTGACGCCCATTTCTCGGGCAGCGAACACTTGCCAGATCAAAGCTTCGTGTTGACCCGGAGCATCCAAATCAGATGGATCAGTCGGGTAGAGAATACGATCTGCCATAATGACGGAATCACGGGCTTTCACAAACGTATCGGGAGCGGTCAAGCCGAGCAAATACAGGGAACCTAAAAAGATTCGTTCCCATGATTCCTGCCCACGCGTAATTGTTCGCGTCGGTTGTCCATCGCCGAACGCTGGGCGCTTAAACTGCATCAGCGGTTCGCTGGTTTTCATCAATTCGAGCAGTTCAAACATCGTCGCGGCGAAAATCTCCCCGTCTTTGTGTTCTTCAAATGCTGGCGGATTGCCGTAAGTACCGAGTTGCGAGTATTTCAGCGTTGATCGAGCCGAACGAATCCAGGCAAGACTTTCAGGGTCTCGTCCGGCATTGCGGAAACGCTGACGATAGCCTGAGCCTTTAATACTATGAACACCGATTGCATCGTCGCCGGTAACAGCATAAGCCCAAAGGTCGGCTTGAGCTTCGTTCAAGCCACTGCCTTCCGGATCACCTTCAAGCCCGGCAATCGGAGTCGAAATCGAGTGCATTCCTTCGTGGTATGCGACGGGTCCGTCTTTCGCTAAATCATTGAGCAAAAACCCATGACCATAAGCTGTGGGGTTTACAACTACTTTTTGCGGTCCCGCCGGGGTATCAACTGTTTCCGACACCGGTACTGAGAAAGCGTTGTCCAGACCTAATATAAGGCGCGGTAATTGATCGGTTGGAGTACCATTGTATGTCGAACTTGTTGCCGAAATATTCGGAATGTGGATCAAACCGACCAGCGGGCGGTCGCTATTTACGTAGTTATCGGGAAAATCGCCCTGCCCGATGCGGTTGTGAACGGCGTCGTCGCGTTTGTGGATGTCGTCAATGTATTCAAGCAGGTAGTTAATGAAGAAATACATATTCGACGTGTCAAAATGCTCTGCTGGCTCTGCCAAATCGTCTGTTTCGTTCGGCTGCGCTTCGATTGGAGCATTGTTTTGGCGGAAGTGAAAAGTGCCTAACGCGCCTTGTGCAAACGGCTGTTTGGTCGCCAGAACATTGCGGACAAGCGCGTGCTTGCCGCTGATAATTCCATCAACTGCAGTTGCATTTGTTGCGGGATTAACGTTACGTAAATTTACGCGCTGCAAACCTTGAGGAACGCCGTTGACCAGTTTCAAAGCGCCCGTGTCGTAGTTGGCAATGCCCGGAATGCTCGGATAAATGTCCGCCGTATAGGGCAGTGGATTTTGCTGATAGCGCACTAGGTCACTGCGGCTTAAAATTTCTCCGGTTTGTGCATCAACCTGCGTGACGAACAATCCGAAAGGATTTCGGGAAAACGTAATCACGTTCCAAGCCAATTTATAGCTGTCGGCAGTCGGGAAAATATTTAATCGCGGCGCGCGCAATACGGGAGCGAGTTCGGCGGCGATTGCGTCAAGTCCAGGTGTTAAAAGATGATCTAAGCCGCCGGGAACACCCTTTGCATATTGCGCAATCTCACTTTCCGCTTTTGTTGCGGCAGCGGCTGCATTTAAAACGGTTGAAGCATCAACATTGACATCTCGGAAAGTCGAACCCATAACCATCCGGATTTGCTTGTTGCTGTTCATATAAAAGCCCAGCCCACCGTCTAAAACATTCAAATCTCCGGCTTTTTGTTGAAAGCGCACCATATAACCGCCGAGCGCTTCTTTTTGGTCGGTTAAAACCAGAGAGTTCGCCTCGACGCCGAAAAGCGCGGAATTTTGTGCGATAAAAGCGCGCGCGGTATTTTCCGGGGTATCGGACGAAGGCGCGGTATGAAAGCCTGTTATAATATCGGGCGAACCTGAAAATTTGTTCCAGCGGACAGTCGCCTTATTGCCGTAAGCGCCTTTAAATTGCTCAAAGGCGCTGAGTTGCACAGCACTCGGCAGGCGCGTTGCCTGCGACAGTTGATTTATATCAACCTTAGGAACGTTCTTATCATAAATATTCGTACTAAGGCTGCTTGTTGCCTCAGATTGGCGCGGCAATGATACGAAAGTCGTTAGAGCAACCGCGCAGGTCACGGCAACTACCGTTAGTTTTTTAGTTAAGTCCCTGAAAGATGTTTTCACATTGTGCTTCATAGTTTTCCCTCAATTCCTTCAAAACAATGTTGTTGATTAGCTATTGTTTGAGCTCAGATTTTATGAAAAGCCGTAGAGATTTTTGATTTTGGAGCGCTGAGACTTTGAAACGAATTTCGCAGCCCCAGCGCCTTCCCCTTCGCTCCCCCAAGCGAAGATTTTATCCGCCGGTGGTAAACAACGTGCGGAATTTATTGAGCTTTGCGGCAAACGCGGCACGCGAAACCGTGTTGGTCGGTTCTACGCGTGGTCCCGGTAGAGCTGTATATTGTCCCGGTCCGGTTTGAATCAGTTCCGCGGGATAGGTTTCGAGCAATCCTTTATCAATCGCGACTTGAATGTAACCGCGTAGAGCGCCCGGAATTTGCGCATTGTCGGAGATAACAACGCCGCCGGTTGTTACATTTGTGTTGGCTTTGGCGCGTGCTTCGGCGTCATGTCCGAGCGCTTTGACTAAAGCTACCGCTAAATCCAAACGGTTAATCGAACCTGCCGGATTAAATAACGAGCCGCTGGCGCTCATCATTCCGGTCGAGATGAAATCAGCATCCTTTAAGGTTGAGCCTTTGGATGTTACTGCTTCTGCGATTCTCAACAATTCGCCGGAAACGTCTGTGAATTTCGGAGTTGAAGCAATTGATTGACGCAGATGTGTGTTCAGAGCCAATGAACGAGCCAAATCTTCGCGTGTTACGGCTTGATTCGGATAGAAATTGCCGTCTGCATAGATATCAATCAAACGATTCTTAAGCGCGAATTCAATATCAGCCCGTTGCTGATGATTGGCAATGTCAGCAATGTTCGGCAAAATGTACTTAATTTGCGTTACAGTTCCATCAATCGGACCCGGCGAAGCGAGTTGCTGCGGCGAACAAACCTGCGGAACTGCTGCCAGACCACATGCGCCTCTAAATTCTACAGTCCATGTTCCGGCTTCAGGATTTTGCACCGTTAGTTCGCGTACAGCGCTTCCGATAACCGGTGTATCAATAGCCGTCGAATATCTCACGCCGCTCGGGCTGGTGATTCGCATCGCAACAAAATTTCCGGTTCCTACTTCTGCCAAAGTGTCAACCGTAGCGCGGACTTCGAGAACGCTCATATCAGATTGAACCGTAAATTGTCTGGCATTGGCGGAAGTCGGTCCCGAAACTGCGGGATCATAATCTATATGGAACGGTTGAACCGCCGGACGTTCTTCGCCGAATTTAACTCTAAATTCTGCTTCCGAGAAATTCTTGTAATTCTTTGAGCGATTGAAGACTTTATCAACCGCTGCATAGGCATTAAGATAGCCTGCGCCGACTTCAAAATCCTGATAGCCAGGCATCTTGGTTGTCGTTTCCACGAGAATTTGTTTGATTTCTTCGGGCGTCAAACTCGGATCCGCGTCGAGCATTAGTGCTACCACACCGGCGACAAAAGGAGTCGCCATCGAAGTGCCGGAAATTTGCGTGTAAAACGGCAACATTCCTAACGGTAACTCCGCATCGGCTCCCGGAGCCGGAAACCACGTCCCGTTTGAAGTTAAATTGGTTGAAGCGCGCACCGAAACTATATCGGTTGTAAATCCATAACGGGATAAACTGCTTTCAAAAAAGCGTCCGCTTCCCG
This sequence comes from Acidobacteriota bacterium, assembly GCA_030863175.1. Classification (GTDB taxonomy): domain Bacteria; phylum Acidobacteriota; class Blastocatellia; order Pyrinomonadales; family Pyrinomonadaceae; genus JALZCH01. The sequence goes on along the minus strand of JALZCH010000043.1, from coordinate 92,117 downwards.
GCGCTGCCAATGTCGGTGCTTCATTGTCATTAAACGGGTTGTCGTCATTCAGGCGCTCTTCGCGCGGAACACCGCGTGATGAAAAATCGGCTACCATTCCGTCCTTTGTTGCCGCGGCGACTCCGATAACTGTAGGCTCTTGAGCATAAGCATTAAGAGAATCTTTCACATAGTCATTGCTCCCCGACCAAAGAACCGTCATGTTGCGCTCAAAAGCTTTTCGACTGGCAATCGAAAACGGGTGATCCGGGTTATAATCTTCAGGCTCAATCGGACCGTAAGAATTGGTAATAACGCGGATGTTATACGTTCCCTGTTTCTCAAAGCCGTATTCCCAACCGGCAAGAGCGTCTAACACAACAATAACCACGCCCCCGCCTGAACCGACGATTTTCACATCCGGCGCAACGCCAGCGTAAGCGCCGCCCGAACGAGTACCGAATCCGCCGACGATCCCGGCACAGTGTGTTCCGTGTCCGACATTGTCGGTATTTGGAACGTTTTCAATTGAAACCGAAGGTGTTAAGCCATTTAGCGGAACTCCGGCAATTGTGATTCCGGTGTTTCCTGAATCTGTTGAGACTACGCGCTGGGTGTTTTGAATGACTTTCGTACCGAATTGTAAATCGGGATGCGTAGCGTCAATCCCCGAATCAATAACGAGAACCGAAAAATCGCCCTTGCCCGTGACCGGAAAATTGTTGTTCCGAAGCTGAAAACCACGATCAGTGCGAATGCGATCAACACCCGTGATCATCCGCGCGTGATTCATGTGGTATTGCAGTCGGTCGTTTGACCAGATCGAACGCACCGACGGATTTGCTGCCAGCGCGCGAACTTGTCCGGCGTTTAAAACGGCGCCGACCATGCCAAGATTTTCAAATGTCACGCCGTCATTGATTCCCAGACTGCGGAGCAAATTCAAATGACTGTCATTCAACCCGTTTGAAGTATTGAAAGTGACAATCACGACGCCGACCGAAGCATTGTCCGCAAGTGCCGCAACTTGTGTTTGCAACTTCGGCGCAAGGGTTGCTGCTGCCAGAGCTGCCTGAAGGCAAATGACGCCCACAATTACGAGCGCCAAAAATATTTTGTGCACTTTTTCGATCAAAAAATCTGCTCTCGGTTTCATCTGTGTTCTCCTCCGATCCATAAAAGAAAAAATGTAGTGCGACTTAACACAGAGAAATTTACCGCACAGGGTTTGAGAAAAACTTGATACTCGATTTTTACTGCTTGAGAAGAGACTTGAGGTAAACTTGAGGCGCAAAAAAACGGGCTTTAAAGCCCGTTTTCTGCGTTTGGTTCCGAAGAGGCGCTGTGCGATCGCGTCTCTGCATTTAGTATTAGGATTTAAGGTTGAGCAATAAAATTCAGATCGCTCATTTCCCCATTAATATTGATGATTTGAGGCGCAAAACCGTAACGCTTCGAGCGCACTTCGAGCGTTGCGGTTTGCCCCGCGGCTACATCGGCAAAACGGTAATAACCGAAAGAATTAGTGACAGTCTGACGCACTGTTCCGCCGGCTTCAATCAAAACTACGTGAGCGTTTCCAATACCTCTGCCGTTAACCGAAACGACGCGACCACTGATTGTAACCGAAGCGGCTGTCGTTCCGGCTGCGGCTTCAAATGCGCCGATGTCTGAATTGTTGCCGCCGGCGGCGGGCGGAACATTCGGATTATCAATCGGGCGCGGGACGCCGCGTTGATCTGTTCCTGTGTTGTTGCCCTTGTCAATCGCCGGGCTGATGTTTCCGCCGGAGTTTTGTAAAGCGTGGGTTTCCGTGGTTCCGCCGTTTAAAGCGAGGGGCAAGAGGCGCGGATCAACACCGGATTGATCTGTCGGAAGCAAAACGACGTTCGAGCCGGAGGTGTTTTCAATTAAGTTATAGCCGCTCGAAATAACATTTCCGAGAGCACCGAAGATATCGGAGCCGGAACTTGAGGCTGTATTGTCGCCGACAATCGTGTTGTTGATATTCGCTCCGCTAACGCCGACAGCCGCAGAAACGGCAATGCCGCCGCCGTTTGATGCCTGATTGTTGGCGATGGTCGTTTGCGTCGCTGTTAAAGTCGATGTGCCGATGTCACTAAAACCGTAATAACCGCCGCCGAAATTCGTCGCGAAATTGCCGGAAATGGTGCTGTTGGTTAGATTTGTCGTTCCGTCAACATTGAAAATCCCGCCGCCGCTGTTCCCGGCGCGATTGCTGCCGAGCGGCGTTGCGCTGCCAATAGTCGAGCGCGTGATATTGACTGTGCCGGAATCATTCGCAATTCCGCCGCCACTGTTATCGGCTTGATTGTCGCGGACGGTTGAATTGTTGATGGAAGCGGTGCCGCCCTGATTATAAATACCGCCGCCGTCGCCGCTGAGAAAACCGCCGGTTGCATTATTATTGTAAATTGAAGAACCGGAAATGTTCAGGGTCCCCGAACTGTAAATGCCGCCGCCGTTTCCGAGAACGGCTTCGCAGTCTCTGACGACGGCGTTCGTCAAGGTTAAGCTACCAAGATTAGAAATGCAGCCGCCCGATGACTCACCGACGAAACCGCGAATCACGCTTAGATTTGAAATTTCAACCGCGGCGCCTGAAGCGATTCTGAAGGGACGAACATTTTCCGTTCCATCAATGGTCAGTAGTGCAGGCGAAGTGCCAGTAATCGTTAGGTGTTCAGTAATTTCGGGCAGCCCGCTATTTAATGAAATAGTTTGTGCTGAGCCGAAAACAGCCAGATCGAAAACGATTACATCTGCACCCGGAGTGGCGTTTGCCTGTTGAATCGCCGCGCGCAGAGTGCATTGTTCGCCCGCCGTTGAGAGGTCAACATCGCAAAGGTTATCCATTGTATCGGCATCGGTTGTATTTGCCGTCGAGTTGACCGTAAAAGTCGCCGCGCGGGCTGAAACTACAAGAGTGCCGAACAAAACGAATAAAAAAACAAATTGAGTTCCTCTTCTGATAAGGTTTTGCATATTCCTGTTGATAGTTTTAGAAATTTAGCTTTAAAGCGTTGTTACAATAAACTATCATCCGGTTCACATGTCAATAATGAATCTTTCCGGATGTTCGAATTATTTGAATAATTCCTGAAAAGCGCGGCGCGTTTCCGGCGCTGGCTCGACGCCAAGCTCCTTGCCGAGCATTTCGCGGAGAGATTCAAACTGTTCTTTGACTTTGGCGCGCTTTCCTTGCGCCGCGTAAACTCGCATCAGAAGGCGATGAACGTCTTCGCGATAAGCGTCTTCGCGCAAAATTTCGTTTGCTAATTTAATTGTTTGCGACCAGTCCTTTTCTTTAAAAGCGATTTTTGCCAGCGCGTTTAAGATACGCCCGTATTGCTCGCGGTAAAACGCGCGCTGTTCTTCCGCCCAATCGTCATAAACGCCCGCCATAAACTCGCCGCGATACAATTTGTGGGCGGCGTCGAGATTTTCCCGAAACTTCGCTTCGTCGCCGTCGCGCTTGGCAGTTTCGGCTTCGGCGAAAAAGCGATCGAAGCCTTCAGTGTCAATCGAATAGGAAAGCTCTGGATTTAGCTGGTAAGCGCCGTCGCGGTAAATCAAAAAGTTCTGCTTGATGGTTTGGCGGCTGTTTAGAGCTTTGCGAATGTGCGAGATCGTCGGGTGAAAATTCTTTTCAACGGCTTCAAAATCCGATTCGCCCCAAAAAGTGTCAATCAGCAAATCTTTCTCGACGCGCCGATGCCGGCTCGTGGCAATAAAACAAAAAATATCTCGCGCTCGCCGGGTCGTCCACGCATCCGCCGCAAACGGTTTCGACGGATCGCGGTAAATCTCGACCGGACCCAGAACTTTGAGCGTTAAATCTACAACCGGAGTTATTGTGGAAGTAGAGACGAGGGGAAGAGGAGACGAAGAGACGATTTGAGTCTTTTCGGATAATTCCTTTTCCCCCTTTCTCTTTTTCTTCTCTTCCAAATTCTGTCGCAAATCCACCGGCAGATGCTCAATGATCTCTTCATCCGCGAACAAAGTCGGGTATCGTTCAATTTCGCCGCGCAGCCAGTATTCGTAATCGAAGCGAGCCGCCAAATCCAGAGCGCGTTTGGCATGCTGAAACATCGCTTTGCGCCGTCCCCCGGCGTGACACACCGAGGCAAGCAGAATCGAAGCCGAAGCCTCGTAATAATAAAGATTTTGATCGTGAAAATATTGCAGAATCTCTTCCAATTCCGCCGCAAGATTTTCAGTTTCGCGCTGCATCAGCCGGACGCGGCACAAACCGAGCCGAGCTGTGTTAATGCCGATTTCGTTTTTCGTTTTTTGCCGGAATTCAAGCAGTCGCTCAAGCAGACTTTGAGCCGTCGCTGCGTCGCCGCGCATTACGGCGAGCAACGCACGTTCTTCGTCGAATTCTTTGCTTAATGGATCAATTCCGGCTTCCTCGTAAGATTTTCGCGCTCGCTCGTAATATTCCGCCGCGTGAGCGAAATCTCGTTTTTCACGATAAAAGTTGCCGTAAGATTCAAAAACTTCGGCGAGCAGCGATTTTAAATTGTAACGTTGACAAAGCTCCAGCGACTTGTTGAGATGTGTTTCGGCTTCCGCAAACTCGCCGCGATAAATGTACATTCGAGCGACATTTAAATGCCCGACCGCTTCCTGCGGTAACTGCGCCGCCTGTTCATCGCCGAGCATTCGGCGGAGCCAGCGCAAACTTTCGCCGAAGTCGCCGCGCAATCCCGCCGGAACGCCGAGGTTGTGCGAAACCAGACGAACAAAACGCTCGTCGCCGCGCCGTTCGGCGGCTTCGAGCGCAAGGCGGAAATGCCGCTCAGCCACGCTCCATGCGCCTTGCGCGATCAGACACAGTCCGCGCGTGTTTTCGCATTTCATTCGTACTTCCGAATCGTCGCCCGCGAGCTGTTCGGCTTGTTCCAAAAGCTGTAGCGAGTTGCCGCAATCACCGCCGCGGCGCGCGAGACTGGCAAGCGAATGCAGGGCTTCGGCTTCGCCTTCCGCGTCAGCTTTTTCGTGGAGCAATCGGACTGCGCGACGCAAAATGTTGGCGGCTTTTTCAATTTCGCCTTGCACGCGGGCGACTTCGGCTTTGTAAATCAGAGAGCGCGGAAATTGATTTAAACTTTCTTCGGGAATGCGGTCGGAAAACATTCCGAGCGAGAGAATCGCGCCGCTCGCCAGCCAGTTTTCGCCCGCTTCTGCAATAACTTTTGCGGCTCGCTCGTAATTTTCCGCCGCCAACAGATGAGGCATTGCCTGTTCCCATTGCCGACGCGCAAGAAAAAAATAGGCGATTTTGGTTCGCTCCGCCGCCAGGCGTTCGCGTCCGATTTCGGTTCGCAAACGACGAACCAGGAAATCACGAAAAAGGGGGTGAAAGCGATAAACTTCGCCGCCGCCTTCGCCCGCGACCGTCACAAAAACGTTGCGCTGAACAAGCGTCGGCAAAACTGCCGAAGTTCGTGCTTCGGGAAAAAGCTGACTGCAGACATCGAGCGGCAGACTTTCCAAAAGCGACAATCTGAGCATCAAATTTTGCGTTTCTTCCGGTTCGCGCGAGAAAACTTCTTCGGCGAAATAATCGAAAATGTCTTTTTCCGATTGACGCAAAACGTGGGTCAAATCGAGGCTCGCCACGTTGTTTATGTCCGTGTGCGCCTGTTCTTCGGCGACTTGCCGGATAAGCTGCAAAGCGGTTGCCCAGCCGTGCGTCCGTTTGCGGTATTCGGCGAGCTCTTCCGGTTTGAGTTCGATATTTAAAGAATTGCGAAACAGCTCGCGCGTTTCTTCGTCGGTGAAAAGCAAATCGTCGCGCGTAATGACAAGTGCGCCGCCCTGCGTGCGACGACGAACGACGGCGAGCGGCGGCAAATCTCTGGTCGTAATGACGACGTGCAAAACGTCCGAAGAATAAGCGAGAAGGCGGTCAACCAGCCGGTGAACAATCGTTTCGCGCCCGATGTGGTGATAGTCATCAAGGACGAGAATCAGCGGCTGTTCGATTGTTTCGAGGATTTCGTTTAATAAAAGATCAACCGCGCGTTCCGGATTGCGGATTAAATCGTCGCCCGCTTCTTCGAGATAAGACAAAATTGTCTCACCGAAATCCGCGACGACGCGGCGAATGCCGTGAACGATGTAACCCAAAAAAGTAAACGGATCGGCGTCAGTGTGATCAAGCTGATACCAAACCGCCGGGCGCTGCGGCTGATTGCGAATAAAATCTGCGACGAGCGTAGTTTTGCCGTATCCGGCGTCAGCCATCACGAGCGTGACCGGAGCACTCAAATTTGCTTGCAGCTTGTTTGTCAGACGCGGACGCGAAAGCAAATCTATCACCGCCCGCGGCGGCAGCAATTTGGTTCGCAAAAAGAAACTGGGTCTCTGCATCGCTTTTTCAACTAAACGCTTGGCATCATTAGTCGCGCATTAAAACTCCGCGACGGACAAATTCTTGATGAGGGGCACGCTAAATCTCGTTCTGATGCATGCAGTTGTTTGATGTTGCTCGCCGTAGAATCCCCTTTCAATAAATCTGGCTTCCACATCATTGTCATCAGAATGCTAGTGAAGCTGTGGTAAAACTCAATGGCATGTGGATTTGCATTCGCAATAATCAAGCGCCTGACTTTCCTAACAAGCGGCGCATCTTCAGGTTTTAACACAGCTACGACATCTTTTTCACCATCTGGAACCTGAGACACAAGTTGGGAAAACTTATCCCAATTGCCGCTAACTATATCCTGAAAAGCTCTAAGAAATTCTTCTCGGCTCGTCTTAGGTTTTGCACGAGGCGTAACAAACTCGGGACCGTTCAAAAATGTCCGTAAACTCTTTTGAGCCTTCTCAGAAAATGCTGAAGCATCTATTTGCTTTAAGGCGCGGAGCGATTCCGGCGTAGCCTGACTCAGTAAAATCCAGAGGGCATCTTCCCGCCCAGGATGATTGGCTTGGTTAACTATCTTCAAGAGTGCCGGTGTCGCTTTAAACTCATCCATACTGCCGTAAATGAAAAGTGCTCCTTGAAAGGTTTTAACTTCGTAAGCGCCGTGTCGGGGAAGAAAATATTTCGCTTTAGGATAAGTTAACCAGCGATTTCCCGCTTCCGATACATCGAAGCCCTCAGTTCCACGCTGAGCCAGAGTTTCAACCCACACTTGTAGATTTACGTCATCTAAATCAACAAGCATGTAATTACGGATTTGGACAGCTTTCGACTCAGGTGACGGGTCTAACTCCACAAGTAAATTACTTCCATCGAACAGAAACCATTGATCGGCTTTTGGATTTGCAAGAGCTGCGCGAAGGCAAGGCAGCAATTCTTTTGATTTGGTTTTAACAATATTCCATACCTTATCCATAGCGGCGGATTTGGCATCGCGCTCCGCACCGGAAAGTTTCGAAGGTTTGAAATTGTATGTTTCTTTGATCTGCATCTGAAAGCCGGCACAAGACTCTTTCACCTGAGCAACAGCAATCATTGGAAGAGCCGATATTAATAAAATCATTGTGAGGATTAGTTTCATGCCTTCAGTCTCCTTTAAGTCCTATCGATAAGCGGAACCGTCTAATTGCTAATTATACTTCTAAACAGCGATATTTACGCTATCTGTCGCACCTAGCGACAAAGCACGAAAATAAACGACTTTATCATGCTATATTTATAATAACTTAAAGCAAACCTGCAATCGCGGCAGATATCGTATCTTAAACGTAGAAAATAAACTTAAAAATAAAACCGGAGTTTACAGCTTCTCGTTGAAACAAATAAACCCCGGTTTTTTGGCGCCGAAAGAATAGCACATTTTTCAGCTTATAAATTTAAGACTTCGTCCTCTTTCTCGGCGGCGTTTTTATAACTCTCCGCAAGCTGGCAGAGTTTTGCCGCGCGACCGAAAGATTGTGCGTGAGAGGCTTTTGCCAGTTCGGCGGACAAACCCGAAAGCGCAAATAATTCGATTGCTTCGGCTTCGGTAAAATTAAGCAGATCTTCCTCGATTACCGAGAGCATCTGTTTTGAGCGCAGACGCCAGAGAGGGAGCGAAGGCTGGCTGCGCGAGAGCAGCAGCAATTCGATGTCGGGTGTCAGAGACATCACCAGACTGCGGAAAAACTCTTCAAACCAATCGGTGTCGAAAACCAGATGAACGTCGTCGAGCACAATCAGCAGAGGCTTTTCAGAAGCCGCGACTGCGAGCCAGGCGGCGATTGATTCAGTGATGAGCGCGACGTTTGATTCGTCCAGTTCGCCGACGAATTCTTTTAAATCTTTTTTCTGACACGCGAGACGGTGTTTATCAAAAGCCGCGATTAAATAATTGAGAAAAACTGTCCAATCATTGTCCGCCGCTTCAACAGTGTACCAGGCGAGCGAGCGACCGTTAATTTCAGCGAAATCAACCGCAAGCGTCGTTTTTCCGGTTCCGGCTCGCCCGCAAACAAGCGTTGCGGAGGTTTGTTTTAAAGTGTTTTCCAAATGCTCCAAAAGACGCGTGCGTTTGATGTTTCCGCTCGCGCAAGGCGCAACTATTTTATCGGTCACGAGCCGCAGCGGTTCTTTGCCGGAAACTGAGAACGAGGAACTTTTGTCCGTTGCAAAAGAAGAGCTGTCGAAGCTGATAACAGCTTCGTTCCAGTCATTTACATTGTGTGAAGCAAAATCCAACATATCGTTTTTCACTGTATCAACCCTTCCTTGAGCAATACTTGAAGTTTTAAACCGCTTCATACCTTGCCGCCTGCGCGTTATTGTGCTAAAACTTTCGGCAGCGTTTCCCGCCATGTCGCAAATTAAAAAATCTATTTTCAAATCGCTTCTTCGAGAGCTTTCATTTATCTGCCTCCCGGTTTTTACTGCGCTCGTTTTATCGGCTTGTTCGATGCCGGGCAATAACGAGCCTTATTTCGGAACAATCGAGCCGCCGCCGGAAAATGTCGTGCGTTACATTTCCGGTCCAGAACCGGAATCGCTAGACCCGCAAATCGGTTCGACTCAAATCGAGCAGAGAATTTATGTCGGGCTTTACGAAGGCTTGGTCGAGTATCACCCGGAAACTCTCGAACCCATTCCGGCAATCGCCGAAAACTGGGAAATCAGCCCGGATTCTACTGTTTTCACTTTTCATTTGCGGCGAAACGCCCGTTGGTCAAACGGCGAGCCGATAACGGCAAAAGATTTTGTTTACACCGTCCGTCGCGGGCTTGACCCGAAGCTCGCTTCGCGCACCGCCGGGCAAGCGTATTACATCAAAAACGCCAAAGCCTTTAACGACGGCGAAAGTTTCGTACAAGACCCGGCAACCGGGGAGTTTTTGTCCGAAAAAGGCGCTCGTCTGGTTGTTCCGTCGGACGCCAAATCGCAAGCCGCGCTGTTTAAGCAAAAACCGGAACTCGAAGCGCAAATTGCGGGCAAAAAATTGGTTCCTGTCGCGGCGGAAGATGTCGGCGTCGAAGCAGTGGACGATTTCACGGTTCGCATCACACTCGAACAACCCGTTCCGTTTTTTATCAAGATTCTGCCGCATAATTTTTTCCGAGTCGTGCCGGAGAAAATTATCAAAGAACACGGAAATCGCTGGACTCAGCCCGAAAATATTGTAACGAGCGGCGCTTTTCGGATGAAAAGCTGGAGTCCGTATCACGAACTCGTCGTCGAAAAGAATCCTTTTTATTGGGACGCCAAGTCGGTTCAGCTCGACGAAATCAAGTTTTATCCGGTCGAAGACATCAACACGGCGATGAATCTTTACAAAGCGGGCGAAGTTGACGCGACTTATAACCGTTCGGTTCCGCGCTCGTGGCTCTTTTTTATTCAGCAGAAAAAAGACCATATGGACGAGCGCGAGGCTTCGATCGAATATTACCTCATCAACACTACGAAGCCGCCGACCAACGACGTTCGCGTTCGTCGCGCTTTCGCGCTGGCGCTTGATAAGCGTATTTTGACCGTCCAGCGCCGCAATGCGAAACCGCTTTCGAGCCTTGTTCCGCCCGCAATTTTCGTGGGCTACCAATCGCAGCAAACCGAAGATTTCAATCCAGAATTGTCAAAGAAACTGCTCGCCGAAGCCGGTTTTCGTGATGAACACGGCAATTATGATCCATCGAAATTTCCGGTTGATCAGATCGAAATCGCTTACAACACGAGCGAAGGCAACCGTTTTAACGCCGAAATAATTCAGGCGCAGTGGAAACAGCATCTTGGTATTACCGTGCCGCTCAAAAATATGGAAACCAGAGCGTATATCGAATACGCGACAAAGCTGCAATATAAAGGTTTCGCGCGTCTCGGTTACGCCGCTGATTATATTGATCCGTACAGTTTTCTTAGTGTTTTTGCCGAAGCAGGCGGCAATAACGGAACCGGTTGGAGCAGTGCGCGTTTCAAAGAACTGCTTGATAAAGCAAACCAAACGCTTGATAACACTGAGCGTTATCGAATGCTGTCGGAAGCCGAGAGTTTGTTTTTATCCGAACAACCGGTTATTCCGCTGACGATTAGCTCGACGAATTGGCTGAAAAAGCCTTATGTAAAAGGAATGTTTGCAAATCCGCTGACGCTGCATCCGTGGAAATTTGTTCGGATTGAACGTGACCCGCAGCTTTGGGACACAAAAAAATAGGCGACAGTCCAGATTAAATTAGCCCCGCTGAACCTGCCGCCTTCAGAGTCAAGTTTAAGTTTCCCCTAGCTTCCCCTAAAAGCTGTATAAGCTTTTTTAGTTAGAGAGCGTTGCTTGCCGCTTGACCTTCCCCTCAGCCTTACCTTGCATTTGCTTCCTGCTCTCTAACTAACGCAAGAATAAAATAACAGACTTGAGAAAAACTTGAGGTTGGGCAAGTCCTTTATTTTCACGGAATAATCTGATTGTCCCTTTCATGTTGAAAATTGGCTTGAGCATAAGATTTCAATTTCTGAGACCTCTTAAAAGTCGGCGAAGCGGATATTTTGTTAATAGCCCAATAATTTGTCGTTGGGAATAACGTGAATCAAACGTGCGAGTCTCGCAAGGGACGATAGAATTTCCCTGTCAAAAAATCTGTCGTTCCTTGCGAGACTCGCAGGGAGAAATGCTTTCTTCCCTCCCGGCAATGATTTGCAGGGCTATTTACGTTAGTCTCTAACGAAGCTTCTTAAACAAAAAAGGCGGTCAAAAGACCGCCTTTTAATTTACTGTTTTTCGCTAACTTTCTTATTCAATAGCAAGCTGCGTCAAACGAACCATCGCTTGCGCCAACTCTAAACGGGTTAGGGCACGCGATCCGTTAAAATTCGCCCCCTGCGTGACGAGCAAGCCTTTGCGCAAAGCGACTGCGACATAACCGCGGTACTGCGATGGAACCGACAACGCATCTGGTGTTGTCAAAGGTGTCGTAGCGACAAGATTTTCATACCCTGCGGCTTTCACCAAAGCAACTGCGGCGATTAATCGGGTCGTCGGCGCGTAAGGATTAAAGGCGCCGCCAGTGTTTGCATCAACAAAAAGCTTGCCGTTTGGCGAGGACTGAACGCTTTCGACCAGCTCCCGCGTCGTTAAATCGTGCACGTCCGAATAAAGCGGTGCGGCAGCGACATATTGCGGAACGCGCCCGCCTCTAAGCAAAGCAGCAGCCATTTCAGACCGCATGACCGAAGAACTGGGGCGAAAGCTCTTGCCTTCGGGCAGCATTACGAACGAGCGAAGGCTTTGTCTGACTGTTGCTTGAATGCCGGGATAAAGGCTGTTTATATCGGCGAGCGGAGCGATTTCAGCGCGTGTTGTCTCGACCACCCCAAAGAAATCTTGCGGCGTTCCTAAAGCACCAGTGTGATAAGCGATGGCGCTCCAATTTGGAGATGAGGGATTATTTATCGTTACTTTTTCACGGCGTCCCGTCAGACCGATGGAATTCAAATAATTTGATTCGTCGTAAAGACTGCCGTTCGAATTGTTCACCTTCAACCCCAAGTCGTTCAGACTGAAAATATCGCCCCAAGCGATGCTGACTGTGGCTTGAATCGCATCCGGGGGAAGCTGAACGTTCATTTGCACCGGAGTTCCGGGCGTCGCCAAGCCTTTAAAGGTTTGCGTGGTTGAAGTGTAAAAATTAACCGCGCGGCGTTCGAGAACCGAGCGGAAAAATCCTGTTTTGCGATTCGGAAGAGCTGATTCGAGAACTGCAGCGTGGACGTTGAGCATTCCGGCGCCGACTTCGTGCGCGAAATACGGCGGCAAAGGCGTCGCCGTGCGCTGTAAGATTTCTTTGATTTGCTTGGGCGTTAAATTCGGATTCGTTTCAAGCATCAACGCAATCGCGCCTGCAACCTGAGGAGCCGAAAATGATGTTCCGCTCGCTGTTGTGTAAAACGGCAATTCTGATAAGGAAAGACGTTGCAAATCGCTTCCGCCCACAACTCCCAGAATGCTCGTCATCGTCGGCAAGCTCCGCAAACCGACGACGTTAACTCCCGGCGCAACCACAGTCGGGCGAAATTGATTGCCGAATGTGCTGCGCGATGAAAACGAAGCCAGCTTGCCTTTTTCATCAGTCGCGCCGACGCTTATCACCCACGGCGCGGCGGCATATGGATTTAAAGTTCCGTTTCCTGCACCCGTATTTCCAGTCGAAAATACGACGCTGATCCCGCGGTCGGTGAGTATTTTGGTTGCAATGTTGACCGGGTCATTAAAATCGAAAACCGTGTTTGCGGAAAAACTGCAATTGACGACACGCGTATTGTAAGCGGCTCCGCGATCGAGCAGATAATCAAAACCTGCCAGAACGTAAGTTAAATTTATATCGCCCGCACTCAAGCCCAAAATATTCGCTCCAGGCGCGACGCCGTTGTAGCGACCACCCGATGAAGTCCCGTTTCCGGCGATAATTCCCGAAACAAAGGTTCCGTGCCCTGCGACTAAATCAGTATTCGGAACATTTTCAGTTGGAATCGGATTGACAAATCCCAGAGGCGCGCTTTGAAGATCGGCAAGACGGACATTTTGCACGACGCGATTGCTCAAATCGTTATGAAGCGAATTAACACCCGTATCGAGAACCGCAACGGTCACGTTTCTACCCGAAACCGGCAGACCGGAATTTTGCTGCTGCAAATCACGGTCTGAAGTGACGCGGCGAATTCCGGTGACGTTAAAATACGGATCGGAATCGAAATTTAAACTGCGATTTCCGTAAATCGAACGGACATTGGAGAGACGCGAAATACTAATTATCTGCTGGCGAGTACCCGTGACAACAACCATCGGAAGTTGTTTGAAACGTGTGCCACCCAAGATTCCGATTTGCCGCAGATGATTTAAATCAGTTTCGCTTGGATATTGATGATAAACGACGACTGCGTTGACAGTGCTGTCATCAGTGGCTTGATTGAGAAAGAGAGCCAGTTCCGGCGAAACGCTCTGCAAACCCGTAGAAGAGGTTTGATAATTTTCGTTCCCCCAAATGTTAACGCCGTACGTTCCGTTTAAATTGATTCCATCGGCTCCGGTTAAAGTGATTCCGTCTGCACCAGTCAATGTGATTCCGTTCGGCGAAACCGAAAAAGTCGTGCCGTCCGCTCGAACGCAAAGAATCGAGTCCGCGCCGGTTAAGGTAATGCCATCGGCGCCGGTTAATGTAATTCCATCAGCACCGGTTAATGTAATGCCGTCCGCGCCGGTTAAAGTTATACCGTCAGCGCCGGTCAATGTAATTCCATCGGCTCCGGTTAAAGTAATTCCGTTCGGCTTAACTCCGATTACGCTATCTACGCGGTAGGTTGTTCCGTCAGCGCCGGTTAAGGTAATGCCGTCGGCGCCGGTCAGCGTGATTCCATCTGCACCGGTCAACGTAATTCCATCAGCGCCCGTTAACGTAATGCCGTTTGTTCCCGTATATACGGAAGCATCGGCACCGGTTAATGTAATCCCGTCAGCGCCGGTTAATGTAATTCCATCAGCTCCGGTTAAAGTAATTCCGTTAGCTTGTCTATTAAGAAAACCGTCCGCCCCTGTGAGAGTGATGCCGTTTGTTCCAATAAACCTAACGCCATCGGCTCCGGTTAAAGTGATACCGTTCGATCTTATTACGCTCACTCCGGCTTGAGCTGTGCTTCCGCCGAAAATGCTGAAGATCAACAGGAAACAGATAAATTTGTGCCAAAACATACGGGAAATGTTGTTAATTAATTCAGATTATTAACCCTTTGAAAATTTGCGGTAATTTTAATTTGTCTAATTAATCAAACTACCACGAAATGAAATGTGTCCGAAAACCAAACACAACACGAAACACAGGCGAATAGCATACCAGATCGTGCGCTGCAGAACACAAAACAAGCCAATATTTTAATTTTAGGGGAAATAATTTTCGCTGCGGGGAAGCAGACACAACAAGGCGAACCGTTTGTGTCTTACAAGCAATGTACAAATTTATGGTTTGCCTGTCAAGTTTTGATATACATTCCACAAAAAAAGTTTATCAATAAAAATAACTCGCAGCTTCTATATCACCCTCTAATTTTCGGTTTGCTGAACTTCTATTCCAAAGCTGGCATAAGCGTTTGGAGCGGTGCGCTCCATCCAGAGATACGGAATTCGCAGATCGTTAAAACCGAATTGACGATAAAGCCCGTGCGCGTCTTTCGTCGCCAATAGAAAACGCCGTAAATCTTTTAAATCCGGGTGCGCGATAATCGTTTCCATCAACCATTTGCTTAAACCAAGTCCTCGATATTCCTGTCTGATGAAAACATCCGCTAGCCATGCAAAAGTCGCAAAATCGGAAACCACTCGTGCAAAGCCAACAGTTTCGCCGTTTTTGTAAATCACAAAGGGCAGGGAATTTTGGAACGAACGTCGCACAATTTCCAAACTGCGGTTGCCAGCCCAATAGGTTTCAGTTGTCAAAAAATGGTGTATTGTTTCGATGTCGAGTTTTTCGTGGTCGTTGCTAATGAAAAATTCGTCGCGCCGCCATTCTTGATTCTGGATCATATTTGAGACAAAAATTGTTCGACTTCTTTTCTGGATTTTAAACGGTAAATTGTTTTTGTGTTTTGATGTTCGGCGAGCAGGCGTTCGACTTTCGGTTTTGAGCGTTTCGGGTAATGCCAAACCCACTTCAAAAACTGCCAGTCGAATTTTTCGTCGCAGCCGTTAGCCATATCGGGGCGTTTGCCTTTTTGATAAGTTACAACTCGTTTCAAAATGCGATAAACGCAAAGCGTGCGCGGCATATCGAGAAAAATCACCGTATCGCATTTTTCCAAACGCATAGGCATCGTCCCGCTAAAGTTTCCGTCCATAACCCATGCGTCGCCGATCATCGCCTTTTCAAGAATTTTTTTCCATTCTTCTTTATCGGTTTCGACCCAATTCGGTTTCCAATAAAGCACATCCATATGAATTAACGGCAAGCCCGTTTTTTCACTCAAACGACGCGAAAAGGTAGATTTACCGGCGCCAGACGAACCTATAACGAGAACTCTTTTCATAACTCAAAACCGAAACTTACGAAATTTTCGCGCTCTCGGTTTCGTGCCATTTTTCAAGAAGCTCGCGTTCTCTTTCCCGGCTGATTCCGGCTTTCATTTCGTCGGTTCCAAGATTTTCTTTGCGCCACGACAAAACATCTTGGATTGTGTCGTTTAAAGGACGAAATTCGAGTCCGGCAGCGAGAGCTTTGTCAACGTTTGCAAATGCGTGCCATCTGATTTCCGGCGCGTTTTGTTCGGGAAGCCACAAAGGCATCTCGCCCCACGGCTGCACCTTTTCGGCGAGCAAAAAGTTTTCGCTCACCCAAGTAAATTCGGCATCGCTGCCGGAAACGTTTTTAATTTCTTCAAGCATCGCGCCAAACTTCAATTCGCCCGGCTTACTGTTAGCATTGAAAACACCGGTTTCTTTTCGCTCGATCATTCTCAACATCCATTCGGACAAATCACGCACGTCAATAAATTGAACTGCATGTGCAGCATTACTGGGGGCTAAAATCTCGCCGCCTTGGGCGACACGCATCACCCAATAAGTAAAACGATCCGTCGGATCAAAAGAACCGACAATCACTCCCGGACGAACGATCAAAACACGCCCCGGCATGGCTTTCTCAGCCTCCTGTTCGCACAAAACTTTGAGTGCGCCATACTCTGCACCCAAAACTCGCCCGTTCAATTCGTCTTTCGGATCAATTTCGGAAACTCTTTTCCGTTGTTCTTCCGTTAACCGGGCGAGCGGCGCAGACTCGTCATAATCGGGTTGGCTGAAATCCGCATAAGCCGAGATGCTCGAAACGAAAACGTAATTTTCAACTGCATCTTTCAATGCTTCAACTGAAGCTTTTACGGTTTGCGGTAAATACCCGCAAGTGTCAATCACGGCGTCCCAATTTCGATTTTTGAGTTTGTTTAAATCAGTGTTCCGGTCACCGTGAATCTGTTCTACTTCGGGCATTCCAGTCGAAGAATGTTTGCCGCGATTGAAAAGCGTTACTTCGTGACAGCTTGCGAGAGCCGCCACGGTTAAATGACGTCCCAGAAACTTCGTGCCGCCTATAATTAAGATCTTCATTTTTTTACTTTAAAATTGGAGCAAATACTAATAATGGATAAAGGACGATGCAAGCGATAAAAACATACGTCCGTTTATTACCAAAATTCAAAGTATATTTGCCGTGAAAAATCGCTGAATCTGCCGGATTGAAATAAAAAATGCCGTAAACTTTTCCGATTTCAACTCGCCGTTGAGATTTCAAATCTCCAAATTTTGCCTTGATTTCGCTTTTCACTTTAAACCAAAGATAACCGTAAATAATTGCAGCGACGATTGAGCTCATTGCGGCGATGCCGGTTAATATAAATGCTGTTTTGGTTAAAATCCGCAGCGATTCAAAACCTAAAAACGCATCAAACATCGAAGCTCCGCTAACTTTAACAGCGACCACAACGCGGAACCAATCCCATAAACAGACATTCAGCAAAGCGGCTTTTTCTTGTAAAGCGATGAACTCTTCAGAAGTATTTCCGAACGAAATCGTTTTGCGGAGCAAGGACTCTTGGCGCATCAGCAAACAAAAAATTTGCGTTATAACAGCCATCAACGGAACGCGGAAAACAGACAACAGGTTTTTATCAGTCCAGACTTCGACTTCGCCCCGTAAATTCATAAACAGAGGAACGCAGTCAGGCAATTGCGAATAGAAGCAAGCTAAAATCAGAAAAGGCAACAAACTGAAAACGAAAATAAAAATCTCAAACGAAACATTCGTATATTTATTCGTTTTGCCAATCTGATTGCTCATAAACCAAATGATAATAAAAAAAGGCAAACGCAAATGTTTGCCTTTTTGTTTACCAAATTTGTGTTTGCTTTAATAACTGGCTTGATACCGAGTTTTGCAATTCGGGCATTCAAGCATATTTTTTGATTTGCCAATCGGAATTACAGGAAGAACAAAAAACAGCGTAATGTAATTTCTCCCGCTTTTCCTGGTAAATTGCCCGAAAAAGCCGCAGCGGTCGCAACGATGCTGTTCAGCGGTTTTCTCCGAACCCGAAACATGGAATTTTGTGCCTGCAATTAAAATCATAATCAATTATCTTACGCCGTTTCTCGCAAACTTTTAACTTTAATTTGATAAAGATTTTTTCTGCCAATTTTAAATGCTTTCCAAACTCCAGATACCGTGTGGATTATAAAATAAATCATCTTCTGAATGCCTGTTATCCTTTTGCAAAATCAACCGAAAATACGGGCTGTCAACTGTCAAACTAAAAGTATGCCCTGATTTAAAATTCGGTCTTTCAAGGATTTGCCAGTAATTAAATTGATTTAACAACTCAGCCGCTACAGAAACTTCAAATTGTCTAGAGATTTGCGAATCAGCTAAACCGAAATTATGCATTCCGCACGAAAAATAATCGTTTTCATCCGCTACTAATACTACGCTTGCACAATAAAGATTGAAAGGATTTCCCGAATCGATAAAATTAAACCAATCTTCCCATTCGTGAGCAATTCCTGACGTTTCAAGTTTTATGGCGAGTCCGCCGCAACGATGAATAACATTGGTAAATTTCAACAACCGCGCTCTTTGAGCAACAATATTAAGTGGAAAATGTAGATAAATGACGCTTTTGTGCTCGAAAATCCTATTCAACGTTTCGTCTGAAATTTTCCCTTGCCCGCCAAACTCAAAAGCAGTTGCCATTTCATCGTAAGGCTCAAAGAAATCAACCTCGACGTGGTCATTTCCCTGTGGATGTGCCAAAACGCCGCCGGCGAACATATATTCTCCGCTTGTTGTTACAACAACAGATTTGAGGAAAGCCTCGCGGCTCTCCCACAAACCCGGAATACAAATGATTAATTCACTATCCATTAAAAGCTATTCTTTGATTTGATAAAACGCTTTGCGACCTAAATATTTTGCGGCGCTTCCCAAATCTTCTTCGATTCTGAGCAGTTGATTGTATTTTGCAATCCTGTCCGAACGCGAGAGTGAGCCGGTTTTGATTTGTCCTGCGTTGGTCGCAACGGCTAAATCAGCGATAAAATGGTCTTCGGTTTCGCCCGAACGATGCGAAATGACGCACGTCATATTATTGGTTTTCGCGAGTTCAATTGTATCGAGCGTTTCCGTCAGCGTGCCGATTTGATTGACTTTAATCAAGATCGAATTCGCCGCTTTGGTATCAATTCCTTTTTGCAAAAACTCGACGTTAGTGACGAATAAATCATCCCCGACGAGTTGCAGCCGCGAGCCGAGCTGTTCGGTTATTTTGCGCCAGCCGTCCCAATCGCTTTCCGCCATTCCGTCTTCGATTGAGATAATCGGATATTTATTAACCCAACCCGTCCAGTATGCAATCATTTCATCGCTCGAAAGGCGGCGATTGTCGGATTTTTTAAAAACGTAAAAACCATCCTGATAAAATTCGCTCGCCGCCGGATCGAGCGCAAGCATCACGTCTTCGCCCGCCGTGTACCCGGCTTTTTCGATTGCTTCAAGAATCGTTTCAACGGCTTCTTCGTTTGATTTCAGATTCGGCGCAAAACCGCCTTCGTCGCCAACGCCGGTCGCATAGCCGCGCGATTTCAACACTTTTTTAAGATTATGAAAAATCTCTGCGCCGATTTGCAGCGCGTGCGAAAAATCTTCCGCGCCGACTGGCATCACCATAAATTCCTGAAAATCAACGTTATTGTCGGCGTGTGCGCCGCCGTTCAAAATATTCATCATCGGCACAGGCAGAGTTTTCGCGTTGACGCCGCCGAGATAACGATAAAGCGGCATTTCCAGATAAGCCGCTGCGGCACGAGCAGTCGCCAAACTAACAGCCAGCAATGCGTTTGCGCCCAAATTTGATTTGTTCGGTGTTCCGTCCAGAGCGAGCAAAACTTCGTCAATCAAATTCTGGTCGAGCGCGTCCATTGCTTCCAGCTCATAGGAAATTTTTTCGTTGACGTTTTCAACTGCCTTCTGCACGCCTTTTCCCAAATAGCGGTCATCGTCGCCATCACGCAACTCAACCGCTTCGTGTTCGCCCGTCGAAGCGCCCGAAGGAACGGCGGCGCGCCCTGTCTCTCCCGATTCCAAAACCACTTCCGCCTCGATCGTTGGATTTCCGCGCGAATCCAGAATCTCGCGCGCTGAAACGCTTTCAATTAAACTCATAAAATAATTCTCCTGTTAAAATATTGAACCACAGAAACAGAGAAGCAGAGATTAAAAACAAAATTTTCTCCGTGTTCCCTGTTTCTGTGGTGAAAAGTTAAAAACCAGCTCGCTAATTTATCAAAAAAAGTTTCAGGCTGTCGCTTCCTGCACGGCTTGGTCTTCTACGACTTTCTCCAAGCGAACCTGCGAAATCCGGCGGCGATCAACTTTTTCGATGTGGAAAATGTGACCGTTAAAACGCACCTTCTCGCCAGCCTGCAATACCTGTCCGGCTTCTGACATTAAAAAACCGGCAATTGTGGTGTAAGCCTCTGATTCCGGGACATGCAAATCGAGGCGTTTGTTCAAATCTTTAACAGCCAGCCCGCCGTCGAGCAAAAATGTATCGTCGGGGAGCTCTGTGATTTGCTCGTTGACTTCTTTGTCGTGTTCGTCGGAAATATCGCCGACGATTTCTTCCAAAAGGTCTTCGAGCGTGATAATTCCCTCGACGCCGCCGTGTTCGTCAACGACGAAACCGAAGTGAGTCTTCTCCGATTGCATTTGTCCCAAAACATCTTCGAGACGCGCCGAATCAACGATATAAAGCGGCGACTGCAAAACTTTATCGAGTGAAAATTCATCGGGCTTAAGCAAATACGGCATTAAGTCTTTGCTGTGAATAAACCCGACGACGTTATCAAGCGATTCGCGGTAAACCGGAAGGCGCGAATAACCATGTTCTTCAAAAGCGCGCGCAATTTCTTCGAGCGTGCATTTGTCGGTTATCGCGGCGATCTGCGTGCGCGGAATCATCGCTTCTTTAACGGTCGTTTCGGAAAACTCGAAAACGCTGTTGATTAAACGCTGTTCTTCCTGATTGACGTGCCCGCTTTTGTGCGACATTTCAATTAAGCCGCGCAATTCTTCCTCCGTATAAATCGAAGCATGATCGCCGGTCGGATGCAGACCGAACAGCCGCACGGTGCGCGTTCCAGCCCAATCAAGCATCCGAATCGGATAATAAAAGGTTTTGTAAAAAATTTGCAGCGGCAATGCGACGAAAAACGAGACGCGTTCGGAAATCTCCAGAGCGGCGGTTTTTGGAGCCAGTTCGCCCAAAACGATGTGCAAAAACGTAATAACCGAAAACGCAATGATAAAAGAGATTGTGTGCAAAAACGTCGGATTCGCCAACATTTCAACGCCGGTCACACCTGAAATGTAAATCAGCAGCGGTTCGAGTAAAGCAGCCACCGCCGGTTCACCGATCCAGCCCAGTCCGAGCGAAGACAGGGTAATTCCGAGCTGTGTCGCCGAAATATAGGCGTTTAAATTATTAAGCAAACCTAAAAGGCGTTTTGCCGCTGCGTCGCCGGTTGCGGCGAGCGACTCAATGCGGGATTTTCTGACGGCGACAAGCGCAAACTCAGCGGCGACAAAAAATCCGTTTGCCGCGACGAGCAGAAAAACCGAGAGAACTTTAAGGGAGATGGAAAGCCAGGATTCGGATGCGGCTGCCGTTTCGGCTTCAGCCGCAAGAAGAAATAAGATTGTACTAGCAGGTTCGTCCATTGATAAAAAAATGAAAAATGTTTGTCGAAAATTCCTTTCTCGTCAAAAAATAATTCAGCTCTTTGATTATAACACGCTCATATTTATCTGATAAAATTTTTTCATAAAGAGTTGCGGCAAACGCCGTCTAAAACGTCTAAAATCAACGGTTGACACGACCCGCATCCGCCGCCCGCTTTACAAATTTCAGTTACTTCTTCAACCGTAGTCAGCCCGTTTTTAACAATCGCCGCTTCAATCTGGGTTTCGGAAACTCCAAAACAGGTGCAGATCAAAGCTTCGTCGCCATTCCAGCTTTCGAGCTTTCCGGCGCGATAATCGTTAATCGCCGAGCGCAGAGCTTCCAGGCACAATTCCAGACAATGCGTTCTATCGGAAGGGAAGTCGTTTTCAAAAACCGCGACAAATAAATTTTCATTCGCGCGGACGGCTTTTCCAATCTCGGCAAATGTTTTGTTTTCGATCCCTGCGCACAGAGTATCAGCCGCCGTGAACAGAAAACCGCATCCGGCGGCTTGAAATTTTGCGGTAATAATTTTTCCGTCTTCAATTTGCAAAAATAACTTCAGAGCCGCGCCGCAAACAAACGAACCGCTCGTCCCGACAGCGCTCGGCGATTCGATTTTTCCGGCATTTGTCGGTTCGAGGAATCGCTCGTTGATCTTCGGCGGATAAAAGCTCATCGCTGATAAATCTCGGATTTCAACTTTCGCAAAACGGTTGTGTACAATGTTAAATGAAATATGATTCTCGCAAAAAGTAGTTTCAAATTATTATTAGTTTTCCTCGTTTCCGTAATTCTAACCGGCTGCATGAGCGAATCGGAAAAGCAGGCGCGCTCGCGGATACAGAACAATCAAACGTCCAAAACCTCAAAACCGATGCCGCCCGTTGACATTGACGCAAGTAAACTTGGCTGGCGTCTGAATGACGGGCAAAGGCAAACCCTCGCTGATTATCGCGGAAAAGCCATTATTTTGGATTTTTGGGCAACATATTGTCCGCCCTGTATCGAAGGAATTCCGCATTTCAACGAGTTGAAACGCCGTTATGAATCCGAAGGATTGCAAATTGTCGGGCTTCACGTTGGCGGCGAAGACGATAAACCGAACATTCCGGAATTTGTCGAAAGACTGCAAATTTCTTATCGCCTCGGCTATCCCGAACCGGGACTGACGGAATTTTATTTTCAGGGCGACACACGCATTCCGCAAACTCTCGTTTTCGACCGCAACGGTCAGCTGGTCGAACAATTCGTCGGTTTTACGCCCGAAATAAAAGAAGAAATAGACACCGCAGTTTTACAGGCATTAAAAACCCAGTAATTTAAAAGCGCGTTGCAAAGCGGTTCTAAATCCGCAATTCGCAATGCGCAATTCGCAATCTAATGAGAGATATTCCCGTTGGCAACGGTTCTTTGCTTGTCACTTTTGACGACCGCTATCAAATCCGCGACATTTATTTCCCGCGAGTTGGGCAGGAGAATCACACAGAAGGTCACGCCTGCCGCTTCGGCGTTTGGGCGGACGGAGAATTTTCATGGATTTCGGAAGATGATTGGCAGCGCGAGCTGCGTTATTTGCCGGAAACTCTGGTGACGGACGTCCGGCTCAGAAATGAAAAACTAGGACTCGAAATCGTTTGCAACGATACGGTTGATAGTCACGAAAACATTTATCTGCGCCGCATCAGGGTCAGAAATTTGCTCGATCGCGAACGCGATGTACGCTTGTTTCTGCATCACGATTTTTACATTTCCGAAAACCCGGTTGGCAACACTGCTTTTTACGATCCGGAAACCCGCTCGCTCGTTCATTACAAAGCCAACCGCTATTTTTTGGCGAACACCGAACCCCGTTTTGAGATGTTTGCCACAGGGCGCAAAGGCGTGCCGGGCAGCGAAGGGACTTGGCGCGACGCCGAAGACGGTTTTTTGAGTCAAGCGGCAATTACCGAAGGCTCGATTGATTCGACAATCGGCGTCAGGCTGGTTCTTGCGCCTGAATCGGTTGAAGAGGTTTTTTACTGGATTTGCGCTGGTGAATCGCATAAAGAAGTTTGCGATTTGAACAAGATCGTTCAGCAAAACACTCCGCGTCGCGTTTTGGACGAAACCGAAAATTACTGGCGCGCTTGGGTGAACAAAAACGAAATTAATTTTAACAATTTATCGCCGGAAATTGTCGAACTGTTTAAACGCTCGCTGTTGATTGTTCGGACGCAGATTGACAATGGCGGCGCGATTTTGGCGGCGAATGATTCGGATGTGGCTTTGCGCGCGACCGATCATTATAGCTATCTTTGGACGCGCGACGGTGCGCTCGTGGCTCATGCTTTGACTTTAGCCGGCTACTCGGTAATCACTCGCAGGTTTTTCGAGTTGTGCGGCAAAATCATTCACGAAAACGGTTATTTCTTGCAGAAATACAACCCGGACGGTTCGCTTGCGTCTGGCTGGCACGCGGCTTGGGATTCGTTTGCGAACAAGCCGCTGATGCCGATTCAGGAGGACGAAACGGGGCTCGTTTTATGGGCTTTGTGGCAACATTACGATGAGTTTCGCGACATCGAGTTTGCGCGCCGTCATTACCATTCGCTGATTTTAAAAGCGGCGGATTTTATGTGCGAGTTTAGAGACGAAAACTTGAAATTGCCGTGCCCCTCATGGAATTTGTGGGAAGACCGACGCGGGATTCACACTTTTACCTGTGCCTCGGTCGTTGGTGCGCTGCACGCTGCGGCAAATTTCACCACGCTTTTCGGCGACGATAAGCAGGCAGCAAAATATGAAGCTGTTGCCAGCGAAATTGTAATCGCAATGCGCGAGCATCTTTACAGCCCATCGCTCGGAAGATTTTTGCGCGCGTTGATGCCCGACGGAAACGGCGGTTTTTACGCAGATACGACAATTGACGCCTCGCTTTTCGGAACGTTTTATTTCGGCGCGTTTTCGGCGGAGGATGAGATGGTGCAAAACACAATGCGCGCCGTCGAGCAGCGTTTGTGGGCGAAAACAGAAATCGGCGGCATTGCGCGTTACGAAAATGACGGTTATATGAAAATCTCCAATGATGTGGAGAAAATCGCCGGAAATCCTTGGTTTATATGCACTCTTTGGCTGGCTGATTATCGAATTGCAGTCGCGCAAAAAAAAGAGGATTTGCGCGGCGCGCTCGAAATTCTCGAATGGACGACTGAACGTGCCTCGCCTTCTGGAGTTTTAGCCGAACAGGTCAATCCAATGACGGGTGAGCCAGTCTCGGTTTCGCCGCTGACATGGTCGCATTCGACTTTTGTCGCAACGGTGATGAATTATTTGTTAAAACTGAGCGAATTTGAACCGGATTTTCATCCTGATCGTCGCGCGAGACGTTAATGACGTTTTATGAATCCTGACTCGATCTGACGGCTTACTCGAAATTTTCGGCGAGCATAAGATCAATATCGGTTTTGTCATCGAGGCTGTAATAAAGCCATTTGCTGTCGGGCGAAATTGATAAGCCAATGTGACCAAATGGGCTGCGCGGTAGCGGCGAGATGTCCGAAATTTGTTCGGTCGCAAAATCCAGGAAGCGAATGCGCGGATGTTTCGATGGCACTTCGAAAACTTCCGACCGGTGCAAAAAGTAAATACCCTTGTTCGTCAGCGTCCATTCGCCGACCGATTCTACTTGATGCAAATCTAAAATTTTTTCTTCCTCCGCGCAGCCGTCGTTCGGCTGGCGGAAAATGCCCCAAGCGCCGTAACCACCTTTGTTGTAGTAAAGAAATTTGCCGTCCGCCGATTCGCGCGCTTCGTAGCCGCCGTTTTTCGTCACCTGAACGGGTACGCCGCCCACCGCTGAAATTTTCCAGACTTGCCATTCGTCGCCAAGTTTTTGCGTGAAATAAACAAATCTTCCGTCCGCCGACCAGCTTGGCGCGAGGGCATCGCGTTCGCCGTCGGTTATTTTTTGTGGGATACCGCTTTCGACATTGAGAATATAAATCGCAGAATTGCCGCTCGCCTCGGTCGCGTCAAAGGCGAGATGCTTGCCGTCGGGCGACCACATTGTGCGCGTGGCGGTCGAGCCGTCCGGGAAACTTGTTAATTGTCTTTGATTTTTGCCGTCGGCGTTTGCCGTCCAGACTTGCCGCGCTCCGCCGCTTTGATTTGAGACAAAAGAAATGCGGCTGACGTCGGGCGAAATCGCAGGGCAGCGATCCTGGCGAAATGAGGAAACAATTTTTTCTGCTCGTTCGGGGACGCCTTTCCCATTTTCCAAAGGTACGCGCCAAACGTTGAAATCAATTTCCATCCGCACGTAAACCAGGCGTTTGCCGTCAGCCGAAATCGAAGGATCGAGCGCCGGTTCTCCGGCGCCGCTCAAAAGGCGCTGCTCGCCGCCCGTAGCCGGAATCTGCCAGAGGCGATAAGTTCCGGTTCGATTCGAGCCGTAAATTAAATTTTTACCGTCCGGCGTCCAGGCGGCATGTCCAATAATATTATGATTATCAAAGGTAATTTGCCGCTCCTCGCCGCCGATTGCGGGAACGGTAAAAACTTCAGCCGATTTGCTTTTAACGCGAATGAAAGAAATCATTTTCCCATCGGGCGAAAAGGTCGGGTTATTAAAATCTGCATCTTCTGTTGAAAAGGTAATTTGTCGCACCTCGCGGGTTTCGAGCGAAATCGTGTACAAATTGTGCGGCGGTTTTTTCTCTTTTCGGGCGGCGAAGGCTAAAGTTTTGCCGTCCGGCGACCACGCGACTCCGAACAAATCCGGCGCTTCGTAAATTTTTTGCTCCGCGCCGCCGAGCGACGGAATGATGAACAAAATATTTTTCTCAACGTTTCCGATGGCAGGTTTTTGAGCGTAAGCGATAAAACGACCGTCCGGCGACCAAACCGGATTCATCGCTCTGCCAGGTTTGTTCGTGAGCTGCAAAACCGATTCGCCGTCGGTTTGTTTGACGAAAATATTAAAATACGGCTGTACTTCCGGCACGTTGGGATTCTGATTGCCGGTCAAAGTGTTTGTGCCGCAGTAAGCGACGAGCCTGCCGTCGGGCGAGATTGCCGGATCAAGCTCCTGACCCGTGTAAATTGTTACCGGAGCGAGACGCGGTGCAGTGAAAGCCGCTTTTTGTTTCCGCCCGTTTGAAAAATCGCCAAAAATTCCCATTCCAATCGCCAACAGCGCGACGCATGCGGCAAACGGCAAAATTATTTTCGTGTGGCGAAAAGAAAACTGGCGCTTTGATTCGACATATTTTTGAATCGGCGGATTTTCCGCTTCGGGGGCGATTTCAATTTTTTCGATTAAATGGGTCCTCGTGCGCTCAGTAACGGTTATTTCGAGCGCGTCTTTCGGCTCCCGGATAACCGGCACGACGAAACGATAACCGCGTCGCGGAATCGTTTCAATAAACTTTTTGCCGTTTTTTTCTTCGCCGAGAGCTTTTCTGAGCGCCGAAATGTGAAGCGTTAAATTGGCTTCCTCAATAAAGGTTTCGCCCCACACCTTTTCTAACAATTCCTGTCTGGACAAAACCTGCCCGGCGTTTTCGATGAGCGCGAGGAGAACTTCGCACGTTTTCGGAGCGAGCGGAAAGACTTCTGAATCTCGCCACAACAGCAAATTTCCGTCATCCAGTTTAAATTCGCTGAATTTGTAAATCATTGGTTTTGAAAGGCTTGAATGTCTTTAGATTTCATAAAGAAAAAATTAAGAAACTCTAAAGGACTCGCAAACCGTCTTTGCGGTATTTTTCGGAAGTGTCAGGTCAAGGCAATTGATTCTAAGCAATTTTGTGTTTTGTTTCAAAAAGAGAATGCAACTTTCCCCAAATGAAAATCAAAAGAGAAATTTTTACCGAACAGGAACGCAGCGTTACCATACGTTTTCCAAATCAGCCGACCGAGCAGTTTTGCCCCGTCTGCCAGTCGGCATCCCCTTTTGTCACAACCGATGAAGCCGCAATCTTCTGCGGCATGACATCGCGGGCAATTTTTACTTTGGTCGAAGACAAAACGCTGCACTCGGTTGAAACGCAGCTGGGTTTATTGCTCGTTTGTCTTAACTCTTTATCAGCAATCAAAAACAGCATTTTTTAAAGAGAGAAAAAGAACAATGAAAAGAATAATTTAATTCTATGTTTCATCGGTTTAGCTTTTTCGCAGACGGATTTCGCGCAGCGCACAACGTCCCCGAATGAGCAAAAAACAACGTTGGTTTATCAAAAAGACAAGCGCCCCGTTTCCGACCGGCGCATATCTGATTAAGTAAAGAAAGGAAGAAAAGGAGATGAAAAGAAATCTAAAGACATTATTTGTTTGCGCACTTCTCGGCGCATTGGCGACAAGCGCTTTGGCGCAGCATCAGCGCGGGGTTGTAACACACGAGCGTTTTATCCCGACGCCAAAAGATTTTGGCAAACCGCTCGCATTGAGAAATTATGCCGCAAGCGGAAACAGAAAAGGCATTCTCGACTGCGATAGTCTTTTTATCAATTGCAGGGTGATGAATATGCCGCTTCTGCACCAGGAAGATCCGCGTGTCGAAAAAGATTTGCAGTATATCAGCCCGACCGGCTGCTATCTGGCTTCGATGGCGACGGTTATTGCCACCGCGCTCGCCAATCGTAATCCATTGTTCGCTTCGGCGGGACGCACAAAGGATTTCGACAGTCTCGCGGGTGATGCGGCGCAGCCGAAGGAAATAAAACAGCTTAACTATGTTTATCGAGTTTTCAAACGCTACGAGAAAGGCGAAACGGAAAACGGCAAGCGCGTTCAGGTATTTCATTTTCCGGAAGTCGTCGCCGATTTCAATAAAGGAAAGATTTTACAACCCTGCGACCCTTACGTTTATGGTGATTGCGACAAAATCGGAAGCACGGCGCAGGCTACAAACGCTTCCGGCGACGCCGGAAGGATGTGGATGGGAAACGGTTTAAAGCTGACGAACGAAAACGTTATCAGCTTGATGGAGTCGGGTTATGTCGTGATGCTTGCTTATGCGCGTTATCAGCCTGTTTTAGAGCTGCCGAATGTATCGGATAAGAAAAAGACGCCGACCGCTCACAACCCTAACGAGCCGGTGAATCTGTTTTTTAATTCGTATCACAAAGTCGTCGTCAGCGGATTTCGTAAAGGCGCGGCGTATCCTTTGATCATCAACGATGTCGGGACCGGGCAAAGATACAATGTGCGGCTCAGCACCGACTGGTCAAACCGAAAATTCAAAGCCTCGTTTCACGTCGCGCCCTTTCAAAATGCGAAATTCGCGTTTCTGCCGAACGAAGACCCGAAAACGATCGCTTTTATCGAATACGAAGGCGAAGGTCAGGGTATCAACGATTGGATATTCTTCCTCAACCATTACGATTATTTGAGGATTAAACAATAAACAATTGACTGCGCTTAACAAAATGGGTTTGCAAAGAAAATGGAGAAATATTTTTATTACCGTTTCGGCAAAACTAAAATTCAGGTGAAAACCGTTCACCTCCCGGTATTTTTTGTTCTTTCGCTTTTCATCTTTGGCTGCAATCTGACCGAACGGTTCGGCGCGAGAACGAATGCGAATCAGAATTCGGGCGTTTCTGCGACTCAGCCTTCGCCACCGCCGACAACAGCCGCGCCTTCGCCCGGCGCGCAAAAGATGGATGAAGAAACTGCGCCCGCCGAAGATTTACGGGCGCAGAGAAATCTGTTGGCATTCAGCGCAGGGACGTTGATCGTTGACAAAACTTCCGAATCAAGCGAAGACAAAGCGCGCTATGCGATTGACGAAGCCTCGTTTTACTGGCAAACCGAAGACGGAAGAATCGAGAACCAAAGCATTACGCTCGAACTGCCCGCGCCGACGGTCTTAAAAACCATTGGCTTCGACACATCGCAGCCGACTTATTACGACAACCGCGCGGCGAAAGACGTGCTCGTCGAAGTTTCGCAAAACTCACCCGTCGAAGGTTTTCAGAAAATTCTTGCCGCGACGCTCACGCCGGACAAAGACGGGCAGAATTTTCCGGTAGAACGCGAAATCGCGGCGCGTTTCGTGCGCGTGACGGCGATTAACAATCACGGTTCGTCAAAGAGAATTTTAATCAAAGAGGTGCGCGGTTACGGCGAGCAGGAACCGCGCGCTCAGATTCCGAACGTGAGCGGAACTTACAGCTTCGGCGACTTTGGCGAGCTGCATTTAAAACATGAAGGCGCGTCAGTCGTCGGTTGTTATCAATACAACGAAGGCGTTGTCGAAGGCACGATTGACGGGCGCGCGCTGTCGCTTGTCAGAACCGAAGCGGGCGGCGCGACGAGAGGTTTTGCAGTCGTCAATTTCGTTGAAAACGGCAAAAAAATCATCAGCACCGTTTGGGAACAGGGCAAAAGCAAAGACTATGACGTTTTAAAAACCGGCGAGAAAAAGTCCGACCGAATCGGCAATTGCAAACATTTCGCCAATTTGGACGCGAGCGGTAAGGACGCAGCGAAAGACAAGCTTGCCGAAAATCTGGAAAAACAGGGACGTGCCGTGCTGTATGGCATCAATTTCGATTTTAATTCGGACAAAATCCGGGACGAATCACGCCCGACGCTCAACAAAGTCGTTTCGCTTTTAAAGGAAAAAAACGAATGGCGTTTGACAGTTGAAGGTCATACGGACAATGTCGGGGGCGCAGAATTTAATCAAATGCTTTCGGAAAAACGCGCGGCGGCGGTGAGAAATTATTTAACCAATGCCGGAATTGACGCTGCGCGCCTGAATTCAGCCGGATTGGGCTTTACAAAACCCGTTGCCGCCAACGACAGCGAAGCCGGGCGCGCGCAAAACCGCCGCGTCGAGCTGCTCAAACAATGATTTTTAGGAAAACAGGAGAAGAAAAATGAAAAATGAAAAGCTTTGCGCAGGGAAACGGCGAAATTCAGCGTGGCGGCAAAGAGTTTTTATGCTGTTCATCGTTTTCGCGGTTTGTTTGACCGGCATGGCTTTAGCTAAAAATCGCAAAGCTCCGGCGACTTCAGCCAAAAACAGAAAAGCGGCGGTTGTTTTCGCCAAAAAGGGAAAAGCAGTTAGAAAAGCGAAAATGCCTTCTGCCAAGATGAGAGCGCGCAAGCGTGCGGTGCTGCTCGACAAATTGGCGGGCATCGCCGTTAAACTGGGCGTGCCGCCGGACGGCATCGAACTGACGCGGTACGCCATCAAGCATCCGATTTATTTTTCAAGCGTCGTCGGACACGCGATGGCGATGGACATTCCGTTTTTCGCTCTCGTTGGCGCGGTCAAAGCGGCGAAAAACAAAAATTTTCCGGGAATCGGCGCTTTCACGCAGGCGAAATGCGAGTTGCCGATTGCTGTGATTGACATCGTATTCGGCAAAGCCGATGCCTTTATTGACGATGCTAAAGGCAAGCAGGACACCAACATTGTCACCGGAGTTGCTAAAGAATACGCCGCTCAATACGCCAAAGAACAGTCGGCGGCGGTCAAGGAACAACTGATCGCCGAAATGACCCAAGCCATTCCTTACTTCGCTGAGATAAAGACGATCTGCTCGTTCGCCTTTGAAACGAATTTACAGGCTGAACGCGACATCCAAAAAATCGTCTCCAAAAAGGCGCAGCAATTTCAACGCGCCTACAAAGCATTCGCAGATGGCAATTACGCAGACGGCGTAGCAGCCTTGCTCGAACTCGGTGCCGATCCGAGCATCGCCTGCGATTTTGTGGACAGCGCGGTTAGCAGCGGTTTGCTTGGCAGACTTCCGGTTCTCAGCAACTTAGTTAGAGGCGTCTGCAAAAATTTTGTCGGCAAAGTTTTTGACGGGATAAAAGGCATTGTCAAAGGCGGCATCGATTACGTCGAAGCAGGAGTCAAAGCGGTGGTTGATCTGGGCAAAGATGTCGGCTGCGCTGTGTACTCGCTTATCGGCGACGGATGCAGCTCGGCGCCACCGCCCGATCTGGCGACGCAGGCAATCAACGCCGCCAAATCCTGGTGCGCGGCGCGCGGCGGGTTAGAAGGCTTTTTGTCCAGAGTTCCCGGTCAGGACGTTGCATTTACATGCATTGACAAATCGGCTTGCCGGCAAAGACCGGGCGAGCCGATGCGCTGCGCGACCGCCGAGGAAAAAGCCGCCTGGGATGCACAGCGAGCCTCTATTTTGCAAGCGAATTTGAAAGACAAACTGGGCGACGAGATTTTGGAAATCAACAAACGCTGGTCTCCGCTCTGTCCGACGGGCGCCTCAAAATGCGGAATGGACATCGGTTTGGTCGCTTATCAGGCTTTGCAGAAAATTCAGGCGGCGGCAAAAACCGATCCGTATGGCGATTATTTTCTCATCAAATACTTTCCACTTCAGGAAGCCAACGCCAAAGCCGAGCAAATCGTTCGGGATGCGGAATTCAGCATTCTTCCTCAAAAATGGGCGAAGGATTACACCGACCGCTGGATGCTGCGCTGCGGTGTCAATAAAAAGTGCGCCGACCATATAACATTTACCCGGAATTTTATTCTCACCGCCGTTTCCGCATACCATAAACAGAAACCCGCCGCTCCGCATTCCGCCGTGTCAGCTTTGTATGCCGATGTCGAAACGACCGCCTCGGACTTTTTCAAAAAAATTATTGACAGAGGCTTTTATCACGCGAAGGGCGATATTCCCGACGCCGCGCAGCGCACCTTTTGGGAGCAAAAGATAAAACAGGACGCGGCGACGTATGAAATCGTTCTGAAAAACGTCAGTGATGAAATGAATAAAAATCCTGCTGTTCGCAGATTGATGATTCAGACCGCTTACGTTACGGCAATGGGTAGAATGCCGACCGACGGCGATATGAATTACTGGCTGCCGCGCGGCGAAAATTTCCGCGACATAATCGAAGCCAGCCGCAACTGGCTTTACTCGCCAAACGGCGCAGCGGATTTGAATGCCGCTGTCACGAGCGTTTTGCAGTTCTATCTGAAAAGACCGCCCACCCAGAACGAAGTCAGTAATTCGGTCGGCGAATACAAAAAGAATCCGAAACGCCTGATTTTTATGGAAATGCGCGGGACGATGCCGAAAATTTATTACTGATCGACAACTAAAAAGGAGAACAACAAAAATGAAAAATTTATTACAAGCGTTTTTTAGCCTGATTCTAACCGTCGTGATTTTCGGTTTTGCCGCGAGCGATGCGTCGGCGCAAGTTGCGAATCCGAATTTAAAAGATGCACAGAACGCGGCAACGAACGCGCCGGATTTAACAGCCGCGGGAGCCGCGCGAATTGAGGGCAAAAACGCATTGAAAATCACAATCGCCAATAAAGGCAAAACGACGGCTGAAAAAGCAAAAATTACCGTTTACGCTTTGTAAAGGGGAAATTCCAAGCAAAGCAAACCAAAAGAGAGAATAAGATATTACCGATGAGATAATGGCGAAAAATGTAAAGTTGATCCAGAACAAAACAAATTCCAAAAAGGCTCTCGCAATTGTACCGCCGCACCAAGCAGCAAATACGAAAACAATAATTTTCAAGAGCTTATAGCTTAAATCGGACTGAATAAAATTCATAAGAAATACTGTTGATTCAGTAAACGTCAACTAGGTCAAAAAGTTCTTTTTACGATTTCAGCTCAGTCCCTTTATCCTCAGCCGCCACAGAAGAACAAAGGCAGACAGCAATTCACCAATACAAAGTAAAGCCTTTCTCAAACTTTCTGCTCAAAAGTTGGTGGCGGAGGCACATCTGTGCTGATAGCCTTATGTTTTCTGAATCGCTTCAAATATCCCAACAGAAAGTAAAAAATGATTCCGTATAGAATCCAGTTAAATAAAATTAGCGATGAAAACCTAAACCAGAACGTATCGAATATTTGTGGTGCTATCCGCCCTTTCTTAAGAAAAATCCAACAGTAAATGGGAATCGAAAAAGGTGCAAGTAAAATCCCAGGCGCTGGTTCGCCGTATATTCTGATTTCAGTTAATACCGAAGTCTGCATAAAATCGGTAGTGATTCCTATTGCCATAAAACAAACAAAAGGAATAATCAGCCCTAAAACTATTGAGAGAATAATGCGCGACATA
The DNA here is from genome assembly GCA_030863175.1 of Acidobacteriota bacterium. Taxonomy (GTDB): domain Bacteria; phylum Acidobacteriota; class Blastocatellia; order Pyrinomonadales; family Pyrinomonadaceae; genus JALZCH01. Next base: position 58,858 of record JALZCH010000043.1, on the reverse strand, counting down.
CAAAGACAGATAAATGCCTTTAAACTTTGGTAATATGACTCTTAACTAAGAAGATGCTAATTATTTAGACACTAATGAATTTGAGCTACCGAATTTGGTTTATCTTTACAGCGAAAAACAGGCGGAGTCGTCGCAAACTGTTCCCAGTCTGTTCTGCGCCAGCGAAATTCATCATTTGAAAGAAAGTAAAAATCCCAAACAACAGGTTTTCCGTGATCTGTTAATCGCTTTTCACCGATGATTTGCGCTCTAATATAATAGCTACCAACTTCCAGAACATTGTAAGTAAAATCAGTTTTTTCTTCTCCGTCAACCATTTGGGGCGTTGTATAGGTGAACTTAATTGTTTTTCTATCAGGAGCAACTTTGACTGTATAAGCATTAGCACAATCTTTTTCGTCAAATATCCATCTGCCTTCCAAAATTTGAAACATTCTTTCAGGATTAGAGAAAGACATAATCATTCTTTTTGGTCGCGGACTATTATCAACAGAATTTTTCTTTGATTCTGATTTTTGTGATTGTTTTCCAGATTGTTTTGGCTCATTTGCAGAAGGTTTTGACTTTTGAGCAAAGACAGGACTTACTGCCATTAAAAGTAAGAGTAAAACTACCAACCAATTCATTTGATTATTCCTTTAGATAAAAGTGAGATTGCGGCTTTTCTTAATTTATCGTGCGGATTGTTGAAGAATCAAGTTTGATTCGTTTGCCTTTGGATTAGATACTCCTTTTATAAACTTGCTGATTGAGGATAGTGTTTTGAAACTTGGTTATTCAGCCCTTTCAGAGCAAGTCCAATTTGATCGGTCATTTTAAAAAGCTCAATAAAAATCCCGAAAGTTGAATTAACCCTTACTCAATCGAATGAAGAGTTAATCCATCCAGATGTGGGATTTGTTCTTCCCAGTTTCCTCATAATTACATCCATCTTCAATTTCAAAAGGTATCCAATCCTCTTCATCCCATACTTTTGGCGGACGAAGCATTATTTTTGCACCTACTCCTGCCAACGAACAAATTAAAACGATGCCAAGCAAAAGAGTAAAAATATCAACCATTATTTTTTCTTTAATTCCCTGATTAAACGAGCCCTTCTGTGATACTTTCGATTCCCTCAACGCCTGAAATGAAATTATGATACAAAGCCCAATCAGGCTCATAGCTGTTCTCAAATTCAATTGGATATTCAGGATGATTTGCTAATAGTTCGTTGAGCTTACTCATCCAAGCATCAACATCGGAAACATACCAATGCCATTCTTTCCGACCGTTACCAGTTACAACTAACATTAAAAAACCGAATGCTTCCGAATCTAATACTTCCAGCGCATCTTCAAAATCAATCTGAGCCTCGTTGGTTTCATCGCTCGGCATCCCACTTTCATCATCAGTTTCATATTGCCAGTAAATGGTAATTAGATTAGGGTAATCGGATTCGGTAATATCGCCAGATTCCTTAAGTCTGCTTCGGAAAATTAAAGGTTTGTCCTGCTCCCCTGTTGCTGTAAACCAAATGTCTTCTTGTTCGCCTTGATTATTCATTAGATTAAAGAGCCTTAAAAATGAATTTAAGATTTTAACTTATTCCCTTTATCCTTAGCCTACACAGAAGAAAAAAACAATTAAATTCCTGAGAATAAATTTTGATAAGTTCTGAGTTAGAACTACGGCAATTCTTTCCCATCTCTAAAATAAAGGAAAAAGTCTGCCAACAACTGATGAAAGTCTTCTTGATTATTTAACTGATAATATTTCCGCACCAAAGGTTCTGCCGTTTCAGTTTTTATGACTTCCAAGTCACAAGCCCCAGATTCGGGTACGTCCTAAGTGGCAAAAGGGAGTTTATTTAGTAGTAGGGCAAAGCGCGTTTTCTTGGACTTTATCAGACAAATAAAGTTTGGGTTTACTTAGAGATTACTATCTTTCTTTATATAACTTGCTGGCTCAACCGAGCTAAAAGAGTGTAACAGCGGAAGGGTTGTATAAAACTTAACTTTTACTTTTGTATAAGCAGAATCTTCTGCTTAAAAATGTTCTGCCTTAAAAAAGCTTTTCTGCTTCCAACTTGTCCAAAGTTTTTGACACCTTTTTCGGTTGTCTCAAAACTCTAAATAATTAACGTTTTTGGGCTTTGTGTCTAAAGTCGATTTTGTCTCGAAAGTGCTTAACACTTTTTAGTTTTGTCTTAAAAGTGGCTTTTGAGACACTTTTAAGGCAAAGCTTTGATTTGAGGCAATAAGGTATAAAGCAATATCAGACTGTGTAATGCACTGCCGTTCCACCTATCCTTCCAACTCAATCCACCTTGACAATTCACCCGCTCGAAGAGTAGAAATAACTTCAATTTACCAGAACTTAGACGAACCTAGTTTCGTTTCATCCAAAGTTCAACGCTTCTTTAGTTTAGTAATTGCGTTAAAGCAAAGGAAAAGGAAAATGAACTCAAAACCCAACACGATTGTATTGCTTATAATCCTAAACTGTTTATTGTTTTTTACAGCGCAAGCGCAAACTACTGCATTAACTTATCAGGGACGTTTAACGGAGCTTAATGCTCCGGCAAACGGCACCTTTGATTTGCAGTTCAAGCTTTATGATGCCTTAACCGGAGGAAATCAGATCGGGGTCGCTATTGAAAAAATCGGAACAAATGTTTCTAACGGCATCTTTACTGTCAAACTAAATGAAAGCGGGCAGTTTGGAGCTTCCGCTTTTCCGGGCGCGGATCGCTATCTTGAAATTAGTGTCAGGAAAAACAGCACTCAATCCTACACCACATTACCAGAGCGTCAGCAAATAACTGCCTCTCCTTATGCAATTCGCACCATTTCGGCTTCGTTTGCCGATCAGCTGTCCAGCTCATGTGTCGGCTGCGTGCAGAACTCACATATCAACTCTGTTTCCGCGGGCAAACTGACAGGCACTTTGGCTCCTACTCAGGGCGGCACGGGATTATCATCAGTATCAACCGGAAGTTTGCTTTACGGTTCTGGAACCAACATCTTTTCTCTCCTAGAACCGGTATCGCCGGGTAACGTCTTATTGTCAGGAACATTGCCTACGTGGGGGAAAATCGACCTAACCGCTCAAGGGAATTATGTGACGGGTATTCTGCCTGCCGCAAACGGAGGAACAGGAGCCAACGATGTACAGTTTTCCAAATCGGGAAGTACGGTGCGAACTTTTACTTTGCCTGATGTTAGCGACACTCTCGCTGTTACCAATACCGCACAGACTTGGGGAGCAGCACAGTATTTCTTCCAGGGGATAAGCCTTAACGCCTTGTCGCGAACTGGAAACTACATCATGTCCTCGACGGATTCGGTCATCTATATGTCGCCTGACGCTGCTACTCAATGGGTAGAATTGCCTTGTGCAGTAACAGTTGGAGCGGGAAGATTGGCAGTCGTCAAGAAGATGAACACCCTTTACTCCATTTACATCGCAGGGTGTTTTCCGGGAACTGAGAAAATTGACAATGCAAATACCGTCACTCTCCCAGCAGTTTACAGGGGAAGCGTGATCTTAATGAGTCGAGGAACTTCAAACGGATGGGTTATCATCGGAAGTCACGGATTAGCAGAAGATTAAATTTCATTTAATAGTGTCACACCAGCGTCGAACAAATCATTGGACGTGGGGCGGAAGTACGTACTTTATTAAATGTTAGCGGACTTAAAACAAAAAGGCGGGTGAATTCACCAGTCTTTTTCTATAACGATTTCTTTCGACAGCCAATCGTCTTTTCGTCGTGAGGCGAGTTAGAATTAAAAGAGGATGGTAGCGCTCTTTTTTCTTTATAACACTGGTTGTCTCAAAACTGCTTAAAGCTTTTCATTCGTGTCTCAAAACTTCGTCTGAAAAACCGACTTTAGACACAAAGCTACGTTTTTGAGACTTTGATTATGATACAACTTTTGAGACAAAAGGCTAAAACAGGAGTAATGACGTTTTCGTAACTAAAGGCAAGTGAGTCAATAATTAGCGTATCTCAAAAACGTATGAATTTTGGCACATTTTTACTGCGCTTTTACTTGTTTCATAAACGGTCGTTTTTGACACTGTTTATTTTGATTTAGCGGTAGAGATAAAGTGGGGCGAAACCGCATTTACTTAAACCCAATGAAAGAGAGTATTCGTTGCCAGCAAGAAGCTGTTTCCGCATCTTTCCATCGAACCTCGCTCAAATCAATTTCAATTTCACGCGGCTTATAGACGGGCGAATCTATCCCTTTAATTTTACCTCTGGAAAACGAATGTAGTTCAAGCACACTGTAAATATCAGGCGGATATCCAACAAACCTTTGCTTTATCGAAATGACTAAAATCTGCTGCTGCCGGACTTTTGTCCATTGCGGTATGGCTAAAAATTTAGAATCATCCGACCATACTGCTGATGGATTACATCCTTTGAAGGTCAATCCATTAGATAGTTTAAGCGTTCCATATGTCGGCGCGCCCTGTCCGACTTCGCTGGCATCATCAATAACAGCCGTAATCTGACCATCAGGGCTGGTTAGATTTAAAGAATAATCCCAAGCTGAAATTTTAGCTGCCATGTTTGATGATAATTAACTATATTTATCACTTAACGTCTAAACAGTCTCAAAAAGGAGCACATCATCAAACAAATACCTCTTGCGTCGCCACTAATTTTTTTCTTACCGCAAATCCTCAAGGTTTATTTGCTCAGCTTCAGTAAAGGAACTGGTTACACTAACTGAGTGGATTTCAGCTATGTTTTATTTTCATAAAGCTGCGGCAATACATTGAACACCAATATTGAAATTCATTTTGAAACCTGCTTTAACATAAAATAAAAGCAGCATACCGAAATATGCTGCTCTGTGTTTGATTAAATTGGAGCGATTTAGTTATTCGCTCCTGAGTTTGGTTTATTTATCATAAATTATCACCCCCAAGACTGACTTGGATGCAGATTTTTGACAGGAGTTGCAAATAAAAATGTTCTTGTTGGTCAAAAACTCGCTTGAATAGAGCTTTTCTGCTTCCAATTTGTCAAAAGTTTTGACTTGTCTCAAAAGTTTAAATGAGGAACGATTATGAAATTTCAAGTCCGTACGAGGTTTGCAAAAATTCGTTCAATCACTTGTAGTTCCAAACTTTAAAAATTATAAATCCGAAACTAATCACACTTACGTATTAATTCAGTAATTGGTGTTTTACTGTTTAATATCAGCCATCGGCTTTTAATTTGTTATTAGCATTTGGAGATGGAAAACATTACCAAAAATGATTTCCTTTTTAATTTATTACTTTAAATTGCGGTTGAAAGTATTGCTTGGTATTTACCAAACTCCCAATCCAACAGACATTAAATGGCGGTGCAGACATTGGCGACAAATAAAGGCATCAGGACGCGCTCGCCGGATATGATTGGATAATTTAAAAAGGTTGTTATAACCAAAAGTTCGAATCAGCATCTAACGTTTCACGTAAACTAATGATTCCCATTCACATTCGAGTTTTTACTGTACCAAGTGGGATTTTTAACTGCTCAGCAATCTCCTGTTGTGAATAACCTTCAAAATATGCCATTAGCAATAAACTGCGTTGGTTTTCAGGCAATTGGCTTAAAGCTGTGCGAACCTGTTTCTTATGTCTTTGTAGAACCGGGTTATTTTCAATTTTTGAATCAATATAAAGCGGAGTACTCGCTTTTATCTTCTCTGTTGTTTGTGTTCGGGTTTTCAAGTAGCGCAATCGGTCAATGGCTCTGGAGTGTGTCATTGTTACAAGCCAATTAAAAGCTTTACCACGGTCTTTGTCAAAGTTCTTTGCTTGTTGCCAGACCTGCATGAAAATCTCTTGCAAGATGTCTTCGGCTTCTGATTGATTGTGTAAGATGCGAAACAATAATCCGAACAGTATTTTTCGATAACGGTCATAGAGCAAGGCTAAAGCCGCTTCCTCATTGTTCGATATACGGCAAATCAAATCAGCATCGTTGCAATTCTCGCCATTTACAAATATAGGTTTGATTCTCGCTGCCATATTCCCCTTGTAATTTACGCATTTAAGAATAACATTTGCTTGAAGGGGTAATTTAGTGAAATATAGTGCTTTAGTGCTGATTTCCTGCAAATATTAGGTGATTTATGGTGAAACCCTGCAAGGTGATGGGATATGGACTCATACGATAAAAAAATCCTTGAAATTGTTCAGCAAAACAATCTTCACTCAACGGAAAGAATTGCTGAGCTGGTCAATCTTTCGCCTTCAGCCGTCCAACGCCGACTAAAGCGAATGCGCAATGACGGAATAATTGAAGCTGACGTTGCTATCGTTTCACAGCAAGCAAGCTGCAGGCTGTTGACAATAATTGTAGAAGTTACGCTTGAGCAGGAACGCCCCATATCTTCGGTTTTGGAAGAATTTAAGAAACTTGTTCTTGCTATTCCAGAAGTAATGCAATGTTATCACGTAACTGGAGACGCCGATTTTATTCTAATTCTTGCCGCAAAAGATATGCAGGAGTATGAAGCTTTAACTCATCGGCTTTTTATAGACAATCAAAGTGTTAGGCGTTTTCAAACGACTTTTGTAATCAGCAAGGTAAAATCAACGACAATAGTTCCATTGGGATGAAATGAGCGGATAAAATAGATATATCAATCAATATGGCAGCCGAACCAGCAAAACTTCATTCTGTCTCAAAGTGAACAACTCCTAAATAGGTTGAAAGCAATAGGAAATCAAGAATTGAAATCACCGTGTCAAGGTAGTGCCTATACCAGTTAAACTCGCCTGCCAAGGTACCGCAAAAGCGAACTTTTAAGATAGCTAATCCGACGAAAAACTGTCTAGCTCGTCTTTATTGAAGCAAAACAATCTGATTCCTTAACTTTTGCTTTTGTTGACCGATATTTAGATAATCTTTCTTTTTATGAAAACGTTTTATATTACAACTCCGATTTATTACGCCAACAGCCTGCCGCATCTCGGACATCTGTACACGACGATTGTCGCCGATGCAATTGCGCGTCATAAACGGCAGTGCGGGTTTGACACTTATTTTTTAACCGGAACCGATGAACACGGCATCAACATTCAGCGCGCTGCGGAACGAAGCGGGAGAACGCCGAAAGAACAAGTCGATTACGTTTCGGGCGAGCTGAAAAAAATGCTCGCCGATTTTGGTATCTCGCAAGGAAACGGCGGTTACGACATTTTTATGCGGACGACAGAGCCGTTTCATTATGACGCTGTGCAAAATCTGTGGCGAAAAATCGCTGGCGGGAAGACGCCGAAAGGAAATGCGCCGATTTACAAAGGTTTTTATGCAGGCTGGTTTTGCGCCGCCTGTGCGAGCTTTAAAACCGAAGACGAATTTATCAAGCCGGAAAATCCGAACGATGCGCCGCTTTGCGCCGTTCACGAACGCCCGCTCGATCGAGTCGAAGAAGAAAGCTATTTTTTCCGGCTTTCGGATTATGGGGAAACTCTCCTGGAAATAATCGAAGAAAACCCAAACAGAATTCGCCCCGAAGCGCGCCGCAATGAAACCGTAGCATTCATCAAACAAGGCTTGCAGGATTTGTCGATTTCGCGCCTGAAAACGAGCGTTTCGTGGGGAATTCCGGTTCCGGGCGACGAGAACCACACGATGTACGTCTGGCTAGACGCGCTGTCGAATTACATCACGGCAATCGGTTACGGAAACGAAGAGCGCTCGCACGTCGGTTTTGAAAAATACTGGCAAAACGCGATTCATCTGGTCGGCAAGGACATCTTGCGTTTTCACACGGTTTACTGGTGGTCGTTTTTGCACGCGGCTGAATTGAAATTGCCGGATCTGGTTTTCGCCCATGGAATGTGGCTTGACGCAGAAGGGCGCAAAATGGGCAAAACTTTAGGAAACGTCATCGAACCCACGGTTTTAAAACAGCATTTTCCAACGGATGCCGTGCGTTATTTCGTTCTTCGCGAAATGGCTTTCGGGCAGGACGGCAAATTCGGATACGAAACGCTCGTTGACCGCACAAACTCAGATTTAGCGAGCGGTCTGGGCAACTTGTCGTCGCGCACATTAACGATGATTCAGAGATATTGTGACGGCGCGATTCCCGACGGAACGATTCACGAGCAAAATTTTATTTACGCCAAGCGCGCCGGAATTAACCCGGACGCGCAGGAAATTACGAAGGTGTTGGAAGCCGCCCGCGCAGATTTTCTGCGGCAGTTTGACGATCTGGAATTTCATCGCGCACTCGAAACCGCTTGGGCTGTTATTGCCCGCACAGACAAAATGATCTCCGACGCCAAACCGTGGGAACTCGTAAAAGACGCGAATCAACGCGAAACTCTCAACGCGGTACTGTTTCGTGCCATCGAAACTCTGCGGTGGCTGTCGGTTTTGCTGTATCCGGTGATGCCGGAAACAAGCCGTGCGATTTATCGTCAAATCGGTTTGACCGGAGACGTTTCCGAAACAAATCCCGAAAATTTAAAATGGGGCGAGCTTTCAGCCGGAACGAAAATCGGCGAAATCGAGCCTTTGTTCCCGCGATTGGATAAAAAGAAAATTATGGAAGAAATACAAAAAAACAACGAGCAATCGGCATCGGGCAATGAGCCGAAACATGAAAATCAAACAACGAGTAACGAGCAACAAACGACGAACGAAGACCAATTCATCACGATTGAAGATTTCTTAAAAGTCGAATTGCGCGTCGGCGAAATCAAAGTCGCCGAGCGCGTTCCGAAATCGGATAAACTACTCAGATTTGAAATCGATCTCGGCGAAGAAAAACCGCGCCAAATCCTTGCCGGACTTGCAGAATATTACGAGCCTGAAAAATTAATCGGCAGAAAAGTCGTCGTCGTAGCCAATCTGAAACCCCGCAAGATGCGCGGACTTGAATCTCAAGGAATGGTCTGCGCCGCTTCTCTGACGGAAGAAGACACGCCAGCGCTCGCCGGGTTTTTAGAAGACGTTAAAATTGGCGCTCGATTGAAATAAGCAGGGAAATCTTAGAATTTATATGTCAGTTAAAAAACTTACGCTGATTATAGCTGCAATTATTTCCTTTAACTTAAATATTGAGGCGCAGAAGAAAAGTAGAAAAACAAATACGCCTGTTGAGATACCTGCTGAAAAGTCGGCAGGTTCAGTCTCATTAGAGGAATATCAAAGCACAATTAAAGACGGAGTTTTGTCTAACAAATATTTTGGATTTTCTTTGTATCTTCCGCAGGATTGGAACATTGTTGATGGGCATGTTGTTGAATATGAAAATATCAATGGTCGATTGAGAGTTAAAAAAAATACTCTGCCGAAACAGATTGATGAGTTTCGTAAAAATCTAATTATTTTAAGTAAATACCCTTTGGGAAAAATTCCAAATGCAAATCTGGTAATAATGGCAGGGCTAATTTCGAATATTAATCGCCCGTGGCGTGAAATTGTCGCTGAATCTAAACAGGCAATTGAAAAATATAAAGAAATGCCTTACCTCTTAACGCAGGATTTAACCGAAATTCAGGCGGGGCATGAAAAAGGTTTTTTTTATGAGTTTAGCTCTAAATCAAATGATTTTGAATTTCGCCAAAGGCAATATATTTTTCGGCGAAAAGGACACATGATGATTTTCAATTTGTTTTATACAAAAATTGAAGAATTAAAAGAGCTTGAAAAAACGATACAGACACTCCGCTTCGAAAAAGAAAATAATTAATAGATAAGAAAGCTTTTACCAATTAAAGTTTATGTTCGGTTTGATGCGCGCAAAGCGTTGCGGATTGACGGCTGAGCGGCGAAACGAAAGACGGCTGCATTATTGTGGAACTTGTAAGACTCTGAGCGGTCTTTACGGGCAGAAAACGCGCGCTTTGCTCAATCACGATACGGTTTTTCTGGCTGAAATCCTAACCGCGCTTTGCACCGAAAAGCCGAATTTCGGGCGCGCTTTGCAAAGTTATAATTGTCTGGCGAAACCGAAATCTGCGGAGGAAATGCCGCTTGCGCTTCAAATCGCCGCCACCGCAAACGTCGTTTTAGCCGAATTCAAAATCGGCGACCGCATTGAAGATTCAAAAAAACGGGCGTGGCGAGCAGTTGACAGATTTTTTGACAAATCTTTTCGGCAGGCTGAAAGACAATTAAAAGCGTGGGATTTTCCGCTCGCGGAATTAAAAAATTTGCCGCGTCTGCAAGCGAAACGCGAAGCCGGGCAATTCGCCGAAAACGGAGACGCAATGCTGTTTTATCTCGCCGAACCGACCGCGCGGGCGACCGAATTGTTTTTCCGGCACGGCGCGAAATTGATTGGCAGAAAAGATTTGCAAAGCAAAATGGCGGCTCTCGGCGCGGCTTTCGGCGAGGTTGTTTATTTGCTCGACGCTTTTCAGGATTATGAAAAAGATGTGCGGCGCGGTGAGTTTAACGCAATCGAGGCGGCTTTTGACTTGAAAGAGACCAAATTGCCCGGCACAATTTGCCGCCGAATTGAAAGCCTGCTTCGAGGCAAAGAAAACGAAATTGCCGAAATTTTGCATCAATTACCTCTTGGTGCGGATAAAGTAAGGCTATTTGCCTCGCGTCTCAATGAAAATCTGTCGCGCAATTTCAGCAAATCCTTGCCGGTCGCGCAAAAGATTTGTTCGCCGAAACGGCGGAAAACAATTCGAGAACGTTTTTCCGCTGCAGTCGGACGAAGCAGGGAATTAACTGCAAATTCGGCTTGGTGGCAATTGCCGTTTGCTTTCGGCGCGGTCTTGTTCGTTGCCTTTTTCGCACCCGCACAAGCGCGAGAGACTAAAAGTTGGCGCGAATGTTACGAGCTTGGTTTTAACCTAATGTTTTTGGGAGCAGCTTTCGGTGCGGTTTTAGCTCTGCCGAAAACAATTTTCCTCGAAAATCCCGAAGAACTTTTGACAAAGGAAGGCAGAAAGAAAAAAGCCAAACGCGCAGCAGAGAACAGCGTTAGCGACGGCGGATGGTGTGAAGGCTGTGAGTGCTGCTGCGATTGTTGCAACGGAGATTGTTGTTGTTCATGTGACAGTTGCGATTGTTGCGACTGCGGCGGTTGCTGCGATTGTAGTTGTGACAACTAGTTTAAATTAATAATTTATCTTTAAAACTCACTATGAAAACGAAAATCCTCATTTTTATATTACTTGTTTCGACAGCGACTACGGCTTTTGCTCAACGCCGCCCACCGAAACAACCGCCTCGCGCCATAACAGTTGTTCGCGGCAGCGTCGTTGAAATGGGAACGCCAGGAGCCTGGCGGGAAACGGTTTCCGAAGCGGGCGGATTTAAAGCCTCTTTTCCCGGCATTCCTGCAGCGCCGAAAAAACCGGATAACGTTTCGATGCTGCTGCCGCCGGTTAATACCGGGACTTATTATCTGCAGACGCCCGCTGTTTATTACAACCTTTTTTTCGGCGAGGATTTTTACGAGGGCAGCGAACCGGGAAAGTTGAAATCTTATTACGACGCCAAACGCGAAACGTATCTGAAGGGAACCAGTTTTAAGCTCGTCGGCGAACGAGACGTTTTTCTCGGCGAACATTTGGGGCGCGAGCGTACGATCTCCGACGATACGGGAACGACAATTACCATAACGCGCATTTTCCTGATCAAAGAAATGCTTTACGAGTTGAGCGTGACCGTATCGAAACGCGCGCTTGCAACGCAGCAGGAAAACGTTGATAAATTTTTCGCTTCGTTTCAACTGACCGAAGCTCCGCCGAAAAAGCCGCCGATGCCGAATTACGAGGCGGTATGGGGCGAATTTGTTTCGAAAGAAGCTGAATTTAAAGCCGCATTCCCCGGCGTCCCGAAAAAACAGGATTTTCCGGGCGAGAAAAACACCAAATCAAAATCCTTGTTTTTTTCCGTTTATAATCTGGGAGCGGAATTTAGTGTTGCCGTTTCTGATTACGCTTACGAAATTGAAGATTCGGACGTTTTGAATTCGGCGTATGACAATACGCTGGGTTATTTTCTGGAAAAGCCCGAACACAAAGTAGAAAGCGCCAGAGAAATCTTTGCCGGAAAATATTTGGGGCGAGAAATTGCCGTTAAGGACACCGCAAAAGAAATCAGAATGCGGATACGCTTGTTTATTGTCGGCAAGCAGCTTTATCAAGTAATTGCGGTTTCCCCGCTTCATCAGTTGTCTAAAGATGTGGGCGAATTTTATGAAAAAAATGCAGTTCGGTTTCTTGATTCTTTTCAAATAATCGGCGCAGTTCCGCCCATTACTACGACAGCCGCTCAAAGCTTGCCCGCGGAGTTTAAGGGCGAGATTGATGAAGAAGGCGTTTACCGAAATCAATTTCTAGGTTTTACGCTCCCGCTTCCCGAAGAATGGAATTTAGCCAATCGAGACGAAACTTCATTCGTCCGCGAAGCGGGATTGATGGCGGTTCAAACCGGCGACGCGCAAAAGAATGCTTTCATCGAAAAAGCATTCAGCCGATTTGAATTTTTATTGATTGCCACGAAAAAAACGTTCGGTGTGCCGGACAATGCCTTAATTATGCTGGCAGCGAGCAAAACGCGATTTCCGGCTGCTGATCTAAAGGACATTGCCGAAGGGAATTTAAAAGAAATTGCCGCCGCATCGAAGCCGAAAGAAAGAGAAATCAAAATCGTTAATCCGGTTCGCGAGCTTAAATTAGGCTCTGAGACGTTCACCGGTTTTGACATGGAGATTCAAATTCCTTTGGGAAAGCAAAAACAACGATTGATGTTCGGTAAAAGAAACGGGCATTTGCTGATGTTCGTAATAGCCGCTTCAAGCGATAAAGATTTCGCGGAAGTCGAACAAATTTTACGAACTTTGAATTTTAACGCACAAAAATGATTTTAGTTGATTCGCATTGTCACATTGCCGATTCGGCTTTCGACGCTGACCGCGCAACGGTTATCGAACGCGCCGAAAACGCAAACGTTCGATTTATGCTTTCGGTCGGAACGGGCGAACCTGCGAGTGGGAATTTTGAACAAACGATTGGAATTGCCGAACAACACGAGAACATTTTCGCCTCAATCGGCATTCACCCGCACGACGCCAAAACTTATGACGAACGAGCCGAACAACAGCTCATAAATCTGGCGAAATCGAGCCGGAAAGTCGTTGCATGGGGCGAAATCGGGCTTGATTTTTATTACGATCACAGTCCACGCGAAATTCAAGAGCAGGTTTTCCGCAGACAAATTCGCATTGCACAAGATTTAGGTTTGCCGATTATCATTCACTCTCGTGACGCAAACGATGAAACCGTGCAAATTTTAACCGAAGAATGCGCGCGCCCGAATTTTGCGGGCGGCGTGATGCATTGTTTTGGCGGAACTGCCGCAATGGCAGAAGAGTTGATGAAAATCGGCTTTTATATTTCTTTTGCCGGAAACGTGACGTTTAAAAAAGCCGACGATTTGCGCGAAGCTGCCCGAATCGTTCCTTTGGAAAAACTATTAATCGAAACCGATTGTCCTTATCTTGCTCCGGTGCCGCTTCGGGGGAAGAGAAACGAACCTGCATTTGTCCTCGAAACAGCTCGGTTTTTGGCTGATTTTAAAGGCGTCGAACTCGAAGAACTAGCTAAAAGGACAACTGAAAACTTTTTCCGCATTTTTCGTCTCAATCAGTCATTGATTTAAAAAACATAAAAAGCGCGGGTAGGCTGACAGCGTAAACAAGCTGTCAGCCTTTTTTCGTAGCGAATCTTATTTTTGATCATTCTTCTTTCACAGGTTGATACCTTTTTCGATTTCGCTCCGCGTTAATTAAGTGAATAGAAGGGAACGCTCGGTAAAAACGCAGGGTTTATCTGAATTTTGCGGCTGGGAGCGGTCTGCCCAATATACGGAAGGAGAATAGTAATGATAAAATTCAATTCATATTCACGCATTACTTTGACAATTTTAACGGCTACTTTATTTCTTGCCGTTCCGTTTTTAGTTTCTTTGCCGACCGCGAAAATGCAGTCAGGCACAAATAACATCGCATTCTCGCGATATTACGGCAATCATAATTACAAAATTTTGACGGTCAATGCCGATGGCACTGGCGAAACCGAAATTGCGGCTGGTTTTGATCCGACCTGGTCGCCAAACGGTCAAGAACTCGCTCTTGTTCGAACGATGGGCGGCGAAACATCGGATATTTTCCTGGTCGGCGCTGACGGCACCAATTTGCGTCAATTAACCCAAACTTTTCAAGCTTACAGCCCGGCGTGGTCGCCAAACGGCAATCAAATCGCTTTTGAAAGCTCGCATGAAGCGGGCTGGCACGTTTATATAATCAACACCAACGGTTCAAACCAGCAGCGTCTTCCGGTTCCGTCCTACTTTATCGGTGAACACGGTCCGGTGTGGACGCCTGATGGGTCAAAAATTATTTTTATTGGTGACCGTTCAGTAGACGGTTTGCGCCGGAGCGATTTTTATTCAGTCAAACCCGATGGATCGGAACTGACCCGACTGACGAATTTAAATGCTTTGCTCGAATTCGGAACGCCGGGAATCTCGTCCGACGGCAGCAAATTGTTGTTTGAATATCAGCATGATATTTATTCGGTAACCACGGATGGTAGCGGAGTTTTAACGAATATCACAAATCACGGCAACAGCACCGACAGTAATCCGGCTTTTGCTCCGAATGGAGAAAAAATTGTATTTGAACGCAGCGGCTTTCTGCACATTATGAACGCCGACGGTTCAAACGCGACATCTTTAAATGTCGTCGGAATGAATCCTGCTTGGAATCCAACGGCAATTTTGCCGTCGCCAAGTCCGACACCAACACCGACCGTTACGCCGACGCCTGTTACAGCCGATATTTCGGTGCAATTGTCGGTTTCAGCCGCGACGGTTCAAGTCGGTGACGAAGCCGTTTACACGATCAAAGTTAAAAACAACGGCACAAGCACTGCGACTAACGTAACATTGGCAGACACTTTGCCCGCTCAAGTCAACCGTTTGGCGATGATTCCTTCGCAAGGGGCTTGCTTTGCCTCAGGCAATCAAATCAACTGCCAAATCGGAACGCTTGCCGTCAATCAGGAAGAAACCGTGCAGCTAAAAGTAAGCCCGAACACCGCCGGAACAATCGTTAATTCAGTATCTGCTGGTGCTGCGGAAACCGACCCGGATACGAGTAATAATCAAGCATCAGTAACATTCACGGCGGTTGGTGACTGCGCGCAAAACATCACAACGCCGTATGAAATCACACGAGCGCAGTGGAAACGCCATGAGCGCAACGGAATTGACGAATTGATTTTGACAGTCAAAAACCGTTCTGACCGTACGCTGCATCCGCGAATAATTTTCGTTTTCGATGGTTTGCCGCAAGGTGTCACGGTTGATTCAAGCGTTCTTGCCGGCTATACGCGCTGCGCAGCTCCAATCGGCAGTCCGTTCGTCATTGGAGAAGCGCCGAACGGCAGAGAATGGAGACCGGGTCAACAAGCTACAGTGCGCGTTTTCTTTAAAAATCCGCAGCGTCTTAACATTCCGATTAATCAGTTGCGTGTGATGAACGGACCGGCAAATCCGTAATCATATCTGACTTGAAATTGAAAAAAGCGGCGCGGATTGTTTATTTCGCGCCGCTTTTGCCATTGGGCAAAGCGACGAAAGTCTCATAAAACAAAAAGTCGAACTGTTTGAAGTTCGACTTTTTGTTTTTGATTTTTGTTGAAATTATTGTCCGCTAGCTCGTTTTTCAACGATATTTATCATCGTCCGAATGCAGACGCCCGACGGACCTTTTGAACGATGCGGACGTTCGCTGTCGTTCCATGCGGTTCCAGCGATGTCCAAATGTGCCCAATTAACGTCTTCGGCAAATTCTTTGATAAACGCCGCGCCAATGATTGTTCCCGCCTTTCGCCCCGCGCCAATGTTTTTGATGTCGGCGATAGGCGATTTGATTAAATCAAAATATTCGCGGTCGAGCGGAAGCTGCCAGAATTTTTCGCCGACCTCTTTGCCCGAATTGATGATTTCGTCCACGAGCGGCTGATCGCCCAAAACGGCGGTGTTGATGTCGCCGAGCGCAATGATTACCGCGCCCGTGAGCGTCGCCATATCAATAATGTCGGTTGCGCCCTGCTCTTTCGCGTAATAAACGGCGTCAGCCAAAACCAGACGACCTTCGGCGTCGGTGTTCAAAATTTCAATTGTTTTGCCGCTCATCGCTTTAACGATGTCGCCCGGTTTCGTGGCTTTACCGTCAGGCATATTTTCGGTTGCCGCAACGATGCCCAAAACCGGAATTGAAGGTTTTAAAAGAGCAATCGCGCGCATTGTACCTACGACGGTTCCGCCGCCGGTCATATCGTATTTCATCGCGTCCATATTCTCCGGGTCTTTGAGAGAAATGCCGCCCGTGTCGAACGTGATGCCTTTACCAACGAGGGCTAGATATTTGCCGTCGCGGCTGGTATTTTCGCCTTGCGGCTCATAGCGCAAAACGATGAATTTTGCAGGCTCTTCCGAACCGCGCGCAACCGACAGAAACGATCCCATTCCCATTCGCTCGCAATCGGCTTCTTCAAAAACTTCGCATTTCAAGCCGGTTTCCTGCGCCATCGCCTGCGCTCGGCGGGCAAGCTCGGTCGGCGTCAGGTAATTGCCCGGCTCGTTTGACAGTTCGCGAGTAAAATTCATCGAATCGCCGATGATTTTGCCGCGCTCAATACCGCGATTTAAAGCCGATTCGTCGCCGCCTTCAACGACGAGCGTAAAGCCTTCGATAATGCGTTCTTCGCGGTCTCTGGTGCGATATTTATCGAGTTCGAACAAGCTGGTAATCGCGCCTTGCGCAGCGTTTTGCGCGACTTTTACTGCGTCATCGTTTTCGCAGCGCGGAGCAAATGCAAAACGCTTGACGCCTTTCGAGCGCAGAGCCCGCGCCGCAGTTCCGGCGATAATACCGACTTTGACGGCGTTGTAATCTTCTTTTGAGCCCGCTCCCACCAGCAATAGGCGATTTGCTCGCAGATTTTCCGTCGGCGGCAGGTGCACAAAAGACGTTTCGCTTTCTTTGCCTTTGATTTCCTCGCCTTCAAAAATTGAGCGCAGAACGCCGTTCGTCAATCCGTCGAGTTCCTGCAAAAGCCCCGAATCGGCTTTTTCATCTTTAAAAACCGGGACGACCAGCGCCGGCGCGTCCGTTTCGCGTAAACTTCGTGTGCTTGCTTGAATATTCATCTTTTTCAATTCCCCAATTAATCAACTATAAGTTATTGCTTAAATATTGAACAATTCCTGAGTTTTAAAATCAAATGCTTACCGCGTTCGCTCCTTGATTTCGGCTTGTGTTTCGCGGTCAATCGTCCGCCGCATTTCGGTTTCGCGCTTGTCGTACAATTTTTTACCTTTCGCTACGCCGATTTCAAATTTGATGCGCCCGTTTTTCCAGTAAATACGGGTGATGACGAGAGTCATTCCTTTGACCGCCGCTTCTTCGGCGAGCTTTTCGATTTCGCGTTTATGCAAAAGCAGCTTGCGTGTGCGAAGCGGATCATGATTCTGAACGTTGCCGTGCGAATAAGGCGAGACGTGCGCGTTAAAGAGCCACGCTTCGCCATCGCGCACCGACACGTAAGAATCTTTTAATTGAATCCGCCCGTCCATAATGCTTTTGACTTCCGTGCCGACAAGCTGCGCTCCCGCTTCGTAGCGATCAAGAATGTGGTATTCGTGAAAAACCTGCCGGTTCGTCAAAATGTCTTTTTCCGTTGCGTTTGCCAAAGTTTATTCTTCTTTTAATTCAGCGGTTAGCTCTTTAATTCGCCGCGCCTGTTCTTCAATTCGCTGCACACGCTCAAGTGATTTTTCGTCCAAATTTCCGCGCATTAACAGCATTTGCGTATTTCCTAGCAGGGCGGTCAACGCGTTGTTGATTTCGTGCCGGACGCTCCTTGATTTTTGGGCGTCTTCTTCCCGCGATTGATTTTCAATCATTCGTTAAACATAGCTTCCGTCTCATATCCGGTTCAAAATATTTTGCCTGTCATTTTCGCCGCAATCAAGTGTAAACATTTCGATAAAGAAAAAGCGCCTCAAGTGAAGCGCTTTTTCGACGATAAATTTATCGTTTTTCGTTATGCAGCGGCGGCGAGCTGCGGCATTTCAAATTTTTGCCAGCGGTTTGGAACGATTTTGTGATCGCCCCATTGAAACAGGGAAATATTGTTTCGGTCGTCCGTGCAAATTCTTAGCGCGAGAAGACTTCCGTAACCGTTTTGCGGAATGGGACGAACCCACCATCCGGCGCTCGAGTCCCAGACTTTGATTTCGTTTTCAACCGTCAAAATAGCGCAGCCTTCGTGATAAATTACGTCCTCGTTAATCCAGTGTGTAGAAGCCTCTTTTTCGCTCCATTTCCTTTGCCACTGTGCGGTTGCGTCAGTGGTGAATTTCTGAACAAGCTGTGCCGGAAACGCACGAACATTGCGTGATTTGAAAACTTCGCGCGAGAGTGCCGCCAAAGCTCCGCAGTCCAGAGATTTTTCTTCGATCGCTTCGCACCAATAAACCGGATAAACAGTCGGTCCCCAATTGTAGCGTTGTCGCAGCCAGCGGGGACCCGTAAAAGGGCTTCCGCCGTTTAATTGCGTGTGATCCATCGCGTAAATCCACTCACGCGCCATTTCGCAGCAGACCGATCCGTGATGCGAGATGTAGGAAGGCGGAAATTCGCGCCAGTTCTCAAACACCGCACCGCCTTTTATCACCCCGCACGGGTGAAAGCCGTTTGTCTCTTCGTGAGATGTATTATTATTAACCGCGTCCAAAGACATAACTCATACTCCTATCGTAAGCTCCGGCGTCACAGAAAACGAGCTCATCGCCCACTCCGACGCTTTCGGGCAATTCGACATTTGTGGCAACAATGTCGTGTTCCATACACAATCTTCCCAAAAGATGCGCTTTTCCGCGTCCGAGCGGCTGCCACGTCCCGCTGCGCACATCTTTGTAAAGAATCCGGTGCGGGTAAAAGAAGTACATCGGCAGTTCGGCAATCGAGCCGTCAACCACCACTTCTTTTCCGCCATCGGCAATATCCTGAATTTCCAAAATCCGCATCGCCACCGCCATCGAAGGCTGCGCGAGAGCTTTGCCAGGTTCGGAAATAATTTCCCGCACATTCGGCAAAAATCGTTTGGCGCTTGAAACCGCTTGCGAAAAATGCTCGTCCGAACGGTCGTGCCAATCGTCTGGGAACCAGCCGCCGCCGACATCGAGAGTTTCAATTGTTCTGCCCGTCAGAGCTTCAATTGAATTGCACCAGCGAAGCATCGTTTCAAATAGATTCCACCATTGCGAAACGCCGACGTTGCTGCTCGCCATATGGAAATGGACGCCAAAAGCCGCATCGCGCGGTAAAAGCTCAACTGACTCGATCAATTTGCGGAAAGTTTCCGGCGTGTCAACCGGAATTCCGAAACGCGAAGGAATGTTCGGCGTGCGAAGGCGAATCCCGAAAGTTTTGGCTTTGATTTCGCCATTTGCGGCGCTTTCGACAATACGGTTTAAATCGGCAATCGAATCGGAAAAAACAGTCCGCAGCGGCGAGTTTGGCAAATATTCTTTGCGCCACCATTTGCCGGGACCATTCAAAACGCATTCTTCCGGCTCAAATCCGATTTCCAGCGCTTTGTTGATTTCCAAAAGGCTGATCGCCTCGGCAAGAAAACCGTGTTTGCGCGCCAAAGCAATCAAGCGTTCGTCCGGATTCGTCTTGATGCTGTATGCATTTCTGACCGATACATCGCTGGTCGAAAGTTTTTCAGCAAGGCGTTCTGCGCGTGCGAAAAGCTGTTCGGCGGTTTTGTCCAAAAACAAAAAAGAAGGCGTTTCAACACGCGAGAAATCGAAATTCGACAAATCGCTCAAAAAAGTCGAAGGCACATCGGCAAGTTTGGTTTCCGCTTTATGGTGACCATTTCCGTTGCCGTTTCCGTTTCCATTCGTTTTATGAAGCCGCTGCGCAAATTCGATTAAGCCCGAAGGATGTTTCATCGAATGACCGAACGCGCCGGTGTACGGTTCCGGAAGCGGCGGAAGCGGAAATTCCGGTCGAACTGGAATTTCCATCACCACACGCGTAAATTCTTCCGCTTGCGGCTCGTTCTTTTGAGCTTTGATTTTGGTTACACCTTCAATCAAAGCGGCGGGCATATTGTGTCCGGTGATTGTCGCGCCGTGAATCCACGCAGGAAAACGCGGATTTACTTCCAAAAGATAAAGTTTCCCGGCGGCGTCGCGCACCATTTCGAATTCTGCGCCGCCAGTCCAGTTTAAATCTTTGACGATTTTTCTGAGCGGCGCGGCAAATTCTTCCGACACTTCCGAAACGTCGCCCGCCCAGGTTTTGCTGAGCTCGGTCAAATCGCGTTTCCGCATCTGCACGCATTTGAGCAGTTCACCGCGATATGCCGAAATCGTGACCGATTCTTCGTAGCCGGTGACGTGCGTTTGCAAAAACAGCTTTTCCGTCGCCCAGGCTTTAGACAAAACGCCGCGCATCGCTTCCAAATCAGCCCAGGTGCGAACGCGAACTGCTTCGTAGTACGGTCCTTTGAGCCAGACTTTCCAATCGTGCTGGCGACAAAAAGCGTGCAATTCCCAATCGGAAAGCTCGTCTGTTGTGACAAAAGTCGGAATTTCGACCGGCAAGCCTTTATGCGCCGAAATTTCCGGTTTCGCCGTTTGCAGCAATGCGCTTAAAGGCGGTGTTAAAAGGTTTGGATGTCCCTCGGGGAAAATCTCGCCGAACCACATAATTTCGAGATCAATGCTCGAAATCCAGAGCGCGCCTGAATCCAAAACCCCTCGCACGGTTTCGGCATAATCAGGCAAACTCAATTCCTCCCAGGGGCGCTGAAGCCAGATTTCATCGAAATCCCGCCAATGAATTCCCGAACAACGATTTGAATATTCGACGCCGACAAGCGTCGCGTCCGGATAAGCCTGTCTGAGTGATCGGGCAATTCCAACGCCGGGTTGAGGATTTGTTCCGCTGTAAAGTCCACTAATATAAATTTTCATAAAAATCAACAAAAATGAGGGCACTCGCGCTCAATACAAACTACTGGCGTCGTCGTTGCCCTCAAAAACTTTTAATCTGAAAGACAAGCCCAGAAAGAGGGCGCCGAAGCGATATTTTCTTGGGGGTAGGGAATCCGCTTCTTAAATTCATCGGTAAATTTACCGTCAACCCGAATGCTGAACGACAAGCCGTCAACCGGATCTGAGCCGTGAAATTGATTTACCGAATCGAACCACGCCGAATAATGTTCGACATACTGTTTTTCGCCCGTCAAATGATTGAGCATAAAAAACGGCTTTTTCTTGTTCGTCCGAAACCACAAAAACTCGTGGCAAATCTCGGTTTCGATATGGTCGCGGTGCGACGGAACGGGACGCGGAGCGTCGTCATACATAATCAGCATTCTGCCCGTCGATTTAAACGGCAACGTACGAATAAAATCCATCAACAGCGTGAATTCATTCGCGTGTTCGGTCAAAGACCATAACTCGGTTTTATCCAAATCGAAATAACTATCGGGACGGCTCGAAGCGGCAAGATAAATCATGCGCGAGCCGGGGCGATCAGGAGCATCGTCCTGCAAACGATACGGTCCTGTGTAAAAACGCAAATCGTTTTCCGCCTGCATATGACGGCGAATTTTTTGCGTCAGATAGCCGTCTAGCGATTTGAGCCGTTCAACGTCAATAAATTCGTCGAAAGACTTGTAAGACGGGTATTTGATTCGCGGATCAATATTGTCCGCTCGGTATTCGCCGTAATCTATTGCGGCAGTCTCGGTAGCAGTACCGTTTTCCGCAGTTTTATTCAGAGTTTCTTGAGTTACGTTTATCATAGCCTTGCTCAAGCAGTTTTCGCTTGCGCTGATTTTAAAGATTCAGTAAGACGCCAAAATCCAACTTTTAAAATTATAATGTACGAAAATAGCGGTTTTTAAAAATTGAGTCTGTACGCTACAGAACATTAAAAAGTATTGAAATAATTTTTAATGCATTTATCAGCAGATTTTAATATTCACGAGCGATGATTAAAGCCGCACTTTTCAAGAGCCAAAGAATGCCTTTTGTGATTGAACCCGAAACGGCTCAAACCGAGCTTGAGGCATCAGGAGAGCTGCTTGCCGTTTGTCGTGAGAAAAAAGATTTTTTAATTGAAAATCTGCGCCGTTACGGAGCGCTGTTGTTTCGCGGTTTCGGAATTACGAGTGAAGCGGATTTGGAAAGGTTTTCCGCCGAGTTTTCGGGGAAAAAAATATTAAATTATACCGGCGGAGCTTCGCCGCGCTCGCGGCTTGAAGGAAAAGTCTATACTTCGACCGAATATCCGCCGGATTTAACGCTCGCGCTCCACAACGAATTGTCTTATGCGGAGGAATATCCGCGACTCTTGTTTTTCTGTTGCGTGATCGTACCAGAAACCGGCGGCGAAACTTCAATAGCAGACAGCCGCCGAATTTTAAACCGAATCGAGTCGGAAATTGTGCGCGTCTTTCGTCAAAAAGGCGTGATGTACATTCGCAATCTGGATGCAAGCAAGGGTTCGGGATATTCGTGGCAGGACGCTTTTGAAACCGAAGACAAACTCGAAGTCGAAGCGCATTGCCGAGCCATGGGAGCAGATTTTGAGTGGAAGCCGAACGATGTTCTGCGTCTCAGCCAAACGCGCCCCGCAACTGTTGTACATCCCGAAACAGGCGAGGAAGTTTGGTTTAACCAGGCGCATGGATTTCACCCGTCGGCTTTGGATGAAAGAACGTATCAAGCCTTTATTTCCGTGATGCCTGAAGAAGATTTTCGCCTCAACGCCAAATTCGGAGACGGCTCGGAAATTCCAAAAGAAATGCTCGAACAAGTCCGAGCCGTTTTGGCAAGCGAAACCGTCTTGTTTCCCTGGCGGGCAGGCGATGTTCTGGTTTTGGACAATCTACTCGCCGCCCACGGACGAATGCCTTTCACCGGCGCCCGCAAAATAATTCTGGCTATGGCTTAAAATAAAAAGGAGCATCAAATTGATGCTCCTTTTTATTTTTCAGGTCACTAAAAATGCCGTAGTTTTATTTCTTTTTTATTTGAAGCAAAACAGATTAAGGGATCCAATCTCCATCAACTTCTCCGATTAAAATGCCGGTGTAATTTTCGTTTGCTGGTGAATTGAGAAGCGGAGAATAAACACGCGAAGCGGGACTAAACTTCCAATTTCCGGTTTGCCCGGCGTTAGCATTTGTTCCATTCGCCGCCACATATCTAAGAATCAGCGTCGCATCAAACGCTGTTACACCTCCTACGCCGTCCGTGTCCGCAGCTAAAAGTTGATTTGGACTAAGCGCGCTTGCACCTTGTCCGTTTGCTGCTACATGCCGCAAAACCATAGTTGCGTCAAACGCCGTAATTCCGCTTGCATTTCCTGTTTTTGAAGGCGTGACCGTATATTGACCGCCCGCCAAAAGATTGGGTAATGAGTATGTCCCGGCGCTGTTTGTTAAAACAGTCCTTGAATGGTCGCCCGATAAAGTCAGCAAAACATTCGGAACATATTTGGCTGGATTCGTTCCGTAAACAACGCTTCCTCCGACTGAGGCGACATTATTAGAAGGAAATTTGTAGCTGAAAACGCGCGTGTTCCAGTTGATAAAATCGTCCGCCGTCATATACTGACCGACATACCAGAAAGTCGCATCGTCCGCCGGATCAATTTGCATTGTCGTATAATCGCCCCATCTGAACATTCCTCCGATTTGCGATCCGCCGCCGGTTTGAGCGATTGTTTCCGTCTGCATTGTATTCAACGGATCGCTTTGCAATCGCCCCGTAAAAGCGATTGAAGGCTTTAAGCTTGTTGCCGGATTGACGACGTTATAGCCGATCAGAATGTTTCCGAATTTATCCATTGCCATCGAAGACATCCAGCGGTCTCCACTCGCGTTTGGATCATAAGTCGCGTTTTGATAAAGTGTCGGAGCAGCGGAAAACGGATCACGGATTTCATACCAGCGAATAGCGGAGCCTCGCGGACCCGAGCCGTCCGGGTCAACCGCATGGCTCACAAGCAGGCTGTCAACACCGTTGCGGTTGCGATAAGCGAGCCGGTACATCAAGCGGTCGCCGAGAGAGTCAAGCTTG
Source organism: Acidobacteriota bacterium (assembly GCA_030863175.1). Taxonomy (GTDB): domain Bacteria; phylum Acidobacteriota; class Blastocatellia; order Pyrinomonadales; family Pyrinomonadaceae; genus JALZCH01. The sequence continues at coordinate 34,698 of JALZCH010000043.1, read as the reverse complement.
GTTGCGGTGCCGGGCTGCGATATGCAGGCGTCGCCTACGCCGTTGCAGGCGACCATCGTCGCCCCGACCGGGATATTAATGTAGCTCTCCGGTACGCCGCCCACGCCGTTGCTTAATATGCCTGTCAGATTTTCAAAATCCGGCTTGAGCTTGATTAAGCGAATCGCTTGTCCGCTGAACGAATAACCCGCGAAAATGCCGCCTTGCGAAGTGTTTGTTGGTGTTGTTGAGCCGTCCAGATCAATTGGCAGAAATCCTTCTGCCCCGGCGTAATTGCCGACACCGCAGACCGAGACAGCCTCTGCGCCGATCATCATTCTGGTTTTGTCGTAAGCGCAGAGACCTGAGCCGACATAATCGCCGCCGGATGTGTCCGTGTAAACGGCGTAAGACATATAATATGCGTCCGTCCATAAGCCGAGCTTGGCGTAATCGTTAAAACCACCGCCAGGTAGTGAGAAGGAATAGCGGTAATAACTGCCCGTGGGATCGCCGGAAGTTGAGACGGCGATGCACTGAAAAAAAGGACCTTTATTGGACGAAAACGCAAACTGGCTCAAAACCCAGCGGTCGGCAAAACGATCGTATTGCAGAACCGGATCGCCGCGATTTGTTGTTTCGCAGGCGTTGCCAAGTCCTGTAAACAACGTATTACCGCTGACAAAACCGTCTCCCGGCAGCAGATTTCCTCCGCTTTTAGTAAAAACGGCGTAATGCGAGTTAACCCAGACGACGACGTGATTCAATCCAACCGCTAAAGTCGTATCCGGTGGGGCGGTTGTGACCGTATAGCCGGGCATTCCTTGTCCGGGTCCTTCAAAACTCGCGACGGCTGTTGCGGCAAAAGGCGCTGCCGTTTGTGTTTGCACAACCGAAGACGGTGCGGCAACAAGTTCGTCCGGATTTGCTTTGCCGGAAAAAAGCTCTCTTTCATTTTCCCTAATTTCCTTAATCGGAGATTCTTTGGGTTTTGAATTAGAGACGCGACGGGCTGCTAGATTAAACAATGAATCTGAAACGCCGTGATATTTGAGCGGGGCTGCGACGAGCTTTCCGTTAAACTGTTTTCTGATTTTAAGCGCTGCCGATTTGGCGCGCAGCTTTGCCGCTCTTTCCGCTTTTTCGAAATCGGCGCGTTTGGAACTCGGAGCTTCGCGCGTCGTTTTCTTGCTCGAACGTTTCACGACGGACGTGCGCTGCGCATAAGAATCGGCGGTAAACGATAAACAAACGATTATCAGGCTAAAGTTTATAAACGATAAAAAAATATTCTTTCGAAACATCTGCATCAACTGCCGTATGAAATATGGATTTTTTACCCGAAGTTTTAAGTGAAGCTGTGCAAATTTATTGATAATTTTTGAAAAGAATTGACAGCCTGTAACTGATATTAACCTGCCGAAGCTTTAAAATCGAATCGTTCTGTTAAAAAAGCCGAAAGTCGCTTAGAAGTGGCTTCCGGCTTTTTTCTTGTTTTCTGCAAAAGATCAAATCTGCTCAATCATTTGTTTATATCTTTGCAGATTGCGGCATTGGATTTGAGCGAGCAGACAATTTGTTTTAGCTCGTTAATTTCTCGTTGCTGCCGCTCGATTTGCTCGCGGAGCAGATTTATTGTTGCTGAACCTTCACCACTGCTTTTTTCAACTACCGGTTGCGGTTGGAGACAAATAGAAACCTGGTTATTGGCGTTAGTGCAAAGCGGTGTTGTGCCTGTCTCTTCTAAGGTATTCAATTCCAGACGTCCCGGCACTAAAACCTTATCGGCGCCCGACATGCGTCCTAAAAGAATAGTATTGCTGGTCGAAACAACGGCTTCCGAACCGATTGCAGTTGCAAACGAAAGATTGCCCGCTCCGACATTGGCTTGATGACCGACGGCGGTGTTGTTTTCGCCAGTATCGTTGGCGCTGCCCGCATACAACCCGAAAAACGAGTTGCCCCTGCCGATTGTATTGCCGTTGCCTGAATATGCTCCGAAAAACGAATTTGACTCGCCCGATTCATTGTTGACTCCGGCGTCGGAGCCAAAAAATGAGTTGAAACCGCCCGTTGTATTGTTTCTGCCCGTTCCATCCCCGAAAAATGAATTCTCAAAACCCGTCGTATTGTTCATCCCTGAGCCCCCGCCGAAGAACGAGTTGAAATTGCCCGTCGAATTGAAACTTCCCGCTCCGGCTCCGAAAAACGAGTTGTTGTAACCCGTATTTGACGATCCGGCATTAACTCCCGCAAACAAGTTGTCTTCGCCCGCAATGCTCAAAACACGATTGCCGCCAATATTGAACTGTGTCGCGGCATCGAAGATGCCTGCTTTGCCGGATCCGCTGACATTAAAGTCGGCGGTTTGTTGAGTAGTCTGATTGCGAATAAAAGCCGTCGTGTTGGTTTGCACAAAACCGCTTGAATCTATGTTGTCGAGCTTATCAGCGTTGTTTGCATTTGCTGCATTCGTGGCGTTCGCAGCATTTGTTGCGTTATCTGCCGTTCCTGCGCTCGAAGAACGAATTGAATACGGCGTCGCAGAAATGCGCTGACGCGGTGTGAGTGTGGCGTTTCCAACCTGAATTTCCAACCAGCGAGGCTGACCGAGAGCAAACGGAGCGGCAGTAAAATCCAAAGTTGTCGCGAACAATCCGTTTGCGACCGTGACGACAGCGGTTTGCTCGTTGCCGACTTGATTGCCTCCGGTTTCGGCATTGTAAATCCGAAACTTCATCGTATAACTGCCGTTTGCCGAAATCGAGGCATCGGTCAAGCGCCCTTGATATGTGAAAGCCGTGGTTTGTGCCTGCGCTGTGAAAAGTAGAAAGCAGTTCAGCGCGATCAAAAAGACAATCGAGTTAAGTTTATGTTTCATTTTTTCTCCGGTGTTCTGGTGCAGTCTTGATTAAAAGGTTGAAGTTTTAGTTACAGCGTAGTAATTCGGTATAAGTCGAATTTGTTTCTACTCTTCTAAAGTGTTAATTGTCAAGGTAATTTAGATTGTTACCGGCAATTTATAGAGGATTTTAAAAAAGATAGCTTCAAAAGCCGAAAGAATTTGAAGGCAAGAAATTCAGCGAGCCGCAAGTTTCACAAAATGCCGTGTCAGGTTTGTTTCGGCTCGAAAATGGAAATAGTCAAAGATAAAGGCTCAAGGCTTTGTCCGCATTGTGTTGTTGAGCGCAGGCGACCGACTGGGAAAGAACCATTTTCGGATTAGAGTGTGTTTGTAACTTTCGCTTGAACAATAAGCAAAATTGATCGCGGTGCTCGTCTAACAATGGCTGTATTAGTCGTGATAAGATTTCGATGTTTTTACAGCCTAACTCACAAATTCAGGAGAAACTCTAATGGAACTAAATCATAATGTTATGAGACGTAGTGCGAAGCATGTCTTTTTAGATGTTGTGCAATTCAGCAAAAGAAGTGCAGAAGCTCAATCAGACATTGTTCAATATTTAAATGAGATCGTCCGCCATACATTAGGTAATCACAATGTTAATTTGGAGGAAGATTGTATTTTAATTCCAACCGGAGACGGAATGTGTATTTCATTAATAGGCTCAAATTTACCTTTTGATATTCATATACAAACCGCCCTTGGCATTCTTGAAGCCCTCGATAAACACAACAGAGAAACAGAAAATCAGACTAGAAGTTTTCAAATAAGAATTGGCATAAATCAAAATACCGACATTCTTGTTACCGATATAAACAATAAAAAGAATATAGCAGGTTCTGGAATCAATAAGGCTGCCAGAATTATGGATAAGGCAGATGGTGGTCAGATATTGGTCAGCGAAACGGTTTTTGAAGAATTAAGTTCAAGTGAAACTTATTCAGATAAATTCAAAAGGTTTTCGGCTACAGTTAAACACAACATATCGTTTCCAGTACACCAATACATTGGCGACAATCATATGGGTCTAAATAAAGAAACACCAAGTGCATGGGTAAAATCGGAGCCTGAAAAGAAGAAATTGAGTCAAGACGCTGCTTATTATCTTGTGCAAGCCGTTATCCATAAACAAGACTTGATGCGTATAAAAGCAGATGAACGTGTGTTTTTTGAAAATACAGCAGTTCATCTTCTAAATCTGTTGGCGGTTGATTTACACGCACAGTTGAATGCTTCCGAGTTCGAAAATAAACCTGATTTACACACATATGGCGCGGGGAAAAAAGGTTTTGACGAACAATTTGATTATTATAATTCCCAAGACTATTGGGTTATGGTCGAAGGTGGAAAAGCTATAAGCGCATTAAAACTTTCGCCATACTCTGAATGTTTTGAATACGGAGATTTTAGATATCATTATGCATTTGTTAGTAAAAAAGGTATTGAGCGATTGAAGGAAGAAAGATTTGATTTATGGGAAAAATTTGAATTAGATAAATTTGTATAATCTTTAGTTCAATTGTCAAAAAAAAAGGAAAAAGCGCGCTTGATAAATGGCGCGCTTTTTCTTCCGCTCATAAGCGAAAAGTCAAATTTGAATATTATTTCAAAGCGTCAGGAGCTTTCGGCAATTGTTTTCCGGTCGCCAGAGCTTTGAGCAATGCATCTTCTTGAGAAGAAACGAGCCATACTTAAAAAACTAAAGCCGAATGCCACAAATTTGTCACAATCGGCTTAAATGCAAAACTTAAATTGTCTGTTTTTATTTGGCGGGGCGTGAGAGATTCGAACTCCCGACCCTTGGTTCCGAAGACCAATGCTCTATCCACTGAGCTAACACCCCGCGCTGTGGAAACAAATCAAAACGTAACTGCCCGCCGCCCGGTCTGTCAAGCGAGCCGCATCTGCAAACCGTTTTTCGGGCGCAAAGCAAAAGTCGGATCAAGTTCCGGCGCGTCACCGTCAACCGGCTGCGGCAGAAAGTTCTGCGCGATGGTTGCGAGTACAATTTGCCCTTCCATCAGCGCAAAATGATTTCCGATGCACTGACGCGCGCCGCCGCCGAAAGGGAAATAAGCAAAACGCGGGCGGTTTTTCGAGTTTTCGGGCGTAAATCTTTCGGGGCAAAAATTATCGGGACGCTGCCAGAATTGCGGGTGGCGATGGACGATGTATTGCGAAACGACGACCATTTTTCCGCCGTCAATCCGAAATCCGTTGATTTCGTCCGCGCCGATTGATTCTCGCGGTATTCCCCAAGCGGGCGGATAAAGTCTCATCGTTTCCTCGAAAACCATTCGCGTAAAAGGCAGGCGCGGCAAATCTTCGACCGTCGGCGTTTTGCCTTGCAAATTCAGTTCAAGTTCGGCGCGCAGACGCGCTCGCGCGCAATCATTTTTCGCCAATAAATACCAAGCCCACGCAAGAGCTGCGGCGGTTGTTTCGTGTCCCGCAATTAGAAGCGTCATTACTTCGTCTTTTAAATGCCGGTCGGACATCATTTCGCCGGTTTCCTCGTCTCGCGCGTGCATCAGCATCGAAAGCAAGTCGCCTTTGTCTTCGGTTTCGATTCTGCGCCGACGAATGATTTTCAGCACGATTTCATCGAGCGTTTTGCGGGCGCGATTAAACTTGCGATTTCTTCGTGTTGGAACAAATTCCGGCAGCAAAAACGGGTTTCGCATTCGGAGGCTGATGTGCGAGAGCGCGATTTTTAAAGCGTCCCCGAATCTTTCGGCATCATCAGAAATGTCGGCGCTGAAAAGCGTCCCGGCGGCTATTCGGATTGTCAGGTTCGTCATTTCTTCCGAAACATCGAACGCTTCGCCCGTGCGGGCAAAAGTGTTTTTCCAGTTTTCCACCGTTTCCGTCGCCGCAGCGGTCATAGTTTCGCCCAAAAGCGCGAGCCTTTGACGATGAAAAGCGGGCTGTGCGAGACGACGTTGCCGACGCCAGAAATCGCCTTCGCTTGTGACGAAACCGTTTCCGGTAATCATTCCGAGGGTTTTAGTGAAAATCGGAGCCTTTTTGTAGTTGGCTTGATTTGTCTGTAGAACTTGTTCTGCGCCCGCCGGATTAGCAATTAAATACCATTCAATACCGAATATCGTCCGCATTTTGACGACATCGCCAAATTCTTTCCAAACGCGCCAGTAAAATTTGAGCGGATCAGCCGCCGCCTCCGGTCCGTTGCCGAAAAACCAATGACCTTTTGGCATTGGCGGCGCGAGCAATTGTTGTTTTGTTTGGGGAAGGGAAATTTCGGATTGCATAAAGTTTAGTTTAAAGCTGCGAGCATCGAAGGGGTGTCAATAAGAGGCTCGAATTTAATGAGCTTTCCGTCTCGCAAGGTCCAGATGTGTACGACGGAAACATCAAATTTGTTGTGGTTTCTAAGAACCTTTCCGCGCGTTCGACCTTTGACGACGACTTTTTCCGCAACCGGAAAAACCTCTTCAATTTCGACCGCCGAATCAACATTTTGGCGCAGTCTGGTGAAAAATTGCTGCGCGCCCGTGAGACCTTGATAATGCCCGCCCCAAGGCAGTAATTCGGTTTGATAAATCTCGAAATCAGGCGAAAGCGCCGGAATGATTTGAGAAATATCCGCCGCTTTGTAAACATTGCGAACCAAATTTAAATTATCTTCGGAAACGGTTTGCATCCTTTTTCCCATTATTTTATTCCGTATTTTTCCCAGAGCGGAAGTACGACGGGCATCGCTTGTTTGATGTCAAAATTCTCTTTCGGAAATGAGGCAAGAGCCGCCGTGATTTCTCTGAAATAATTTTCAAAACCGCCCGGCACGTAAGTGCAAATCCAGCGCGAAGTTTCGTTTACGTCGTTCCACCAGCGAAACATCGTGTTTCGAGGACAAAATAAAAAGCCGCCTTGCGGGACGACAACGCGGCGTTCGTTTTCAAACTCGGCTCCGATTCTGCCTTCAAGAACAAAACCCGTCCAATCTTCTTTCGTGTTGGCGTGAAGCACGGGCGGGGCGACGAAACCGGGCGCGACGGTGTATTCGACAATCGAAAATGCGCCGCCTGTCTGTTCAGCTGTTACTTTGAAAGTCATGCGGTTTCCGCCGAATTCGATTTGTTCGCCTTCACCGGGCTGTAAAATCAAGGGTGCGTTTAAGCTCTCAAATTGTGTTTGCATAAATTTGTCTTCTGTTCTAAAACGCGTAGAATGCGGCGGAAAAGTTTCATTGAAATTGCTCTGGTGCGTGTTTAACCAAATATAATTCCGCTTCCGTCAGCTCATTATCTATCCGATTCTGCTTTCTCTCCAGAAAAAATTGATATACTCCGCGAGCAAAAAAACGGCGATTCCCGCAAATGACAATGTAAAAGTCATAATTCAATGAGTGAAATACGCCAGACGCAACAACAAAGCGGCAAACCAGACCAAATCAACCAGCCAGAATGTACGTCGCAGGAGGATTTAACAAACAACAGAGCGGCGTTACGCCCGAAAGCTATAGATCGGTTCAAAATTCTTTTCCAGCGATTTTTTCGGCGTAAGACGCGTCAAAGTGTTTCGCACAAAAACGGCGAGCGGATTCTGCCATTGTCCGACTTTGCCAAGCATAAGAGAGCGTTCAGTAATAAATTTGGTGCGAGGAAAACGCTGTGCTTCAAATTCTCGAAAAGCCTCGCTCGGCTCAGCCGAATTCTGCAAACATTTCGTCAACACGACGGCGTCTTCGAGAGCCATACATCCGCCTTGTCCCAGATTCGGCGTCGTCGGATGCGCCGCGTCGCCGATTAAACAAACTCTGCCCTGTGACCAGCCCGGCTCCGGAAGGCGGTCGTAACAATCGTTATGCAAAATGTCTTCGGCGTCGGTTGCGGCGATGATTTGGGGAATTGGAGCGTGCCAATCCTGAAAAAATTCTAAAAGCTGCGCTTTGCGCTGCTCTGGCGGAAGAATCGAATTTTCCGGTTGGTTGTTCGTCGCATACCAGTAAAAACGATTTTTCCCAATCGGCACTAAACCGACGCGCCTGCCTTTACCGAAAGTTTCCGTCGGGGAATCAAGATCAAGACCTGAAGCGTCAAACTCAATTGTGCTGCGCCAAACAGCGTAACCGCGATAAATCGGCTTTGCATCCCCTTTGATTTGCGACCGAACCCGCGAGTGGATTCCGTCTGCTCCGATCAATATACCGCCCTTTGCGCTTGTTCCGTCCGCGAAAAATGCGGTTACGCCCGTTTCGTCTTGCTCGAAATGCTCGAAAGTTTTACCGAGATGAATTGTTTCTTGGGAGCATTTTCGTTTGAGCAAATCAATCAAATCGGCGCGATGAATACAAATTGCCGGAGTCGGATAGTTTCCGGTGCTTACTTGCTGAAGCAATTCGCCGCGTTCGTTTAGCAATCTGCCATATTTAAAAACTGCGCTTTTTGAAACGGCTTCCTCAAGCAAACCGAGTTTTTCGAGAACAGCCGTCGCGTTTGACCATAGAGTTATGCCCGCTCCAATTCCGCGCAAAACGGGCGCGTTTTCGTAAATTGCGGTGTCAAAACCGGCTTGCCGCAAAGCAATCGCCGTTGCCAAGCCGCCAATTCCGGCACCGACGATAAGGATTTTGGGTTTGGTCGTCATAATATTTTCAATCCGCCGCAGCTGCGGTGCAGTCAAAATTTCTGTCAATTTATAAGGTGAAAACGTGCGCCAAACGGAAAAAACGGCGCGAGAATTTTTGGAATCCTCGCACCGTTTGAGAAAAATCGCAAACGATCTGTCATATTTTCGCGGGTGATCGGTTGGAAAATTTTGATTATTCTTCGCGGCGGAAACACGACTCGCCTTTAGCGTTTGCCAGACAAATGAGCGTTTTGCCGTATTCGTCGGTTTTCGTGCGGAAAGTGTAGGTTTCGCGCTCTAAAACGTAATCGCGTTCCTTATTGCTCGCGGGCGAGCAGCTATAAGTATTTTTCCAGTAATTTTTCGTCGGAACGAGCGTGATCTTGTTCCCGCTGATTTCAACTTTGCCGCGTTTGTCGTTGAATAAATCGGTCGTGCAGCCGTACATCGTTGACTTTATATAACCGATGTATTCAAAACGCCCGTCCGGAAAGAATTTATAGGTAAACGTCGAACCGTTTGAGGACGTGATCTGCCCGGTCGTTAAATTCTTCTCCTGCATCATCGAAACATTGCCGTTGCGCCAGACGCCAACTATTTCTCGCAGGGAAGCATTGCCTGATTTTGCCGCCGCGTTTTGAATCGGCTGCGAATCGGTTTCAACCGAATTTTCGGCAGTTGCATCGGCGGACAAAATCTCAGTCCAAGCAACCAGCATTGCATCGTCGTTTGCGGCGTAAAAACCGACGATGGCGCGCGGCTTCTGCCCGTCCTTGAGCGCGCGGAAAAGCGTCACGCCGTCAGCTGTGCCGCCGACTTCGTATTTCCATCCATTACTTTCGAGCGTGCCGCGCAGTTTGCCGACAATATTCGGGGCATTCGCTTTGCGATAACCCGCGCCGCCCCACGCCAGAACTTCCGAATCGCCCTGCCGCAGTTTCCCATCGGCTGAAGCCACGATTTTTTCGAGCGTGCCGCTGATTTCCGCCGGAACGCTCGCCGCGCCGATGCGCTGAGCATTTGCAGGAAGCGCGACTCCCGTCAAATTTGAATTCGCCGCCGATTCGACCGACTGCGACCAGACCACGCCGGTTAAAGATAGAGTTATGAGAACAATTGTTATGATGCGATTAATTTTTAACATTGTATTATCTCCCGTTTGTTTATTGTCGAAGGAATAATTTCCGGTTCATTTACTAACGCGCGAGGCGACGCGGAAAAGGTTCAAACAAAAATCAAAAACGTCGAATGCCGATGAAGAAAAAGTTGAATGTCGAAATTTGGACGTGCGGGGCAGAAACGCAACTGTTAAGGAGCGTGTCTTCCTCTTGGAAAGTTCAACACATTCCCTGACGGTCGTGTTTCTGCCCGGACACTGATGATTTAATTGCTCCTGTTAAAAGCAGCAAACCAGAATCAATCAGTTGGTCTTAAGTTAAGATTTTGCTATTTTATTATGGAAGATCTGGGAAGCAACTGGTTTGCGGCAATTTCCCACTAAGATATTTGCATATATGTGCAACCGCGCGAGGACGACTTCGCGTGAGAAATCAGAAAATTTTGGGACGACCCAAATCACAAATTGAATGGTGGTTTGGGTCGTCTTTCTTTTGCAATAATTAAAGTTTTGCATGGAGGTAAATTAAAATGGCGTGGATTTATTTAGTAATTGCCGGAATGCTTGAAATCGGTTGGGCTATCGGTTTGAAATATACGGAAGGTTGGTCTCGAATCTTTCCGAGCTTACTGACTGCGGCGACCATGATTGCGAGTTTTTACTTTCTTTCACTTGCTGTAAAGACATTGCCCATCGGTACGGCTTACGCCGTGTGGACTGGTATCGGAACGGTCGGAGCGGCAATTCTGGGGATTCTGATTTTCGGTGAAACACGCGACATCAGCAAAATAGTCTGCATTCTATTAATTCTTACCGGAATAATCGGATTAAAATTGACATCGGCAGAATGAAAAAACGTGTATTACTGTACAAAAATGTCCGCATATTGGTTTCCAGATCATTTCTCTTTTAAAGCAAAATCTCCAAACGAAATTGCTCTCAATGAAAAATTTTCGTGCTTGCCAGCGAATTAAAATAAGCCTTGATTCGGTTGTGTTCCGCGTCCGAAAACATTGTCGCTATGTAATTGTCCGGTCTGAGTAAAACCGTAAAAGTTTTGCGCGAGTCGAAAATTTCGGCGATGCGCGGATACAGCGGAAAAACGTTGTAATCGTACAAATCCGCGAATTCATTTCCGATTTGTTCGCGCAAAGTTTGCGAATCAGTTTCTCCGTCGGAAAACGTCAGCAAGTGAAATTTCGGCTCTTTAAGGCGGTCATAAATGCTCGCTCCTTCAATCAAAAAATAAGGCATTCGGTCGCCCGCTTTAACTTTAAAATTGGAATCTTCAAAATGATCGCTCAAAGAGCTGTGGCGGTAGTTGATTCCGATTTGCGAGATAAGCGGGAAAATAAAATTCTTTACGGGACCGAGATTGAGCGCAAAATTGGCGATGTACGGAAAAATATGCGTGCGGATGTATGATGTAACAGTTTCGGGACTCGCGCCGAATTCAAAAATGCGGTCGGTCGTTTCGAGCAGATTTTTGGCGTTTTCGAGTCGCTCTTCGTTGTAACTGTCCAAAAGTTTCGCGTCCGCTTTGCCGCGCAAAACGTGCGCTAATTTCCAGGCGAGATTGTAGCTGTCCTGAATACCCGTGTTCATTCCTTGCGCGCCCGCCGGTGTGTGAATGTGCGCAGCGTCTCCGGCGAGAAAACACCTGCCTTCAGAAAACTTATTAACTCGGCGTGAGTGAACACGATAGACCGAAAACCAATTAACATCGTGAATGTCGAGGTTCAATTTTGTGTCGGCGGCAATTTGGCGCTCGATTTCTTCGTATAAAACTTCGCCCTCGCGGCGCTCTTCGTTTTCGGGAAAAGTGCCGACAATTCGAAAGCGGTTCTCGCCTGGCAGCGGAAAAAACGCGGTGATTGTGCTTTGCGCCAGAGCAACGTAAAGTGAGTCGTGGGCGAAATCCCAATTGATTTTGACATCAGCGACGTAAAAAAGACGCTCAAAGGTGCTGCCTTCAAAATTTAAATCTAAAGTGTTTCGAACAGGACTTTTCGCGCCGTCGCAACCGACGAGGTATTTTGCGCGAATTGTTTTTAGCTCATTATTAACGGTTTTGAGGTTTGCCGCCACGCCGTTTTCGTCTTGCGAAAAGCTTATCAACTCAGTTTGCCAGAGAACGTCTTTGCCGTTGGTTTTCAAGAAATTTAAGAGAAGCCCTTCTTGTTTGTTTTGTTCGACGAGCAGTAGAAACGGGTACGGGCTTAAACCTTGACCGATTTGCGCTAATTCGATTTTCCCTCGTACTTCGCCGCCTTCTACGAGCTGCGCTTTTTCGGCTTTTGCGCCGAGACCTATTAAATCATCAGCCAAACCGATTTGCTCATAAATTTCAAGCGTTCGCGCCTGAACGCCGATAGCTTTGGAGTAGCGTGAAATTCCGTCGTTTTTATCGAGAATAACGAAATCAATTCCGTATCTGAAAAGCTGACAAGCCAGCGACAACCCGGTCGGTCCCGCTCCGACAATAATGACATCGGTTTCCATAATTTTCTCCAAAAGTTTAAAGGCGGTCTTCGCCCCGCCAGTTTAATATAAACGACGGTCGAAGACCGCCTCAAAACGGTCAAATCGGTATTAAACTTAATTTATTTCACACTGAAAAATGCGCTTGTCGCGCCGACAAATCGCCGTCGCAATCCGCTGAACATTCCACCGAAAAAGCGTGAAATTCGACCGTAAATGGGACTGCTCGCCATATCGTCGAAAATCGAATAAAAAACAGGTACCGCAAGCAATGTCAGCAGCAAACAAAGAGATTGACCGCCAACGACGAGAACGCCGATTGAACGATTCGTTCCCCCGCCCGCACCGCTCGAAATGACGAGCGGAATCATACCTGCTACAAGCGCAATAGTTGTCATCAGAATCGGTCTCAGACGATCGCGGTTTGCTTGAATAATCGCGTCGTAGCGTTCCATTCCTTTCGAGCGCAAACCGTTTGTGTGGTCAATCTGCAAAATCGCGTTTTTCTTGACCACGCCGAACAGCAGCAGCAAACCGAGACCGGAAAAGATGTTCACGGTTTGTCCGGCAATCAGAAGGCTCAAAATTCCGAACGGAATCGAAAGCGGCAGCGTCAGCAAAATCGTCACCGGGTGAATGAATGATTCAAACTGCGCCGCCAGCACGATGTACATAAAGACGAACGAAAGAACGATAGCGACGAGAAAGTAAAATCCCGCTTTAGCCATTTCTTTTGATTGTCCGACGTAGCCGGTGGTATAACCGGGCGGTAAACTCAATTCTTTAACCGATTGGTCAATCGCCGATTGAATATTCGCCGCTGAACCACCGGGTCGGGTGTTCGCCAGAAGCGTTACTTGTCGCTGACGGTTGAGTCGGTCAATCGAGCTCGGCGCAGTTCCTTCGGAAACTTTCACAACGCGGTCGAGCGTTACCCAGCCGGCTTTGGTCGAAGGCACAATCAAACGTTTTAACCCTTCAATATCCGAGCGGTAATTGTTTACGGCACGCACGTGGACTTCGTATTGCTCGGTTCCTTCGTTAAAAGTAGTGGCTTCCTGCCCAGCGACCAATGTGTTCAGAGCCTGCGAAACATCGCCGACGCGGACTCCCAAATCAGCAGCCGTTTCGCGGTCAACGGTTAATTGAACTTCCGGTTTGCCGCTAATCAAAGTTGAATCAACGTCCACGGCGTCGGGAATCGTTTTCATCCTTTGGAGCAACTTCTCGGAATAAATTTCCAGCTGCTTCAAATCCGGTCCGGCAATCAAAAACTGCACGTTCGCGTTTCGAAAACCGCCGCCCGAAAACGCCTGCACCTGCTGGACGCTGGTTCTTAGCTCCGGCGGATAATTTGTCATTAACTCACGCGCCTTTACCATTAATTGTTCCTGCGAGAGATCGCGGTCGCCAACATCCGTGAGTTTGACGTAAATTGAGCCGCTGTTGACGATTTGCTGCTGTCCGCCGCCGACAGTCGTTAAGGTATCGGTCACGCCTTCGAGTTTGCGAATATCAGCCGCGATGCGCTCGAACAGAGCTCCAGTCGCCGATAAACTGTAGCCTTCCGGCGCGCGAATCGAAACTTCAAACTGCGATTGATCGTCAACGGGCAAAAAGTTTTTGCCGACGAACATAAACAGCGGAATTATGCTCAGGAAAACGAGCAGGCACAGCCCGACAATCATCCAGCGATGCGCCATCGAAAATCTCAAAAGCCAAGTGTAAGTTCCGTCAATATAGCGATAAAAACCCGTTTCTTTCGAATCGTGTTGGTTATTCGTTGCGAGCATTCCGTCGCCGTGAAGTTCCTGGTCTGGTGAAGTTTCAGGTTCTTTTTTTACCTTGTGCGGTTTGAGCAGGCGGGCGGCAAGCATCGGCGTCAGCGTGAACGAAACGATTAGCGAAACGCCGACTGCAAATGCCGCAGTTAAACCGAAGCTGGACATAAAACGCCCGACAATTCCGCTCATAAATCCAATCGGAACGAAAACCGCCATCAATGAAAGCGTCGTTGCCAAAACAGCGAGACCGATTTCACGGGTGCCTTCGATTGCCGCTTGATACGGCGACATTCCTTTTTCTTCGATAAACCGGAAAATGTTTTCGAGCACGACAATCGCGTCGTCAATCACGATTCCGACCATCAGCGTCAGCGAAAGCATCGTAATCGAATTGAGCGTGTAGCCCATCGCGTACATTAACGCAAACGTCGAAACAATCGAAGTCGGAATCGCCAGAGCCGCAATAAACGTCGGACGAATGCTCCACAAAAACAGAAACACGACGACCGACGCCAAAATGCCGCCAACGATCAAGTGTTCTTCAATGGCGTGCAAGCTGTTTTCGATAAAAATCGAGTTGTCGGCAACCACGCGCATTTGGTAATTCGGCGGCAGCGTCGGCTGAATTTCATTTAATCTTTCTTTGACGGCATGAGCGACGGCAACCGTGTTTTGTCCCGATTGTTTCGAGACAATCAGCGTCACGGCGGGCTGACCATTCAAACGCGCTTCGGTGCGGACTTCTTCCGCGCCGTCTTCGACGTAGCCCAAATCTTTGACTTTGACCTGATAATTGCCGCGCGTAGCGACAACGACATTGGCAAACTCTTCCGGTTTTTTGATTTTACCGACCGTTCGAACACTCGTTTCAGTCGCTCCTTCGTCAAGGCGTCCGCTCGGAAACTCGGCGTTCTGAATCCGCATCGCGGTGGTAATTTCCGCTGGAGTTACGCTGTATGAGCGCATTTTATCCGGGTCAACCCAGACGTTAATTTGCCGCTCGCGCCCGCCGACAATCGTTATTTGCCCGACGCCGGCGATTGATTCGATGCGCTCTTTGATTCTATTTTCGGCGACTTCCGTTACATCTCTCAAAGAAGTCGGCGCGGAAACGACGATTCTCAAAACCGGCGCGGCGTCTGTGTCGAGCTTTTGCACCGTCGGCTGCTCGGCGGTTTCCGGCAAATTGGGAATGACGGTCTGCACGCGGTTTTCGATTTCCTGCGCGGCGACGTTTACGTCTTTTTCAAGCACAAACTGAACGAAAACCTGCGAAATGCCTTCGATCGAAGTTGAGCGCAATTCGTCAATGCCGCTCACTGTGTTGACGGCTTCTTCGACTTTTTCGGTAATCTCAGTTTCGATTTCCTGCGGCGAAGCGCCGGGATTAATGACCGTGACGGTAATCGTCGGAAAGTCAATCTTCGGAAAAAGGTCAACACCGAGAGAGAAAAACGAAAACGTCCCGACCGTCACGAGCGACATAATCAACATCGTGGCGAAAACCGGACGCTTAACACAAACTTCTGCTAACCACTGCATAAAAAAATGTTCGTCGTTGGTTATTCGTGTTTCTTGTAGATTGCTTTTTGCAACGAAACACGAATAACGAACAAATGATTATTGATTGACTTGAACTCCGTCGTAAATTTGTTCGATATTGCTTGTCGCAACTCTTTCGTCCGGGGCGACGCCGTTTTTAACTTCAACCATATCGTTTTCTACTTCGCCGAGCGTCACGATTCGTTCCTGTGCACGTCCGTCTTTGACTACGAAAATGCGAGCCGTATTGCCTTCCTGCCGAACTCCGGCGGTCGGAACCATCACGGCGCGGCGCGATTCCGGCAGCAGAATTTTAACGGTCGCAAACTGTCCGGGTTTCAACAAACCGTCAATGTTATTGACTTCCGCTTCTGCGGTCATCGTGCGCGAAGTCGGATTCAAGCCCGGCACAATCCTGACAATCGTTCCGGCAAATTGCCGGTCGGGATACGCGCTTGTCGTAAGAGAAATTGATTGCCCGACGCGCGTTTGTCCGATAGATTGTTCCGGCACGTCAATCCGCATCCGTAACGGATTTGTCCGCACAATCGTTGCGATCTTGCCTGTCGTGCTGACGAATTCTCCAGGGTCAGCGTTTCGCTCTTGAACGGTTCCGCTGATCGGAGAATAAATTACCGCGTCGTTAATAGCTTTTTGTGCCGCAGCGACTTGTGTTTGCGCATTTGCCACGCCAGCTCGTGCTGCGTTGACTTGTTGTTGAGCCGTCGAAACTGTCGCCTGTGCCGTGCGAATCGCCTGTACAGCGACCGCAGCCGTCGAACGCGATTCGTCTAATTGCGCCCGCAATTGGTCGCGCTGCGCTCGCCGCTGATCATATTGCGACCGGGAAACGTCGCCCGTTTCGAGCAAACGCTCGAAACGGCGTAATTCCTTTTCGGCTAAATCGAGTTGTGCTTGAGTGGCGCGAACCTGTGAAAAGGTTTCTATGTCGAAATTGCTGCCTTCGGTTAAACCGAGCCGCGCTTGAGTTTGACGAACATTTTGCTGCGCTTGCTGCACACCTGCTTCTGCTTGGCGTACGGCAGCTTCCTGCTGTGCTACTGCCGCCTGTGCTTGTTCGAGTCGGATTCGCGCATCGCGGTCGTCCAGTCTGACCAGTACATCGCCGCGATTAACGTAGCCACCGGCATCGAAATTAACTGCCACAACTTTTCCGCCGACTGTCGGCGCAACGTCCGTCTGCTGATCGCTCGCCAGATTTCCCGTCGCTTCAAAAAACTGCGGCAGCTCGCGCAAAACTGCAGGCGTAGTTGTTGTGTTAACGACTGTCGGCTGTCCGGCGGTGTTTGCATTCGCGTTTTTGTTCGATTCTGCCCGCGAACCGCTGCAAGCTGCAAGCCCGACGGCGAAAAATAATGAAAAAATAAATAGTGCGATTTTATAAAATGGAAACTTCATTTTTCCGCTTCGATCCCTAATTCTTGATTTTGATGCCGCCAAGTAAAATCTCGGTAAACTGACGAGCGGCTTCTTCATCGGAGATTTTTAAAAGCCTTTGTTCTTTGTCCCACAAAATATTGTTGAGCGAATGATGAATCAACATCCCGATAAACGAACGAACGACAACGCGCGGCTGCACATCTTGCCGAAAAGCCCCATCCTGTTGTCGCTGTTCAATATAACCGCCCAAACGATCGTACATTTCGGCAATAAAGCCTTCAAAAAACATCTGTGCCAGTTCGTGACCTTCGAGCGCCGAAAAAAAGAGCAGACGCATAAACTGTACGTCTTCTTTGTGATGTTTTAATGCGCCGACTGCAAGCTGATAAAAAATCGCGTAATCGTCTTTGCGGTCGAAGATTTCGGCAATCTCCGACAACTTATCGCCGCTCCCGCCATGACAAATCTGATGATCGAGAATCGCTTTGTAAAGCTCCTGCTTGGTGGCGAAATGCCGGAAAATAATCGCTTCCGAAACGCCAGCCGCCTGCGCGATTTCGCGGGTCGTCGTCCCACCGAATCCGCGTTGTGAGAACAATTCCATCGCTACCTGCAAAATTTGAAGGCGCCGCTCATCGGCAGCCATTCTGCCCGAAGCGTTCTTAAATAAACATGTTTCTGGGTTCAAATCTTTTCCTTTAAAAGCAAAGTAAGCACTTACTAACTTTGCCAGAAAGCTTGCTTGCTGTCAACAAAGAACAACTGCAAATTATAAATAAAATTCCTTCATTCATAATTTAAAATTCGCAGTTGAACATAGATTATTTTAATTTCGTATCAACCTTTGCAGTCATAAGCGCATCGGACAGGCGAAGAAATCAGCAATCATGACTGAGATATTTATTTGAGAGAGGAGAATTTTTGAAATGTCAGAATACAATGAATCAACCGAATTGTCGGACAACCGGGCGCTGGTGCGTTCAGCGCCGCCAGATGGCGAAGACACCGCTACTTCGACGCCGACCGCATCGCAGGATTGGCGCGGGCAGGCGCAGGTTTACGGTCAACAGGCGACCGAAGTTTTGAACAAAGCGAAAGGCTATGCACAGGAGTATTTTGGACAAGCCGGCGATAAAATCAAAAATCTGCAGGACAAGGATTTGAACCAAATAACCGAAGACGCCAAAGATTTCGCCCGCCGCAAACCCGGTCAGGCGCTTTTGATTTCGGCAGCAGCCGGATTGGTGATCGGTTTCCTTTTGAAAGGCAGACGCTAAAAACTTTTCGATTTTAGATTTTTTAAGGGCGGTCTTTTGACCGCCTTTTAGTTTTCATTTATTTTCGAGCAACCGGTTTGAGCCGGCGCGCGACAAAATTATGTGATTTCTTCAAGAAAGGCGATTTTCAAATGTCTGGTAAAGCTCTTTTCACAATCGTTTTAACGATTTCTTGCGCCGTTTTCGGGTTCGCACAGCAGAATGAAATACCAAAAGAAAAAATCGAAAAGCCCTGTACGGAAACGCAAATCCTCGCAGATCGAAAACAGGAAATTGATTTCAGTGGAAAAACCTTCGGACGGCGCGATTCGCTCAAATTTCTCCTTCCGGCGCAAGCCGATGGTTGGGTTGTCGAAATCGTGACGACAGGCGGTTTTAGCGGAAAAGGCTTGCCGACGTTGACGGTAACTTCAAACGGTAATTTTTGGGTTACTGCCGACAATATTTTAGCCGAAAACCAACTTTCTTCGACCGGAAACGGTAAATTGAAAACCGAAGTTTTACAGAAAGTCTCGCAAATCATTACGGCTCAAACTTTGACCGAAAAGACAAAGAATGTGGTGGGAACAGGCGGATCGGCTGAGAAAGAGATTTCATTTGTCTGTAATGACTGTTATCAAACCACGATTACAATTGTGCGCCGAGACGCGGATGGCAGAATTAGTTATTTTTCAAATCGGGAGAAGAGCGTTCTCTTTTCAAGCGGCGATTTTAATCGAATATACCAAATCATAAGAGAACAAGCAGACTTTCTAAACTAAATCTGAGCTTTAGTTTACGCATCGGCAATCATTGCCGTCGTCATCGCCTGCGGAAATAAAGCTACCTTCGCCGCCTTCTTCAAAAGCGACGCGCTGTTTCGGTCGCCCGTCAAACAAAACACAAAGCTCAACTGGTTTTGGTTCCGAGCCAACCGCGTGAAAATAAATTTCCGTTAAATTCTGCACTCGCTCGGGAAGCGCATAAATCTTCTGACCGCCTTCGGTCCAAGTGGCGAAAGTTTGAGTATCCTCTTTACTCGGACCAGCTTGCAAAGTAACCGATCTTGCTCTCGATGTACAAACCGCGACCGTCCAGCGCGTTTGTCCGGTTTGATCAACGGGCGTGGGAGATTGAATTACGAGTTCGGGCGGCGTTATCCGCGCGATATTTGCATTTGCGTCTGGATTGACGTTTATCGTGCAAGCGGGAAATCCGAAACAAACTAACAATAAAAATAAAAACCTAAATTTCATAAACCTCTTTTAGTGTGAAATAAAATGGCTTGCTTTTAAGATAAAAAAACAGCCATCAAAACATATAACAAACCCCTTCGTTGCACCCGCCGTGGCAATCACCCGGACAGTCCGAATCTTTGCCGCATCTGATTTGCGTACAATTTGATCGTTGCGGAGCTTCCCGTTTTCTATCCGGACAGCCGTCCGGTTTCCCCGCACATAGGCTTTCGCAGCTTGAAGCTAACACGCATTCCAGGATGCCCGGTTCGTCTGGCGTCGAATCGTTTTCGAGGTCTGATAGGCAGCTTTCATACGTTTGGCAGTTGCACGATTCATATCTTTTGCAAATTTCAACTCTCGGACTACCGGGATCGTCCATCGTTCGATTTGTTTTAGATTTAACGCTTTTGCGGTTAGCTCTTTCGGAATTTGACTTATCCTCTGTGATTCCCGATTTGGTTCCGCCACGTTCTGATTCTTCATTTATTCGACTCAGATTACACGCCAAAATCACAAAAAGTAGAAGCAAAAAGACAGATAAATTGACGAAATGTTTTTGTCTCGAAATGTTGTTATTTTTATCTGTCATAATTTTAAAATCAAAGATAGCAAGCCGCACCGTGTGCTACAGCCGAAGCGGTTCTAACATCGATTTTGCATCAGACAAGTCTAAAAAACAGTTTAGCCCCTTCTATTAAGAGGGCTTACCCGTCATCGGAACAAAACGCACCTGCATTGTTCTTCTCTCAGTGACGCCTTTTTTTGTTTTTTTGATTACTGTCATTTCTTGATTTGTGTCGCCGACAGGAATCACCATTTTTCCGTCAACCGCAAGCTGTTCAATCAACGCTTTGGGAACTTCATCCGGTGCTGCTGTTACTATAATCGCGTCAAACGGTGCTTGTTCGGGCAAACCCAAATATCCGTTGCCGGTTTTGACGAAAATATTTTTATATCCTAATTCGTCGAGAACCTTACTTGCTCCCTCGGCTAATTCAGGGATGATCTCAATCGTGTAAACCTCTTTTGCCAATTCGCCAAGAATGGCTGCCTGGTAGCCCGAACCCGTACCGATTTCAAGCACCTTGTCTTTTTTTGAAATGTCGGCGACTTCGGTCATATAAGCGACAATAAAAGGTTGTGAAATTGTTTGATTCTGACCAATCGGCAACGGATGATCTCGATAAGCCAAATGTCTGCGATCAGACGGAACAAACTTGTGACGTGGCACTTTTTCCATCGCCTTGAGAACCGAACCGTCGCTTATTCCTCGAGCGCGGATTTGTTGATCCACCATTTCGCGGCGCTCTTTTTTATATTCATCCCAAACGCTCTTGGCGTTCTGGGCTTGATCGTCCGGCGCTTTCTGTGAATTTGAAAAACTTTGGCAGAAGAAAAGCAGCAAACAAATGCAAGGAGATAAAAGGATTATTAGTTTATTCATAAACTTCTCTCAAAAGACGATATTGACGTTTAATTTCAGGTTCGATCTTATCATCATTGTCAATTCGGTTTTTGCAATTAGAGCAATCCAGCGGATGAAAAATTCTGCTCCGAAATCAGAATCTTTCAATAACGTTTTATAAATAATTGGTAACACCTCGAACAGAAAGTATCTGTAAGTGGTTAAGTGAATTGGGTGTTTATTTTGCTTTCAAAACGAATATAGTTGCCTGTCGGGATATTTGATGCCATCTGAAAGTAAGGTTAAAAAGGTTTGAAGTCGCAATTTCTGCAATTAGTGGTTTACAGATTCGATAATTGATAGTAAATTAAATTGGTAAAACCAATACTGATTCGTCGCATATTAAACCAAGCAACAGAAAATATAAACATAGCCGAAAACCGGGCGTTGTTTGAAACGTTAAGGGCATCAACCTCAGAAAACGTAAAAACAACGAAAATTGTGAATGGTTTAGAAGATTCGGGGCAGGCGAAATCGCCTGGAAATTTATATGACCGAACAAAATTCAATTAATCGTCGAAATTTCGTCAAAGCTGCTGGCGCTGCCGCCGCTTCCGTTTTGTTGTCGAACGTGGAGCCCGTTGCGGCACAGACAAATCAAAAACGCCGTTACGCAATTGTCGGCACAGGACACCGCGCAACGGTAATGTGGGGCAAAGATTTGGCACAAAGATATTCAAACGAGCTTCAATTTGTCGGTCTCTGTGATAAAAACTCAAAGCGCGTAGAAGCTGGTCGGCAGCTCATGGGCGTTGACTGCCCGGCGTTTACGAATTTCGAGGAAATGCTCGCCAAAACAAAACCCGATTTGTTGATGGTGACGACCGTTGATTCGACTCACGTCGAATTTATTACGAAAGCTCTCGCGCGCGGAATTGACGTAATCACCGAAAAGCCGATGGTAACGGACGAAAAGCAATGCCAGGCGGTTCTGGATGCCGAGAAAAAACATAATCGCAATATCATCGTCACTTTTAATTATCGTTACGCACCGAAGCATCAGAAAATCAAGGAAATTATTCAGGCGGGCGAAATCGGCGATGTGACTTCGGTTGATTTTGCCTGGTATCTGGACACGCGCCACGGCGCAGATTATTTCCGCCGCTGGCACGCTTACAAATCGAAAGGCGGTAGCCTCTGGGTTCACAAAGCGACGCACCATTTCGATTTAATCAATTGGTGGCTCACCGCTGATCCGGTTGAAGTTTCGGCTTACGGAAAGCTCAATGTTTACGGCAAAAACAATCCGTTTCGTTTTACGAACTGCCGCCCGTGCCCGCACAAAGCGAAATGTCCGTTTTATTGGGATATGACAAAAGACGCGCGTTTGATGAAGCTTTATGCCGAATGCGAGGACGTTGACCGCTATTATCGCGACGGCTGCGTTTTCCGCGAAGACATTGATATTTACGACACGATGTCAGCAATCGTTAGATATTCAAACGGCGTTTCAATGAATTATTCCCTTAACGCGGCGATGCCTTTTGAAGGCTATCAGCTTTCGTTTAACGGCACGCGCGGGCGGTTGGACATACGCGATTATGAGCGTCAGCCGTGGGAAGTCGAAGAAGAATCGGTCGCTTATTTGACCAAAAACTTTACCGGAAAGCGTGAAAAAGTTCCGATGCCGCAAATCAAAGGCGGGCACTCCGGCGGCGACAACATACTGCGCGACGTTATTTTCAAAAACGCAAAAGTTCCTGATTATTTAAAACTTCCGAGCGCGAGAGCCGGGGCGATGTCGGTTTTGACGGGAGTTGCCGCGCGAACGAGCATCGAGAAAAGCCGCCCCGTTAAAATTTCCGAATTAATCCGATTATGAAATCGTTTTGCATTTTGTCTCTGATTTTGGTTTTGAATGTTTTTGCTTTCGCTCAGACGCAGCCGATTACGGTTTATCTGGCGGGTGATTCGACGATGGCTGAGAAAAAGCCGGAGAAACGCCCGGAAACCGGCTGGGGCGAAATGTTTCAGCAGTATTTCGATCCGGCGAAAGTCAAAATCGAAAACCACGCGCAAAACGGCAGAAGCACGCGCACTTTTATCAGCGAAAATCGCTGGCAGGCGATTGTTGATAAATTGAAAAAAGGCGATTACGTTTTTATCCAGTTTGGGCATAACGATCAATCAAAGGAGAAAGTTGACCGCTACACGCCGCCCGATGATTACCGGAAAAATTTGATTCGTTTTGTCGAGGAAGTTCGGGCGAAAAACGCAACGCCGGTTTTGCTGACGCCGGTGATGCGCCGCAAGTTCGACGCGCAGGGGAAATTTGTTGACCAGCACGGCGTTTATCCCGGAATCGTTCGTGAAATTGCGAAAGAATACAAAGTCGTTTTGATTGATATGCACCAGACGAGCGAACAGGTTCTCGTTCGTTACGGCGTTGAAGAATCAAAAAAACTGTTTCTGCAGCTTCAACCCGGAGAAAATGCAAATTACCCGAACGGCGTCAACGACAACACGCATTTCAATCCCAAAGGCGCCGAAGAGATGGCGCGCCTGGTGGTCGCCGCAATTAAAGATCAAAAAATCGGCTTGCGAAAATATTTGAAAAAATAACAGTAATTATGAAGATAGCGACAAATTTAATTCTTTTGGCTTTTTTGTTCACTGCAACGGTTTTTGCTCAAACTCAGACGAAACCGCTTTCCGGGCGTTTGACTGATACTTTGATGAATCGAATCTGGATTGACGACAAAACTCCGCCGGGAATTCCCGCCAAGTGGAATTATGAACAAGGCGTTCAGTTAAAAGCCGTCGAGCAGGTGTGGTATGGGACGGGCGATCCAAAATATTTCAATTTCATAAAAGCGGGAATGGATTATTGGCTTCAGCCCGACGGAACTATCAAAGGTTATGAGATAGAAGAATACAACATTGACCACATTACGCCGGGGCGCGCAATGATGACGCTTTACCGCGTAACGAACGATGCAAAATATAAAAAAGCCGTAGAGCTTTTGCGCTCGCAATTAAAAACTCATCCGCGAACGAAAGAAGGCGGTTTCTGGCACAAAAAGATTTATCCCTGGCAAATGTGGCTGGACGGTCTTTATATGGGACAGCCGTTTTACGCCGAATATTCGACGGTTTTTAAGGAAGACAATTGGAACGACATTGCCAACCAATTTGTCTGGATGGAAAAACACGCCCGCGATCCGAAAACCGGATTGCTCTATCACGGCTGGGACGAATCGCGCGAGCAACGTTGGGCGAACAAGGAAACCGGATTGAGCCCGCACGTTTGGGGACGCGCAATGGGCTGGTACGCGATGGGGCTCGTTGACACGCTTGATTATTTCCCGAAAAACCATCAGCGCCGCGGCGAATTGGTCGCGATTTTACAGCGCGAAGCCGAAGCGATTGCGAAATATCAGGACAAAGACGGTCTCTGGTGGGACATCATTGATTTAGCAGGAAAAGAGAAAAATTATCATGAATCTTCCGCCTCGGCGATGTTCGTTTACTCGCTGGCGAAAGGCGTGCGGCAAGGCAATTTACCGGAAAAATATTTGCAGACCGCAAGAAAAGGCTGGGCTGGAATACAGAAGGAATTTATCAAAGAAAAACCGGACGGAACGCTTGATTGGGAAGGCACGGTTTCGGTTTCCGGTTTGGGCGGAAATCCATATCGCGACGGCAGTTACGAGTATTATATGTCGGAAAAGCTGCGCACAAACGACGCCAAAGGCTTAGGTCCGGCTGTGATGGCGGCAGTTGAAATGGAAAATCTCGAACGCGGCGGGCGCATAGGCGCTGGCAAAATTGTTGTTTTGGACGATTATTTCAATCACGAAGTCCGCAAAGACGGAACGGTTTGGCATTACAAATGGGAAGAAAAAAATCATCCGGGTTATTACGCCTGGGGCGAACAATTTAAATCTTACGGTGCATCGCTCGACACGCTTTCCGCCGCTCCGACCGCCGCCAATCTGAAAAACGCGAGCATTTACATCATCGTTGACCCGGATACGGAAAAAGAAACCGAAAAACCGAATTTTATTTCGCCGACCGATGCGAAAAACATCGCCAATTGGGTAAAAGCCGGCGGCGTACTGGTTTTGTTTGGAAATGATTTCGGCAACGCCGAGTTTGATAACTGGAACGTTTTAGCCAAACAATTCGGCGTCGAGTTTAACAAAGACAGTAAATTGCGCGTGCAAAACGACCAATATGAACAAGGCAGAGTCAATGTGCCGGACGGAAATCCGGTTTTCAAACGCGCCCGCGAGCTGTTTTTGAAGGAAGTCTCAACGCTGACGCTGTCGGGAAATGCGCGATCAATTCTAGATTGGAACGGCGATAAGATAATGGCGGTTTCAAAACACGGCAAAGGAACCGTTTTCGCGCTTGGCGATCCGTGGCTCTACAACGAATATGTTGACGGGCGCAAAATGAACGGCTTGTTCCAAAATCACGAAGCGGCGCGCGAATTGAGCGCCTGGCTGCTCAATCAAGCGAAATAAGGGAGTTTTCGATTATGAAAATTAGAAACTGTAGACAAATTCTGTTATTGGCTTTTTTTATTTCGACTTTGGCAATTGGCGCATCGGCGCAAAACCGTCAGCCCGCCGCGCCGATTCGCCCATTTGTCGTAAAAACTGCACAATCAATGGCGGATTTGGAGAAATCTCTGCGCAGTGACAATAAAACCGAAGATTTAACGGGCGGCGAAGGAACGCAGCTTCGCGTCGCCGTTCAGCACGACAAAAAGCGCGACACCGCCGAAGCCGAATCTCACGACGATTCGGACGACGTTTATTACGTCCTCGAAGGCGCTGCGCGATTAACGCTGGGCGGAAAACTGGAAAATCCGCGCGAAACCGCGCCGGGCGAATGGCGCGCGGTGCGAATCGTTGGCGGGCAGACGTTTGAAATCAAAAAAGGCGATTTAATCATCGTCCCGCGCGGAACGCCGCATCATCGAATCAATTCTCCGGGAAAAGAATTTTCTCTCATTTTAATTAAGATTTTCGCCCAGCCGCTGCCGCCCGAAATCAAAAAACCGGAAGCTGCGACAAAAAACAAGTAAAAAATAAACTCAATTAAAGATTTAATTGAAGTGGTTGAATGAAACAAAAATTCTTAAAAGCCTTAATAATTAAAAGCTTTAATAAAAGGAAATAAGGAATTTGCTTGGATTTGTATAGCAAAGCGAGATTGCAAATATTTCTCCGCTCACAGATAAAAACGGTTGAGCCGAATTGATTAACCGGGTAAGATGCTCGTCAACATACCTTGAAAGATCAAAGGCAAAACCAAAATGAAGAAAAGTTCAGGCATTCTGTTACTAGCTTTGTGGCTTATTCTGTTCTCTTTTCCATCAGTTAAAGCGCAGGAAGACATTCCGCTTTTCACAACCGATTTTCCGCCGCAGGAATTCGCCGAGCGACGCGCCAAGATTTTCGCGCAAATCGGCGAAAACGGCGTCGCAGTTTTGCAGGGCGCGCCGAGTCCCGCAGGCTATGTGCGCTTTCGTCAATCGAACGAATTCTATTATTTGTCCGGCATCGAAGTGCCGCACGCTTATTTGCTGCTTGACGGCGCGCAACGCGTTGCCACGCTTTATCTGCCGCACCGCAACGAAGGGCGTGAACGCAGCGAAGGAAAGCTGCTTTCCGCCGAAGACGCCGAAATGGTCAAACAGCTCTCCGGAATTGATAACGTTTTCGGTGTCGAAATGCTTTCCGAGCATTTGTCACGTTACTCTCGCAACAACCGGACAGTTTACACACCATTCAGCCCGTCGGAAGGTTTTGCAATGAGCCGCGATTTAGCGGTTCGCGCGATTGCCGACAGCACGACTGATGCCTGGGACGGCGCAGCATCGCGCGAAAGCCGTTTTATAGAGTTACTGCGTACTCGTTATCCGCAGCTCGAAATCAAAGATTTGACGCCGACTCTGGACAAAATGCGGTTGATTAAAAGCCCTCGCGAAATCGCTTTGATCACAAAAGCGACGCGCCTTTCGGGTCTCGCTCTGATGGAGGCGATGCGTTCGACTGTGCCGGGAATTACGGAATATGAATTGGACGCAATGGCGAAATACGTTTATTACCGCAACGGCGCACAGGGCGACGCTTATTATTCGCTCGTCGCGTCGGGGCGAAACGCTTGGTATCCGCATTACAACGCCGGAAAGCGTGTGATGAAAGACGGCGATTTTCTCCTGATGGATTACGCGCCGGATGTCGGTTATTACATGTCGGACGTGACGCGGATGATGCCTGTTAACGGCAGGTTCAGCAATTGGCAGCGCGAACTTTATTCTTTTTATCTCGATTGTTACAACTCGATTTTGAAAAACATCAAACCCGGCTTGACCGCTCCGGCAATCAAACGGGCTGCGGCTGGTGAAATGAAACAAATCCTGGCGCGCTCGAAGTTTTCCAAACCGATTTACGAAAAAGCCGCCCGCGAATTTGTCGAAGGTTACGAGCGTTCGGCAAACAACCCGCGCTCGATGCTTGGTCACTGGATAGGAATGGCAACGCACGATGTCGGCGGTTACGACGGCGGACCGCTTCAGCCGGGAATGGTTTTTTCGATTGAACCCGCTTTGCGCGTGCCGGAAGAAAAAATCTATGTTCGGCTCGAAGACGTTATTGTCATCACGGACAAAGGCGCTGATATTTTAACGACTTTTGTGCCGTCGGAAATCGACGCAATCGAGAAATTGATGGGCGAAGAAGGAATGCTGCAGAAATATCCGCGCGACGGTAGATAAAGCAAAATTCCAAAGAAATGCGGTACAAATAAAGCCTCGCAGTTGCGAGGCTTTATTTCTTGCCGATTTTCAGCTTATTGAGCTTTAAACATCAGCCGGATCAAGCCGCGGCGCAAGCAGGTGTATGATTCCCAATGCGACCAGATAAGCCGAAGCTGCAATGATGAAAATCGGAACGTAGCTGTTCGTTAGAGTCAGAACCTGACCGACGACGAGCGCAATCAGCATACCGCCGATTGAACCAGCCATTCCGCCGATTCCGACCACACTGCCGACGGCGCGGCGCGGGAACATATCCGAAGCGAGGGTGAAAATATTGGCAGACCAGCCTTGATGCGCCGCCGCCGCGATTCCGATCAACAAAACCGCCACCCACAGATTTGCAGTGGTCGCCGCAAACACAATCGGCACGACCGACAGCGCGCAAATCAGCATCGCCGTTTTACGCCCTGCGTTGATTGACCAGCCGCGTTTTATCAAAGCCGAAGAAATCCAGCCCCCGCCGACGCTGCCGACATCGGCGATAATGTAAATGACGGCGAGCGGAATGCCGAAATTTTTGAGGTCTAAACCGTGCTGTTTGTTCAGAAAATCGGGCAGCCAGAACAGATAAACCCACCAGATCGGATCGGTTAAAAATTTGCCGATGGCAAACGCCCAAGTTTGGCGATGCGGAAAGAGCCTCAGCCACGGAATTTTCTCGGTTGATTCGGGCGGATCCGAGCGAATGTAGGCGAGTTCGGCTTTCGAGAGTCTGGTGTCTTCTTCGGGTCTGCGATAAATCAAAAGCCAGAAAACGAGCCAGACGAAACCGATTGCGCCCGTCACGATAAACGCTTCCTGCCAGCCGTAAGTTATTGCCAGCCACGGCACGACGAGCGGAGTGACGAGCGCGCCGACGTTGGTTCCGGCGTTGAAAATGCCCGTCGCCAGAGCGCGTTCTTTTTTCGGAAACCATTCGGAAACGGTTTTGATTGCGCCGGGAAAATAACCGGCTTCGCCGATTCCGAGCGCGAAACGAGCGGCGGCAAAACCTTGTACCGAGTACGCCATTGCGTGCGCCATTGCCGCGATGCTCCAAACCGTGATCGAGACGGAAGCGCCGACGCGCGTGCCGACTTTATCAATAAAATTCCCGACCAATAGCAGCCCGATTGCATAAGCCGCCTGAAACGAAAAAACGATCCAACTGTATTCGACTTCAGTCCAGCCGATTTCGGCTTGCAACGTCGGTTTTAAAATGCCGATCACCTGGCGGTCAATGTAGTTGATGGTTGCGGCAAAAAATAAAAGCGCGCAGATTAACCAGCGGCGTCTGCCAATGCGCGTGTTAATTTCGTCGAGAGCGGCGACCGCAGCGCCAGTTGCCGAAGCGCCGGCGGACATCGGAGGCGCGATTTCTGATTCCGATTTCGCCGAGCTAGCCGCTTCAAATGGATCCGTTGGTTTACTCATTATTAAATTTTCTCCGCTTAAATAGACAAAATACCGGGCGAAAAATACTCCCGCCCGTCAATTTCAACTCTAATTTTCTCCCATTCGGGCGAAGTCGTCAGGACTTCGACTTCATCGTCGAAAACGATGCAGGTTTCTTCCGTTTTCGTCCCCGAAATCGAAGGATTCCATGCAAAAGCCTGATTCGCTTTGACGACTTCGTTCGATAAAGGATGTGCCACCCAATCGCGCGTGCGATAGCCGGTCGCTCCGCCTTGATGATGTAGGTTTATTTCACCGGCAAAACCAGCCGCTTCGTACGCGATGGCGGCGGTTTGGTAAGCTTCGGCGCCGGTCGTGCCGGGTCTTGTCGCTGCTAAAAGCCGTGCATTGACTTCGGCACAGGCAAGCGTTTTTCGCTTTAATTCTTCCGGCGCTTTTCCGGCGCAGACAATTCGCGACAGCGATGCGATCAAGCCTCCACGACGAGCGCAAACGACGATCATCACTGTCTTTTCCCATTTTTTATCGGTTGGAACCGGATGGCGAAATCTTTGCAATCTTTCATCCGCTGCGACGAGCGTCACCACCGAACGAATATTTTTTTGCGCCAAAGCATCTGATGCAAGACGGGCAATCTCCAGCTCAGTTTGTCCCGGTTCGAGCGATTTCACCAATTCGCCAATAATTGTTCCGGCGTCTTTTCCGAGCGTTCGGTATCTTTCGATTTCTGTTTCCGTTAATTCAAAGCGGCGCTGAGCAATTGCGCCTTCAATCGTTCGAGCGTCGGCGCTCAAAGGAACGTCGGAACCGAGATTTTCATCATCGGTCAGCAACGCAAATGCGCGGTTTGTCAGAAAATTTCCGGAAGCCTTCTCTTCTTCCCAACCAAATTCAATTGGCTCAAAATCTTCGGCTGAAATTTCTTCAGCTAAAATTCGCGGCATTTCGATCCGGCTCGCCAGCACAAATCGTTTACCATCGCTGCGAACAAAAATTGTCGCCGCGCCGTTTTCTCGGCTTTGGTCAATTCCGTTGTTTGCGCCCCCCGTCAGCCAGGCAAAATTGTGCTGTGAATTGATTAAAACGCCGCCCAGATTTTCTGCGGCGAGCATTTTTACCAATCGTTCGGTTTTTTCTTGTAAATCAGCGCCGTTCACTTTTTTGTTCGATACGGGAACTTTTATGCCGGTAGCGTCTAAGGCAGCGGATAGCATTGACATCTTTATTGATTAACGCCCGAAGCCAAAAATCCGCCGTCAACGCATAAAATTTCGCCGGTCACGTAGCTTGCCGCGTCCGATGCCAGATAAATCGCCGCTCCAGCCAATTCTTCGACTCGTCCGAAGCGTTTCATCGGCGTGCGGGTTAAAAATTCCTGTCCGCGCGGTGTTTCGTTTAATAATTTACGGTTTAAATCGGTTGGAAAATTGCCGGGCGCGATGGCGTTGACGTTGATGTTGTACGGCGCCCATTCGACGGCTAAAGATTTGGTCAGCGACGCTACCGCTGCTTTACTGGCTGCGTAAGGCGCGACTTCAAAAAGCGCAACAAAGCTCGAAAGGCTCGCGATGTTGACGATCTTGCCATATCGTCTTTCGATAAAATGCTGCCCGAAAATCTGGCAGGCGCGCAGAGTGCCTTTGAGATTGATGTCGAAAATGTTGTCCCAAACGTCTTCGGGATAATCAATCGTCGGCGCGCGTTTGGTAATACCGGCTGAATTAACCAAAATGTCAACTTTTCCGAAAGCTGCCACTGTTTCGTCAAAGACGTTTTGAATCGAATTTCTGTCTCTGACATCACAGGTCACGCGCACTGTGCGCCGACCGCGCTCTTCGATCTCGTTGGCAACCGTTTCAACGTTTTCTACACGTTGCGAAGCAGCAACAACATCGGCTCCGGCTTCAGCCAAACCGTGCGAAATGGCACGCCCGATTCCGGTTGTGCCCCCGATGACGACTGCTGTTTTTCCGTTTAATTCCAAAAGCGAATAGCCCATTTATTATTTCAAATCCTACGTTTAGATAAACTTAGACGATAAATTAGGCGTCGAGTTGGAACGACTAAAAAAACAAGACGATAATCGAACGCCTAATTTAAGTACAAATTGGTAAAAGGTAAAACCACTGATGAATGGTTGTTCTATTATGTAACATCGCAAAAACATTTCTGTCAAGCTTTCTGTGCTAATTCTATACTAATAAAAGCAGCGAAATGTAAATATTCAAAGAAAATTTGTTTTCTCTTTCAAAGTATGTTAGAAAATAATTTCTCGTTAAATTGGTTAAACCAATCTTGAGGTTTGGTGCGCAAGTTTGTTAGAATCATCTAATCGGAAACTGCTTTTAGCCGCTTTCGTTTTTTATACGACATCAATATTTAATCATTTTTATTTTAAGAGCGGGGAACAAAGAAAAACGTGATACCTTCAACCCAAAAAAATATAACGCGCCGAGCAGTCGGCGAAAACATTTGGCTGAACCGGGAAACGCCGGAAATTCAAAACATCTTTTCGCGTGAGAACATTCCGCCCTACAAATACGAAGTTCTGGAATCGGAAGCGGCGGTTGGTCGCGCAATGCTCGAAGAATTGCAGGCGGTTGCACGCGGTAAAGGCGGCGACGTTGTTATGCTTCTGCTCGGCGGGCGCGGCGCGCAGGCGATGTATCGCTTGATTAACGAAAAAATTCCGACCGGCGAGCTGGACGCTCTTCTTTCACGGCTTCACGTTTTCACGCAGGACGCGCTCGCACCGATGCGGATGAACAACGGGTTTAGTTTTGTCCGCGATTTTGAAAGACTTTTAGGCGATGAGTTTTTTCAGAAAATCAAAAGCTTTACGCCGATGCAGACCGACACTGACGATTTGGAAGGCGAGCTAATCAAATATTTAGAAAAACTCGAATCGCTTGGCGGAATTGATATTTTTTTTCTTGGTTTAGGTCCCGAAGCAAATGCGGCATCGCATCTGGCTTACATCAAACCAAACTCCGGAGCGGTTTTTGGCGATTTGGCGGGGATTATTCCGATTTCCGAAACAATTTTGGAACATCACATCAGTAAATTTAAAGCCGGTGGCAGCCGCGTGACCGAAGAAGACGAAGCGGAATGCCGAGCGGCGACACATATTTTGACGTTAGCGCCGGCAGCGATTTTGGGAGCGCGAAAAGTCGTCCAGTCTATCGTTGACGCCTCGTCCGCGCCGAACAAAATTCCGAGCTTTCGCCGCGTTTTGGAAACGGAAATTTCAAACGATTTAACAACGCGCGCTCAACAGATGGACGAAAATCCCGGCTTGTGGCTGCGGCTGCATCCGAATGTGCGTTCGTTGGTTTTGCCTGATCTTTTAGCTGAATAATTTAAGATAATTTTAATAAAAATGCCTACTACCGATACACAAACCGCCGTGGCAATCAGCCAGTATGCGATTATTGTCAACCCCGAAGATAATGTGGCGGTCGTTAAAACCGAAACTTTTCCGGGTTTGGTTGTCGCTCTGTCCGACGGTCGCGCGATAAAAGTAAAAGACGCCGTCCCGCCGGGACATCGTTTTGCCATCAGACCGATTCCTGCCGGAGATTATGTTCGTCAATATAATCAGCCGATCGGCACCTCACTCGGAATCGAAGAAGGCGAGTGGATTACGCACAAGAATATGACCAACGATGTTCCGGTCGTGCGCGATCTGCCCGAAGATTTGCACAACCCGGCGCCGGATTATATTCCCGAATTTGCGCGCGAAACTTTTATGGGCTTTCGCCGACCGGACGGACGCACGGGGACGCGCAATTTTATTCTCATCCTGCCGACTTCGATGTGCGCAAGCCACGAGGCGCAGCAGATCTCTATGATGGCGGAATTTTTGCACTATAAACGCGAAAAATTCCCGAACGTGGACGGCGTTGTGGCGATTCCGCACAACAAAGGCTGCGGCTGTCAGGATGGTTCGAGCCTCGACATTATGCTGCGAATTCTGACGAATTACGCCGATCATCCCAACGTCGGCGGCGTCGTGATGATAGATTTGGGCTGCGAAAAAACGAATCTCGCCAAAGTCGAAAAATATCTGCTCAAACGCGAAAAATCTTTTAATAAACCGATTGCCAAAATCGGCATTCAGGAAATCGGCGGCACGCAGGCGGCGATTGAGCGCGGCTTGCAGATTGTTCAGGAAATGCTGCCGGAAGTAAATAAAAACGTTCGCGAAGAAGTTCCCGTCAGCGAGCTTGTTTTGGGCGTGAAATGCGGCTCATCAGACGGTTTTTCGGGCATTTCCGCGAATCCGGCTTTAGGAGAAGCGGCGGATTTGCTCGTCCGGTCGGGCGGAACCGTGATTATTACTGAAATACCGGAATTTTGTGGCGCCGAACACATTGTCGCCAACCGCGCTAAGGACGCCGAGACCGGCAGAAAAATCTACGAAATGATTGATTGGTACAAAGACTACGCTTCAAAGTTCGGCGGCGTTCTGAACAACAATCCTTCGCCCGGAAATATTGCCGGGGGGCTTTTGAACATCACGATTAAATCGCTCGGCGCGATGTCGAAATCCGGAACGACGCGTGTCGAAGGAGTTTGCGAATACGGCGAAGCGCCGGAGAATCGCGGTTTGAATTTGATGCAAGGTCCCGGCTACGATCAGGAATCAACGCCCGCGCTGGTCGCAGCCGGTGCGACCGTTGTTGTTTTCACGACCGGAAACGGAACGACTATCGGCAACGCGATTGCGCCCGTGATTAAGCTGGCTTCAAACAACCGCGTTTTCGAGCGAATGAACCGCGACATTGATTTAAGCGCCGGAAATATTATTGAAGGCACGGAAACTATCCAACAAGTCGGCGTGCAGGTTTTTGAACATATTCGTAAAGTCGCGGGCGGCGAGGCGTTGGCGAAAGCCGAAGAAAACAAACACCGCGAGTTTCAATTCTGGGCTGAGCAAACCGTGAGTTTATAAGCTTCCGAAAGGATTTTGATGAGAGATTCGTTTTATACGCAAACAGTTTCGACTTCGCAAAGGTCGGAGGCAGCGAGTCCGGCTAAAACCGCTCGTTTGCTGTTGCGTCTGTTGAGAGCCGGTCAGCCGGTTTCGAGAATCGAGCTTGCGCGCCGCGCTGGCGTTAATCGCAGCACCGTAACGGACACCTTCAAACCGTTAATCGGCGCCAATCTTGTGCGCGAAGAATCTCTTAATAACATCAGTCGCGGGCAGGGAAGACCTCCGGTCGGATTGATTTTTAACAACGATGATGAAGTTTTTGCGGGCGTGAGTCTCGGTGTCCGGCTCTCGCAAGTCGGTTTGACGACTTTGAGCGGGGCGAACCTCGGTGAAATCGAATTTGAAACGCCGCACAATCCTGAAGATGCTTTAAAATTAGTGCGAGATAATTTGACCGAATTGTCCGCACAATTCCCCGAACGAAAGCTGAGAGTTATCGGCATCAGTGTTCCCGGCGTGATTGACGCTGCACGCCGCAAGCTGCTTTACGCGCCGCATCTCGATTGGCGCGATGTCGCCATTGCCGATCGCCTTCAGGACGCTGATTTCCGATGCAAACCGTGCGGCGTGACGAAAATTGTCGTGGAAAACGATGCGACTGCTGCCGCGGTTTACGAATCTCGTCTGCGTTTGCAGAAAACAAATGGCGGCGTTGTTCAGGATTTTGTTTTGGTTCGTTCGGGAACGGGAATCGGTGTTGGATTGGTCATTGGCGGCGAAGTTTATCGCGGAACGGGCAAAGGTCAGGGAATTGCGGGTGAGTTTGGGCATATGA
>JALZCH010000007.1 GCA_030863175.1 Acidobacteriota bacterium | reverse complement strand
GCGCCAACTGATGAAATGCTTGAAGAAGCATTAAATTGGGCATTGAAACAAATAACGAAACAAGACTGCCGTAATTGGTTTCGCCATTGCGGTTATCAGGTCGCACTCATTTGAGAAGCGCTATAGTCTTCCAACTTGTAATAAAGTGTTGAGTATGTATAATGGAATCCGTAACTTATCTAATAAATTAACATTTGGTTAGTAAATGTTTGTTTTTTAAATAGAGCAATTGTTTTCAACCTCAAACACTCTTTCTAACTGGCAAAGTCTGGCTTAAGGTTTCAGTCCCTATTCTTGGTTGCAAATCAGATTTACCCTTGATTTTTGTTTGTTTCAGACTCAATTGTTTTTGTTTGAAAAATTCTTGAATAACTGATAGCAGGCTTTTCTTTTGCTCGGGAATATGTGAAATGAATTTTTATCGCCTTTACAAACGCAAATTCCTTTTTTTCTCACTTTATATTGTCGGCTTAATCAGTTTGACAGCTTTGTTCCCGTTTGTATCGGGTTCGATGAAACAAGCTTTTCAGAATAGTTCCGCCAACAAGGCAATTCAGACTTTGACAGTTACAGCGCCGCCGACGCTGAGCAATTATGCCCACTCAACTGTTGCTCTAAGCGGCAACATAACGATTGCCCCGGATGCTCAGCCGATTAATGCATCGAGCGCAACTGCCACAACAACACCTGATTTCAAAGGCAAACTCGAAGTTGATCCAACTACCGGAATAGTTCGCATTACGAATGCTCATCCGGCAAATAATGTTGGTGAATCATACTTGGTGACAGTTACGGCTTATAACGCGGATGGAACAGCTACCAAAACTTTTAATCTTACTGTAACTACTCCGACAGGTTGCAGCGCGTTCGGGGCTTCATCATTTGCTCCGGTAGTTGATTTAACTGTCGAAGATGCCCCATACGGATTAGCTATCGGAGATTTCAATGCCGATGGAAAACAGGATTTTGTTACCGCTAACCAGTTTACCGATAACATTTCAGTCTTATATAGAAATAAAGAAAATGACGGATTTGAGTCGGCTATTAATTTCCCTGCCGGCATTAACCCTTACGCTGTAGCGGTAGGGGATTTCAATGCTGATGGCAAGCAGGATATTGCCACGACTAATGTTATTTCCCGCAGAGTTTCTGTTTTGCTGAGAAATGCCACAAACGATGGATTTGCACGGTTTAGTTACGCTGCCAACAATAGTCCCATCTCAATAGCAGTTGGGGATTTCAATTCCGATGGCAGACAGGATATTGTTGTAGTTGATGGTACCGGAGATCAGGTTTCAGTTTTGTACAGAAATGCTGCGAACACCGGGTTTGATCCGCCAGTTAATTTTCCCGTCGGCATTGGTCCGGTCAGCGTAACAACCGGAGATTTAAACGGTGATGGCAAACAGGATATTGTAACGGCTAATAATGGCAGCAACAACGTATCTTTGCTATTGCGAAATACTACAAATAACGGATTTGAAACAGCAATAAATATTGATGCCAATGAAGGACCCAACTCAGCGGCAGTCGGGGATTTTAACGGCGATGGCAAACAGGATATTGTTGTTGCTAATTCAACTAACAATAGTGTTAACAATAATGTCACTGTTTTATTGAGGAACGCAACGAACGATGGATTTGCACAAGCGGTTCGTTTTACTGTCGGCGGCAATCCTCGATCCGTAGCAGTCGGAGATTTCAATACGGATGGTAGACAAGATATTGTTGCGGTTAACGCTGAGAGCAATAATGTTTTTGTTTTGCTCAGAAACGCCGAAAACAATAGCTTTGAACCGATGGTTAATTTCCCAGTCGGCTATTACTCAGTTTCAGTGGCAGTTGGGACTTTAATGGAGATGGGAGACAGGATATTGCTACGTCTAACCAAGGTGGCGATAGCGTCTCTGTTTTGAGGCGTATTTGCAACCCGGCACCAAGTTTTATCTCCGTCTTCGACCAAACCAGACAACAAGGCAACCCGGCAAGCAATTCTCAAATTGCCATTGTGAGTGATGCCGAAACAGCAGCAGGAAGCTTAACGGTTCAGCCTACAATAGTTCCCGCTGGCATTACAATTTCCAACGTTGCAAACAACAATGGCGCAATTACGGCTGATATTGCCACCGATTGCCTTGCGGCAATTGGAAATAACACCGTTGTTTTAACCGTCACTGATGCTGACAATTCTTCAACAACCGCTAATCTGATTGTCAATGTAACGGCAAACACAGCTTCGGCTCTGAATTATCAAAACGCTGCTGTCGTATCTAACGGCTCAACAACCGTCAATCCGTCATTGGCAAGCGATAACGGAACAGTCACATATTCGCTGCAATCCCAAGGAACTTACACCCGCACAATATCAGTCAACGATTCAAGCGGAGCAGTTTCAATCAGCAATGCTGCGCCAACCGGTCAGCATACAATCACCGTCAGAGCAACAGATAATTGCAACGCGACCACAGACGCTAGTTTTACTCTGACAGTGTTCAATCCTTCGATTGCAGGAACTGTCAAATATGCGATTATTCCCGCCAACCAACAGCAGAAACTTGTCCACGACGTTTTGCTTTCAGCAACTGGAACAAGCTCTGCTTCCGACACGACCGATTCTTTAGGTGTGTATCAAATTGAGAATTTAATCGTAGGGGGAAACTATAAGGTGACGCCGACAAAGACGACAAACATCAACGGCATCACAGCTTTTGATGCAACGCTTGTTTTGCGCTGTGTGGCTGCCGGTGGAAATTGCGCTTTAACTCCAAATCAACAATCAGCGGCAAATACGGACGGAGACAGTGGCGTAACAGCGTTTGACGCGACGCAAATTCTCAGATTTGTGGCTGCGAACGGACCAAATGCAAATACAGGTCAGGTTGGTAATTGGAAATTTGATCCTGTTTCTAAACCGTATTTTGCTTTGAGCGATTCGCTAGCGGGAGAAAATTACACGGCATTTCTGATCGGCGAAATTGACGGAGATTGGACGCCGTAAACTGCTTTCACATTTTTTCTGCAAATAAACTGAAATACGGGAGTCTTATCTTTGGCTAGAGTTCATATTCATCCTGTCTCCAAAGCCGCTTTGAACGAGCGGCTTTATTTTTGTTTGTAATAACGAGCAAGGGAAAAGCCGGTCGAAGTATCACAACAGGCGACCGGCTTTCCATTTTTGAAAGATAGTATGAAGAACGCTATCTTTTAGCTGAATCTAATTACGGGCAATTTAGAGCCGTTTTGATTTGCGTAGCTTTGGTAATTAGCGCACCAGCTAAAACGACATCTATTTGATTACCTGAAAGAGCCTGTACCTGATTGATAAATGCGTTGATTTGGTTGCAAGCTGTATGTGTCTGGTCATCTGCTAGAGAAGCTGAAGCCGCTTGCAACTTTACTGCGAGACTATTAGCAATTCCGTGTTGAAGACCAGCGTTTTGTACAGTATTCATTAGCAAGTCAATCTGCTCAGAGGGACTTTCCACATCACAAGCGTCTCCAATACCATCACCATCACTATCCTTTTGATCCGGGTTCGGCACTAAGAGACAGTTGTCCTTATAATCAGGAATTTTATCTGTGTCGGAATCTACTAAATCTGGATCACAACTATCTCCTATTCTATCCTTATCGGAATCTAGTTGATCAGGGTTGAACTTAAACGGACAATTATCCTTAGAATCAGGAATTTTATCGCCATCGGAATCTATTAAATCTGGATCACAGCGATCTCCAACACGATCCCCATCGGAATCTTTTTGATCTGGATTATAATCTCCTTTGCAGTTATCACAGACATCTCCTACTCCATCTTGATCAAAATCTGATTGATCTGGATTAGAAGACTTCAGGCAGTTATCGCAAACGTCTCCGACTCCGTCTTTATCAGCGTCGGCTTGATCAGAATTTTTAGTTACCGGGCAATTATCTGATGAATCTTCAACTCCATCTCCATCTGAGTCCTTAGGCAGGATTTGATTTGAGTGGGATAAAGCGCTAGTTTGCGCTACCCAAGTTATTTGCGGTTGATAGCTGATAATAGCTAAGCCGGCTAATAATCCGATTACTAGCACCAATCGAATTCCAAATTTGCTTTTAAATTGTTTTTTTAATCTATCTTTTTTTGTCATTTTACCTCCGAGTTTTTGGGCTAAAGCACTATGAGATTGGCTCCATAGCACTAGGGTTAATTAAACATGGAAACCGGTTTGCAAAGGGATGCAAAAGTTTGAATCCAATTTGAGTAAAGTTCTATTTAGCGAAAGAGCCAAAAAGCAGCTTCAAACGACAATAAACTGATCTTTTTATTTGATGTTTATTGATTAAGGTGAAAAAGGTTAACAGTTCTAAGAACTGATTGTTACGCCTTCATTTATTAAACGCGACAATCAGCAGAAAATCAGCTCGAAGATTTAGAAAATTTTTACTGATATTCAAAATATGGTCGAGCAAAATATCAGTAGTTTCCTGAGGTAATTAGCCTGTAAGAAGCCTTTGATTCTTTAGAAGAGTTTATTTCTAACAAAGCTTATAGATTCATATCCTGCTTTTGTCTCCAAAGCGCGAAGGAATAATTGGCGGACGATTGTCGCCATACCTTCCCAACGTGGACGACGAAGCCGGAGTTGATGGATTAGTTCTAGCATCGGTCATCAAACATTCAAGTTTAAAAATGGTGGTAAGATATGTTCATCCGTAAGAAGGTTTTAAAACTGAGGCGGTGAAAAAAATAGAGATAATTAAATTAAAATCAGGGTAAAAATTAGCCGAAAAGCTACATCTCTGGATACAGTCATTTCCCTGCTCTTGATCTATTCGTCAATAAACTTTTGTTTTAAAACCCTTTACAAACCTGAAGAAATTTCTAATTTATGAACAAGGAAAACATTATCAATTCCTCAAAAGCGCCTGAACCTGTCGGTTTGTACCCGCACGCTCGACGAGTCGGAAATCTATTGTTTTTGTCCGGCGTCGGACCGCGCGAACGAGGAACCAAACAAATTCCCGGCGTCGAACTAGGTGAAAAAGGCGAGATACTTTCTTATGACATTGAGGCGCAATGTCGCTCCGTTTTTCAAAACGTGCGTTATATCTTGGAAGAATCCGGCTCATCTTGGGAGAAGATAGTTGACGTAACGGTTTTTCTGACAAATATGCGCGACGATTTTCAAACTTACAATCGAATCTACGCCGAATATTTCCGTGAAAATTTACCTTGCCGCACAACTGTAGAAATTAACCGGCTTCCCACCCCAATTGCTATAGAGTTAAAAGTTATTGCGACGATTGATTAGCTTATCAATTAGTTTACCGGTTTCTTAATTGTCTTTATTTGCCCTTAAACTACGAGGGAATATATTAGCGATAAAACTTAGGAATGTTCACATTGACGGGCATTTCTATAATGACAAAAATTTAAAAACAATAGAGTCGAATTTGGCTATCAATTCGACCGAAAGCATTTCTGCTCATAACTTTAATTGAATATGAATTTGACATTCATCTATATGCTTGTTAGTTTTTAATTATTTTCAGATAAACAAAGGTTGCTACCTTGTCGAAAGATTTTCATTTGTAATGAAAATCTTTCCAGCCAAGAAATCAAGGGCTGTTTTCTTGGCATTTCTGAAGCCTGAATTCGTTGGAGTTAATTAGAATTAGTGATCAATACCGTCAACGGTTTAATCACTATCAATCCCAAGATCAATTCAATAGGAGAAAAATAACAATGAAAAAATCAAAATTCTTAGTTCTTTCGGCAGTTTTAATCGTTGCTGCCATGGCTGTGATAACCACTATTCACTTTAGTAATTCTGCTAAAGCTGCGGTTGCTACACAAGTTGTAACCGAATGTGATGTGACCAGACAGGCAGAAAATACACCTCCAACCGATAACTGGGTGCTTTATACCCGTGCCGGTACACCACCAACAGCCGGGGCTTTTGTAAATGGACCTGTTAATGCTCCAAAAGGAACAGGAAGTTTTCGAACAACAACAGCCACTAGTAGTGAAAAAGTTTTTTTGTTTAATTATGATCACGTTGGTAAAACGTTGGGGGTAATTGATGACATAAGTTATTGGACCTACAGAAGCTCAGGTTCGGCACAACAAGTTGCAGCACTTAATGTGCAGATTGATAAAAATGGAGGCGAGCTACTTCCTGGTGATTTTGCCACTTTGGTTTTCGAGCCTGTTTATAATACAAATCAAGGATCCGTTGTCAGCGGTCAATGGCAGCAATGGATTGCCGATGGTAGTGGTGTTTGGTGGTCAACACAACCACTCAACGGTCAATGCGCAGGAGCTACCCCAGCTTGTGATCAAACCTGGGATTATATTGTTGCGAATAACCCAACTGCAACTATTCTTGGTGTAGGAATCAACCAAGGAAGTGGCAATCCCGGGCTCGTTACCTATACGGATGCATTCACATTTGACGAAACAACCTACGACTTTGAAGGAACTGCTATTGATACTGATGGCGACAATGTTCCCGACTGTAATGATACAGACGATGATAATGATGGCGTTTCTGATGGCGACGACAACTGCCCGCTTGTTGCAAACGCAGATCAAAAGGATTCTGATAATGATGGTCTGGGCGATGTCTGCGATTCATTCCCGACTCCTCCAACCAATAAGGATCAATGCAAAAACGATGGATGGAAAAATTATAGACGGGCAAATGGCATCGCTTTCAAGAATCAAGGTGATTGCATTCAGTATGTAAATACCGGCAAGTAGTTAATACTTGATTAAAGAAAAAAGGTGCGGACAGTAATTAGTTCGCGCCTTTTTTCTTTTTAAAATGATTTTCCGCAATTGGCTTGCTTGAAAGGCATTTTCGCTTAAAATGTAACTGTACAAACTTAAGAATTATTCTCGGAGCTTAGAAAATGCCGATTCGAAGACCTTTTAATTTGCAGAAATGGATTGAAGAACATCGTCACTTGCTCAAACCGCCGGTCGGAAATCAATGCGCTTACGATGCCGATGATTTTATCGTGATGGTCGTCGGCGGACCGAATTCGCGCAAAGATTATCATTGGGACGAAGGCGAAGAATTCTTCTATCAGCTCGAAGGCGATATTACGGTCAAAATTCAAGAGGATGGCAAAGCCGTTGATGTACCAGTTCGAGAAGGCGAAATTTTCCTTCTGCCGCCTCGCGTTCCGCACAATCCGGTTCGCGGAGCGAACACAGTCGGGTTGGTTATCGAACGTAAACGCCGAACTGGTGAAAAAGACGGTTTGCTGTGGTTTTGCGAAAATTGCAACGAGAAACTTTATGAGGAATATTTCGAGCTTGAAGACATCACAACGCAGTTTCAAGGCGTCTTTCGTCGTTTTTACGGAGACGAGGATTTGCGAACCTGCAAAAACTGCGGCGCGGTGATGCAACCGCCGCCTGT
This sequence comes from Acidobacteriota bacterium, assembly GCA_030863175.1. Lineage (GTDB taxonomy): Bacteria > Acidobacteriota > Blastocatellia > Pyrinomonadales > Pyrinomonadaceae > JALZCH01. The sequence goes on along the minus strand of JALZCH010000007.1, from coordinate 22,368 downwards.
TGTTAGTTAATTTTTCATTCCGAAACGGTTCTAAATTTTGAAGCTTGAAATCGAAAAAAAATTTTCACTTAAACTGAAAAATGCTCAAAATTGACGTTCATACGCACATTTTGCCTAAGGAAATGCCGGTTTGGAAAGAGCGTTTCGGTTACGGCGGTTTTATTCGGCTCGAACATCACAAACCGTGTTGCGCCCGAATGCTCAGGGACGATGGCAAGTTTTTCCGCGAAATTGACGACAATTGCTGGAGCGTTGAAAAAAGACTCGATGAATGCCAACAGTTTGGCGTTTGCGTGCAGGTGCTTTCGACCGTTCCAGTGATGTTTAACTATTGGGCAAAATCGGCAGATGCGGCTGAAATCGCAAATTTTTTAAACGATGACCTCGCTCGAATTGTCGGTGAATACCCGAAACGTTTTGTCGGTTTGGGAACCGTTCCGATGCAGGATGCGCAACTGGCGGTCAAAGAGCTTGAAAGATGCAAACAAATCGGATTGGTCGGTGTACAGATCGGAACGAACGTCAATCAATTAAATCTGGGCGAACCACAGTTTTTTGATTTCTTCAAGGCTTGTGAAGAAATTGGAATGGCAGTTTTCGTTCACCCGTGGGATATGATGGGCGAGCGCGATATGCAGAAATATTGGCTCCCGTGGCTGGTTGGAATGCCTGCGGAAACTTCACGCGCGATTTGCTCGCTTATTTTTTCCGGCACGCTCGAAAAATGCAAAAATTTAAGAATTTGTTTCGCGCACGGCGGAGGCTCGTTTCCTGCGACAATCGGAAGAATCGAGCATGGTTTCCTGGTGCGCCCCGATCTTTGCGCCGCCGACAATCAATGCAATCCGCGTGATTATCTGGGCAAAATCTGGTTTGATTCCCTTGTTCACGACGCGGCGATGCTCGATTATCTGATTAAATTGGCTGGCGCCGATAAAGTTGCGCTTGGGACAGATTATCCGTTTCCGCTAGGCGAATTGGAGCCGGGAAAATTAATTGAATCAATGCCATTTGATAATCAGACGAAAGCTAAATTACTGCATGGCGCTGCGCTTGAGTGGTTGAATTTAGAAAAGAATTTGTTTGTTTAAAAGGTATTGGGGAAAAGTGATTGCCTTTTTCGCTTTGCTCTTCGTACGAAATTCGCGTTGTTCGTTGGTTTTGTTTCAATCGAAACTAGCTGCTTTCGTCTCGGACAACCATTTTTTAGCGGCATCAAAAACTGCGAGCGATGGGATACAATTTGGCTTTTCAACTAAAATTGAATTTACAATTTTTTCGGCAGTTTTTTCGATTTCTCGATTTTCAATAAATTTGATGAAATCAGTGTTGATTGATTTCATAAAGCTAAAATAGGCAATTTGCGGCTTGATAAATTGCAGGTGGCGCTCAAAATTCTTTCTTGTTCGCGATCCATCATTGACTTTCCTTTTACGCAATTCACTGTCGCTAACGGTCAAAATAAAATATTGATCGGGAAAGGCGATTTTTCCGCCAATTATTTTTTCGCGATAAAAATCGGCGACAATTTGCAAAGACTGGAAAACATCGAAGTTGTAAGCCCAGTTATACCAAAGTGGTTGAAACGGATCGCCGTCGAGAATTGCGATCTTGTAGTTTTTTAAGGCATTAACCGCCAACTGCCATCTTTCAACTTGTTTTTCAAAGTACCAGAATTTCGGCTCGTTCGGCTTTCTCTTAAACAGCAAATTCACTTCCGGGATGGCAACAGCGTTAAAATTTTCGCACAAATATTTCGAAAGAGTCGTTTTCCCGACAGCGCTAGCGCCTTCAAAACAGATTATCGGCATAATTTATTATAGAATACGGTTTTTAAAGAATTACGAATGACCTGTTTTTTTAAATATGCAATTTAATTTCGAAGCGTCCGAGCAATTTGCTTTTAAACTGGACGTTCAGGATTCGCTCAACAGCTTCCGAGAAAAATTTTATATCCCTAAACAGCCAAACGGCGAAAACATTTTGTATTTCAACGGAAACTCGCTCGGACTTCAGCCGAAAACCGCTCAAAGCTATATCGAACAGGAATTAAAAGATTGGGCGACGCTCGGAGTCGAGGGACATTTTCACGCAAAAAATCCGTGGCTGCCTTATCACGAATTTTTGACCGAACAAATGGCTGAAATCGTCGGGGCGCAAGCCATTGAAACCGTTGTTATGAACTCTCTGACGGTCAATCTTCATCTGTTGATGGTTTCGTTTTATCGCCCCACAAAGGAACGAAACAAAATCGTCATCGAAGCCGGTGCTTTTCCGTCGGATCAATATGCCGTTCAATCGCAGATTTTGTTTCATTGCGACGCCGAGATGCGGCGAAGCCCGCAAGAAATATTGAAAAATCGGCTTATAGAAATTATCCCCCGCGAGGACGAAACGCTTTTGCGAACCGAAGACATCGAGCGAACCATTGCCGAAAACGCAGATTCGATTGCGTTAATCCTTCTCGGCGGCGTCAATTATTACACCGGGCAGAAATTTGATTTTGAAAGAATCGTCAAAGCCGGTCATCGGGCAGGCGCGGTTGTCGGTTTCGATTTGGCGCACGCCGTTGGTAATGTCGAGCTTTGTTTGCACGATTGGGATGTTGATTTTGCGGCTTGGTGTTCGTACAAATATCTCAATTCAGGACCGGGAAGTATTGCAGGCGTTTTCGTTCACGAACGGCACGCCGAAAGCTTTGATCTGCCCCGCTTTGCCGGTTGGTGGGGACACGATAAAAAAACCAGATTTTTGATGGGTTCGAAATTCGTCCCATTACGCGGCGCGGAAGGCTGGCAATTATCTAATCCACCAATTTTTCAACTTGCGGCTTTGAAAGCATCGCTTGATATTTTCGAGCAAGCCGGTATGAAAAATCTGGTCGAAAAATCGAAAAAGCTAACGGGATATTTGGAATTCCTGCTCGCAGAAATCAAAGATGACAGAATCTCGGTTATCACGCCGCGAAATCCCGACGAGCGAGGCTGCCAGCTTTCGATCAGGGTGCGCAACGCAGAGAAAGATCTTTTTCAAAAAATTACTGCCAGCGGCATCGCTGCCGATTGGCGCGAGCCCGACGTTATTCGCGTTGCACCTGTTCCGCTTTATAACACATTTACGGACGTGTTTCGTTTTTCGGAAATTTTAAAAGTTTGTTTGAGAAAGTAATGAGCAAACAAAAAGTCATTATCATTGGCGCTGGTTTAGCGGGTTCCCTGCTTGGAATTTACCTTTCAAAACGCGATATTGAAGTCGAGATTTACGAAGCTCGCGCCGATATGCGAAAAACCGGCGCTGCCGAAGGGCGGTCGATCAATCTGGCTTTGTCAGACCGCGGAATTGCGGCTTTGCGCGATGTTGGAATGGATGAATATATGCTCAGCGAAGCCGTCCCGATGCGCGGGCGGATGATTCATTCTCTCGACGGAACCACGAAATTGTTGCCATACAGCGGTCGTCAGGGCGAATTTATCAATTCGATCTCGCGCTCTGGTTTAAATATGGCTCTGATGAACGCGGCACAAAAAACCGGCGTCAAATTTCGCTTTAACCGAAAATGCGTCAATTTCGATTGCAAAACAGGCGTGGCGCTCGTCGAAAATACCAAAGCAGGCGGACGCCAAACCATCAGAGGCGACGTTTTGATTGCAACGGACGGCGCGGGCTCGGCAGTGAGAAAAGCAATGCTTGACGGCGGAGTTCCGCGCTTTAATTTTTCGCAAAGCTGGCTCGAACACGGTTACAAGGAGTTGCATATTCCGCCGGGCGGTGACGGCGGTTTTTTAATGGAGCAAAACGCTTTGCACATTTGGGCGCGTCGTTCTTTTATGATGATCGCGCTCCCGAATTTCGACGGCAGTTTTACCTGTACGCTTTTTCTGGCGCACACAGGGGAAAACAGTTTTGAGCAACTGACCGGCGAGAAAAACTTAATCAAGTTTTTTGAAAAGAATTTCCCGGACGCAATTCCGCTGATGCCGACTTTGGTTGAAGATTTTTTTTCGAATCCAATCGGCAATTTGGGGACGATCAAATGTTTTCCGTGGAACGTCGGCGACAAATCTTTGCTGCTCGGTGATTCGGCTCACGCAATCGTGCCATTTTACGGGCAGGGAATGAACGCTTCGTTCGAAGACTGCCGCGTTCTGGATTCTCTCATCGACAAACACTGCTCGGATTGGGCGACAATTTTTGATGAATTCACGAAAGAGCGCAAGCCAAACGCCGATGCGATTGCAGAAATGGCGGAAGAAAATTTTTATGAAATGCGGGACGCTGTCGCCGACCCGGTTTTTGTCAGGAAAAGAGAGCTTGAAACACGTCTTGAGCAAATTTTTCCCGACTATTTTTCAAAATACTCGATGGTCACATTTCGCGAAGATTTGCCTTATACTGTCGCAAAGCAAAAAGGCAACGCGCAGGATAAATTATTAATGGAAATCTGCTCTGAAATAGAAGATTCAAGTAAAATTGATCTGAATGAAGTGATGCAGCGAATTAAAACATTGTGATTCTTTCGATTCAAATAAATAATCAAATTTACAAAATTGATTGCGAAAATCCTCTGGAAATTGCAATTCCGCTCGATTTCTATGGCGCACAGCCGAATGCCTACGGGGTGGAAAAAGCGACCTCGCTTGCTTGCAAGGCAGGTTCGCTTGTCGGCGATACGAGGCGCGGCGGAAGCTGTAATTTCGAGCAAATTAAATTAATTCCGCATTGTAATGGAACGCACACCGAGTGTGTCGGGCACATCACGCACGAACGAATCTCAATTCACGATTGCCTAAAAGACGCTTTTATTCCGGCGAGGCTGATTTCGATTGAACCGGAAAACGCATTGTTGTCAGGCGAAAATTATTCGATTCCGCCAAGCGAAACAGACCGATTTATTACAAAAAAATTGCTGGAAAAAGCTCTTGAAGGAATTGATAAAAACCGCTTCGAAGCATTAATAATTCGCACTTTGCCGAACAACAAAAGCAAAAGCACGCGAAATTACGGAGAAGAAATTCCGCCCTTTTTTTCGAGCGATGCTTTACGGTTTGTCGTTGAATCGGGAGTAAAACATTTGCTCGTGGATTTGCCTTCGATTGACCGGCTTTTTGACAAAGGAAAACTTTCAAATCACCGGATTTTCTGGAGTGTGGAAAAAGAAAAATTTGAAGTAAATCCTTCAACTCGTATCAGCCACACAATCACCGAATTTATTTTCGTGCCGGAAATTGTTGTCGACGGTTTTTATTTGCTCAATTTGCAAATACCGGCTTTCCTTTCCGACGCCTCACCCAGCCGTCCCGTTCTCTTCCAAATTATTGAATAGTTTTCGGTTTCGCCGCTTGATTTGCCTTTCGGACTCAACTACAATGCCACGCAAATCCGACAACTTTTCCTGAGTTCTTAAAAAGATGATGAAAAAAATTTATTTGCTCGCAATCGCAGCTCTTTTTGCCGCGTCTTCGATGGCAATTGCAAAAGAAGCGCGGCTCGTTCGTTATCCGCATTATCATCAAGGTCGCGTGGCGTTTAGTTATCTGGGCGATGTTTGGACTGCTGACGAAAACGGTCAGAACATCCAGCGTCTGACCGTGCATAAAGCGAGGGACGTTTATCCGCGTTTCTCGCCCGACGGCAAATGGATCGCCTTTTCAAGCGACCGCAACGGAAACCTCGATGTATTTCTGATTCCCGCCGCAGGCGGCGCTGTCAAACAGTTAACTTCCCATTCGGCTGAAGATACGGTTTTGAACTGGACTTCCGACGGGCGCGGCATTCTATTCGCCAGTCAGCGCGGCGAAGATTTTGCCGGAAAGCTTTACGTCGTTAACGTCGAAGGTGGAATGCCCGCGAACGCCGGAGTTGATATGGGAGTGCAAGGCTCGTATTCGCCTGACGGTAAACGACTCGCCTTTAACCAGAAAGCGCAGGCTTATTGGCGTAAATTTTATCGCGGCTCGATGCAATCGGACGTGGTTGTGATGGATGTTGGCGCCAGGCGTTTTACGAATCTGACTGATTTCGACGGAATGGATTCATATCCGATGTGGGCGCGCGACGGATTTATTTATTTTGTCAGCGATCGCGACAGCGGAGGTTTGACAAACATCTGGCGAGTTTCCGAAAACGGTGGCAAAGCTGAAAAAGTAACTTCCTTTAAAACCGGTGACGTGCGTTTTCCTTCAATCGGGACGGACGGAAAAACGATTGTTTTTGAACACGATTTCGGCATCCACAAGCTCGATTTAGCAAGCAAGCGCGTGACGCCGATCAAGTTAGACATCAACGCCGAAACTCAGGAAAGCTTGAGCGAGATTCGCGATTACAATTCACAGGTTGACGATTACGCTTTGGCTCCCAATTCGCGCCGCGTTGTTGTTTCGATTCACGGTGAAATTTTCACTGCTCCCGTCGAAGAAGGCGATTTGCGGCAAATTACCAATAGCCAATGGCGCGACCGTAATGTCGAATATTCGCCCGATGGCAAATGGATTGCTTATGTTTCGGACAGCAGCGGACGAGAAGAAATTTATGTCATCGCTTCAGACGGCGCGGGTGAAGCGCAAAAGATTACGGATTTGGACGAGCTTAAATTCGGTTATTCGTGGTCGCCCGATTCGACTCAAATCGCTTTTACGGCTTCCGACAATAAGCTGCGTGTTGTCAATGTCGCGGACAAACAGGCAAAAGTTTTAAGTGCCTCACAATTCGGCACAATCGGTTCGCCCGATTGGTCGCCCGACGGTAAATGGATTGCCTTTTCAAAACCCGATTTTACGCGCACTTCGGATGTTTATATCGTTCCAGCGGCAGGCGGCGACGAGAAGAAAACGACTTTCGATTCTTTCAGCGATACCAATCCCAGATTTTCCCCAGATGGGCGCAAGCTCTATTTTCAGCGAATTGAATCGAGCAATTTCAGCGCAGGTCAAACTTCTGTACAGCTTTACGCGATAACGCTCGAGAAATTAGAGCGTGACCCCGATGATCCGGAAGAACGAGCCGAACAGGAAGCGGCGCAGCAAACAGCCGGTGAAGGAAATCCAACCGGAAACCCGCAGCGCGGAAATCAAACGCAGGCGAGACAGCCCGCCAAACCGATTAATATTGATTGGTCCGGACTCAAACGGCGAACTCGCCAGCTCACGCGAATGCCTTTCGCCGTTTCGAATTACAACATCTCGAACGACGGCAGAACCATCGTTTTTGTCACGAGCGAACCGGCAGGCTTGGCAAGTGTTCCAGTTATTTATTCAATTCAGGAAGACGGCAGACGTTTGACTCGAATCAGTGCCGGAACCGCGCCAGGCGGCGAAGGCGGCGGACAACAACAGCAGGGCGGACCTAGCGGCGGCATTTCCAATTTGAATGTTTCGCGAGACAATCGCACGCTTTTCTTCCAGGAAGGCAATTACGTTTATTCTGTTTCAATGCCTCCTCCGCTGCCCGCAGGCGCGTCCGCAAGCTCTGCGCCCCAGACAAGCTCGGCTGCGTCGGCACAGCGACGACGGATCAACTTTACGGCAAAAGTCAAAATTGATCGTCCGGCGGAATGGGCTGAAATGTTTGACGACGCATGGCGGACGATGAAATATCGTTTCTATGATCCGAAAATGCACGGGACTGATTGGGACGCAATGCGCGCCAAATACCGTCCGCTCGTTGAATACGTCGGCGACCGGCAAGAGCTTTTGAACATCATCAACGAAATGATCGGCGAGCTAAACGCTTCGCACACCGGAGCCGCTCCGCCTCCCAGCGGTCAACCGGGCGGAGCTTCAACTGGACATTTAGGTCTTGAATTTGAGCCTGACGCGCAAACCGGACGCTATCGCGTTACACATGTTTACGAAGAAGGTCCTTCGGATAAAGATTGGGTTAAAGTTAATGTCGGCGATTATCTTATCGCAATTGATGGTAAACCTGTTCGGGCGGGCGATGAATATTGGCAGTTGCTCAACTACAGACTCAATCGCAAAGTCGCCGTCACTTTTAACAACAAACCTTCGGAGGAAGGTGCTTGGCGAACTCGGATTGAACCGACTTCGATGGGTAATTATAGCCAGCTTCGTTATGAACGCTGGGTTAAACAGCGCCGCGAATTGGTCAATAAATTATCGAACGGGCGCATCGGTTACATTCATATTCAAGCAATGAATCAACCGTCTTTGCGTCGGTTTGAAAAAGAGCTGCGCGAGTACCGTGACAAGGAAGCGATGGTTATTGACCAGCGTTGGAACGGCGGCGGCAACATCGAACAGGAACTGCTGGGCATTCTTGTGCAACGCCAATATCAAGTTTGGCAGCCGCGCGGAACCGAGCCGACGACACGTCCGTCTGCCGGTTTCTTCGGTCCAAAAGTCGTTCTCCAAAATTGGCGCTCGGCGTCAAACGCGGAGATGTTTCCCGCAGGTTTTCGCGCTCTCGGCTTGGGTAAAGTCATCGGAACACCGACAATGGGAGCTGTTATCGGAACGGGCAGTTACTCGTTAATTGACGGCTCAACTGTCCGCACTCCGGGAGTCGGCGTTTATCTGGCTGATAAAACTCGCACCAACATGGAAAATAATGGCGTCCAGCCCGACATTAAAGTTGACAATACGCCCGAAGACAATCTCGCCGGACGCGACCGGCAACTTGAGGTCGCCGTCGAAGAACTGCTCAAACAACTCAAAAGCGGAACTTTGCAGGCGAACAATTAAAAGCGGTAACCGCTCGAATAGAAAATGGAGGGCAAAATTGTCCTCCATTTTTTTATTGAATAAAATCCGCTTTAAAACACCCAAACCGATTGCGACAAATCCAGTTTGAGCGTAAATTGTCAATAACTCGGTCACAAGGCTGAAAAATGAATCGAGATTCGCACAATAAATTGACTTTCACAATCAACGGCGAAAAGCTGGTTTTCGACGAAATTTCGCCGACCATGACTCTGCTTGATTTTTTGCGCAACAGCGGTCGAGTCGGAACCAAAGAAGGCTGCGGCGATGGCGATTGCGGTGCATGTACGGTTGCGTTGATCGGCGAAAGTCCGCAAGGTCTTCCCTGCTTTCAAGCCGTCAACAGTTGCCTGATTCCGCTTGGCGCAGTTTCCGGGCGGGAAATTGTAACGGTCGAAGGAATTGGAAATGGAAAGCCGCATCCGGTTCAAGCTGCGATGATTGAAACCGGCGGCTCGCAATGCGGTTATTGCACGCCGGGTTTTATTATGAGTATGTTCGCCGCTTATTACGACGGCGAAATAACGGACGCCGCAATCGAAGGCAATCTTTGTCGTTGCACCGGATATTTACCGATTCGACGTGCTGCGCAGCGGCTCAGGAAAACCAAAGACCGATTCAGTGAAAAGCTAAAAGGCATAAATCAGAAAACCGATTCTTTCGGTTTTGAAACAAGCCGACAAAAATTTTATCGCCCGACTACGCTGGCTGAAGCTTTGGATTTGCTCCAAAAGTTTCCCAATGCCGTTTTGGTTGCCGGCGCGACCGATTTGGGATTGGAATTTAGCTGGCATACAAAAGATTTTCCGGTTTTGATTTCGACCGAAAACGTTGCCGAATTAAAAATATTGATTCAAACCGATGAATCGGTCGAAATCGGCGCGGCTGTTTCGTTGACACACCTTGAAGAGAAATTAAAGGGCGTTTTTCCGGGTCTGGACGAAATGCTGCACTGGTTTGCCGCCAGACAAATTAAAAATCGCGCGACAATTGGCGGAAATATCGGAACGGCTTCGCCGATTGGCGATTTGCCGCCCGTGTTTCTTTCGCTCGACGCGGAATTAAAATTGGCAAGCGCAGAAGGCGAACGCACAATTTTGCTGGCAGATTTCTTCAAAGCTTACAGACAAACAGATTTGCGAACGGGCGAAATTATTGTCTCGGTCAAAATTCCGAAAACAATCTCAACGGACGCCACTCGTCGCCTGCAACAATCCTACAAAGTAGGCAAACGCGGAACCGATGACATCAGCATTGTGGCGGCTGCGTATGCGATTGATTTAAACCGGGAACATCAAATCGTCAAAGCGCGCCTTGCATACGGCGGGGTGGCGGCGATACCGATTCGCGCCCGTGCGGTTGAGGATTGGCTAGTTGGCAAAATCTGGAATTTGGAAACCGTCCGGAAAGCCAAAGAATTGTTGAAAGACGCTTTCACGCCGCTAACCGATGTTCGCGGAAGCGACGAATATCGAAAAATGCTGACAGCAAATTTGTTCGAAAAATTCTTTATCGAAGTTACCAAATTGTAGAGCAGCAATGAATTGCGTCTCTATGTAAAAATTGAGTTATGCCCAATGTCGGAAATTCAAAATCACACGAAAGCGCTGAGCACCATGTTTCGGGAAAAGCCGTTTACACCGACGATCAACGCCAGCCAGCCGGAATGCTCTCTCTTTATCCGGTTTTGGCTCCGCACGCGAGAGCTAAAATCTTAGCCGTTGATGCGAGCGACGCGTATTTAATTCCCGGTGTCATCACGGTTTTGAGCGCCAACGATATTCCGGGCGAAAACGACACCGGAACAATCATTCACGACGAGCCGCTGATTCCGACCGAAGAAATTTCTTATTGGGGGCAAGCCGTCGTTTGGGTCGCAGCGGAAACCGAAGATACGGCGCGCGAAGCTGCCAAACGAGTCAGAGTCGAATACGAACCGCTCCCGCCGGTTTTGACGATCAAAGAAGCGATTGAAAAAGACAGCTTTTTGACCATTCCGACCGTAATGAAACGCGGCGAGCCGGAAAACGCAGATTCTGATTTTTGGCTTGCGGGCGAAGTCGAGATGAACGGGCAGGATCATTTTTATCTCGAAACACAAACTTCATGGGCAATTCCCGATACGGAAGGCAATTATCAAGTTTATTCTTCGACTCAGCATCCGACCGAAACGCAAATCATCGTCGGTCGCGTTTTGGGAATTCCGGGCAATCGAATAAACGTCACGGTTTTACGAATGGGCGGCGCTTTCGGCGGTAAGGAATCGCAGGCAAATCCATATGCGGCAATTGTCGCCCTCGCTGCGCATAAAACCGGTCGCCCTGCGCGAGTCCGCCTGCGGCGACACGAAGATATGATTTTGACCGGCAAACGTCACGGCTTTTTGGCTCACTACAAAGTCGGTTTTAATCGGGACGGAAAACTGATTTCTCTTTTCTGCGAGCTGTTTGCTGACGGTGGTTGGAGCCTCGATTTATCGCCGCCTGTTTTGTCACGCGCGATGGTTCACATTGATAATGCTTATTACATTCCAAACGTTGAAGTGTTCGGGCGCATCGCTCGGACAAACAAAACTTCCAACACGGCTTTTCGCGGTTTCGGCGGACCGCAGGGAATGATCGTAATTGAAGACATTCTTGACCGAATCGCCCGAACATTAAATTTACCGCCGGAAGTAGTCCGCGAACGCAATTTTTATCACGGCGCGGGCGAAACGAATACAACTCCCTACGGACAGGAGATTTTCGACAACCGAATTGAGCGAGTTTGGGATGAAGTCAAAACGAACGCTGATTTCGACCAACGAAAAAAGGAAATTGCTGATTTTAACAACGCCAATTCCTATAAAAAACGCGGAATGGCAATTACTCCCGTCAAATTCGGGATTTCGTTTAACAAAACCGTTTACAACCAGGCGGGCGCGCTAATTTTGGTTTATACGGATGGCAGCATTTTGCTCAATCACGGCGGAACTGAAATGGGGCAAGGCTTACATACGAAAATGCTCCAAGTCGCCGCCCGGACGCTCGGCGTTTCGATTGAAAAAGTCCGTATGTCGCCGACCGCAACCGACAAAGTGCCGAACACTTCGGCGACCGCCGCGTCGAGCGGTTCCGATTTGAACGGGCAAGCCGTCAAAGATGCCTGCGAAAATATCAAGGCTCGTCTAACGCCTGTTGTCGCAAAAATGCTCAATATCGGCGCCGCCGGAGATTTTGTTTTTGAAAACGATTGGATTTACAGCCGCGATTACCCGACTGACCGGGTTTCATTCACGGAAGCCGTCAAGGAGGCATATCAGCAGCGCATCAGCCTCGCGGCGACCGGATACTATCGCACGCCGAATATTCACTGGGACGTGAAAACCAATACTGGCAGACCATTTTATTATTTCTCCTATGGCGCGGCGGTTTCCGAGGTTGAGGTTGACGGTTTTACGGGAACTTTCCGTTTGCGTCAGGTTGACATTGTTCACGATGTCGGCGAGTCAATCAATCCATTGATTGATTTGGGACAAATCGAAGGCGGTTTTGTACAGGGGATGGGTTGGCTGACGATGGAAGAACTCGTTTGGGATGATGAAGGACGCATTAGGACATTTTCTCCAAGCACTTATAAAATTCCCACAATCGGCGAGATTCCCGAAAAATTTAATATCGAGATGCTTAAACGCGCTCCGCAAACCGGCGTTATTTTTGGAAGCAAAGCCGTCGGCGAGCCGCCTTTGATGCTGGCGATTTCTGTGCGAGAAGCGATTCGTGCGGCAATTGCCGCGTTCGCCGATCGAGTCGAGTATGTTCCGCTCGCTTTGCCAGCCACGCCGGAAGCAATTTTGATGACAATAGAACGCGTAAAAAACGAATCGCCGACGCCGCCAGCTCCGGTCCGCGTTGATGAGTTGAAACCGGTCAAACAAGAGAATGGAATCCTTTCGCCGGTTAGCTGAAATTTTGCGGCTAAATCAATCAGCCGTTTTGGCGACGGTCGTCGAAACAAAAGGCTCAACCCCGCGCGAAACGGGCGCGAAAATGATTGTTTGTGAAACCGGCAAAATAATTGGCACAATCGGCGGCGGCGCGGGCGAAGCCAAGGTCATTGAAACGGCGAAAATCGTATTGCGGAGCGGCGAAAAACAAGCCGTCGAAATTGATCTGACAAACTTGCAAGCCGAAGGAATTTGCGGCGGCAGAATGCGGATTTGGCTCGAACGCTGGCAAGGCGCGGATTCGCTCCGTCTCGTCAATCAAATTCTGGCAAATCTCGAAAACGGAAGCACAACGGTTTTGATAACGCCCTTCGTTCAACACATTTCTCCGTATTTATTAACTGAAAATCAACAAGTTACGGTGAATAGATTTGCCGAGCTTTTGGAACCGGCTCCGGTTTTGCTTATCGTTGGCGCCGGTCACGTCGGAATTGAATTGGCAAAAATTGCTGCCAATATTGGCTTTGAGATTTTTGTGCAAGACGACCGCAGCGAATGGGCGAATGTGGAAAATTATCCGTCAGCAGCGGAGATTTTGAATGAGCCGATTGAAACTGCAATCAACCGAATTGGCGAACACAGAAAACTTTTTATTGCTTTGCTGACGCGAGGCTTTGATTATGATGTTAAAGCGTTGATTGCAATTTTGCGCCAGGAAAAACATTGCGTTTATCTGGGAATGATCGGAAGCGAGCGGCGCGTGCGCGAGGTTTTTCGTGAGCTGGAAAAACGTGGAGCCAGCAAAGATGATTTGGAAAGAATCCGAGCACCAATCGGGCTGAAAATCGGCGCTTTGACACCTGCGGAAATTGCAGTCAGCATCGCTGCCGAATTAATTTCGGTTCGCCGTCACGAGAAAGAAAATGCCTAACGATTGTAAATAATCCCGCCGGTTTTGGCGTATAAATAAAATGCGTCAACTGCGGAGTCACGCAAAAATCTTCGTTTGACGCTGATTCCCTTTGATTCCAAATATTCGTAAGAGCTTTCGTAAACAGGACCTTCGTCAAAACCGATTTTTGAGGCGTCCGTTTTAGTCGCAGCACAAACAAGACGGCTAACGCCGCTCCAGAGCGTTGCCCCCAAACACATACAGCAAGGTTCGCAGGAAGTAAATAATTCATATTTTGCTGCTCCCGGAGAATTAAGCGAAAAGACGCCCTGAATCTGTTGGGCAGTCATAATCGCCGTAACTTCAGCATGCAGAGCCGAGTTGTTTAATCTGACAACCTGATTCATTCCGACCGACAATAACTTACCGGTTTCGGCTTCGAAGATTGCCGCACCAAACGGTCCGCCCGTATTTTGCCGGATATTTTCAAGCGAAAGATTTACCGCCAGAGCCATTTTATCTTCGTCCGTTTGATATTTTTTTTCCCACTCGACAAAGGATTCAACCCACGCAGGAAGCTCAATTTTGATTGCTGGAATTTTCACTAAGATTTTTTATTATCGTTTCAAATTGCAATTTTGCTTTAAAGCGGCTTTGAAGCACCGTTTGAACACATTATTTTCGATGTCAGGAAATCCGCGCCCTTTTGACTTGCGATGCTGATTGTCTATCACAAATTCAACCGAAAGAATCTGAGCTTTGTGCTGTACCATCCAATGCTGCGATCTTAGCTTCGAGTTTCTTAACTTTTTCCGCAAGAAGCTCCAAGTTTTTTGCAGCAGGCAGCGGAGTTCGTTTTGCCGGTTCTTGCGCCCGTTATTTGCCAGAAACAGATTGAAAACAACAAAACAGAACAGTACGGCATTTAGTTAAGTTTTCATAGCCAATTGGAGAATATCAAATATTTGTTTTCATAACCTAAAGCGAGACCGAGCTTAAAGTCAGAGACGGTACCTCGAAACCTGTTTTTGACCTGCTAAACGAAACCAGGTTGATTGCCGCTTTAAAAGGCTGATATTTTTAGTTTGAATACAAATGGAAAGTAAAACTCAATTAAAAGCCCCGCCAGGAGATAATTTGGGGAGTTCAGCGCCGGTTGATTTAAAACTTGTCGAACGGCAATTGAAAGCCAAGCCCTTTCGTCCATTTCCGCCTTTCAAGAACAATCACGCCCAAACCATTTTGGCTTATCTTTATCCGCGCCGGGCGAAATTAACTGCTGAATTCAAAAATGACGAAGAGCGGTTTTTTGAAGTCGAGCCGGGCGTACGCCTGTTGGCTCATTGTCGCTGGCAGACTTTTGAGCGCCGCAAATCTCCGACCATGATTTTGGTTCACGGTCTCGAAGGCTCAAGCAATTCGATTTATATGCTCGGAACGGCGGCGCTGGCTTTTGCAAACGGGTTTAATGTTTTGCGGCTTAATCTGCGAAGCTGCGGCGAAACCGAGCATTTAACGAAAACCCTTTATCATAGCGGTATGTCGGAAGATTTGCGCCGGGTGATTGAAGAATTAATTGAAAAAGACGGGCTCGAACAGATTTTTCTGACTGGATTTTCATTGGGTGGAAATATGAGCTTAAAATTAGCTGGCGAATGGGGAGCAAAATCGCCGTCGCAACTGCGCGCCGTAACCGCGGTTTCGCCTCCGATTGATTTAGCGGCTTGCGCGGAAGCCATCAGGTCTCGCTCAAACTGGATTTACAACCGAAGATTTATTAGCAATCTCAACAAAAGAATGCGCCGTGTACAGAAATTATATCCGGAGCTTTATCAAATTGAAGGAATCGAACAAATCCGCAGCATCCGCGAGTTTGACGCTCGTTTTACGGCACGATACGGCGGTTTTCGAGACGTTGATGATTATTACACACGGTCAAGTTCTCTCAATTTAATTGAGAAAATCCGGGTTCCGACGTTGATTATCCATGCCCGAGATGATCCGTTTGTTCCTTTCGCCGCTTTTAATCAAATTTCTGATGCCAAAAATCCTTACGTTATTCTGCTTGCACCAACCAACGGCGGTCATGTTGGTTTCATAGCTGATGCCAAATCAAACGACAGAAACCGTTTCTGGGCTGAAAACCGAATCGTTGAATTTTGCAGCTTGCTCTCGGAAACTTAAATTGCAATAAAGTAATAAGCAGTCACGCAAAATTAATTTGATGTTTTAGCATGAAGCCTTAATATCAGTTTCATGCGCTTTGTTAAATTAACCGATGTCGAGTTTGTAACCTTGCAAGAAGTTCATAAAAACGGCTCTCGATTTCAATGCGAATAATCGCTGCCATGTCTGATTCTTTCAAGTTAAGGCAAAACCGTTCAGAATTGGCACAGTTCTTTAAAGTTTCAAACATTACCATTTATGGCTGGTTTGATCGTTGGAAAATGGGCGGCATTGCCGACTTAATCAATAAACCCGGTCAAGGCAGAAAGCCGATTCTTTCTCTGCAAAATCCCAAACACATCAAAACGGTCAAACGAGCTGTAGAGAAAAACGCTCAAAGTGTTAAAGCTGTTGTCGCTGAACTAGTGCGTAACGAGTTGGAAAGCGTTGGCGTTCTGCGCGGGCAGTCTAACGGTCGGATTCGGATTAGCAACTTTCAGCCACACGGCTTGCACTTGCGCTTCGGTTAGCCTTGCCTGAGCCAAATCGAAATCGCGGACGCGGTTATAATTGGCATTGGTCGGCGAATCCCATGTTTCAGCTGTTTGATTGACTCCTGCTCCATTGATAAAAACTAGCGTTGAGTGGTTTACCGAAGGACCGGCTGTTCCTTGTCCGACGGATGAAAAAGATGTGCACGAGACAGGCTGTTTGCCCTCATTTTCTTTCATCCCTTTTGCGTTTAAACGTTTAAATACGCCCGCTTTTTCTTAACTCTTTTCGACAACCGCCAATGCCTTCCGAGGCTTAGCCAGCGCGTTTTGAAGCGCGGTGAGACAAACAAAAAGCTGTTTGGTGGGGGTTTCAACAAAATGGATTTCGTTTCTTTCAATTAAGCGGTAAATCTCCCGCGTATCGGTCTGCAGAAGCCTTGCCGCCAGAAGCGGCGATACCATTCGTGAATCTTTGCTGCAAATCTCGCACTTTGAACCGCTATTACTCATCGAATCAATCACAAGAGCGATTTGCTTAGTTTCGGTTGTAACCTGGCGGCGAATTTTCTTTTTCATCTGCATTCGGAAAATCACAAAAAGACGTATCAGACTGGTGAGCGCGCACTAAGCGCCCCGGATTGCAATCGACGCTCGAAGACCGCAAATGGGGGTAATAATTACTCCGACAATTGTGGCTCACCAGATCCATATCAATTTGCCGCCGGTGAAATTGACGCTACCGCCCGGTAGGGCTACCCAGTCAGTTTCTTCGAACACGACTGAGAAGTAGTCAAATCGGGAAGTATAACCTGTAATTTTTTCGTAAGAGTAGTTTTGTTTCGGTCCCCCGGTGCTGCCGTTCCAGCCGTGGCAGCGGATGGTTAAACCTTCTACGCTTCGTGCGCTGAACGGAATATGAGTCATCACCGGCACGAATTTGGCGGTCGCCGCTTTTTTCATAAGAAACGCCGCGCCCAAGGCTCGAATCAGTTTCTTAAGGTCCTTGATGATGTTGCCCAAATCAAGTCCTAAGCCGCCTCCTGCGCGAAGCAGCACATGGTAGAAATCCTTATTGATATCGAGATTGCGAAATGCCAAAAGAAACGCGCCGGCTGAGCCGACTAAATACGTGCCGTCCAGTCCGCCGAGATTGGCAGCCTTCCAATTCGTGGAGCGTGCGTTTTCGGGCTTCTTTTCTTGGGGTGGTTTTGGTTTCTTCGGCACGGGCAGATTGCTGCGCTTTTCCATCCAATGAAAGTAGGTTGGTTCGTGGATCAGGTATTCGCCCGTTTCGATAAGGTCAACGTCCTCGATTTCCTTGATACCCTTGATCTGCTGAATCGGGGAGGTGATGGCGGGATTCGGGCGAACAAACACCTCGAGCGTGTCGAAGTCGCCGTATAATGCCCAGGAATACTTGCTGAGCCAATCGTCTTTCTTAACGAGAATCTTTCCGTCCTCTGCAATGGTGACATTGCACGAGTTACGGGTAAATGTTCCGGGTCCTACCGGTTTTTCAATGTTAGTTGTCATAGTCGTTTCCTTTCTGGGTTACGAAAATTCATAAATGTGACGAATCGCTTCAGCTCCTTGGTTTGGGTCGAAATCAACCATAGCCACAAATGCGCCAGTCTTTCCGATCTGTTGGTTGACGATTTGGGTAGTTACTCGCAGATTTCGGCTATTTCTAAAAGACTATGCAGCAAACTCGGAACGAAATTGGAGTTGGCGTAATGTCCGTTGAAGCCTCCTCGTACGGCGCAAGTGTTATCACAGGAAACTGATCTTGGCGTTCAGTTGAAGCTCCCCAACGCCGCCGTTGAACGTTCAGAACTCATCAGCACAATCGCGGCAAGATCCTAAACAAGCGCGATAGACAATGTAATTTTGCGTTTCATTATTTTTAACCTCAGCAATGCTCTAGTTTAAGTCTATTGGACTTGTATCTACATGAAGTCCGAGTAGAGCGACCACCTTTTGGCTTGATTGATCAATAAGTTGAGCATTTGCTTTCAGATTTTGACTCTTTTGCAAGTCTTCTGTGCCGATAAGAATAATCCCGCGTACGCCGGAAGAGTTAGTAGTCCTCGGCACAGTGTCGAATGAAACCGCCGCGCCAGGAACGAGTTGAATTGGAGTGGTCGTAGTATCCGACACAACTGTCTGTTTGCATGCCCCCTCCTGACAATTTTCCTTCGCGTATTCTATCTGCCGGAATCGGACAAAAATTTTTTGAGCGTATTCTCCCGGGTAATCATAAACGGCTGTTATGCGAAGAAGCTGACCGAGAATCTTACCGTCCCCGGTGGCTACAAATCCCGTATCCGCCTTAAACGAACAATTCGGTTGTGCTTTTGCCGTTGAATCTGAACTCATCGGAGAAACCCAAATAATGCTCAAAACCAGCGCGATTGATAAAATTATTCTGCGTTTCATAATTAGTGGACCTCAGCAATTTGTAAGCGGCAAGGCGCATTTATCACGCGATTAAAATGGCGATGATGCCCTCAACCTGTCCGGTCATTGTGTTGATAATCAGCGCGTTTGCTCGAACCGGCTTGCTTACGGCAAATATCCCGCGCACTCCGTTTCCATTGTTCGGAATATCTATCGAAACGGCTTCGCCCGGCATAATTGTAATGTTGGAAAATTGATCCTCATCATTTAATTCGAGCTTGCAGACACTGCCATTGCAAGCGCTTTGCATATAGCTTGCCCGGCGGAAGCGCATAATCGTGTTGCTGGTTCCGTCCGACATGACAGTGATGCGGAGAATCTGATACTGCCCCAGAGTGACTACTCCCGTGTCGCCGACATATTGCCTGTTGTTTTGCGCTTGCGTCGAATCCGAGATTGTCAGTGCCGACAAAACAACGATTAACATGAACACAATTGATAATGTGATTTTTCGTTTCATAATTTCTGCTTTCCTTTGGGCTGGAAAATTTGAATTGAGAGGGGAATAGTCTTATATTTTGAGCAAAAAATCCTTTGGAAAAGATTAGGAATTTGTAAGGAATTCATTAGGCACGCGATGTCCAGCAAAAACGGGCAATTTTACGAATTCGGCGGCTTTCGCCTCAACGCGGAGCATCCGAGTTTGTGGTTCAACGATAAGCTGGTTCAGCTTCCGCCGAAGGCTCTGGAATTGCTGATTTTGCTTGTCGAAAGACGCGGCGAGATTGTTAGCCGCGAGGAGCTTTTAGAAACCGTCTGGCGCGAAACTTTCGTAGAAGAAAGCAACATCAACTACACGGTTTCGCTGCTGCGGAAAACTCTCAGTGAGCGCGACAAAGCCGCCTTTATTCAAACCGTTCCTAAACGCGGCTATCGTTTCGTCGCGCCCGTTCGCTCAATCAAAAAGCCAATAGAGCGTGCCAACTCAAACAGGAAAGAAATTCTGCTCGCTACGCAAATCCAGACGCACATTTTAACTGAAGAAATTATTGAAGAAGATGAGGCGGATGAGCCGAAGCTTTTGCCAGCCAAAACTGCCCCTTGGAAACAGGCTGCATTGTGGATAGGCGCGGCTATGGTTTTGCTTGCGGCTGTCGGATTTTTGGGGTTCTGGTATTTGCGCCCGAAAACAAATTCGATCGCAAACATCAAATTTCAAAAATTGACTGACACAGGCGACATCTTTTTTCCCGTTATTTCGCCCGACGGAAATTTCGCGGCATACAGCAAAGTCGAAAGTGCGTTTGTCCAGGACATTCAATCGGGCAGTGTCGTTGAGTTAAAAATTCCGGGCATCAAAAAATACGGTTATCTGCAATTTTCCCCTGACAGTAATTCGCTTTATTTCCGCAATCAATCTTCAATCTTTATTCCATCCGACATTTTGCAAATTCCTCGTCTCGGCGGCGCGCATCGTCTGGTAGCGCAAAATGTCTGGAGCAATTTCAGCTTTTCCCACGACGGCAAACTGCTTGCATTTGTCAGAGTTTTTCCGAATGAAAATAAGCAAGCTTTAATAATCAAAAATCTGGAAACAGGCAGAGAGAGAGAACTGACGGGTCGCCACGCGCCCGAACAATTTTACGTCCGCGCTTTTCCCGCTTGGTCGCCAGAGGGCAGCCGCATCACGCTGATTATTCAAAAACAACGATCCCAATTTTTGAAAGTCGTTAGCGTCGAACTCGAAGATGGGCGGGAAGAAGAGGTTAAGACCGGAGACTTGAAAGGCGTTGAGCAAATCGTCTGGAATCCCGATTGTGATGGGTTTATCGCTTCGGCGCGGGAAAATCAAAGATTTCAGCTTTGGAAAATTTATTATCCGAGCGGCGATGTTGAACCGATCACCAATGATTTAAGCAGCCATCGTTTTTTATCAATTTCCGCCGACGGCAAAAAACTGCTAACGATGCAAGTGTTTTTTTACTCGAACATCTGGACAGCGGACGCCAATTTTAACAACCAAAAACAACTGACTTTCGGCACTTCAAAAAACGACGGTTTTTTCGGCATTGACCGGCTCGATAATGACAGAATCGTCTATGCTTCAAACGAAGGAGAAAGCCTCGAATGGAATTTGTGGATTGTTGATACGAAAGACGGCTCGCGAAGGCAATTAACCTCCGGCTCCCGCAACGATTTCCCGACCGTCTCAGCCGACAATAAATTTATTTACTTCAATTCCAATCGAAGCGGTCAAATCCACATCTGGCGCATAGGCACCGGCGGCGAAAATCTGATGCAGATAACTTCAGGCGAAAACGAAAGCCATCTGTACCCGCAGCTTTCACCTGACGATGCTTGGCTTTACTACATTAAGAAAACTCAAAAAAACTCAGCCATCTGGCGAAAATCTTTAACGCACGGCAAAGAAGAAAAGCTGACAGACGAGAGAAAAATTTCGCCCTCAAATTTTCTGGCGATTTCACCCGATGGCAAGCTTTTGGTCACCCAAAATCTGACCGAAAAACTTGTCAGCGAGGCAACAAATCAAACGTATCAAATCGCCGTCATCTCAGCGGAAAACCCTCAAGACCTTAGATTTTTTGACATTTCCGGAGGCAAGGTCGAAGTTTATTGGACGCCGGACAGCAAGGCAATCGAATATCATTCGTTTTCGCCCGAAGGCGCGAAATTGTGGCGGCTGAACCTTGAGGATAAATCCGCGCCAAAACCTGTGGCGTTTTTTTCAAGGGAGAGACTTTTTTATGTGGATTGGTCGAAAGACGGAAAAACCATTGCTTTCTCACGTGGTCAACAACTTCATGACGCCGTAATTTTGACAAACTTTCAGCCCTGACCAACTACTCTGAAAAAGATTTGACTACGTCACTTGGAAAGGCATCAGCCGGAATGCAGGCTGTCTTTGCCGAGTTCGAGCACGAGATTCTGCGCATGCGTGTGCATGCAGGAATTTCTGAAGCTCACAGTAAAGGTAAAACGTCCGGTAAACCAAAGACTGGGCAGTCAAAAAAGATGAAGTAAACAGCCTTATAATAATGGAAAGGGATTGAGTAAATCCGAAATCGCTGGAAAGTTGAAAATCGGCAGGATATCAGTTACTAGATTGCTGAATGAGAATCCTGATAGTTGAGCAAATTAAATGTAGGACGGGTTTCTTAAAATTGACAATCAAGCTGATATCAATGGAAACAGATAATCAAACCAATTGAGTCAATGATTAGTAAGCTCCCGATTAAATTAAATAATAATGAATGAAAACCGATTGAAGTTTTTTCAATTGGTCTAGCTTCTGTAAAGGAACCGAAAGAAGAAAGTTGATAAAGCGCAAATATTCATAGCCCGCCTCTATGTTTTCAATCATTACCAATGCCTGACAAACAATAATTCGCTT
Source organism: Acidobacteriota bacterium (assembly GCA_030863175.1). Taxonomy (GTDB): domain Bacteria; phylum Acidobacteriota; class Blastocatellia; order Pyrinomonadales; family Pyrinomonadaceae; genus JALZCH01. The sequence goes on along the minus strand of JALZCH010000007.1, from coordinate 365 downwards.
TTTGAAACTTTTAATGCCTTAATCTTGTGAAAGAAGAGAGCGGAAAATCAAACCAATTCCTCCGGCGAGTAATACAAGCATCATAATTGTGCTAAAAAGGCTTGTGTGCTGAAAATAGATTTGAAGGTTGAGCAAAATACCGGTAAAGATAATCACTACTCCGGCAAGAGTAATTAGCCAACCGATAATAGATCTGCCATTAAAAAATAACATTCCTACACCAATAATCTGTAATAAGTATAGCGATTCTTGATTGAGTGCGACTAGTTTATGCTGTAAAATTCCACGAATGAAAGCCTATTCTTTGGATTTGCGCCAGCGTGTGGTCGAAACTTACAAAACCGGCGTGCTGACGATTAAAGCTG
>JALZCH010000095.1 GCA_030863175.1 Acidobacteriota bacterium | reverse complement strand
ACTGATCGCGCCATTTGTAGTATTGTCCTTGAGAGATTTGATATTCGTTACAGATCTCAGCAACAGCTCTTCCTTTGATACCGTGCATGACAATTTGCAGCTTCTGCTCGGAAGTCCAATGTCGTTTATTCATCTTGAAAGTACCTTCTGTTTTTCACAGAATACTCTCAATCAAAGAGCGTTGTCTTAGCAGGGAGCAGTATATAATCAAGTTGTTTGCCGCCCATGCGCTTACACAATTTCTCCACAACTTTTAGCTCTCATAAACCTTGCCGAAAGCGCGAGATTTTTTATCAACGCCGAAACGGATTTCGGCAAAGAGTTTGAAGAAAACCACTTCCCACAAACAATCGGCTTAAGTTGGAATGACTTTTCGGAGGTGGAAAATGTCTGAACCAGTTAAACGCCTCGAAAACCTTTATCGCAAATTTAAAAGACTCTCTCACAAACAACGAGCCGAGTTTTTCACGATTCTCGAACTAACCAAACAACTCGCGGAAAGTCCTGATGTGCTCGCTTTACTCAACGAATTTGAATCAATCCTGAAATCGGAGGCGCAGAAACACGGATAAGGGCGAACTTTCGCCCTTTTATTAAAATTATGATTCAGACTTTACGAACAAATAAAGGTACTTTTGCTGCAAAAGATTTGACAGGCAAACAGTTTGGACTTTTAACGGCACTTAAACCAACAAATCAGCGCGGCTATGACGGTTCTTTAGTTTGGCGGTTTCAATGCGCTTGCGGCGAAATAACTGAAAAAATTGCGAGCAAAGCTAAAAGAATTAAATCTTGCGGCTGTTTATCCAAAAAGAATAGCGGTCAATTCGCGCCTCAAGATTTGGCTTCGTTTCGGCATTTTATGGTGAGAGCGATTGAGCCGACAACAAGACGCGATCCAAGCGGCTATATCATTTGGAAACTCGCTTGTGATTGTGGAAAAGTGTTTGAGCGTCCAAATGTATGAATAGCGAAACATCAAAAAGGAGAGTGTTGAAAATCTTGTGTAATTAGGCTCTGATAGAAGTCTTTCAATGGCAGGCTTCTTTCAAACATAATGGCAAATTGACTATTATTCCTGGAATGTTTTCCATCGTTTTACTCAGTCACAACAAAAACCAAAAACTAATTTATGGCTATTTTGTGATTTTTTTAAACTTCACCTTTATTGATCTGCCGTCTGAAATCTCAAATTCAACGAAATCGCTCCCTTGTCCTTTGACAAACTGGATGTCGCCGAGCGGGCTTTCAAACCTGTCTTTATAAAGCGGTGTAATCGGAAATTCTTCCTGCGGTTTTCTTATAAGGAAGAGTTTTCCGTCTTTCGATTTAATAGTTAATTTCGTTTCGGTTTCGTCAGAGTAGTAAACGCCAGAATAAGCCGCCAGAGTTTTATCGTTAATCGTCGCATCTTCGACAGCCGAGTAGCTTGCTGTTTCCGTGGGCGTGGTAAGAATTATTTTTTTGCCTGATTCGACAAACTGCAATTTATTCGGACCGAAAACAAAAGTGTCTTCGGAAACGGGTATAAAAGTAGTTCCTCTCGAATTGATCAGTTTGCCGTCTTTAACGATCAGTTTGATACCCGAATTTCTCGACCAGCTATCTTCCCGATACCAGCCTTCAAACGCTTTCAATTTTTCAGGCGAAAGTGTAATTGCCGTAACATCAGCGGGCGGCGCGGATTTATTCGACACTAAAATATTTCTGACGGCTACCGGCGCGGGCATACCGCTGTCAAACTCAGAGCTATTGTTCAACCAAGCAATTGACAAATTCAATTCGGGAAAATATTCGAGATTCGCCCGATAACCAGCCGTCGCTCCGTTGTGGCTGATCGCTTTCCAGCCGCGAACCGTATTGATAACAAGTCCCGCCGCATATTCGTTCATTTTCCCGTTATTAAAGGGAACAGTCTTAATTTGTTTGTCCAACAACGATGGATTTCCGAATTTGCCAGATAAATAATAATGGTTCCATTTCAGCAAATCTTCGGTCGTAGTGAGCAATCCGCCATTTCCATAAGCGTTTTCATTGGGCATCGTCGTCAGATAAACATCGCCGCTCTTGCCATAAGCGAAGGCGCGGTTTTTGACTACTTTTTTGAAATTATTTCGCCATTCGGTGCGTGTCATTCCAGCCGGTTCGAAAATGTATTTTTTCGAATAATCGGCAAGGCTTAGACCGCTCGCACGTTCGACGACAATTGCCAACAAATTATAATTGGAATTGCTGTATAAATATCTTTCGCCCGGTTTGAAATTGACCGCTTTCTGGCGCGCGACGATGTATAAAACATCGTTATTGTCGTAAGTTTTGGTCGAGCGTTCCCAGCCGGACATCGCGGCGATACTACCCCAATCGCGCAAACCGCTGGTGTGCCGCATCATATGATCGAGAGTTATTTGCGCGCCGTAATCGGGAAGTTCGGGAATGAATTTACGAATGTCATCTTGCGTTGAAAGTTTGCCCTGTTGTTCAAGGAGCAAAATCGCCGCTGCCGTAAATTGTTTGGAAACGCTTCCGGCTTCGATAACGGATTCCATCGTCATCGGAATGTTATATTCGAGATTCGCTATTCCAGATGCTTTTGAAAAAACAGTCTTCCCGTTGCGCGAAATGGACAATTGATAGCCCGGATTTTCGGGCTTAAATTTTTCCAGCACTTTTTCAATCTGCTTGAGATTTTCCTGCCAGTTGGCTTCCGTTTGATTTGCAGTCAGTTCCTGTGCCCGGACTGTAAACGTGAAAACGGTTAAAAGCGCAATACAATAACAACCGAATCTTAAATATAATTTCGTCACTCATTCACCTCAGATTTTCTTAACGACAAACAGTCTCAAAAGTTCTGTACTTAAATAATTGCAATTATGAAAACTATGTCGTTTCTGTTTTATATAGCTTTTGAAAGGACGCTTTCGCTTATGGATATTTTTATTTTACGGTTTTTACGTGTTTTCGAACGCAAATAAAGCGGCTTTTTTAATATTACTTAACCGTTGCTACGTTTAATAACCAGAAGCGTAATATCGTCGTGTTGAGGGGCAGCGCCGGCAAAATTGTCTATCTCGGCGATAACTTTGGCGACAATTGTTTGCGAGGATTCAATTTCGACGGAATTTAAACATTGCAGCAAGCGTTCGTCGCCCCATTCGTTTTCATGTTCATCGTACGCTTCGGTCACTCCGTCGGAATAAAGCGCCAAAAGATCGCCGCCGTTTAGTTTTAACTGTCGCTGTTCGTATTGTTTGCCGAGCATTTCGAGCATTTCGGGCGGCATCATTCCAAGCGGCAATCCGGTCGCTTCGAGTCTTTCGACCGATTTGTCGGCGCGGAGCAAAAAACAATCTCCGTGTCCCGCATTGACGTATTTCACTTCACCGGTTTCCGGTTCGAGTTCAAGCAAAATCGCGGTCACAAATTTATTTGAAGGCGAAGAAGCATAAAGCAGTTCGTTTGTTCGCGCGGCAAGCTCGACAATCGTCGGCGTTCGTCCAAGCAGAGCACGCAAAGTCGCCTGCATATTGCTCATTAAAAGCGAGGCTGGCAAGCCTTTGCCGGAAACGTCGGCGACGCATAAAAGAAAAGATTTATTTTCATTTCCATTTGTTTCTATCGGCAAAACATCGTAATAATCACCGCCGCAGTGCAGCGCCGCGCGGTTTTGCGCCGCGACATCGTAGCCGGCGATTTTAGGCAGCCGTTCGGGAAAAAGTCCGGCTTGGATGTTCGCCGCCAATTCCAATTCCTGCTCCATCTTCTTGCGCTCGATTGTTTCGCGGATGTGCCAGGCATTTTCAAAGGCGACCCCTGCTTGAGCAGCGAGCCCGGCACCGAATTCCAAATCTGATTCTTTGTACTGCAATTTGCCCATTCTCGATCCCAAAACCAAAATTCCGGCAGCTGTTTCCGAAGGGCGTAGGCGAAACAAAATGCTCGCGTTTTTGGCGAGAAGATGTTCTTTGAAATCGGTTTCGGGTAACTCAACGACAAAAGTCGATTCGGGCAAATCTTCAGCGAGCGTGTGAAGATTTAAATCGTCGGGCAGAACAATTCCCTTATGCCGCGAAACAACGGGATGCCCTTGTTTTTGCACAGCAAGGGCAAATTTGCTCGTCGCCCAGCGCCCTGTTAAGGTCAGTACTAGCAAACGAGCAACTTCTTCTGGTTCAAGCGCTGAAGTCAGACCGCGCACGAGGTCTAAAAGCGCTCGCAGCTCCTGAATTTTCTCATCAAGTTCCTGATTAAAACGGCGGGCGGCAGAATGCGCCTGCGCGTTAGCAATCGAGCTGGCGGCAAGCCCCAAAAGAGCTTTGAGCGATTGTTCTTCTTCGGGCGCAATCGCGCCTGCGGGCGGTTTGCCTATGCCCAAGAATCCTGCAGGGTTTTCTGGATTGCCAATTGGATAAATCGAATGAATGTTTGCCGCGAGCGCGGCGGTTTCGTCATAAATCTCTCCGGGTTTGAAATTCTTCAGACCGCGCACTTGTGCAAAGCGCATTGTGCCGTCGGTTTGCACTGCAACAAAACCGCGACCAACAAGAAGGCGTCCCATCACGGTGCGTAAGAGATGACTGAGCAGATTGTCTAAATCTAGCGAAGAGTTGAGAAGCTGCGCGGCTTCGAGCAAATCTTCTAGGCGCGAGGAATCGAGCGTGTGAACTGCATTCATTGAATTAACTCTCTTTTTTCGGCAACCGCTTCATCATGTGCAGCTCGTTCTTTTTGCCCGGCTCGATTTCGTAGCGCACTTCGTCCATCAAAGTTTTCATCAGCCGCATTCCGAGACCGCCTGTTTTGCGTTTGTTAATCAACTCTTCGAGTTCTTCCTGCTTAACAGCACTTGGATCAAAACCGCGCCCGGTGTCTTCGACATCAATTCGCAACGTTTCCTCGTCGAGTGAGGCGCGAACGATGACTTCTTTGGTTGCGTCGTGACCGTAAGCGTGTTCGATAACGTTAGCGCACGCTTCGTCAACCGCCAGTTCCAATTTGCCGACATCTTTTTGATCAAGCCCGGCTTGCAGAGCAATGCCCCCTACAAATTCACGAATCAGCGCCAGATTTTCGGTCGAAGACGGAACTTTGAGCAAAAATGTTTTTTCGATTGTTTGCATAAAATTTACGCCTCCCCTACTGCGGCAGATTCGCTGAAACGGCTTTTCGCACCCGCTGCGTCATCGCAAAAATCAAAAAGCGAGTCAAAACCCAAAATCTCAAACGGCTGTTTGGCTTTTTCGGTCAATCCGCAGATTTTGATGTCGCCGCCTTCGTCCCGCACTTCTTCAATAAAGCTCATAAAAACGCCTAAACCGGCGGAGGAAATATAAGTCAGCTTTTGGCAATCAACAATAATGCGATTTTTCTGCTCGTCAATCGCCGCTTGCACGGCTGATTCAAACTGCGGCGCGGTGTGCGCGTCAACCGCGCCTTCGAGACTGATGATTGCCAAATCATCGTCAAAAACTGTCGAAATCGAAAATGGAACGGGCATAATTTTATTTCTCAACGAAAATCGAATCTACTTTGCGTTACATTTGCGCCCAAAATCAAGCGCGTAATAGAAAATGAGTTTTTTATTTTACCTTTAAAACGACAAATGTCACATCGTCATCTGGCGGTCTGGTTCCAGCCCAATTTTCGCCGACTTTGACAAAGCGATTGATAATTTCCTGCGCAGACAAATGAGCGCTTTCCGCCAGCACTCTTTTCGCTTCGTCGTCTGAAAGCATTTCGCCTTCAGCGTTAAACATTTCTGGGAAACCGTCGCTCATCAAAACCAACACGTCGCCGGGCGCAAGCTGTAATTCGCGCTCCTGATAAGCAAAATTCGAGATGCTGCCGAGAGGCAGAGCGCGAATCACTATTTCTTCGATCTCTCCAGTCGCCGCGCGGTAAATCAGCATCGGCGGCATTCCGGCGACGGACATCGTGACGCGATTATCCCGAATTTTAAGCATCGCCATCGCCATAAACAAACCGCGCAGATTCATTCGTTTGAGCGCGCGATTTGTTTGCCCGAAGATTTGCGGAATGTTTTTTTCCTCGGCAAAAGCGTTGAACAAACTTTTCGTGGCGGTCACGACCGAACCGGCTTTCAAACCGTGTCCAGTTGCGTCGCCGATAACAGCGGTCAAAGTGCCATCATTTCCGACATAAAAATCATAATAATCGCCGCCGACCTCGGTCGCCGGTTTCATATACGCCGCAATTTCCAGATTCGGTAATTCGGGCAGCTTTTTTGGCAACATCGAAAGCTGTAGTTGCCGCGCTTCTTCCAATTCTTTGGCGCGCCGCTCGTTTTCCGCTCGTAACTCTGCGGCGTGTCTTTCGTGTTCGATTTGCTGTTCGGAAAGGCGCTTAACTTCTTCAAGCCGCTCCTGCAAATTGCGGCTGGTGCGGGCAAAATTGCGCGCCAGAAAAATCGAAACCGCCACGGGAACAGATAACACAATAAAAATTTCGATGAAAAAGTAATATTCAAGCGGAAAAGTTAAAACGTTCGTTAGCCGCAGCAAAGTAATCATGAGCGCGCCCGCGAAGAGCAAGACTCCTCCCATCAAAATCCAAGCGCCGGGACGCTTCTGGCGCAACGCCCGCACGAGCAGATAAATGCAGAAGCCAAAGGTGGCAAAAGTCGCCAAACTCGGTAGAAACGGCAGCCAGCTAAAACGGCGTAAGAGAATAATGTTGAGGGCAATAGCCACCGCCCAGATACCGAGAATCAGCCAAAAAACTCTGCCCAATCTGCGCTCAAAAGCGACGTGGAGAAAGGCGAGCAGGGCGGCAAACAACGTTCCGAGCATCAGCGTATTGGCTGAAATGAGGATGATGTTAAAAACTGTTCCCCAATGACCGAATGTAAAATTATTGATGCAGATTAAATGAAAGCCGAAGGCGAAAGCGTGGATGCTGTAAAACAAATTGGCACGTTCGACTCGGTAAAATAAAAACATCAACAGATGCAGAAGTCCCAAAGCCATCAGCACGCCGATATAAAAAACTGTCGGTCGTCTGGCAGCAACGTCGCTGTAAGCCTGGATTGTGTTTTTAAAATCCGAGATGTTGCTAAATTGGAAAGCAAAACTCGGTCGAACGCCGCCGTTTTTTAGCCACCAGCCGGGTAGATTGTCCGAATTGCCTAAAACCGACGCCGAATACCTGATTGCCAAAACGTTTTCGCCCGCTCGAAACTTGACCGGAACCGGAATATAAGCCGGATTGTATTCGATTTCGCCCTGCTCTTTAATCTCGCCGAAGCTCGTCACAAGCTGTCCGTTCAGATAAACTTCCGACGCGCCATAATGTGTGCCCTGGAGCGCAATTTCATTGCCTGACACTGATTCGTCAACTTGAAAACGCAGGCGAAACCAGCCGCGCCCGTTCCAGCCGCTCGGCGGCGGTAATTGGCGATTGATGTTTGAACCTTCAATTACGTCCCAATTTGAATCATCAAAATCCGCCGCAGCCCAAGTTATGTCATCGCCGGCGCGATATTTCCATTTGAGCCCGTTGGTTGCGACACTCCGATTGTTGCTAAAACTGTCTTTCGTGATGATTAAAGGCTCGGTTGCCGCAGTCTGCGCGACGGCGAAAAACGGCGCAAAGCAAAAAATTGCAAACAGCTGAGGAATTGGAAGCAATAAAAAGCTTTTCATTCGGGGGATTTTCATATTTTGAAACTTTTAATCGGAGATTTCGGCGATTTTGACGACAACAAAAGTTACGTCATCATCGGCGGGGTGCGAACCAGCCCATTTTTCGCCGACGGAAACGAAATTCTGAACAATTTCGGCTGCCGATAGATGAACACTTTCGCGCAAAATTCCCGCGGCGCGGTCGAAACCGAGCATGTCGCCCCGTTCGTTGAACATTTCTGGAAAACCGTCGCTCATGATGACCAGACAATCGCCCGGTGCTAAAATCGTTTCCTGCTGAACATAGCTTTTCGCAAGCGGAGCGCCGAGCGGCAAAGCTCTGCTCGAAAATTCTTCGACCGCACCTGTTCGGCGACGAAAAAGAAGCGCAGGCGGCATTCCGGCTTGGCAGATTTGCAAAAGATTGCCGCTAATTCGTGCCATCGTCATTGCCATAAACATTCCGCGCAGATTCATTTTTTTTAGCGCGACCGAGGCACTTTTTAAAATTTCTGGCAAAACGGGGTCGGCTGCTAGATTATTAAATAAACTTTTCGTTGCGGTGACCATTGTTCCCGCTCTTAATCCGTGACCTGTGGCATCCCCGACGGCAAATGTCAAAGTTTCGTCCGAGCCGACGTAAAAATCGTAATAATCGCCGCCGACTTCAGTCGCCGGTTTCATATACGCCGCAATTTCGACGTTCGGCAATTCGGGCAGCTTTTTCGGCAGCAAAGAAAGTTGAAGTCGTTGAGCTTCTTCGAGTTCCTTGGCGCGACGTTCGTTTTCCGCGCGTTGCTGTTCGTGTTTTAAGCGCAGCTCGGCTTCTGTTCGTTCGTGTTCTAGCGCTCGCGCTGAAAGCGCCTGAACCGTTTCGAGCTGGTGCGATAAGTCTTTGTTTGTTCGTGCGAAATTACGAGCCAGATAAATTGAAACGGCGGCAAGCATTCCATAGCTTGAGACAAAGCCCAGATAATAATCAAAATCTGTAGAAATCGGCAGCCCGACCAGCAAATAAAGATAGCGGAGTGGTCCGATCAAAGATGTCAAAACCCCAACGGCGACAATCCACGCGCCTTCCGCGCGATTCCGAATGGCGAGCCACATCACGCGCAGACATTCGGCGACGAAAAAAACCGTCATCACGCCGAACAATCCGTTGGCAAAGCTAGTCTGCGGAAAAACAAGCGTCACGATGTTTGTGATTGTCCAAACAATCGCCGCCGCCGTAAAAAAACGCGGAGTTCGCGGCAAAAACGCTCGATAAAGAAAAAGCAGAAACGCAAGACTGTATGACAAAAAGAGAAGTCGGCTGAAAACGCGATAAACTGTGAACGAAATCAAATCGGCTTCGCCCGACGCATACTGGAAATATGAAAGATAATTGCTGATGGCTGTCAGAAAAGCGAAAATACCGAAATACAGATTGGCGCGCTGCGGCGGGTAAAACCAAAAAAGCAGCAAATGAAGCAAACCAACCGCGAGGTAAATTCCGCCCCGGCTGACTCCGACAATATATGAAGAATGCTGCGACTGCTCGCGCTGTGCGACCGCTTCATTGATGTTGCCGAAAACCAGATAAAAACCGTTTCCCGCGTTTGCGGAAAAACTCCATTTGGAAAAAAGTGGCTCAGGATTTTCGATTGCTGATTTGTAACGAACTGCCAGCAAATGTTCGTCCTTATCCGATAGTTTAACGGCGAACGGCGTTCTATACATATTTATAAAACGGACGTTTCCGGCGTCGTTTCCGATTTCGCCGAGGCGTCGAACAAGCTCGCCGTCAAGATAAATCTCGCTTGCCGCTAGCTGCTGCCAGATTGCCATACCAACAACTTTTCCGCGCAATGATTCGTCTGTTTTAAAACGCAGGCGAAACCATCCGGTTCCGCGCCAATCTTCGAGCAGCAATTTATCAAGCTGTCCGGTCGAGCCGTTCAGCGCTCGCCACTCATGGTCGTCGAAATCCGTCGCAGCCCAAGCCGGGTCGTCGCCCGCGCGATATTTCCACGCGGCTTTGCTCGCGTCAACCGGATTGCCGCTTTTGAGGTTTTCCGCCGTTAAGTTAAAAACGGAATTACTTTCACTGTTTTGCGCGAAGATAAACGCCGGAAAGATGAGCGAGAATAAAATGAGAGTAAATAGACGTGAAATTTTTGCTGGAATTTTCATGTTTTGCTTAATCGCCTCCGGCTTCGGCTTTAATTTTCAAAACGACAAACGTCACGTCATCGTCCTGCGCTCTTGCGCCCGCCCAGCTTTCGCCAATTTCGACAAAATGATTGACTACTTCCTGAACCGGGGCGTGCGCGATTTCTTTTAAAACATCGCGCGCTTTGTCGTAACCGAGCATTTCGCCCTGCTCATTGAACATTTCGGGAAAACCGTCGCTCATCGCGATGATGCAATCGCCCGGCAATAATGACGTTTCTACCTGTTGATAAGCAAAATTAGCAATGCCGCCGAGCGGCACGGCTTTGAGTGCGATTTCTTCGACCTCGCCCGTCGACTCGTGATAAATCAGCAGCGGCGGCATTCCGGCAATGCTCGCAACGAGGTTGTTGTCTTTAATCTTTATCATCATCATCGCCATAAACATTCCGCGCAGATTCATTGCTTTGAGCGCCTGACTGCTTTGATTGAAAATCTTTGGAATGTTTTCGTTTCCGGCGAACACATTAAATAAACTTTTCGTCGCCGTAACCATTGTTCCGGCTTTTAAACCGTGCCCGGTAGCATCGCCGACTGCCACGGTCAAAGTTCCGCTAGCCGAAACGTGAAAATCGTAATAATCGCCGCCGACTTCAGTCGCCGGTTTCATATACGCCGCAATTTCCAGATTAGGCAACTTCGGCAGTTTTTTCGGGAGCATTGAAAGCTGCAATTGCCGGGCTTCTTCCAATTCTTTGGCGCGCCGCTCGTTTTCGGCTTCGACGATTTTTAATCTCGCTCTTTCCTTTTCGTGTTCGATTTCCTTGAGGATCTGCGCTTCGAGATTTTTGTTAGTTCGGGCAAAACTGCGCCCCAAATAAATCGAAACGGCGAGCGGAACGCTGAGAATCGCTATGTACAAATTAAGCTCGTATAACCAGTTGGGAACCGCAATCAATCTTCGTTCAAACGCGACGTTGTTCAAAATGCCGACAACCAGTACAAGGACGCCAGCCGCTAAATTCAAAGCGCCGGACTTTCGCTTTACGAGCGATTGCACAATGATGCGCACCGAATCCCCCAACGACAGAAAAAGCAGCCACAGATAAAACGGAAAAGGCAAAGAAACGCGAGCGACAATCGCGGCGAGACAGACGAGCCATAATACCCACAACAACCAATAGAAGCGTGAAACTCGCTGTTTGTCGGTAAATTCTATGTAAAGAAAAGCCAGCAATAACATAATCGCGACAGCCTGGGTCACCTGCCGCGTAATATCCATTAAGGCAGAAGCCGTCACCGAGAAATGCCAATCGCTGATTAGATTGTTGAGCAATATTGTCGCCGCGATTCCTGCGACATGAAAGCTGTAAGGCAGATTTCCAGAGGCTCGCGGATAGAAAACAAACAACAGGAAATGGACGAGCGCGAGAGCAAACAACAGCCCGATCAAAACGTAATTGAGCCAACTTTCACCAACACGCTTTTCCAGTCTGAACGCAGCATCTTTACCCGGTTCGATGGTGAACCGAAAACCGGGCAAATAACCGCCGCTCGCAAGCCATTTTCCGCGCCCGTTCGTTAAATCAGCCGCCGCCGTCAACGAATACCGCACAGCAATCGTATGCTCACCTGCGTTTGCGAAGACAAGGGGAAAAAACACGCCGCGCGGGTTGAATTCAACCTCGCCGTTCGGTTCAATCGCGCCGAAAGATTGAATTAACTTGCCGTCAAGATAAATCTCTGACGCGCCCCATTGCCAAACGCGGAAAGCGAGCGGCTGATCGACGACTGATTCATCAACCGCAATCCGCAGGCGAAACCACGCTCGACCGTTCCAGTCGCTCAAGGCTTGAGCCGGATCGGCGTTTATTTCATTGTTTGTAATCGGTTTCCAATTGCTGTCGTCGAAATCTTTCGCCGACCATTGAAGGTTGTCACCAGCTTGATATTTCCAATGCAGTTTGTGTAATTCGACTGTTTTATCGTTTTTGAAGCTATCGGCTTTTATGAGTAACAGGTTTTCATATTGAGCGTAAAGTGAAATCGGAAACAACAAAAACAAGATCACAGTTGAAAACGTGTCTCGAAGTTTTCGAAGCAATTTTTTTTGCGGTATCACTTCTATTTTACTTAACTATTGCTTTCAGAATATTCGGAGTTAAACCAAGCAAGCTCTCACTCAAGCTTAGAACGCTGGAGTAATTGAGGGTATATCATACTTTGGCAGTTATCTGACCATTAAATTCATTAAGCGGTTGAGAGCAGTTTCCGCATCTTCGCATAATCCGGTATGAACAGGCGAAGTTTGCACAATCGTACTGCGCGGCGCGACAAGCCAGCGGAAACGCGCTCCGGCTGCCAGTTTGCCGATTGCTCCGGCATCTTCTCCGCCTCGGCTGATCTTTTCAAAGGCTCGCAGATGTTTTTCGATTTCCGAAATCTCCAGATCGGGCGCAAAGGCGCACAGTTTCTTCTCGTTGATTTCAAATTTGACGGTTAAAAACGACTGTGCCGGACAATAGATAATTACACCGACATTCACAAATTCCTCTCGTTCGACACGAGGCACAAGGCGAATAACGGCGTATTCAAACAAACATTTTTCTAGCACGCTGTGCCTCCTCAACAAAAATTTGTGATGCTGCAAGCCGCCGCATCAAAAAATCTCGGTATGCCTGCCGGTGTTGCTCAATCGTCTCAAACTGCGGCGCGCTTGCCAGCCATTCTTCGGGAATCAGCGAAACAATTTCCGCAACCTTTTCACCGTCGAGCGCACTTTTTAATCGAGCGTCAACATCTTCAAGTTCGGAAGCGGCGGGCAGCAAAACATGGTCTTTGACGTGAATGAATGGACGTGTCGCCTGCTCTTCCACGTTCTGCCAGGCGTGATGAAAATAGAGCGATGCTCCGTGATCAATCAACCACAATTTTTTATGCCAGACGAGCATATTTGTGTTCCGCGGCGTCCGGTCAATATTCATCACAAAACAATCAAACCAGACGATTTCGGAAGCCAGACGCGCGTCAATTGTTTCAACCAATGGGTCAAAAGTGATTGAGCCGGGGAGATAATCCAAAGCCAAATTCAGCCCGGCACTTGCTCTAAGTAAATCCTGAATTTCCGGGTCAGGTTCGGTGCGACTCAATTCCCGGTCGAGATTGACGAAAACTATTTCCGGAATTGGTAAACCGAAAGAGCGGGCAATCGCGCCGGAAACGAGTTCGGCGATAAGAGCTTTTACGCCCTGCCCGGCGCCTCTAAATTTCAGAACGTACATTCCGTCATCGTCAGCTTCGACGATTGCGGGTAAAGATCCGCCTTCGCGCAGCGGCGTGACATACCGCGTGACATTGACGGTTCTGATTTGGGGCTGCTCGCTCACAAACTCGATTTTGTCATTTACATTCAAAATTAAGCAATGAAAGACAAGACGGCAAACAATCCAAACAAACGACCGTTTTCGCATTCTCGATGTTCAAAAGCCAAAACGAGAATGCGAAAACGGTCAAAAATATAACTAAATTTTGTTTTGTTGGTTCCTCTTTTTATTTATCTTAAACTCTAAAAGCTCTTGCGGAAAAGGTAAGACGCTTTGATGAAAAACGTTCTTCCGTTTCCGCGAAATCCCGGCTCGTGTCTTCCCGTGTAAGGATTGTAGCCGTGATAATTCAAATCATCGTTATAACCGGCATAAATGGCAGTTCCGGGACTTGGCGTCCAGCCTAAAACAAACTGCGGGCGAATACGCGTCGAAATGTTTGAATAATCAAGCCGCATTCGGGCAAACGTGTTGCGGGTGAATTGATAAACGGAACGAAGGCTGAAAACGTTATCGTCAAACGCCACGCGCCCGGTATCGTTTCGCACCAGGCGAACGCGGTTGTAATTAAACTGTGCCTGCCACTCGGCGGTCGGCTGGTAACGAACGCTGGCTTCGATGTAAAGCTGATCGCCCGCGCCTGGATCGTATTTCGACGAACCGGCGAGCGCCGCCGGGCTGACGCGCGGATATTTCGGTCCCGCGCCCAAATCGTAATCGAGCTTTCCGAACGTGTAATCAACAAGAGTAAAAAAGAAAAGCTTTTTATTGGGTGTTGATTCTATAAAACCTTGAACAGCCTTGTTGATAGCCGAGCGTTCCGGGTCTGCTCCGAAAAACGCGCCTTGCTCTGGTCTTGTAACTGTTCTTTTTGCGCCGAATTCGTGTTCGAACACGCGCTCATAGCCGTATTGAAAAGTTGCCCCGACGAAAGTTTGTCGCTGCAAAGCCAGCATTCCCTGAGTATCCGAAATCCAGTATTGAGCCCGTCCGCGCCAGTCGTATCTGATGTTGGTCGCGTTTTGGAGCCGTTTGTAGATGATGCTTTTTGTAGCATCGCGCTCGGTTTGGTATCTAACGTACGAGCCGAGATAGTTTGTATCGGTGCGCTCTGTAAATCCGACTTCGGCGCGATAATCTCTGGTTCTCCCGGTCGCCAGATAATTCATATACAAATTTCTGCCCGCGCGCTCGACCCAAACGCTGTATCCGAAACCATTGCCGGTTCGATACAAATCTCGATTTAGCTCCGAATCGTAAAAAAGACTGCGTGAATTCGTTCCGACGAATTGAAATTCCGCGACCGTTTTCGGATTTAAGCGAAGCCGTCCGTCGAATCCCGCCGTGTGGTTGTGTCTTTCGGGAAAATTATAAGTCGTGGCGAAAAATCCAAGATTGCTTTGTCTGCCAACATCGCGTTTGAGGCGGATAACTCCAATATCAGCGTTTTTATCGAGAAAAGGCTCGATGTCGCAGCCGCGCGCGGAAGTCGATAGGTTTTCCCGCAGGCAGATGCGAAGTCTTTCACGCTCGTCCTTTGAATAATTTCCCGGCGCATTGTCCGAGGCGTACATTATTCCGAAAGTGTTTTTACCGCGCCTTCCGGTAATTTTGGCGGCAACGTCCGGGTCAACGATTGCGCGCGTGTTGACGATGTTCATCGGAGTTCGGAAAATATCAATTCTCTCCAGGAAAAACGGGCGTTTTTCGGCGAAAAAGATGGGAAAGCGAACGTTTGCCGTCGAAACCGGCGCGTCTGCTTCAACTTGTGCGAAATCCGGATTATAGGCGAAATCAAGCGTAATGGTCGGAGTTAAACTGAATTTGGCGGTCATTCCAAAATCGCCTTTGATGCCTTCATTGACGTAACGCCCATTCGGATTGCCATCGAAAGTATAACGAGTGCGTCTGCCTGACTCCGACACGGTAAAGCTGGGGTTTAGTTCGAGTTGGCGGGTTGTTTCGATTCCTTCGAGACCGGTTATTTTTCCGGCTTGATTGAGCCAACCGGAAATGCTGCGGTTTGTCGGCATCCACGAATTGTATTCGTTGTTGTTGTATTTTACGCGGCGGTTGATGTGAAGCCCCCACATCTTATTTTTTCCGGCTTCATAGCGCAGCGATTTGAATGGAATAGCAACTTCGATTGTAAAACCGTCGTCCGTTAAAACGCCTTTCGATTCCATCACGATGTCCAGACTGTAATCTTCACCTCGTTCTTCGCTGAAAGTTCCGTCGGCTTGAATTCCGAGAGGACTAAAAAACAGCAAGTAAGCTTGTCGCTGATCATTAAAAGTATCGAGATGAACCAAAACGTAATCATCATTAAAAATATTGTCGCGTCTTGCGACCGTAGCCCGGACGGTGTTTCTGTCCTGAATAACTCGAAAAGCCATATAAAGATTTTTCGAGTCGTAGCCCATCATAAACTCGGTGGGGTGCGTCGGTTTGACGTTATCGCCCGGCTGGGTTTGAAGGAATTCCCCGAAAAGCGCTGCCTTTTGCCACACTGCATCGTTTAATTGCCCGTCAATTACAGGCGCAGTTTCAAAATGCGGAATCCTGACGGGCGCGTCCTTTTTCACGAAACCCATTGAAGGCGTTTCGCCATTGTTTGCCGCGGTATTTGCCGCTTCTGAATTAGAAGCTGCTGACAAAGGCGGTGAGCTTTTCGGTAAAGGCTGGCTTACTAATTCATTAGCAACGGCGGGTTGTGAGTTTGAAGCAGTTGGATTTGGTGTTTGTCCGAAGGCGGAAATAAAACACACCAATATTAACACGCAAAGCGCTACAAAGTTTTTCATAAACGTTAATGAGATTACTTGGTTCTAATGTCGCCGCACTTTATCAAATAGCCGGTTTCGCTATTCAATTTTAATGGCGCGAGTGGCTTTCAACTGGAGAACACCGCACGAATAAATTTTGTGACAACAATTTTCGAAAGTTTTTCCAAAAATCGGAAGTTTTAGCAGGAGATTGCGCTTACGCAATCCCCTGCTTTTTCGAGCTATTTGATAATGTTGTGATTGCGGAGTCTGATTAATTCTTCAAGCGTGACGTTATTCAAACCTTTGGCTTTTGCGCGCTGAATGAAATCGCGGTCAATGTTATGATTTTTAAGCCTGATCGCGGTTTCCGTTGACACATTGGCATAACCTTCGGCTTTTATTCCGCTGATAAATTCGGGTGTCAGGTTGTGGTTTTTGACTCTGATTAACTGTTCAATCGTAAGATTTTCGTATCCAGCCGATCTCCACTTTTGGACAAATTCTGCGGTTATTCGGTGATTATGCAATCTGATTAACGTTTCCATAGGCAGGCGGTCAAATCCCATTGCCTTTACTTCAGCGATATATCGGCTGTCAATATCGTGTGTTCGAGCGCGCATTAACTGCCGAAATTCCAAACTGTCGTAACCGGCGTTTTTCAAATCTTCGATATATTTCGCAGTCAGATTATGCAAAGTTGCTCGCAGTAAATCCTCGTCGGATAAATTGCTGTACCCGCGATTTCGCATTATCGAAGCAAAACTCTGATTAGGCGAAAACGCCCAAAATCCCGCGCCTCTGCCGTCCTGGAAAATCCCTTCAAAACTAACTGATCCGGCTTCGCGGGCGAGTGTGAAATTAACGATCGCTTTCGACGAAGCGACTTCCGCCGTTAAGCCCTGAAACTCACTGAGAGACATTGTGTCGCCGGTCATCATCATTCCGCCCTTTTCGGAACGCCGATGAAAGTTCATTTGTATTTCGCCGGGCTTGTTGCTTTTCAGTTGCGCCGTCCACTCGCCTTTGATCGCAGTTTGAGCAGCTTGCGCCGGAATTAAACCGCTAAGATTACTTGCCCCGCTTGGAGTTGCGAAGATTAAAACTGAAAAAACAAGCAGTCCGACAAGACTCAAAATTGAAAAACGCGCTTGCCCGTTTGTTAAGAATTTTTGTGTAGTTGCGTGAAACTCTTTCATACATTTTCTCCTTTATTTACTTAGCGGTTACTTGATGATGTCGTGAATTCGCAGATCTATGAGCTGCTGTAATGTAACGTCTTTAAAGCCTTTCGCTCTAACGCGGCGGATGAACTCTGCGTTTACGTCATGGATTTTCAAATTTACCGCCTGTCGCACTGAGATTGAAGGAAATCCCTCGGCTTTAATCGCATTGACAAACTCCGGCGTGACGCGATGAATCCCGAGATCATTGAGATCTTTGAGAGTTAAATTTTCAAAACCTATCGAGCGCATTTGGTTGATAAACTCCGGCGTGATATTTGAAATCCGCATTTGAACCAGCGATTTGAGCGGCAGATTTTCAAATCCCATTGCTTTAACTTCTTTGACAAACTGGCTGTTGACATTGAAAATGCTGGCTTCGACGAGTTCTTTTTGAGTGAGATTTTCAAAACCGGCGGCTTTCATTTCGCGAATAAATTCCGGCGTAATATTATGAATGCGCATTTGGACCAGCGATTTAAACGGCTGGCGTCCGAATCCCATCGCCTCGACTTCTTTGACAAACTGGCTGTTAACGTTAAAAATGCGGGCTTCGACCAGTTGTTTGAACGTCAGATTTTCAAATCCGGTTGATCTCATTTCGCGGACAAATTCGCCCGTGACTTTAAAGATGGCGGCTTCGGTAAGTTCTTTAAATGTGAGCCGATCAAATCCGGCGGATTTTAAATCTTCGATTCCTTTGGTCGTAATGTCGAACATAGCGGCGGAAAACAAATTTTCTTCCGTCAGATTGTCGTAGCCAAGGGTGCGCATCGCTGAAATAAAATTCGGGTTTGGAGTCAAACGCCAAAATCCCGCGCCTCTGCCTTCTTGAAAAAAGCCTTCGCAATAAAAAGTTCCGGCTTCGCGCACGATCTGAAAATTAACGTCACGTCTAGCGCCAAAGGCTTGTTCCCTAGTCAGACCTTGCAGCTCGCTGAGCGCTATTCCGCTGCTCGTGTTGCTCTGACCGCCGCGCGAAGAGCGGCGAAGAATCGTAAATTGAACTTCATCCTGATTTTTGCGGCTAAAATCAGCGAGCCATTCTCCCGTCAGCTTTTCCTGCGAAATGTTGACGCCGCCGGCGGTAACATTTTCGGGGTCTATCGTAACCATTCCGGCTACCGGTAAGACGACAAAGACAATTAACAACAACAAACCGGCGCAACATTGAAATTGCCCTGCCAAGCTCGAAAATTTATCATTCGTACCCTGATTTTTTTTCATAACTAAATTCCTTTCCTCTTACTCTTGATCTTCATCCCGTTCCTTGTCTTTATCATTCTCATCTCCGATTGCGCCTGAATTTTTGAGAGTGATGAGCTGCCTGACCGTAAGCTCGCCCAAGCGGCTTTTAGCTTTGCGAATAAAATTCGGCGTAATTCCGTAAATACGTAAAGAGACAAATTCTCTCGGCGATAAATTGCTAAATCCCGCGGCGCGAATTTCACTGATAAACTTGGTAGTTACGTTGTGAACGGCGAATTCGGTCAGCTGCCTCGCCGTAAGATTGTTGAAGCCTGCGTTTCGCATTGCGCTGATAAATTCGGGCGTTACACCGTGAATCCGAAAAGAAGTCAAATCCCTCAGAGATAAATCGTTGTAGCCTGCGGCGCGAATCGCCTGAATATAGGCGGGCGAGACTCTGTGAATTCCCATATGAGCCAATTCTTCAACATTCAAATTGGAAAAACCGAGTGCGCGCAGATTTTTGACATAATCGGCTGTGACTCCTCCGTTTTTCAGCCTGACTAACTGATTAACGGTAAGATTCGTGTAACCGACCGAAGCCATTTCATCTATGTAATCGGGCGATTTATCCTGCTGTTCGTTTCGATTTTCCTTTTGATATTTAGCGTTTACCTGCGAGAAAGCCGCATCGTCCAACTGCATCGCAGCTTGCGACGGTCCTCTCGGCTGAACGTCGCCGGTAACCTGCGGCATCGTTTCGACCGTGATTGCGTTATCCGAAATATCCGGTTTAATGACGCTTTCGACATTTTGAACAATTTGTCTGTTGTTCAGATCCGATTCATCAGGATTTTCAGCGGTAGCTGTATTTTCTTTTTTGCTGATCTCTCCTTTAGTTTCAGCGTAATGACTAACCGTATTATTTTCTGGCTCCGAACCGATTGTCCAAATCGAATTCACTAATGACGTTTGAGCGTCGGCTGTTTCGCCATCTTTGACAATCGCTTTAGCCTGCGGATTTCGCGCCTTTATAACTGCCGGGCGGATTACTCCCAACGAGAGAAGTAAAAGAGAAATCAAAGCTAAAAGAGCAGAAGACGCAAATTTTGAAACAGCGGCGTGTTTGTTTTCTTTGTTGAGAATTGCGCGAAGCCGCCCTTCCAATTGTGAACGTCGAGCTACGGCAACGCTGGCTGGACGCGACCATTCAATAACGGAGCAATCTCTCATTGAACGAGCAATTTCTAGCAAATGATGCGCGTAATCGGAAGGCTTTGTGCCGATGCTCAGCACATAATCATCGCAAGCGTGTTCGCGCTCGATTCGCAAACGGCGGGCGGCAAACCATACAAGCGGATTAAACCAGTAAACGGCACAAGCTATTTGCGCCAACATTTGCGTTAGACAATCGCGCCGTGCGACATGCGTCAATTCGTGAAGCAAAACCATCCGCTGCCGTTCTTCAGACCATTCATCAGCATTCACAGGCAATAACACAGCGGGTTTTATCACTCCGCAAACAATCGGCATCGAGATTCGTTCACTGCGAAGCAGCCGAACCGAATGATTCAAATTAAGTTCCGTCAAAATCGAGGAAAACAGCTCGTTTAACGCCGCATTCTCAAACCGGGTTGCTTGACGCTTCAACAAATTTGTCGCGATGAATGCCGTTAGCAGCTTGCTTAAAAGCAGGAGAAAGCCGGTAAACCAGATTACTAACAACAGACCGGCAAACTTCGGCAACCATGACTCCGCATTTTCCTGTTGTGTAGAAATTTCGGTCGTTGTTTGTAAAGGAAAGTTTTTTTCGAGAACTGCTTCATTCAATTGAATTTGAGAGTCTTTTTGTAAGTTATCGCTAACCGTTGAAAGACTCGTTAATTCCGATTGAATATGTAGCTCTGTTTTTTCAAACAAAGAATCTTTTTTGGCTTCCTTATTTGTCTCTATCGTGCTTTGCATTGAAAACGACTCAGGCAGGACGGACACTTCCCAAATCGTCATAAATGAGAGAAAAGGCAGCACAAGCGAGCCGCACAGCACAAACGTCCAAAGCAAATGCCGCGTTGCCGCGCTAAAGCGGCGGAAAACCAAACAGATCAAAGCAACGAAAGCAAGCAGAAAAGTAGTTTTAATCGCGGCTTGAGCGAGCAGATAAAGCAACTCAAAATTGAAGTAAGAAATTAAAATACTCCAAATGTTGTTCATAATTAACGCCCTTCCCTTCTGGCTTGCTTGATTAATTCTTCCAATCGCTTCAATTCTTCGTCTGACAATCGCTCCTGCGAGATGTCCAGCAAAGCCGCGACGGCATCTTCGGTAGAATTATCGAAAAAGGTATGCAGGACGCGCCTTAAAGCAGAATGTTTTACCCGCTCACGGGCAATGGTCGGAAAGTAAACATAACGTTGTCCGTCTTGTTCATGTTGTAAATGCCCCTTCTCTTCAAGAACCCGCAAAAGCGCCCGAACTGCCGAATAACTCGGCGGGTCGGGTAAATCTTCCATAACTTCATTTGCAGTGGCTTGTTTTCGACTATAAATGATGTCCATTATTTGCTGCTCACGCCGTGAAAGAGTATTTAGCGAATCCTTGCTCATAAATTTCCTATTTAAAAAATATGCTTGAATATCAATTAGGTGCTAAAAAAACAGCAGGTGTAGTTTTTTTAGCACCTAATTAAATAGAAGTCAATCTAAAAATATAGAACCTTTAAAAATGCTGTTTGGCGAAAGATGAAAGTGTTATCCGCCAAAGCTCAGACAATCAACTGCGAATCTTCAACTGGGACTTATTCTGAGATCAATAAATGTGCAAAGGAAAAACTTTTGCAAATAGAAGCGCGCATTGAATATTTGGCTGCGCGCTTTTTCTTACGCTTTCTTATAAAATTATTGACACCACACCCGAAAATCCTCACAATGCTTGTCACATTCCGGTTTAACTAAAAATTTGAATTATTCGGTAGGAATTTTCATCCACTTGTACCATTGACGAAGGAAGGAATGTGAAAGAAATGCGAGGAAAGTTTTTTACTTTTTTACTGGTTTTTGCAGCCGTCGTAATGCTCGGCGCGTCGGCATCAGCCCAACAAAAATTTACGGCGGCTTTAAACACAATCCAAGAAGTTCCGCCCGTGACAAATTCTGTCGGACGCGGGAGCTGCGTCCTCACGCTTAATGTTGCGCAAACGCAATTTTCGATTACCTGCGAATATTCCGGATTGTCGAGCGGGCTAACTACCGGCGGCGCGCATATTCACGGTCCCGCCGCGCCCGGAGCGAATGCCAGTGTCTTGTTTCCATTAAATCCAACGGCTGGCACAACCAGCGGAACAATTAATGCAGGACCGTTTACCGTTACACCAGCACAAGTCGCCGAACTGCGCGCTAAACGCTGGTATGTAAATTTGCATACGACGAATAATACCGGCGGAGAGATTCGCGGACAACTCAAAATTCAAACCACACCGTTCGATTTAGACGGCGACGGACGCACCGATATTAGCGCTTATCGTCCGGGCGCGGCGGGTACGACTTTCACGATCTTCAGCATCAACAATAGCTTTCAAAGCAATATTTTCGGCTTTACCAATGAAGTTCCGTTACCCACTTCTGCAAGCAATGATTTTGACGGAGATGGTCGTGGCGACCTTGTTTTGCTCAGAATTAGCAACAATAATTGGGTTTGGCGTATTCTACAAACCCGTACCAACACAGTTCGGGAGGTGTTTTGGGGATTAGGTCCCAACACCGATGATTTAGTGCCCGCTGATTATGACGGCGATGGTATGACCGACATTGCTGTTTATCGCTTCTCGACCGGCGTTTGGTACATTCTTCAAAGTTCGAATAACCAGCTTCGTACGGAATTTTGGGGACAAGCCGGGAACCCTAATGAATATGGTATGGTCGGTGATTTTGACGCTGACGGCAGAAGCGATTTGACCATCTTGCGCTACACTGCCACCACAATGTTATGGTCAACCAGACGTAGCAGCGATAATGCAGTGCAAGTCCGAGAGTGGGGCAATTCAGCTACTGATTCCCATATCTATACTTGGGCTCAAATTGATGTAGACGGCGATGGCATTCAAGACCGAGCGATTGCTCGCGATCCAAATCCGGCGTCAAGTGCGACAGGCGATCAAATAACAGTTTTTGTTTTGCGCAGCTCTGACGGTGGGCAATTTGCTCTTCCTTTTGGAAGAGACACGGATTCTCCATTTGCCGGCGACTTTGATGGAGACGGCAGAACCGATTTTGCCGCACGCCGCAATGAAAGCGGTACCCTCGTCTGGTATATTGCTCTAAGCTCCAATAATTGGAATACCGCTCAGCCGCGGGTTGTCCGTTTTGGTCAAGCCGGCGACCTTTTAGTCGAAGAAGCGGAGGAAGAGTTTCCATCCAGAGAACCAATTAACTATTAACGTTTCTGTCTTGAAAAATTTATAACCGATTTTTCAAAATTGACTTGAAGAAAAAACGCCGCTTTATTTGCGGCGTTTTTTCTTAAATAAATAAGCTCGCTTGTGATGCGCCGGGCAATCCAATAACTTATTTTGTTCAGCGCAGCTCTGACCGCGGAATGTTCGTCATGTCTTTCGGGCTTGATACCGACACGCGATTTTTCGGAGATTACGACGGCGACAGCAGAACCGATTTTGTCGCACGGCGCAATGAAGGCGGCGCTTATATTTGGTACATCACCCAAAGCTCGAACAACTGGAATACCGCACAGCCGCGCGTCGTGCGGTTCGGTCAAAAAATGACCTTTTTGCGCCTGATTGGGAATTAGGCGAGTCGCCGATAAGCTACGAAATTAAGTATTAATTTCTTAAGCCGACGGTGATTTCGTTTTCCGAATCTGTCCTTGAATAAAAAGAACGCCGACTTAGTTTGCAGCGTTCTTTTTTAGCAGATCAACGTATTCGCTTGTTTTTTCTGCAGCGATATCGGCTTTCAACTCGTCCAGCAAAGCAGTTAATCGAAGCGAAAGCTGCTCGGTCAACTGCTTTGGTTCCTCAACATTTGCCAAAATCTCCACATTTGAAATTTTGGCGAAAGCTGTCGGTTTAAATTCGCCTAAAAATTCGTAACGCATCGCTACCGCCGCCGCGGTGCAACGTCCTGTTTTTTCGATGATTCGCGCCAAGCCTTGATAAAACCGCAAAGGTCTGGCGTCGTTTGGCAAAATCTCGCCTTGCGGGAAAATCCAAACCCCTCGATTCGGTTTTTCTTTTAAAACGTCAACCGCATAATTGATGCTCAGCAAAGCCATGCGCGGATTTTCCCGCACAACCGAAAAAGCGCCCAAACGCCGAAACAAAAACAGTTGTTTTAATTGCTTTTCCTCCATCATCAGGAATTGGTCTAAACCGGCGACGCGTCCGATTTCAAAGGCGACCAGCCCGTCCCACCAGCTCGAATGATTGGCGTATAAAACAAGCGGCAAATCAGTTTTGCGGTTTCGCAGATTTTCGATTCCCTCGACGCGCAAAGCCCCAAAACGACGCCCAAACAAATTGCGGTTGTAAACGGCAAACAGAGTTTCAAACCAGGGGCTTTTATTTGCTTTCAGCAAGTTTAAGGATGAAGGATGAAGGATGAAGGATGAGGATAAAAATGCGGTTTTTATCCTCATCCTTCATCACTTCATCCTTTGAAGTGACGCGGAACGCGTTTTGAAATCCCGCAAGTTATATCGTAGGAGATCGTGTCGGCAATCTCGGCGATTTCTTCCGCCTTAATTTGGGCGTCCTGCTGCTCGCCTATAAATACGACTTCGTCAAAAAGGCGCGCGTCTTCCACATCCGTTACATCAACAAGAATCAGATCCATCGAAACCCGACCGACCACGGACACCGTTTTTCCATTGACAATGACTTTGCCCTGATTTGAAAGCGCGCGCGGAACACCGTCGTTATAACCGATTGGCACACTCGCAATCGCCGAATCTCTTTCGGTTTTAAAAGAGCAGCCGTAACCAATCGTTTCGCCCGCCGGCACCCGCTTGAGCAGCATAATTTCCGACCGCACGCGCATTACTGGTTTCAACCGATCAACCGTTTCACTCGGCGGAAAAATGTCTTTGCCGATTCCGTAAAGCGCACCGCCGATTCTGACCAGATTTTTCCAGGAACGCGGATGCGCGAGTGTGCCCGGCGAATTCGCCAAATCGCACCACGTTGGACGAAAACCTTTTTCGTGAAAAGCGCGAATGGCTTCGTCGAAACGGCTTATTTGCTCGTTCGTAAAATCGTTTCGGCAGGATTCGTCAGCGGCGGCAAAATGCGACATCAAACCGTCAACACGCAGATTTTTTAATTCCTTCAGCTTGTCGGCAAATTCCGCCAACTCGTCAAATCGAACTCCGAGACGGTTCATTCCGGTATCAACTTTAACGTGAACGTCGGCGATTTCGCCGCGTTCTTTCGCCGCTCGATTGAGAATTTTCGCCAATTCGATGTTGAAAATAGCAGGCGTGATTCGTTCCCTAAAACATAGCGTTTCCTGACCGCGCCAAAATCCGCCGAGCGACAAAATCGGCTGCTCGATTCCGCTTTGCCTTAACTCTGCGGCTTCTTCCGGTGTGGCAACGCCAAACCAAGCCGCCCCTTCATCGCTCAACGTACGAGCGCAATGTACGGCGCCGTGACCGTAAGCATCAGCTTTGACAACAGCCATTACAGCCACCGATTCGCCGATAATGCTCCGGATCGAGCGATAATTTTCAGCCAAATTTTCGAGATTTATTTCAGCCCAAGTGGGACGATTCTGCATATTTCAAAATTCAAGGTTCAAGTTCAAGGTTCATTTGCAAACATTGAACTTTGAACCTTGAATTCTGAACCGACATTACCCGTCAAAACCGCCGTCGCCGCGATAAAGGTCTTCAAATCGGGTGAGTTCTTTGATAAACGTCAGCGTAACGGCTCCGGTCGGACCGTTGCGCTGTTTGGCAATGATGATTTCGGCTTGATTAAAGTTTTCGTCTGTCGGTTTGTAATATTCTTCGCGGAAAATAAACGCCACGACGTCCGCATCTTGCTCAATTGATCCCGACTCGCGTAAATCCGACAACTGTGGTTTGTGATCCGACCGTGTTTCCGAAGCGCGCGACAATTGCGAGAGCGCAATTAGCGGCACGTTTAATTCTTTTGCCAAACCTTTAAGTTCGCGCGAGATTTGCGAAACTTCCTGCTGACGAGATTCGATGCGTTTTCCGCCGCCCGTCATCAATTGCATATAATCAACGATAATTAAATCGAGCCGCTTTTGCTCCGCCGCTAAACGGCGCGCTTTGGCACGCATCTCCAACACGGAGATTCCTGGCGTGTCATCAATAAAAATCTTCGTTTCAGCTAAACGACCGAGTGCTTCGCCCAAACGTTCCCATTCTTGTCTGGACAAAAACCCGTTGCGAAAACGATGCGCGTCAACCATCGCTTCCGAGCAAAGCATACGCATTACAAGCTGCTCTTTCGACATTTCGAGCGAGAAAAAACCGACAACGGCATCAGCGTGCAAAGCCGCGCGTTGTGCAATATTCAAGCAGAAAGCCGTTTTCCCCATGCTAGGTCTTGCCGCAACAATAATTAAATCGTTTTTCTGCAAGCCCGAAGTCATCGAGTCCAAATCGCGATAGCCGGTCGTCAGACCTGTCAGCGCGGAAGCATCTTTTCGTTGCGCGTATTCCTGAACTTTGACAAAAACGTCTTCAGCGACCGGACGGACGGCGGTGAAACTTTGTTTAGTGCGTTTGTTGGCGAGCGCGAAAATCAGTTGTTCGGCGCGGTCAAGAATAAGTTCCGCCTCGTCTTCTTCGGCGAGAGCCTCGGAAACAATCGTGTTGCAGGCTTTGATTAAATTGCGGGCGAGAGCTTTTTCCGAAACCAGCTTCGCGTAATGATGAATGTTGTTGAAATGCGGTAATCCATAAGTTAAATTGGCGATTGCCGCAACCCCGCCGTAACTTTCTAGTTTTCCTTCTTTTTTTAATTCCTCGCCGATTAAAATCGGATCAATCTTCGCGCCGCGCTCGAAAAGTGCAATCATTCCGTTAAACACCGCACGGTGAAAAGGCGAGTAAAAATCGTCCGGCGCGAGCTGCTCGATTGCCTGATTAATCAGCGAATTATCGAGCAAAATCGCGCCCAAAATAGCTCGCTCGCCTTCGGTGTTTGAAGGCAGCGGACGCTCCAGAAATTGATCACGAGTTGCCTGAAAATCTCTCGCCATTCGGTTTTAGAAAGGAAAAAAGACAAAAAAAGACTGCAAGCCGCGAAATTGATTGACGCTTCTTGCAGCCTTAATTTACTACAAGCTGTGTGGCTTGCAAAGCGATTTTCGTCGCCCGCGAAAGCCGTAAAAACTAGACATTAGCGGTTTCGGTTCCAGCCTCAGTTCCGGCGCTTTGATTAGCTACAGCGTTTTCAGCAGTTTCCGGTGTATCGGTATTTTTCTGAGCGCGCTGTCCGCCTTCGCCTAAAACTTCGATTGGAATTTCAATCGTAACCTCGCGGTGAAGCCGAACATGAGCGGTGTAATCGCCGAGTTCCTTGATCGTTTCGTCCAAAGAAATGCGTTTGCGGTCAATCTCGTAGCCTTTCGCTCTAAGAGCTTCAGCGACATCCATTGTTGTTACCGAACCGAAAAGAAGACCGTGTTCGCCGGCGCGACGCTCAAACGAAAGCCTTAAACCTCTCATCTGCTCGCCCTGTATTTCGGCAGTTGATTTTTCCTTCGCTTCTTTTTTCAACAGCGCGGCGCGCTCGTTTTCAACTTGTTTGACGTTTCCTTTAGTGGCGGTGATGGCGATTCCACGCGGGATCAGATAATTGCGCGCGTAACCGGCTTTCACTTTGACGATTTCGCCGCGTCCGCCCAGATTGTCAACGTCTTCGCGTAAAAGAACTTGTGTTGTAGCCATTTTCTTAAAAATTCCTTTCTTTTTCGTTTAGTCGGTGACAAACGGCAAAAATGCGATTGTCCGGGCGCGTTTGATCGCTTCGGCGAGCATTCGCTGGTGAATCGCGCAGTTGCCCGAAATGCGGCGCGGCATGATTTTGCCGCGTTCGGGAATAAACGCATTTAAAAACTTGATGTCTTTAAAATCAATGATGTCAACTTTGTCGCGGCACAGAGCGCAAGATTTTTTGCGCGAGACGCGGCGAAAACCGCCGCGCATCTGGCGAAATTCCTGCTCAATGCTTTCCATTCCCTGAATGTCGTTTCCGTTATCTTGATCTGCCATATTTTTATAAAGCGTGGGCTTCGATTAAGCCTCGACGGTTTCCTCCTCTGTTGCTGCTGCGGCAAAATTAAAATCGTCATTGCGGTTGCGTCTGCCGCCTCCGCCTGAAGCGCGACGCGAGGCTTTTCGTTCGCGTTTGGCTTTGAATTTAGCGGCGCGGCGACGGTCTTCGTCAACTCTCACCGTGATGTAGCGAACAACCGCGTCGCTGACGCGCATACGGCGTTCAAGCTCGGCGATTTCCTGCCCGCTGCCTTCGATTTCGAAAAGAAAATAACGTCCTTCGGTTCGATGTTTGATTTCGTAAGCGAGTCGGCGAAGTCCCATATCTTCCGATTTAGTGACAGTTCCGCCTTGTTTTTCGATGATTCCTGCGACGCTCGCGGGAAAACCGGCTAAATCTTCTTCTGATGAATTGCGGTCAACAATTACGACCACTTCATATGTTCTTGTATTTGCCATTTTTCTCCTCTCGGATATTTAGCCTCGTTTTTTAAAACGAAGCGAAGAGTTTTTTGAAAATCTCAAATCTGAGATTTCAAATTTAAGATTTTCAAATCAATTAAATTGTGCCATTGCTTTTTCCGCCCCGTCTCGAACGACGGCTCGAATCGCGTCGGCGCTACGTTTTAAAATTTCGGCAAGCTCGGCTTGCTCTTGTTTGGAAAATCGTTCCAAAACAAAATTTCTCGTGTTTGAAATCGGGTGTTCTGCTTGAATTCCGATTCGCAAACGAATAAATTCTTCGGTTTTCAAATGCGCGGCGATTGATTTTAAACCATTGTGTCCGCCGGAAGAACCGCGCGGGCGAATACGGATTTTACCGAATGGCAAAGCCAGATCGTCGCTAATGACGATTAGTTTCGCTTTATCGTCCCGATAATCGTTTTTCGCCAAAAGGCACGAAATTGATTCGCCGCTTAGATTCATAAAAGTCTGCGGCTTAACCAACTCGACGCGCTCGTTTTCAATTTCAATTCGCCCCAAAAGAGCGCGACAATCTTTGCGTTTGATTTCCGGCGCGCCAGCTTCTTTAGCCAGCAAATCTACGAGCAGAAACCCGACGTTATGCCTGGTTAATTCGTAGTCCGCGCCGGGATTTCCCAAACCAACAACCAAACGCACTGTTTTGAATTACTCTTCGTCGCCGCCTTTTTCTTCAACGACTTCAGGCTCGCCCGGTTCAACCTGCGAAGTCAGAGATGCTTCGAGCGCTTCGTCCGAAACGTATTTGACAGTCGCAACAACCTGTTTCGGGTCGGCTAAAAGCGTGATCCCTTCCGGCGTTTTGATGTCTTCGATGTGAAGCACTTCGTTCAAGCCGAGCCCCGAAACGTCAGCTAAAATTGCATCGGGAATCAAGCTCGGACGGCAGCGGATTTGTACCGTGTGCATCACGAGATCGAGAACCCCGCCGTCTAGGGCAACGCCTCTCGCTTCGCCTTCCGCATGAAGCGGAACGGTAACCTCGATTTCCTGCCCGCGAACCAGCCGTTTTAAATCGGCGTGCTTCAATCTGCCTTTGAGCGGATCAATTTGCCGGTCAACAAACATCACTTCCGAAGCGCCCGCGCCTTCGACATCAATTGTAAAAATCGTCGAAGCGCCGCGATCCGTGCGCAGAATTGCCGCCAAATCGCGCAGATCGGCAGCCGCCGCAATCGCTTCGCCTTCACCGCCATAAATCGTCACCGGCACTTTGCCAGCCGCGCGCAAGCGGCGCGAATCGTTTTTGCCGCGCCCTTGTCGAACTTCGGCTTTAACTGTAACTTGTTCGTTATTTGCCATAACTAAAACCTCGATTTAATAAAAACTTTTCTATACAAAAAGCGAAGAAACGCTGGTTTCTTCGTGAATTGATTTAATTGCTCGCGCTAAAAGCCGCGAAACACTTAAAACTTTAATTTTGCTCATCTGCGCCGCTTCTTCGGAAAGCGGAATTGTGTCAGTCACTACGACTTGTTCATATTCCGAATTTTCAAGCTTTTCGACCGCTTGCCCCGACAGAACAGGATGTGTAAAAACAGCGTGAATCCGCTCCGCGCCTGCATTTTTCAACGCCTCGGCGACTTTCGTCAGCGATCCGCCTGTATCGCACATATCGTCAACTACGATACAATTTTTGCCCCTTACATCGCCGACCACGTTCATCACTTCAGCCACATTCGCTTTTTCGCGCCGCTTGTCGCACAAAGCGAGTCCGGCGTCAAGCCGTTTTGCATAAGCTCTGGCGCGCTCGGCTCCACCCGTATCCGGCGATACGACAACCAGATTCGGCATCCGATTGTCCTGGTAATAGCTGATAAATTCGGGCGCGGCGAAAAGATGATCAACCGGTATATCGAAAAAGCCTTGAATTTGCGAAGCGTGTAAATCCATTGTCAAAACGCGGTTGACGCCTGCAGCTTCGACCAAATTCGCAACGAGCTTTGAAGCAATCGGAACGCGCGGACGGTCTTTTTTGTCCGAGCGCGCAAAACCGAAATACGGAATTACCGCCGTGATTCTTTCCGCTGACGAGCGGCGAAAAGCATCAACCATAATCAGTAAATCCATCAAATTCCGGTCAGATGGCGGACAAGTCGGCTGAACGATAAAAACGTCCGCGCCGCGCACGTTCTCTTCGATATAAAAATTAAACTCACCATCGGAAAACCGCCGATTGCTCGACCGTCCGAGGTCGCAGCTTAAATAATGGCAAATATCTTCCGCTAATCGCGGATTTGCGTTTCCCGTAAAGACTTTGATGCTGCCCGTGACGCTCATCTTTTCTAGGTTTTACAAATGCGAGACGAGCGACAAGCCGGAAAAATCATTCAAGCTCATCGCTCGTCACTTGTCTAACAAAATTATGCTGGGGCGGGAGGATTCGAACCTACGAGTGCCGGATCCAAAGACCGGTGCCTTACCACTTGGCTACGCCCCAATAAACTTATTGAATTTTAACTCAAATCTTCGAGCAAATTCCAACACGGCTCAAGCTGTTTTCGATATTCAGCGCGCGAAACGGTTTCGCATTCAAATACTCGCCAATTCGGTTCATTCCGATTGAAAAGTGCGGCTACTTGCTGCCGTGATTCAATATTGTCAAAGATTGCGAAAACGCTCGCTCCGCTGCCCGATAAAAGCGCGCTGCGCGCGCCCGCCTGCAAAAGATCTCTCTTAACTCTTGCGATTTCCGGTCTCAGCCGGAAAATTGTCTTTTCAAAATCGTTATGTAAACCTGTTTGTAGAAAACCAGCGTTTTTGGCTTCAAAACGACAAATTTCAAGAATAGTTTTTGACTTTTCGTTTGTCAAGGGCGGCGCATTTAAGGCTCGATAAGCCTCAGCCGTCGGCACGTTTTCGTCGGGCGTGACTATCAGCAGCAACATTGTCGGAACGTCGGGCAAAGCTTCGATTTCAGTTCCAAGCCCGGTTCCGAGAGCGGTTCCGCCGGTCAAAAAAAACGGCACATCGGCGCCGAGCTTTGCGCCGATTTCGCTTAACTCTCGTTTATCGGTTTTGATTTGCCACAAATGTGCCAAAGCGGCGAGCGCGACGGCTGCGTCGCTCGAACCGCCGCCCAGACCGCCCGGCGACGGAATTCGTTTTTCGAGATGAATTCGCGCGCCTTTCATAATTGAGAATCTTGCCCGCAAAGCGTTTGCCGCGCGAAGAACTAAATTGCGCTCATCGGTCGGAACATCGGGCGCGTCGCAAGTCAAAACAAGCTCGCTCGCCGACTCGAAAGTTAATCTGTCGGCGAGCGAAACGGTTTGAAAAACGGTGCAGATTTCGTGAAAGCCGTCGGCGCGTTTTCCTAACACGCGGAGCGTCCAGTTGATTTTGGCGAAAGCCGGAAACTTTAACATCAATTACGAATTGCGGATTACGAATTACGATTTCGCCCTGATGTTAAAGCTCGTAATTCTTAATTCGGCGTTTTTTCGCTTTTGGCGGTGCCGCGAGCGATTTGCGGTCTATTATCCGAAATTTGGAACGAATTGAAAAACTTGTCGGCTTCGGCTTGATAAACAGCAGCAAGCGCGGGCGTCGCGCTGTTTAAATCGGGCATCGCAACGGATAACAGGCAGACGCGGTTTTTGGTGGCGAAGGCGCGGGCTTTGAAATTTTTGCCGTCTTTGATGAAATTTATTTCGCTCACAAAAACCCCGTTCGGGAGCATTTTAGCTTTTTCTAACTCCAGCCATTCCCGCAGCACTATATCTTCCGAAGTTTTTTCCGAAGATAAAGTCAGAACGCCGCTTTTTTCGTCGTAATCAATTTTCTGCCATTTGTAATCAATGACAATAATCGCGAAACCATTCCAACGCGCGTTCAATTCATAGACCGAAACATTGTCGTAAAACGAAATTTCAAACTGATCGCCGGATTTCTTAATTTGACTTTTAAGAGCGGTAACAACGGTTTGAGTTTCCTGCTCTCCTAATTCGCGCGGCTCTGCGGGCAGAGAAACTTTAAAATCCCTTCCCGCAGGCGAGAAAATTTTCCAGGCTTCAAGCTGGCGATTTGCCGTTTGCGAGCTTGTTTGGGCTGCAAAACCAGAAACAAAAACGAAGGCGAGCAGAAAAGTGGCGAGCGAACAATTGAAGTATTTTTTCATAATTTTTGGATGGGTTCTTTGCAATGCGAAGATTGGAAGAGACGTGGATTTTTACAATAAAGTTTTTCTCCGCGTCCCCATGCGGCAAAAAAATTAATCTCTGAAAACCTGTGTGAAGTAGTATTTACCGTCGGGCGAAACGGCGACGCCGATTCCGCTGCGACTCCAATCGGGGCTGAGCAGATTGCGGCGATGACCTTCAGAATTGAGCCAGCATTCAATAGCGGTTGCAACG
The DNA here is from genome assembly GCA_030863175.1 of Acidobacteriota bacterium. Classification (GTDB taxonomy): domain Bacteria; phylum Acidobacteriota; class Blastocatellia; order Pyrinomonadales; family Pyrinomonadaceae; genus JALZCH01. Next base: position 20,070 of record JALZCH010000095.1, on the reverse strand, counting down.
GGGTTTTTGGCGTATTGATTGGCGGCAATGTTTTCGCCAATTCCGCGCCAGCCAGTAATACCGACATTACGGGCGCGCTCATCAACCATTTCGCCGTACGCTCCGCGATGGCTGAACTTACCTGAGTTTGCCATCTCTACTGAATGCTCGCGCGCCAGATAAAGCATTTCCGCATCAAAGACGAGCGGCGGCAGATTCGCCCTGCGGCGGGCGGCATTGATCAAATCAAACGCTTCACGTTCGACCGAGTTCGGCGCGAGATTAAATTTTGTATTTTTCGCTGATGCAAGACGCGAATCGGAAACGCGGGAATTCGGTGCTGGCTGGTTTTCTCTCCAGCTCGCAATGAGAATGGCTTGAGGTTTATCGTTTTTCGCCGAGCCGGTTTGACCGGGAACGTGCGCCACGGCGGCGAGCAGAAATAAAACTACGAGAATTTGCCAGAAAGCTGCGGTTTTAACGGTTTGCATTTCCTTAGTTCGGCAGCCAGACAATCTCAAAATTCACTGGTGATTTGAGACTCACGGCTTTGCGTGCATTGCCTCGCGGCAAGCGTGCTCTTATCGTTTAAGGCTTTTTTTCTGAGTGTCTTTTTATGACAAGGTTTTCCGGTAGCGGCAGGCGCCGACCAAAAAATTTACTCAATTGATAAAAGTTTTAATCCGGGAGAGGTTCCAGAAAGACAAGCGGAAGTTTAGCGGGTAAATTTCACGAAAGCAAATCACACTGAAAACAGTTTTGGTCTGATTTGCTTTCGTTTACTTTTTATCATTGATTTTGGCGCGCACGCGATTAATATCAGCGGGCTGTTTGAGCAGCGTGAGAGCTCTGCGCCAAGCGTTTCTGGCTTGTTCGATTTTGCCTTGTTTTTCGTAAACATCGCCGAGATGTTCTTGAATCGTCGCCGAATTCGGACTGCGGCGGGCGGCGTCGCTCAAATGTCTTTCGGCTTCGGCAAACTGGTTGAGGCGATAATAAGCCCAACCTAAACTGTCCAAAAACGAAGCGTTTCCAGGCTCTGCCGCCACCGCGCGTTTGATTAAATTCAAGGCTTCAGGCAGACGTTCTCCGCGTTCGATGAGAAAATAGCCAAGATTGTTAAGCGCAGTTGGATTTTCCGGTTCTTTTTTCAAAACTTCGCGCAAAGAAGTTTCTGCGTCGCGGAAATTTCCGGCGGCGTTTTGCGCGCTTGCAAGAGCGAGCAGACCGATTTTGGTCATATCGTCGTTCTGCGCCAATTCGAGCGCCTGCCGAGCCGCACCAACAGCATCAGCACCGCGTCCGGCTTGCACGTATAGATCGGAGATCGTCAGATGCGCCAGAAAATCTGCGACGAGCGATTGCGGAACCGAAACCTGTTTGGTTTTGTTGACAATTTTCGAGCGCAGCAGGCTGACGGCTTCGTCAACTTTACCCAATTGCATTAAAACATTGGCTTCGAGTCTGACGAGCGAATCGTTTTCGGGAAATTTGGCGCGCGCGTCCTTGATTGTTTTCGCCGCCTCTTCTGTTTTTCCAGCCCGAATCTGCGTATTTGCCAAAATTTCGGCAAGCGCCGCGCTATTTGCCGCTGCGTAAACTACAGGTTTTAATGCTTCAATCGCGGCGTTTGCATCCGAGTCGGTCATTGCCTGAACGGCGTCCTGCAAAGCAAGAACCGCTTCCTCGTTGTCCGGGTCGTCCGTAACCGCGCGGCTCAAAATCGCCACGGCGTCGTTGGCGCGTCCGCCTCGTAAGAAAGCGCGACCGAGACGGACGGCAGCGGATTCAGGCGAAACATCGCCGCCGGTCAGATAGCGATAAAGGCTTCCGCCGTCGGCGGGCGAAGCCGCGCCGCTCCATTTTGTAAGTGCTTCAACTGCTTTTTCCGTTTCGTTCGTGCGCTCGTAAAACTCGCTCAAAAAAGCCCAGGCTTCGGCGTTGCGCGGGTCGAGCCGCGCGATCTCGCGCCATTCGGCGATTGCTTTTTCAGTTTCTTCCCGGTTGAGATTGTCTTCGCGCAAACCGCTGCGAAGAGTGTAAATCTGCGATAAAATCTGATGCGCGCCTAGATTATCGGGATTAAAACCAACGGCGAACTTTGCCAACCGCTCGGCTTCTGCTAAATCGTTCGTCGCCATAAACGCCAGTTCAGCCATCGCCGTATAGGCTTCGGCAAATCCCGGATTTATTTCAATTGTGTGGTAAAGAGCTTCAAAAGCGGGTTTTGCCATTTGCGGAAGCGCGTTTCTGTTTGTTCGGCGATTTTTGATTCGCCACATATAACGTTGTGCTTCCATTAATTTGGCGTAGGAAAGCTGTCGTTGCTGGCGCGTCAAAACGGGCAAAACGGCTGGTGGATTAGGTACGCGGCGAGTAAAATTTAATTCTTCCGGCGTCGAACGCGGCGTTGGCGCGGGCGGCGCATCTTGCGATGAAACAGGCGAAAAAAAACCGAAAAACGAAACGATGAGTAAACAAAGCCCGACTAAAAATATTCCCCGAAAATTCATTAAATACCTCTGTGAAAGATTGTCATCCAAACGCCGCATTAAATTCAATTTTTATTTAAAACGGTAAACTCAAGCGTTAAGGCGCTGACTGCGCCAAAACCTGCCAACCTTTTTTGCGGGGAAAACTGATAAAAAAAATGATAAGCGCAATCGCGGCTGCGCGCAACATATCGTATTTATCGCCGGTCATCAGCGAAATAACAAAACCGATAACGGCGACTGTTTCGCCGAGGGCGCTAATCAAAATTGTTTTGAACTGCAAATTCTTAAGCACGCCGCTGGTGCCTTTAAGTGCCCCCGTATCGCGCAAAACCTCCGGATTAAACATCACTCGACGCAGCAAAAAAGCGCCGATAGCGATGACCAGCAAAACAATCCACAAAACGTTCGGCAAAGTTCGCGGCGCGTCAGAACCGGTTTTCCCGGCGATGAACCACGCTATAACCGTTAAAATAACGGTCGTCGCAACCTGCGCCCAAAAGACAAGCATCGTTCGACTGTATCGGCTGTTAAGCTCGATTTGTTTTTGTTCCGAAAGTTGATTCACAAAACTATTTTAACTCTTTACGCGGCTTTGCGCGAACTTAAAATTTCAGGATTTCAGGATTTAAAAAATTTATGAAATTAGCGTGAGCTTTTGAGATATTGAATAACGAAGCGAATGAAATCCTGAAATTAGAAAAACGGGCGCGAGAATAATTTCTCAGCGCCCGTTTTTCATTAAGCTTGGCTTCGTTTTTATTTTTCGTTGGCTTTGTTCGCAGTGTTCGGAGTTTCGGCAGGTTTTCCAGACGCGACCGGAACCGTACGAATTACCGTTGTTAAAGCTTTCGGAATTTCGTTGCTCGGCAACTCGCCTTGATTTTCGATAACCGAATCAATCAGCTCGAATTTGGTTCTATCGAAATCGTCGCTCATCAAAACGCCGTTTTTATCAATGGTCATACTCCACGTTCCGAAAAGCTCTTCGGTAAAGGTCTTGAGCAAGCCTTTTCCTTCCGGCTGCGAGACATTTACTCGTTTCGCGTCCGGTTCGGGAATTGTCGCGCCCATTAACTGCAATTGCTCTTTGGCTTTTTCGACATAATCACTGTTCGGATATTCGCGCACGATTCGTTGAAACAGCTTGGCGGCTTCGTCGGTTTCTTCTTCGGTTTGATACGTGACCGCAAGACGGAACAAAGCCTCGTCCATATAGCTGAAATTCGGATAAAGCTTCAAAATCTCCTGATAACGTCGCTGCGCGCCTTTCAAACCGGCTTTCTTCTGGTCAATTGAGCGGCGATAATAAAAATCGCCGATCCAGAGATTGTGCAAGCCTAAATTGTCCTGCACCTGATTTAAACGCTCCTCGACAAGCGGTTTCAAACCTGAATTCGGATATTGCTGAAGCAAGACTTTCAGACGCTGTTCGGCTTTGTAAGCGCGTGTCGCGTCGCGGTCGGGACGACCGACCTGACGCATTTCCGATTCGGCGACTTTGAGAGCCACGCGGTCTGCAAGCGGATGCGTCGGGAAAAACGTCAGCCATTCCTGATATGCTGCAGCGGCTTGAATCAAAGCGCTGGTGGAGCCTTCGAGATAAAACGAATCGGCAATTGCCAGTTTCGCCATCGGCAAATACGGCGAATCCGGGTAGGTGGAGATAATCGTTTGGAAAAGCAATCGTCCGACTTCGAAGCTATCTTTACGTATTTCTTTTGTGGCGTAAACGAAAAGCTCGCGATCACGACCGGGGGCGACCGAACCGATTAATTCCTCGTATTCGTCATTTCCGCCGCCGCCAAAAATACCCAAAAATTTGCCTTTTTTCTTTTTCTCGCGCGGCGCGCCTTTTTCGTAATCGGCGCGGCGAGCGCTGGCGGTTTCGAGCAATGTGTCGTCAACCCTTTTTTGCAATTCGGAAACCGCGGTCTCAAGCTGAGATATTTCGTCGGCGTCATATTTTTCCGCTCGGTCAACTTTGTTGCGCAAACTGTTGATCTGTGAATTCAAGCTGGCTGCTTCTTTTTCCAAGCCCTTCAAACGCGCCAGCGGTGAATCAGCGTTTTTCTCAGCGTCCTTGTCGCCTTTATTTTCGTCTTTAACCGCACTCTGAGCGCTCGACAAGCTGCGGCGCATCGCGTCGGTCTTTTGCCCGGCAACGCTCAAACGTTGTAAAGGCGAGCCGTCGCCAGCCCGATTCTGTTGCGCCAAAGCTGGCTGAAAGCATAAACCAATCGTTAAAATTAAAAATGATAACCAAACTTTCATTTTTTTGATTGGTGAAAAGTGAACGGTTAATTCTTCCATTAACCGTTCACTTTTCACCGTTATTAAGTCCATTGTGTCGCCGCATTGATAAGCGTACGAACTGCCTCCGTGGAATTTTCTTTGCCGAAAACTGCCGAACCGGCGACGGCGATGTCGGCTCCAGCGGCAGCAATTTCGTTAATGTTGTGTTCATCAACTCCGCCGTCAATTTCGATTCTGGTTTGCAAACCGCGTTCGCGAATCATCATTTTCAAGCGGCGCAATTTGTCGAGCGAAGTTTTAATAAATTTCTGACCGCCGAAACCCGGATTAACAGACATCAGCAAAATAAAATCGGCAAACGGCAGAGCTTCTTCGAGCGCGACAAGCGGCGTTCCCGGATTAATTGCGATTCCGGCTTGCCCGCCTGCTTCGCGGATTGCCGCGAGCGTTCGATGAATGTGCGGGTCGGCTTCGATATGAATCGAAACCATTTCGGCTCCGGCTTTGACAAACTCGGCGGCGTAGCGAAGCGGCTCGACAATCATCAGATGCGCGTCAATCCTCGTGTCGGTAAACCGGCGGATTGATTTTAGAACGGGCAAACCAATCGTGATATTCGGAACAAACCGCCCGTCCATCACGTCGAAATGCAAAATGCTCGCTCCGCCCGTTTCAATGGCGCGAATCTCGTCGCCCAATTTTGTAAAATCCGCCGATAACAGCGAAGGCGCAATCTCGATCATCGGTAAATTGTCAATCGAAAACAGGTAAAAAGCTCAAAACAGATGTTTTTTGCATTTAGCACTTTTAATTAGCATTATTTGCAGGAGCGAATCGTTTTTACTGCAAATCAATGCTGAACGCAAAATTGAAAATGCTGAATTTGTTTTTGATTAACTTCTTTCTTCTGTTTAAAAGTAATGAACAACAAACTTTTGAGGCAAACCGCGCGGTGTCGGTTGCTTTGAAAAACTATTGATTGCGCCGATTTGTTTCCGGCGGACGATTTGCAGCCGGACGATTACTCGAATTTGAATTGACCGCTGTTGGACGCGAATTCGAGTTTGTGCCGCTGCTGTTTGTATTTCTCGCGTTCGTGTTCGGGCGTGCGTTTGTGCCGTCTGCATTCGAATTTCCGCCGTTTGCATTTCCGCTCGAATTTGAATTTGAATTTGAATTTGAATTACCGTTCGCGTTTGAATTACCGTTTTTGCTGGTGTTAGCGTTTCTGTTAGCGGCTTTGCGTTTTTGGCGCGATTTTTCGACTTCGCTTTGCGGTTCTTCGCTGGCTTTCGACGAATTGTCGTTGACGTTTTCTTTTTTCACTTCCGCCGCTTTTTCGCCTTCTTCAGCTTGGGCGCGGGCGATAACAACAGAAATCGTTTGACCGGCTTTGACCATTTCGCCTGCAAGCGGCGCTTGTTCGAGAATCGTATTCGGTTTTTCCTGGCTAAAACGGTCGGTTCGCTTGCGTAATTTTAAGCCCATCGCTTCAACGTCTTTTTCCGCCGCGAGGAAATCTTTGCCGACAACTTCCGGCACTTTTACTTCCGGCGACCGCAGCGCCATATACAATGTGCTGCCCAAACCAAACAAAAATGCGCCGAGTAAAACTATAATAATTGAGAGTTTGCCGAAAATTGACAAACTGCTTTGTGCAAGATTCACTGTAATTAAAACCTCTAATCAGATTGACGAAGCGAAGCTGCTTCGTGCATAGTAACATCCGCTTTTCGAGGCGGCAAATTCGCAGCCGCTTCAAGCTCGGCGGTGAAAAAAGACATCCCGCCTTGAACCGTAACGATTTAACCAATAAAATACACTCGATTCGTTTGTCGGCGGTAAATTTCAATTAAATTTCCGTCCGTGAAAACTTCCAATGATTAAATGCGCTCGCTGCGGAACTGAAAACGGTAAAAGCGCGCAATATTGCGACGAATGCGGCTCACCGCTCACAAGTGTCGGGAAATTTGATGCGCCCGGACAATCTGCGGGTTCGACAACTCTTGAAAAAGAATCCGATGCGCAGATTTTTGCGGTCGAACCGATCATCTCCGGCGGGTCATGGATCAAAGAAATAGGCAATTCTAGTCCGGCGACGCCTGCGCGAGCTAAACTAATCGTCGAGCGCGGGCGAACAGCAGGAAAAGAATTTTTATTAGACGGCGCGGAAACAAATATTGGTCGTTGGGATGCCGACAACGGCATTTTCCCGGATGTTGATTTGGACGCGGACGACCCGGAAGCCAAAGTCTCGCGCAGACACGCCAGAATTTTGCGCGAAAATAATCAGTTTTTAATTGAAGATTTAGGCTCGACAAACGGAACTTTTATCAATCGCGGTCGGCGGCTTCTGCCCGGCAGCCGGCAGATACTTGAAGACGGCGACGAAATAATCGTCGGAAAAACTTTTTTACGTTTTAAGATAGTTTAAGATAGTTTCCTAAAGCGATGAGAGACGAGCGGGCGAAAGATGAAAATTTTCATTCTTAATCGCTCATCCTTCATCCCTCTTGAAGATGCGTTATTGCCAAGAATGCGGCGCCGAAGTCGCCCCGGATGATATGTTTTGCGCCTTTTGCGGAATCGCGCTCGTGCCGATTGCGGTGCCGACTGCTGCACAAAATTCTACCGATTCTTCACCGTCAGCCGTTGCAGAAATCGAAGAACCGCGAAATAACGGGGCACCTCAGATAGAAACCCCCGCGCCTGTTCCGCAGGAAATAACCGGAGATTTCAGCGTCCCGGAACCGCTTCAGGCGGAGACGAACGAACCGGAAACCGTTTTGCGAAGCGATCCGAATTTATCTTTTACGCAGACAGTCGGAGAAGGGAGCAAAGCCCCGCAATTAGTTGAAATAAACGAGACGCCGCAACAAACGGTTCTGCCGCACTACGAAAAACCAGCCGCTGCGCAAGCCGACGAATCGCACGAGCTTTATATTGCGACAATTCCGAACGTCGGACTGGAAAGCCTGTCTCACGAGGCGGGAGTACCAATTGAAGAATTGCGGCAGGACGAGATTGATGTCAACGAACCGACACGCTTTTCTTCCGGGCAGCAAGCGGAAACGACCGGCGAGGTAAAAATAGAATCCAAACCGGAAACCGGATCAATTTTAGAAGTTCCGCCGCAAGACGAAATTACCGAGCCGGTTGCATTTGACGAACACGATGCTTCCGAGCACAAAACGCTTGAGCCGGAAGCTTCCGAATCCGCCCAACTGGAAATTCCCGAAACTGCGCCGAAAGCCGAAGCCAAAAATCTGTTTGACGATAAAACCTTAATTTCAACGCCGCTGCCGAGCGAAAAACCGATTGTTGATGAATTGATTTCAAATCCGTCGGACGCGGCAGTTCCGCGCGCAACCGAAGCGAATCAATCGAAAGACACGCCCGGCAGCAAATCGCCGAAACTCAAACCGCTCGACGACGGCACGGTTTTAAACAAACGTTACGAAATCATCCGGCGCATCGGCGGTGGCGGAATGGGCGCGGTTTATCTGGCGAGCGACCGCAATCTCGGCGGCGTTATGCGCGCCGTCAAGGAAATGATTCAGGCTTATGTTGATGAGGCGCAGCACGAAAAAGCAGTCGAAGATTTTCGCCGCGAAGCTCTGCTTCTCTCCTCGCTCGAGCATCCGGCGATTCCGACGATTTACGATTATTTCGTTGACAACGAGGAAAATCGTTTTTACCTCGTGATGAAATATATTTCCGGCGGCGATCTGGCAGCGCGTTTCCGCTCGTCTCCGACCGGGAAAATTGACGAGCTGACGATGACCGAGTGGGCGATTCAAATCGCCGACGTTCTCGATTATCTGCACAACCATGAGCCGCCGATTGTCTATCGTGATTTAAAACCGTCAAACGTGATGATTGACGGCAAAACCGGGCGCGTGATGCTGGTTGATTTCGGAATTGCTCGTTGGGTGAACAAAGAAGAAAAAGGCAACACGGCGGTTGGCACAATGGGCTATGCGCCTTCGGAGCAATATGCCGGAAATTCCGAAGCGCGCTCGGACATTTATGCCCTCGGCGCGACGATGTTTCATCTTTTGACCGGAGCCGACCCGCAAAACAATCCGCTGCTGATTTTCGATTTCACGAAAAATCCGCGCCCGCGCGCAATAAATCCGAATCTTTCGGTCGAAATGGAGCGAATCCTGATGAAGGCGGTCGAATACAACGCGAATATGCGTTATTCGTCTGCCGCCGATATGCGAAGCGTTTTGCTCGATCATCTCGAACGCATTCGCTCCGGAAAATTGACTTTCGCTCCGCCCGAAGCCGAATCCCAGGCGCCGACGGTTTTGCAGTCGCAGCCTGCCGTCGCCCTTAAACCCGTAGTTGGAACGGCGTTTTGCGGCTTTTGCGGCGAACGCATTGCGGCAAACGATATGTTTTGCGCTTACTGCGGCTCGCGACAGCCCGAAGCCGACCGCATTCAAGCCGCCGCGCAAGCCGCTTTTCCAACGAATGCCGTTAAAGCGCGGCTCGTCGTCGAAACCGGCGCTTTTGATCAACCGGCGTTTGTGCTAGAAAAAGATACCAACATTTTGGGACGCGAAGACCGCCGGTCGAACATTTTTCCCGAAGTTGATTTGACGAAATACGACGTGGCAAGCCCGAAAATCTCGCGTCGTCACGCGAGAATATTTCGACAAGGCTCAACTTTTATGATCGAAGATTTAGGCTCGGCAAACGGCACGACTCTGGTTTCGCCCGACTCAAAAACAACTCGGCTGCTAGCCCATCAACCGCACGTCTTGATGCACGGCGACAAATTAAAGCTCGGCGAAACCACTTTGCATTTTTTTGTTAACTAAAGCGGCTGGTTGTTCGCTGTAAATTCGATTGCAACGAACTACGAGCGACGAACAACGAACGAATTTAAATGAGCAGTAGAATTGAGACAGCAGCGGCTGCGACCGCCTCACAAAACACAGCCGCAACGGCGAAAAAAGAAACGCCGAATCCGGTGCGAGTCGTCGGATTTGACGCCGAACGTTTTCAAGCGCCTTTTGCGCTGCGCTGCGGCGCGCTTTTGATTGATTATTTGCTTTTGGTGTCGGCTCCCGCGATAACGTTTTTGATGGCGTCTTCGAGAGGCTTGAGCGGCGTTAAGCTCTGGCGCGATCCGTCGATTTCGGTGGGCTGGCTGATTGCGCTGCTGGTTCTGGTCACGAATTTTATCATTTTGCCGGTTGTTTCCGGTAGAACAATCGGAAAATTTGCAACTGGATTAAGAGTCGTTGCAAACGACGGCAGCAATCCAACGTATGTTGCGGCTGCGTTGCGGCATCTTGTCGGTTATCCGCTGACGCTGTTGACTGGCGGACTGGGTTTTGCTTTTGCCGCTTTTAATAGACAAGGACGCGCCCTGCACGATTTTATCAGCGGAACTATCGTCGTCAGAGCCAGCCGCCGGATTCAGAGAACCAAAACCCTGGCGAAATAAAACCTGAATTATGCCCGAATTAATTATCAAACATGGGGACCGTCCGCCTGAAAGACTTGTTCTTGAACGGCTCAGAACGACCATCGGGCGTTCTACGCGCAGCGATGTTTGCATTCCCGATCCGTTTGCTTCGCGCGTCCACGCCGAAATCCGGCGCGAGGGCGATCACTATATTTTGCAGGATTTAGGTTCGGCAAACGGGACGCGGTTTAACGGGCAGCCGCTGTCAGGAGAAATACCGATTGATTCGGGAGACCGTTTTCAGATAGGCGAAACAGTTTTTGAATTCGTCGAGCCGCGAGCGGTCAATCAAACGCTGGTTGGCGATGGAAGCGATTTTAATCCATCGGTGACAATTTCGCTTTCGGCTAACAAATCCGCAACAGAACTTTTTCAATCAATCGAAAAAGCCCGCCAAGCCGAGCTGGCGACGAAAAAAGTCAAAGCTCAGACCGACCTTTTGGGATTAATCAGCAAAGTCGGCGTGACCTTGCTTGCAGCGACGACGCTTGACGAAACTTTGCAACAGGTAGCCGATCTCGTTTTCGAAGCCGTCCCAGCGGAACGCTGCGTGATTATGCTGCGCGAGGACGAAGCCGAGCAGCGCGAGGATTGCGAAAAAGGAATGAAAATCGCGGTCGCCCGCTTGCGCGAAAAATCCGACGATTTCGGCGACATTCGCGTTTCGCGCTCGGTGTTGCGCGAAGTGGTGGAAAATCACAAATCCGTTTTAACGTCTGACGCCCAGCACGATCCGCGTTTTGCTTCGCAAACGATGGTTCTGCAGGGCATTCGCTCGGTTCTTGCCGTGCCTTTGTCTGGCAAAGACCAGGTTTTCGGTTTGATTTACGCCGATTCGCCGGTTTCGGAAACAACTTTTACCGAAGACCATCTCAAAGTTCTGACGACTCTGGCGAGCGTCGCGGCGATTCGCGTCGAAAACGCGCGTCTTTTGGAAGAAAGATTGGAACGAGAACGAATGGAGCGCGAATTGGCGCTGGCGACCGAGATTCAACAAAAATTTCAGCCTTCTGCACCGCCCATCATTCCCGGTTTTGAATTGCAGGGCATCAGTTTTTCATGCTACGAAATCGGCGGCGATTATTACGATTTTATCCAGCGCGAGAACGAAAAAATGCTCGTCGCACTGGGCGACGTGTCGGGCAAAGGAACCGCCGCGGCGCTTTTAATGAGCAGCTTGCACGCGGCAATTCACGCGCAAATTGCCGCTCGAACGCCGCTGCTTGAAACCGTAGACGCGGTCAATAAATATTTGGCTGAAAACACGCCACCGAATCGTTTTGTGACGCTTTTCGTTGCCGAATTAGATACGCGCAGCGGCACTTTAGCTTTCGTCAACGCCGGACATAACCCGCCGCTCGTCGCTCGCGCCGACGGCAGCGTCGAGCAGCTCGCTTCGGGCGGCTTCCCGCTTGGGATTTTGCCCAATGCAACTTACGAAGTCGGGCAAACGCACCTCAATAGCGGTGAAGCTCTGGTTATTTATTCCGACGGTGTGAATGAAACGGTAAATCGGCAGGATGAAGAATTCGGAGTTGAGAGATTGGCTGCCGTCGTCAAAGATAATCTCCACCGAACCGCATCGGGCTTGCGCGATCGAATCGAATCGGCTCTTTCAGCCTTCGCCGACGGCGCTGACGCCCCGGACGACATCACTCTCGTTATTGTCAAAAGACAGTAAATTTCAACATCAAAGACTGAAAGCCACAGAGAAAAAATAATCTCTGTGGCTTTCAGTCTTTGATGTTGAAATTATATTTTCCGCAAAATTTCGAGCATTTGTTCGTGGACAATGCCATTAGTGGCGAGAATCTGCGGGCGATAGATGTCAAATTTCGCGCCGTCGTAATGTGAGACGCGCCCGCCTGCTTCTTCAACGATTAAAGCTCCGGCTGCCGTGTCCCACGGACTCAAGCCTTCTTCCCAAAAACCTTCAAAACGTCCGCAAGCGACGTAAGCCAAATCAATCGCCGCCGAACCGTCGCGCCGTACGGCTTGGGCGTTTAAAACAAATTTGGAAAACAATTCGACAAAACGCTCTCTGGTTCGTATGTCATAAGGAAAACCGGTAACAACCAATGCGCGGTCTAGATTTTCAACCGTTGAAGGCTGAATTCGCCGTCCGTTTAAAGTTGCTCCCTGCCCGCGTTCGGCTGCAAACATTTCGTCGCGCGTCGGATCGTAAATCGCGCCGACCTGCAATTGCCCTTCTCGCTCCAAACCGATTGAAACGCAGAAGCACGGATAACCGTGCGAAAAATTCGTCGTTCCGTCGAGCGGATCAATCACCCACCGAAAACTGCTTTCGCCCGATTCGATAACGACTTCTCCGGCTTCTTCAGCCAAAATTCGATGTTTCGGAAAATGCGTCTTGATTTGCCCGACAATGTATTCTTCAGCCGCAATATCGGCTTCGGTAACAATGTTTTTGTCGCCTTTGTCGGTAGTTTTTAAAACGCGCCCGAATTTCTCCAAAAGAATCAAACCCGCTTCGCGGGCAATGTTTTGAGCAAAATTAAGCAAAGTAAAACCTCCAAAAATGAAACCACAGATTCACACAGATTAACATAGATAAAAGTCTGATCTGTGTTCGTTTGCGTTCGTCTGTGGTTTCTAATTTTGGGTTAAATTTAGCGGTATTTGTGCTCTTTTGCGTATGTGTAAGCGAAATAGGCGCAAATGATGTGAACAACCCAGCCCAAAGTTCCCGCTGAACCGATCCACGAAACGCCTGTTAGCAACAGCCACAAAACGCCCCACAAAACTTGCCCGTTATAAATTTGTCCGAGTCCGGGAACCAGAAAACTTAGAAGTCCGGCGATAAAAGGATCACGCTCGTTCATTTTTTTGTTTGTTACCTCCGCCTTGAATTTACGAACAATTTTTAAGTTTGTTCGCAAAAACTAACCGGCTTTTTCCTGCAACTGGTTTTCGTCCGGTTCTTCAATTTTGTAAACATCCAAAATCTTCCCGCGAAAAACTTCTAAAAACGCCTTCACTCCGGGATCTTCTTCAGCCATTTTCCAAAGCTTTTCTTTTTCGCGTTTTTGCTCTGTTTCTTCGGGCGAAAGTTGTGCTTCAACTGACAGACCGCTAACCGAAACCGTAACCGGCAATTCGCGCCCCAAAATTTCCAGACAAACGCTCTGCAAAGTTTTGACGTTTTCGGGTTTTTCCCAAGTTATCTGATGATGCTTATGATTGGCGGCAAATTCAATCAGCAACTCATTCCCGGCGTTTTTGACAAAATTCGCTTTTTCAATCGAAAGCGCGAGCCACATCAGATTTCGCTCTTCAAATTTTCGCACCAGAGTTTCGCGCAAATCCCCGTTCGGCGCATCCGATTTTGGCGCAATCTTTTCGGCTTTCGCAGCGGCAAAATCTACTACTTCGGCGGGCTCAACAGTTGCGACTGGCACTGCCGCCGGTGCCTGAAAACTAGGGCGCGAAGGCGGAACAAAATTGGAAATATGGCTGCTCGTGCGATGTTCAATCGCAGCCGAATTGAAGCCCGAAGGCTGCTGAAGGGATGCGGGCGGCGCAAAATTTTTCGGTGCGGCTGATTGCGTTGAAGAAGATTGTGTAGGCGCTGCGTTTTCGGTTCCTATCGGTTTGTTTCCGGCTGGCGGCGTTGAATTTGAAGGAAAATTTCCGCCGCCATTGTTAAGAGCGGCTTCGAGCTGTGCGAGACGTTCGAGAATCTTTTCGATTGAAGCGACGCGATTCATCTCGATCAGCTTGACTAAACCGACTTCCAAAACATAGCGGGGCTGCAAAGCTTCTTTTAGTTTTGTTTCAGTTTCGCTCAACGAATGGAAAAAACGGGTCAAATCCGATTCGGTGAAAACTTGGGCGTATTTTTCCAGTTCTTCAAGATTCGTCGAAGAGGACTCAACCAAATGCTCGGCGTCGCCAGCAACTTTGACAACCAGCAAATCGCGTAAAAATGTGAGCAGATCGCGGCAGAAATTACGCAAATCCTGACCGCGAGAAACAAGCTCGTCAACAACCTTTAAAGCTTCTGCCGGCTTTTTGTCGGCAATCGCTGCAACAACGCGGACGAGCAGTTCCGAGCTCGCTATTCCGAGCGCAACGGTTACGTCTTCAACGTCAATTTTTTCGCCTGAAAAGCTGATTGTCTGGTCAAACGCGCTCTGAGCGTCGCGCATCGAGCCTTCGCCGGCGCGCGCAATTTCCCTCAGCGCTATCTCCGTCACATTAATTTTTTCGGCTTCGGCGATAAGTTTGAGACGCTCTACTATTTTATTTAGAGCAATGGTGCGAAACTCGAATTGCTGGCAGCGAGAAAGAATTGTGTCCGGTACTTTGTGCAATTCGGTCGTCGCCATGATGAAAACGACTCGCGGCGGCGGCTCTTCCAGAGTTTTCAGGAGCGCGTTGAACGACGAAGTGGAAAGCATATGAACTTCATCAATGATGAAGATTTTATAACGGTCGCGGGCGGGCGCGATGTCAATGTTTTCCAAAATCAAATCGCGGATTTTATCAACCTGCGTGTTTGAAGCCGCGTCAAATTCGATCACGTCAATCGAGCGTCCTTCTGCAATTTCACGACAGGAAGCGCAAGCAGTCGAATCATTGAAAGAACACGGATTAATGGTTGGTTTGTCGGATTTATGGCAATTTAAGGCTTTACCCAGAAGCCTGGCAGTCGTTGTTTTGCCGACGCCTCGCGCGCCGGAAAACAAATAAGCGTGATGCAGGCGGTCGTGTTCAATCGCATTTTTTAAAGTGCGCGTGATTGCTTCCTGTCCGGTTACTTCCTCAAAAGTTTGCGGACGCCATTTGCGGGCGATAACTTGATAAGACATAAAAGAGTCAACTGACTTAAATGTACTGCGTTGTTTGGAGCGATTTTGAGCTGATTTTTAACAAGCTTACAAACTCTGAATCACTCGGTGCGAGCCAATAGTAGATACATTTTTAGACACCTGCCGGAAAAAAGCAAAGACGGATTGTTTTGCTCAATTTAATAGCTCGCTTGCTTTGCGCCTTTCTGCAAGTTAAGCCTTTTTTATCCGATCATTTATATAGAAGTAAACTTGATTTTGATTGTGGGTCAAAATGTGTTTTAATACCAATCACAAGGCGCACAATTTTTTTGTCTTTTCTTGATATGCCGCCGGACTGTTAAGAAAAGATTTCAGATTTGAAACTTCAGAAGAAAGACCGCATCGAATTAATCCAAGATAATTTCTTTGCAGCTTTTCGGATTTGATCAGGACTTCACACAGTTAGAAAGGAAATTATTATGTTTCGCAGCGCTCTCACGCGTCTCAATTTCACAGCCGTTTGCTGTTTTTTGCTGCTCATTTCATCAAATCTAATGGCACAAAATTCATCTCCTTTGTTCGACTCGCCCTGGCGCGGTTTCGACACCGGCACTGCCGGAGACGGTTTCGCTCCGGCTTCGCTTGCCGTTGGAGATATTGATGCTGACTCGGATTTGGATGCGCTCGTCGGCAACAGTATGTTTGGCGCTGTTGGCATATCCATTCTCAAAAATCGGGGAGATGGCAGTTACGAATTGCCGGTTCGTTGTCCCTTACCGACAAATGAGACGGTCGGCGAAGTCGCGATCAATGATTTCGATAAGGACGGCGATTTGGACGCGCTGGCGACAGTTACCGGCGTTAACGGTGAATTCTCCAAAATTGTCGTGTGGCGCAACAACGGAAACGGAACGTTTTCCGACCGCGTGGAGTTCGCATCGGGACAAGCTCCGGTGGGTATTGCGGTGGCGGACTTTACTAACGACGGCTTTTCGGACGTAATGACTGCCAATTATCGTTTACTTGGAAACGGGAACACCGTTTCTTTGCTGCGGCATAATGGTCAAACGGGAGCGGCTGCCGGGTTTCTGGCGCCTGTTGAATTTACGGTCGGAACCGGCGCGCGCCGACTTGCGGCGGCTGATCTGAACAATGACGGAAAAATTGATTTAGCCGTCGGACGCAGCGATACGATAGGAAGCGAATTCGGAACGTTAACAATTTTACTTAACAGCGGCAATGGTAATTTCGACGCGCCGGTTGACTACGAAGCAGCGCCCGGCTCCCGACGTTATAGCGCCGCTGTTGCTTTGCGGGATTTAGACAATGACGGTGATGTTGATTTAATGGGCGGGGGTTTATTTCCGAGCGGTTCGGTTGATAACGGCGCGATCTCCATCCGCCGCAACAACGGAAGCGGCATATTCGGCAATTCGGAAATTTATAAGTTCGACAATTTTGTTGATCGTCCCCAAAAACTAACGACTGCCGACATCAACCGCGACGGCTTTGCTGACGTTCTCGGTGCTTCGCCAACCGGGCGCGCGACCGATGGTTTTGTCGTTTTATTAAGTAATGGCACAGGCGGTTTTCAACCAGCCAAACGCTACGAAGCATCGCAGCAAACTTACGATGTAGCGGCGGCAGACGTTGATCTTGATAACGATTTGGACGTTTTAACGGTAGCTAAATCATCGGCGGCGATGACCGTTTACAAAAATTCCGGAAACGCAGTTTTCAGTGGTGTGCCTAATTATAAAATCGGCGATTTAACCGACGGTTTGGATTACGGCGATATTGACCGCGACGGCGATTTGGACATTGTTGCCAGCAACGATTATGTTATCCCGCGAAATCCCGGCGACATTTATGTCCTGAAAAATAACGGCGACGGCACATTTGCGGCAGCTCTCGTTTACAAGTCATCACGCAATATGGCAGGTGTTAAACTGCGCGATTTAAACGGCGACGGAGCGGTGGATATTTTGCTCGCTTCCGACCCGCGTATTACGCCTTATGATTTCGGCGTAATGCTTAATCTGGGAAATGGGACTTTTGCACCGCTCGTTATTACGCCTGTTAATGCCTGCGCCGCCGGTTCGATTGATGCCTTTGACCTTGATAACGACGGAGATTTGGACGTAACAATGACCGAAGAGGGCGGGTGCGTAGGTGGTGTCGGCAACCGTGTTTTCGTTTTTCGTAACAACGGCGCGGCGCAATTTACTCTTGCGACATTTATGCAAAGCGGCGGCGGTCCGAACGGAATCGGCGGGGCGGATTTAAACGGTGACGGAAGAATTGATCTGCTGACCGGCAGTACGGCTATCGGCGTTTATCTGAACAATGGCAATCTAAGTTTTCAGCCCGAAACCAACAGCGGCTCGCGTCCGAATTACTTTACGGTAAAGGATTTCAACCGCGACGGTATTCAAGATGTCGGAATGATTATGTACACGGGAAATTCTTTCGGCACGGGTCAAGTCGGCATTTCGCTGGGCTTGGGCAACGGCAGTTTTGCTTTGGCTCAACCGCAGACGGGCTCGAGCGTACTCGAAGAACTAACTATTAGCACCGATGTTGACGCGGCGGACGCCGATCTGGACGGTGATCTTGATTTAATCGTCAGCAATTATGCTTCAAACGACGTTTCGCTGTTCCTGAATAACGGTAACGGTACGCTACAGCCACACGTTCGTTTTGGTGTCGGGTATGCCCCACACTTTTCGGTGTTTGCAGATTTTACCGGTGATAATTTACCGGATGTCGCCTCATCGGTTAGCTTGCCTCCCGCGGGTTTTACGGACGAAATTCGCCTTTTGCGAGCGCTTCCGCCAAATTCAATTTCCGGGACTGTTATTTATGGAATAACTCCAGCAAATCAGCAGCAGAAATTTGTCTCAGGTGTTTTAATGAGCGTTGCCGGAGCAAGCTCAATGTTTGCGACGGTTGATTCATTGGGACGTTATCAGCTCAGAAATTTGACGCAGCAGGGACAATATACAGTGACGCCGTCAAAGAGTTCGGACATAAATGGAATTACTTCGTTTGACGCAACACTTGTTTTAAGGTATGTAGCGGCAAACGGGCAGGGAGCAAACGCTTTATTAGCTAATCAACAAACGGCGGCAGATGCAGACAACAGCGGAACGGTTACAGCGTTCGATGCAACGCAGATTTTGAGATTCGTAGCAGCTAACGGACAAACAGCAGCAACCGGGCAAATAGGTACTTGGAAATTCTCTCCCGTTTCGCGCACTTATTCTGGAGTTTCAAGCGCACTCTCAAATGAAAACTACGAAGCTGTTCTGATTGGAGATGTAGACGGCAGTTGGACTCCTTAAATAAGCAGCCTGCTTTCCTTTGTTGATAAAAGAACAGAAACCCGTGCGTAAACCGTGGCGGATTTGCTAGCTACCTGCACCCCGTCCTTCATCAAACGCTGGCTTCTGTTTGTATCGCATAAGAAGCCCAAAATTTGCTCTAGCTTCATTGTAGGAAACCAGGCTGGATTATTTTCAATCGAGAATCAACAGGAAGACACGAGTGCAAGTTTTACTCTTAAGAAGTTTCGAGGTTCCAGGTTTATTTTCCGATATTAAAGAGTAAGAATCGTCCAGCTTTCCAAACATTCGACAACATTCTTTTCAAACAAGGCGAACAGCATAGTGAGCAGATCAGCGCGAGGCGTCATGCATATCTCGTTAATTCAGCCTTTTGTTCGCAATCGTGACAACGAATTGTTTGCAGATTGAGAGCGCCGGAAGTCGCCGTTGCAGAATTAATATCCTGTTCACCTGACTGCGAACTTAACCTGACACAACTATTACAATGGCTTTCCTTTTTTCACGTCAAAATTAAATCAAACATTAAAAGGTGAAATAAGGATTAAATGACGGAAACCAAAACTCTCCATCAAACGGCTCACAAAATACATTGGAAAAATACCGCAATTGTATTTAGTTTTCATGCACTTGCATTTGCTGCGTTATTTTACTTTAGCTGGCAGAATCTAATTGTCTTATTAGTACTTAACTGGATGGTGGCAAGTCTTGGAGTCGGCATCGGCTACCATCGCCTGCTTACACATCGCAGCTTTAAAACTCCGAAATGGCTCGAATACGCCTTAACAGCATTAGGCTCTCTGGCAATCCAAGATGGCGCTATCAAATGGGTTGCGACTCACCGAATTCATCACGCTCATACCGAAACAGAACAAGACCCGCACAGTCCGCGCGAAGCAGGTGGTTTTTGGGCGCACACGGGCTGGATTTTGCGGGGCAAGGCACAGGAACACGACGCGGCGACCTTATCGCGTTTTGTGCCGGACTTGCTTAAAGATCGTTTTCACGTTTTGCTGGCGCGCTATTACTCCATACCTTCGATAATTCTCGGAATTATTTTGTTTGCCATAGGCGGATGGACAATGATTTTGTGGGGAATTTTTCTGCGAACTGTTTTTGGCTGGCATTCAACCTGGCTGGTCAACTCAGCTACGCATATTTGGGGAAAGAGGCGTTTTGAGACTTCAGACGATTCAACCAACAATGGTTTGATTGCGCTTTTTTCGTTTGGCGAGGGCTGGCATAATAACCATCACGCTCATCCAACTTCTGCACGTCATGGTTTAAAATGGTATGAATTTGATATGAATTGGATAACGATTCGGGTGTTTGAACGATTCGGTTTAGCAAAGCAAATCCGCGTTTATAAGCCGAAAGAATCTCTTTGATTTTTCGATTTCCCGGAAACTTGAGGTACCTCAAGTTTCCGGGAAATATAGCCTAAACACTTGTCCGTTACGGCTATTATGAAACAGCTCGCGAAAAACCCCTGAGACACAAAGACTTACATCCGCACTGCATATCTAGAGGTGTGGACATATTTGATCCAAATCATAATGAAACCACACGTTTCTGATTTAAATAAAGTGATCTTTTATTTATAGCGCTTCTCAAATGAGTGCGACCTGATAACTGCAATGGCGAAACCAATTACGGCAGTCTTGTTTCGTTATTTGTTTCAATGCCCAATTTAATGCTTCTTCAAGCATTTCATCAGTTGGCGC
>JALZCH010000084.1 GCA_030863175.1 Acidobacteriota bacterium | reverse complement strand
AGAAGTTTCTGCTGCATTTGAAAGAATGTGAATTTCGTTTTAATCATCGTCGTGATGATTTATACCAGGTTTTGTTAAGAACCTTGCGGAATCATCCGCTATAATCTCTTAACTACCCCAGACCCTTACAAAATATGCTATTAGCGGAGTTGTTCTCTATTTGGTTCTTAAATACTTATCAGTATTTCTTCCTGCAAACACAACTGATCTAGGTATTTTGGCTAGATTTCTGATCCTTGCCTTTTCGATTTTGTTCGCTAGTTTTCAATTAGCAAATTGGATGGGAAAGGTTTCAGAAAGAGGTATAGATAGTTTTTCAGAATTGTCTTATGTCAAATTAAATAGAGGAGATGAAAAAGAAATCAAAATCGCGGAACGAAAAAATCAACATTACATATTAAAAGCGATTGGTGGTGTTACTGCTACATTAATTTTTGGCATTATATCTTCGCTTATAGCCGATTACATATCAAAGCAATAATTTGAGAATTTGTTTGATATAAACGGACAGCCGAACAAATCAATGGACGTGAGGGCGAAACAGCTACTTTCTTAAAAACGTTGCGTGTAAAACCCCAGCTTGTGTGGCGGCGGTTTCGCCCCACGTCATCTCAATCGTTATGCCTCTGTCGTGTGAATAAACAATGCTGGATTTACAAAGTTCAAGATGGAATGAATTGTCCGGCGCTTACGGCAATGCGTCTGACATTCCGATATTGCTTGAACAACTGAAAACAGCTTCTCCTCCGGTCAGCTACGAATCTGAACCTTGGTTTTCATTGTGGAGCGCGTTGTGTCATCAATCCGACGTTTACACCGCTTCGTACGCGGCAATTCCGCACATAGTCGCCATTGCCGCAAGCAAGCCTTTATCGGAACGGCTGGATTATATTCATTTTGTCAGTGCAGTTGAGGCTTACCGACACAAAAGAACAGCCCCATCAATACCTTCTGACCTTGAGCGATTTTACAATTTGGCAATTGAGCAAACGTCAACTTTGATTCTTGAATGTTTGCAAAAAGATTGGGCGGAAGAAGATTATCAGGTATTATTAGGCGCGTTAGCTGTAGTTCGCGGCAAATACAAATTGGGTTGGGCAATCACGGAGTTAGAAAATGAAACAGTTTGTCCCGCTTGCGACGCCGAATTTACGACAAATGGCTTTGACATAGAGGGCGAGGCATAACAAATCAATGGAGCGAAGGCGGAAACAGCTACCTTCTTATCAACCTTGTCTTTGAGACCTTAGCTGGCTTGGTCGCAGTTTCCGCCTCGCTCATCTCAGTCGTTCGGCTTCTTCCCTTTGCTAAGAATCTGGTATGCCGCTTTACACTTTTATAATGGAATTTGCTGGCGGAACTTATGTTTCTCAAGTTGTTGCTGAAAATCCGAAAACAGCTTGTCTCTTATGGGCGATGAACCTCAAAGCTGAAGAAGTACATAGCTTTGGAGAGAAGAGCAAAATCCAACTTGTTGAACAGATGAAAGCCACAGAACCAACAGCTTTGCAAGGCATAATTAACACTTGGTATGTGTCGGCAAATCTTCGCAGAGGAAACGCATACATTAATCTTGTGCAAACGATAGAGTAATTTGTTTTAAGTGAACGCAAAGCCGAACAAATCAATGGAGCGAAGGCGGAAACAGCTATCTTCTTAAAAACGTTGGTCGTTAAACTTGGTCTTGCGTGTATTCGGTTTCCGCCTCGCTCATCTCAATCGTTAGGCATCTGTTCGTAAAAATTCGCGCTCATGATTGATGAGAAATGGAATCAGTTGACCGATGATGATTGGCGCGAGTTCGCGCAGGGCTGGCTTGCTGAGTTGCGCGAGGAAGATGACTCGCAGGAAGATTCAAATGAAGATTTTAATGACGACGATTTTGACGATGACGATTCTAGTTTCGGGCAAGCCGTCGTTTCGATGAATTTTACTGCCCATCCCGAAAAGCAATGGCAGTTTATTCTTGTAGCTGTGTCTTTAGCTGAATCTGACGATGACCTTGGACACATCGCGGCAGGACCGATTGAACATTTGCTTGGATGGCACGGTGACAAGTATATTTCTCGCGTTGAAGAACAAGCCGCTTCGGACGCTAAATTTGCCAGAGCGATGTTGGGCGTATGGAAATATATGATGAACGAAGAAGTTTGGGCGCGTGTGCAAGCGATTCAAAAGCGAGTAGAAAATCAACAGCTTTCCAATGACGGCAATGCCTAACAAGTCATTGCACCGAAGCGCGAAACAGCTCCGTTGTTAAATAGGTTGCCTTTTATCTTTAAGCTTGTGTGTTGCCGGTTTCGCGCTCGGTGAACTCCGCCGTTAGCCGCTTTTTGAAAAATCGTGGCTCTGATTAGAAATCCGACAGATTAGATTAAAAGTCAAACTTGTAATGTTCGAGTCACATATCGAAACAAAAAATAACGGATTGCTGAAGATAACCGGCAACTTGTTTGGCGCGGTTTTACTGTTCGGCGTCGCGGCTTATTTTCCTGCGACTTTTTTGATTGCCTTGTACCAATATCAAAACGCGCAAACCTGGGAAGTGAAAAAATGTGAAGTGTACTGCCAGAGCAACCAGAGACAATATAGACCACGCAACACTTTTACGGACAAGTTCAAAGTTTGGATGACCGTTTTTTACGATGTCAAACCTGAAATCGAACGACCTGCCGAAACCGACTCGAATTCATCCGGGAGATTGAAATTAACTGAACAAGAGTTAAAAGAGCGGAAGGAAATGGAAGAGTCTATGAAAAGATTGTACGAGTTTCCGAAATTGCTTAAAAGACATGAGTCATTGAAGAAGAGAAATTACAGTATTTATCACCTCGGCGGTTGGCAGTATTGGGGCGAATTCGGATTGGATGATTTTTGCCGGACTAACAGCGGTCAAACGCGGAATAACGGTTCGGTTTTTGAATCAGATTGTTATGTTAATCCGGCTGACAAGAATGAAATAGCTTTGTATCGGAATTTTAACTTGGGTTGGTATTTGCCGATGGCGCTTTTGTTAAGTCTCGGCGCGCTGATTCTTTTGATTTACTTGGTAAAACAGGATTATCTCAAGTCGGTCAAAGGCACGTAATTTTTAGCTGAAACACCGTTTGACGTAAAAATAACAGCGACTAACAAATCAATGGACGTGAGGGCGAAACAGCTACTTTCTTATCGCGTTGTCCGTTAAACTTTAGCTTTTGCGGCGGCAGTTTCGCCCCACGTCATCTCAATCGTTATGTGTCTCGCTTGAAAACAAACGATGTCGTTATTTGAAAGACTAGAAATCAAATCTGATTCTTGGACTTGCGAGCCGCCTGCCAGCGAAGCCGAAATACAAAATCTCGTTTCACATTTTGGCAGCAATTTGCCAAACGAGTATTTAGACTTGCTTCGTTTCTGTAACGGCGGCGAAGGCGACCTTGCGCTGGAACCTGTTTTGTTTCGTCTTTGGTCAACTGACGAGGTAATCGAGGCAAATCAAGATTTGCAGGTCAGCGAGTTTCTTCCCGGTTTCGTGATGTTCGGCGGTGACGGCGCAAACGAACTTTTTGGCTTTCGGCTTGACGCTTCTGACACAAAAATTTATATGATACCGATGATTGTAATGAGCGAAGAGGATGCGAAAGTTGTCGCTGAAAACTTCACGGAGTTTATTGATGCAATCGGGCGTGAGTATAAAGAAACAGACACATAACAAATCAATGGAGCGAAGGCGGAAACAGCGACTTTCATCAAACGTAACTTTTTACCCAAATGGGGCGTGTAGCCGTTTGCGCCTCGCTCATCTCAATCGTTCGACATCTTCGCTTAAAACTTAAAGCGATTTAGTTATGAGAAAACTTATTCTATTGTTGCTCGTCACTTTAACTTCAACAATAATTTTCGGGCAGCAGAATAATCAGAGCAATGCAAATGCTTCGCAGAATGAATCGAAAGTTTCAAATGACGATTTAGAGCTTTTTACTTGGAAGAATGAATACGTTACTTTCGGAACAATTCTTCTTCCAAAAGGCTATTCCGTAAAATCCAGAAATTATGATCACGGCACAATTACTCATTTTATCTATCCAGACAATTCACTAATTGTTATTCATCGCGGCGGAATGATGGAGATTCCTTTTTTTAAAGAGCCAGAATACATTGTGTTTGAAAACTGCCGCAAAATAACTGCCCCGGAGAAACGAGAACGCATTATTCATCAAACTTTTCGCAGAGGCAAAATTAAAGACAAAGATTTGTATTGGCGTGAGGAAAACACTTACATTCGAGGAATGCCGATGACAATAAACATCGGTTATGACAAAGTGCCGAAAGAGCGCGTTGAGCTATTTAACAAAGCACTTGATTCATTTGTAGAAAAAGTGCCTGAAAGATAAGGCGATGTCGAACAAGTCATTGCACCGAAGCGCGAAACAGCTACTTTCTTGTTTGGCTTGCGTGTTAAATTTTACGTTTTCGGCGGCGGTTTCACGCTCGGTGAACTCTGCCGTTCGATACTTTCGAGTTAACTGAAAAATTGCATGTAGATAGCAAACGAAATGGAAGCTTGGGAACTGTTATCGGAAATTGAATATGATGAGGTTTGGGATAGATTTTACGAACAATTCGATTTCAAACCGAGCGTTTATCGTAGAGATTTTCCGGGAATCAAAGAGCCGAGTTCCTCAATTACATATGAGTTTGATTATCCCATTTCGCCTGAGATCATAAATGACCTCGAAACAAAAACCCTGAGCGCATTTCTTTCTATTGTTCCGGCTGGCGATGCTCTTTATGTTTTAGATTGGCAACATGATTGTTATTGGTTTCGCCCACATATACCTTTTCGAGAATGGGAAATTCCTGTGCTACCAAACGGAGATTATTATATATTCTTGGATAAAGATTTTAGATTTGGGATTTTTGGACATCCTTGGGAGAAAACCATTTGTGTTTGGGGAGAAGAACTTTTAGCAGCATTTGAGAAGAACAAGCCTGTTTTATTTGAAAAAATAAAACGTCAGCATTAGGGATTGATAATCTTAAAAGCAAAGATTAAGGGTAACGCCGTATCGAACAAGTTATTGGACGCGAGGCGGAAACAGCGACTTTCTTAAATACGTTGTCTTTGAAACCCTAGCTTGTCGCTGGCTTGTTTCCGCCCGCGTCAATGCCGCCGTTCGGCACTTTCGCGTGAAAATCAAAGGTGAAAGGAGTAAATCGAATGAAAATTTTACTTTTATGTTGTCTCGCTACTGCGATGTGTTTTGGAGTAGCAGCGCAAACTCGTCAATCTGAAGATGTGTTGTTGCTTCGCTCGACAGATGTTGCTTATGCGGACGCTGCAAAGTTTGCTCAATTTCTTAGTGACCATAATTTCAAAGTGCAAAGCATTCACGCATCAAAGCTAAATGGTTTCTTTCGCGGAGTTGAAAGGGCAGCTTACTTCAAAACAGATAGAGGTATTGTTGAGGTTATCTTTTTTCCTGATGCAACCGGAGCAGAAAAGATTTCCGTTACCGAGCAGCGTAAAGACAAACGCTATATTTACTCATTTGAAGGACAGCCGCAGCCGAATCCGCCGGGAGATACGTTTAACTCTAGTCAACCTATGTATTTTATTATTCGCGGGAATTTGTTTATCGTAATTTTTGATGAACAACTTTCTAGGGCTCTGAAATCTGCTTTGGTTAAGAAATAGTTCCGTGAAGCAAAGCCGTGCCGAACAAGTTATTGGACGTGAGGCGGGAACAGCGACTTCCTTATCACGTTGCGTGGTTACTTTCAGCTTGCGTGTAGCCTGTTCCCGCCCACGTCAACGCCGCCGTTCGGCAATACCACTTAAAATCAAATATGATTTATCAGGCAGACAAAGAATTTATTGAGCAATGTCTGGTTAATTCTTCGTTTCGTTAGTTATTTGAAAAGATTTCTTTTCAAACACAACGCCGAACTAATTATTGGACGCGAGGCGAACCACCAACTTTGATTAATTTATGCTCAACTCGTCTGCGTCGTCTCAATCGTTCAAAAAATCGGATGTAGGAAAAATCATGAACAAACTGACTAAATTTACACTCAACACATCGGTTGGATTAAGCTTTGCGCTTATCATCCTGACAATTTTCGGATCGGCTTCAGCTTTTGCGCAGTCGGCGCAGGATGGATTTGAGCCAAATGCGAACGGAAGTATAGAAACAGTTGTCGTACAGCCGGACGGAAAAATTCTGATCGGCGGAAGTTTTACACAAGTTTTGGGCGTCGCCCGTAACTATATAGCGAGGCTGAATACGGACGGCACGCTCGATAATGCATTCAATCCGAATGCAGACAACGAGGTTTTATCAATAGCCGTGCAGTCGGATGGGAAAATCCTGGCGGGCGGCTATTTCACCACCATCGGCGGACAAACTCGCAGCCGTATCGCACGCCTCGACGGCGCGACGGGTATCGCTGACGGTTTCAATCCGAATGCAACAAGCGGCTTTGTCAATTCAATCATTGTGCAATCGGACGGGAAAATATTAGCCGGCGGCTTTTTCACAAACATCGGCGGACAAACTCGCAACAATATTTCTCGTCTCGACGGAGCGACCGGATCGGCGGACGGGTGGAATCCGAATGCAAACAGCATTGTCTATTCAATCATTGTGCAATCGGACGGGAAAATCCTGGCGGGCGGCGCATTCACAAACATCGGCGGGCAAACTCGCAATCGGATCGCACGCCTTGACGCGACAACAGGCGCTGCCGATAGCTTCGATCCGAATGCAAGCAGCAATGTCAATTCAATAGCCATGCAGTCTGACGGGAAAATCCTGGCGGGCGGCGCATTCACAACCATTGGCGGGCAAGCTCGCAATCGGATCGCACGCCTTGACGCGACGACGGGATTGGCGGACGGGTGGAATCCAAATGCAAACAGCAGTGTTGAGTCAATCGTTGTGCAATCGGACGGAAAAGTTTTAGCCGGCGGCATTTTCTCGAGCATCGGCGGTCAAGCTCGCAATCATATTGCACGCCTTGATGCAGTAACCGGATTGGCGGACGGCTTCAATCCGAATGCAAATAACTGGGTGTTTTCAATCGCTGTGCAACCGGATGGAAAAGTTCTAACCGGCGGCATTTTCACGACTGTTTCGCCAAACGGGGGAGCGACTACGGGGCGCAATCGGATTGCTCGTTTTGAGCGCGACGGCAGGCTTGATCAAACGCTCAATCTCAATACGGACGGTACTTATGTGACAGCTACAGCCATCCAGCCGGACGGGAAAATTTTGATTGGCGGCTCTTTTTCGCAGATATTGGGCGTCGCTCGCAATAATATAGCCCGACTGAACACGGATGGCACGCTCGACACCTCGTTTAATCCAAATGCAGACAACATTGTCTATTCAATCGCGGTGCAACCGGATGGAAAAATCTTAGTCGGCGGCATTTTTTTTAACATCGGCGGACAAAATCGAAATCACATTGCCAGACTCGACCCGACAACGGGCGCAGCGGATGGGTGGAATCCGAATTCATTCAACATTGTCTTTTCCATTGCCTTACAACCGGACGGAAAAATCTTAGCCGGCGGCATTTTCTCGAGAATCGGCGGACAAATTCGCAGTCGTATTGCCAGACTCGACCCGGCAACCGGATTGGCTGATGATTGGAATCCGAATGCCGACTCCAGGGTTTACTCAATCGCAGTTCAATCAGACGGTAAAGTCTTAGTCGGCGGCGCTTTTACAAACATCGGCGGTCAAGCTCGCAGTCGTATTGCGCGTCTTGACCCCGCGACCGGATTGGCTGACGACTTTAATCCGAATGCAGACAACGTCGTCTATTCAATCGCAGTTCAATCGGGCGGGAAAATCTTGGCTGGAGGTTCGTTTTTTAATATTGGCGGTCAAGCCCGCAATAAAATTGCACGTCTCGACGGAGCGACCGGATCGGCGGACGGCTTTAATCCGAATGCAGACGACGATGTCTATTCAATCATTGTGCAATCGGACGGGAAAATATTAGCCGGCGGCGCATTCACAAACATCGGCGGGCAAACTCGCAATCGGATCGCGCGTCTTGACGCGACAACAGGCGCTGCCGATAGCTTCGATCCGAATGCAAACGAGCGTGTCTGGTCAATTGCGGTGCAATCGGACGGAAAGATTTTAGCCGGCGGCGTTTTCACAAATATCGGCGGACAATTTCGCAACTATATCGCGCGCCTGACAAACGATACCCCAGCGTTTTCGACTCTCGCTGTGACCAGAAATACAGTTACCCTCACGCGCGACGGTTCGGCTCCGCAATTTACGCGCGTCGTTTTTGAACAATCAACCGACAACGGCGCAAACTGGACGCTGCTCGGACAAGCCGCGTCCAGTTTCGCCGATTTTAGCCTCAAACGATCAATCGAGCCGCACTTTGAATCAGCACGGCTATTTGCTCCGCAGGCGTCAAGCTACGCTCTGAGCGGACTGAATCTGCCATCGGGAAACGTTCTGGTTCGCGCGCGCGGATTTTATCGCAGCGGTTATCAAAACGCCTCGGAAACGACCGAGGACAAGGTGCAAGCGGCTTTCATCGTCGCGCCGACGGCGGCATCGGTTTCAATCGGCGGCAGAATTTTCACCGCGAACAATCGTGGTCTGGCAAACGCTGTGGTTTACCTGACCGATCAAGCGGGCGAGACGCACCGGGCTCGCACCAATTCGTTTGGCTATTATGGTTTTGGAAACGTTGCGGTCGGAGAAACTTATATTTTAACGGTCATCTCCAAACGCTATTCGTTCGCGCCGCAAATCGTGATGGTAAACGAAGAAATGACCAATTTAAACTTCACCGCCGAGCCTTAACTTAGCTTGTGTTTCGACGGTTTGCTCTGACGTCAATTCAACCGTTCGGTAGCTTTCTTGCGACACGAACGGTTGAATTTTACATTTAATTGCCTTTTTCTAAATTTACTTGAAAATCAGCAGTATTATGGATAGGGAAGGCGCAACAATCGCGACTTATGAATCTGATAGAAATGAGTTTCCTCATAGCTTTTCTACCTTTATTGAAACAGGAAGCCGAAGTCGAAAAGTTATTTTTAGTGTTTTAAACACCTCTGAGTCGCGCCTCAAAATGTTTCTGCCAAATCCTATCAATATTAAAGCGATAAACTTGGAATTTCAGTTACCGCTCATAACTCCGATATATCAGTAAGAGGGGCGAAATTGACGTTATTAATTATGCAGAAAGGGGCGCAGATGAAGGCTCGTTCAAAGCTCCGATTTCGGTAGAGTATTAATTGTATATAACCGAGTTTCTCAGTTATCGAGAAGGTCGAATATTGAAAAGTTAGCCTAGTAAAATCGAACGCGCCGCCGAACAAATCATTGCACGCGAGGTCAAAACAGCTACTATCGTGTTTGTAGTGTCGTTGCTCGTTCCGCTGTTTCGCCCCGCGTGAACTCCGCCGTTAGATTTCTTCTTTTATGGTGACAGCCCTGATAATTAACGTCAGTTCGGGATAAGAAATGAGCGAGAGATTCTTTTTCGATAGAATTTAGTTGACCAAAACTGAATCAATCAAAAGGAATCTTCGCTCATGGACATTTTAACTTTGTTCTTTGACATTGACGAGTTCTGCAAATTGTTTGAACCAATCTGGAAGAAACATCTGCTCAAATCCGAATCGAAAAAGAGAAATCGAAAGCGCCGTCTTTCTTTATCGGAAGTAATGACCATTTTGATTTTGTTTCACAGGTCAGGCTATCGAAATCTGAAACAGTTTTATTTGGAATTTGTCTGCACGCATTTAAGAAAAGAATTTCCCGCTTTAGTTAGTTACACGAGATTCGTTGAATTCGAGCGCGATGCATTGATTCCATTAGCTGCTTACTTGCAAACGAAACGCGGCGCGTGCACCGGCATTAGTTTCGCTGACTCAACGAAAATAACGGTTTGTGAAAACCTACGGATTCCGCAGCATAAACAATTTCGTGATCTGGCAAAACGAGGTTTCACTTCAACTGGCTGGTTTTATGGCTTCAAATTACACCTGTGTGTTTCCGAACGCGGCGAACTGCTGTCGTGGTTTATCACTAGGGGAAACACGGATGATCGGCGACCAATTCCGAAACTTGCCAGGAAATTATGGGGCAAATTATTTGGCGATAAAGGCTATGTTTCCAATCCGCTCAAGCTCTTGCTTAATGAACAAGGCGTAGAATTTATTACCAAATTAAAAAAGAACATGAAACCGGAGTCTTTATCAGCAGTTGATAAAATTCTGTTACGCAAGCGAGCAATTATCGAAACCGTTTTTGACAAATTAAAGAACATTTCACAAATTGAGCATACTCGTCATCGCTCATTCTGGAATTTTCTGGTCAATATCATTGCCGGATTAACGGCTTATTGCTGGCGAGAAAAAAAGCCAATGTTAAATTACAATGTCAAAGAACTTGGATTGATTGTCTAATTCTTATCCCGAACTGACGTTAA
>JALZCH010000060.1 GCA_030863175.1 Acidobacteriota bacterium | reverse complement strand
TGCAAAATAGCGAATTAATTGACGAAATTTCTTTTCGGAAATTCGGGAACGGCGATAATAACGATTTTGCTGTTCCATTTCAGTAGTTTAGCAATCCTTCAAAATGCCTTAACTACCCTAGAGCCTTCCGTTTTTTCCCGTTTTTCCGATTGCTTAAAAACACAAAAAAGCCCCGATTTTATTGAACGAACCAACAAAAATCGAGGCTTTCGCACTAGAAAATAAGTGCCCAGGACTGGAATCGAACCAGCACGGGTCTCCCCACACGCCCCTCAAACGTGCGCGTCTACCAATTCCGCCACCTGGGCAAGATTGAAATTTCAAAGCTGAAATCTCAAATCTAAAACTTTCAAAAAACTATTCTTTGTTTGCGGCTTGGTTAGCAGTCGCCGTATTTGCCGCTGGCGAAGCTGCCGCATTTGTGTTTCCGGCGCTAGCATTTGATGCACCGGTATTTGTCGCTGTTGCTGCGGTATTTGCTGTTGAGTTTACGTTTACATTGTTCACAGTGACGCCCGAATTGGTATTTGCGCCCATGGCGTTTTCGGTCGCAACTGCCGAATTAGCGTTAGCGTCGGTAGCCGCAGCAGGCGATTCAGCGGGCAGCGTCCCCGATTCCAAAACCGAACGACCGCCGGTCAAACCTTGTTGACCGAGCAAAAACGCCGACAGCATAAAAACAGCCGCCGCCGCGATTGTGATTTTTGACAAAATATTTAGCGTCCCGCGCGGTCCGAAAGCCGTGCTGGAAACGCTGCTCGTGAAGAGCGCACCCGCGTCCGATTTGCCCGGCTGCAAAAGCACCGAAGCGATCAACACGAGACAAGACAAAATAAATAATGCGTAAAGTAAATAAATCAATTTAACTGCCTCTATTTATAATTAACAATTTGCGCGAAGCTTTTAGCGTCGAGACTCGCGCCGCCGACCAATGCCCCATCAACGTCCGGCTTATCCATCAAAGCTCTTATATTTTCCGGTTTGACCGAACCGCCGTAAAGAATTCTGGTCGCTTCGGCGATTTCCGCCGAATGCCGGCTGGCGAGCGTCTGACGAACAAAGCCGTGCATTTCTTGAGCCTGTTCAGGCGTGGCTGTCCTTCCGGTGCCGATTGCCCAAACAGGCTCGTAAGCGATGATGATACTTTTCATATCCGCTGTTGTCAAACCCTGCAAACCGCCTGTCAATTGTGTTTCAACCACCGATTCGGCGCGACCGGCTTCTCTTTCGGGCAACATTTCGCCGACGCAGACAATCGGTTTTAAGTCTGCCGCCAACGCCGCTCGGATTTTTTTGTTCACCGACTCATTCGTTTCACCGTAAAACTGCCGCCGCTCCGAATGCCCGATAATGCAATATTCAACACCCACATCCCGAATCATATCCGCTGCAACTTCGCCTGTTTGGGCGCTGTGTTTTTGTTCGGCAGCGCAATCTTGGGCAGCAATTTTCACATTTGAGCCTTCAAGCCTGTCCGCAATAGTTTTCAGATGAACAAAAACAGGCGCAATCACAATCTCGCAATGATTTGAATTCGACACCAGCGATTTTAATTCAACCGCCGTATTAACCGCTTCCGCGAGCAGCTTATACATTTTCCAATTTCCGGCAATTACAGGTTTACGCATATTTTATTTATCATTTAAAGCCGCAACACCGGGCAATTCATCCCCGGCAAGAAATTCCAGAGTCGCCCCGCCGCCCGTCGAAATATGAGAGATTTTATCGGCTAAACCCGATTGATTGATTGCCGCTACCGAATCGCCCCCACCGACAATTGAAGTCGCGCCTGCTTCTGTTGCTTCGGCAACAGCTTGAGCAATCGCAAGAGTTCCTTCGTCAAAAGGTTTTTCTTCAAACATTCCCATGGGACCGTTCCAAATAATGGTTTTCGCGCCCTGCAAAGCCTGTTTAAAGATTTCGACCGTTTCAGCCCCGATGTCTAAACCTATAAGTCCGGCGTTGGTAAATTCAACCGGAATCGTTTTTCGTGAATTTAAAGGATCATAAGAATCTACGACTTGATGATCTGTCGGAAGCAGCAATTCGACTCCGGATTCTTCAGCTTGTTTTTTAATTTCGAGCGCTGTCGGCATCATTTCGTTTTCGACCAGCGATTTGCCAACTGTAAAACCTTCGGCTTTAAAAAATGTGTAAGCCATCGCACCGCCGACCAAGAGCTTGTCAACCCGCCGTTCAATCAAAGATTTAATCACCGGAATTTTATCCGAAACTTTTGCACCGCCAAGAACTGCGACAAACGGGCGTTCGGGATTGTTGAGAGCTTTTGAAAGGAAATTTAATTCTTTTTCCATCAAAAGACCGGCGACCGCATTTGTAACAAACTTTGTGATTCCGGCAGTTGAGGCGTGCGCGCGATGCGCCGCGCCAAAAGCGTCGTTGACGTAAACGTCGCAAAGTTCGGCTAACTGTTGCGCGAAAGCGTCGTCATTTTTTTCCTCTCCGGCATGAAAACGCAGGTTTTCGAGCAACACGACATCACCGTTTTGCATTTGGTCAACTTTCGCTTTTGCTGCTTCGCCTGCACAATCTTCGGCAAACGCGACCGTTTTTCCCAACAAACTCGAAAGATGCTCTGCAACCAGTTTGAGCGAATATTTATCCGCGTTGTAAACAGTTCCCTGCTCTTCGGCTTTCTTTTTGTCTTTGAGGGGTCGTCCCAAATGCGAAGCTAAAATGACTTTCGCGCCTTGTTCGACTGCGTACTGAATCGTTGGCAACGCGCCACGAACTCGCGTGTCGTCTTCAATCTGTCCGTTTTTGATCGGAACGTTAAAATCAACTCTGATAAAAACTCGTTTTCCGCCTAAATTCAAATCTTTAATAGTTTTTTTATTCATGTTTTTTTCGGAAAAAGATGTACAAACTAATTATTAGAGACGCAAGACCAAGAATTGCGAATTTAATACTGCCAAACTTGAGATTAAATATTGTTTTAGCAATTTCAGGCTCGGCTTTATAAATTGATTCTGTTACTCCATAATATGCAAATTCGGCAATCAAATCCTGATGAGTTTTGAATACAAAATATGCAATAACAAAAGAAATTATTGCGCCAATAAAGAAGATTAATGAAATAATCTTACGGTTTTCCATAAACAAAAAAGGCGGGAAAAGTTTAAGTCGCCCGCCTTTTAGTTTTCAATTCTTTTATAACCCTTTTGCCGCAATGAACTTAATCAAATCGCGGACGCGGCATGAATAGCCCCATTCGTTATCGTACCAAGCCAAAACTTTGATCGCTGTGCCGCCGATGACTTTGGTGTTTTCGGCGTCAACGATTGACGAATTCGGATTACCGCGAAAATCAATTGAGACGAGCGGTTCTTCGGAAAAGCCCAAAATTCCGCGCAGTTCTTCGTTCGCGGCGTTTTTCAACACCTGATTGACCTCTTCCGTTGTGGTTTCTTTTTCGACATTCATCACTACGTCAACGAGCGAGACGTTCGGCGTTGGAACGCGTACGGAAATGCCGTCGAATTTGCCTTTGAGTTCAGGAATAACGAGCGCGACCGCTTTTGCCGCTCCCGTCGAAGTTGGAATCATCGAAAGCGCTGCGGCGCGGGCGCGGCGCAAATCTTTGTGCGGCAAATCGAGCAATTGCTGGTCGTTGGTATAAGAGTGAATCGTGTTCATCAAAGCGTTTTTGATGCCGAATCTTTCGTGAATCACTTTTGCGACCGGAGCCAAACAATTTGTTGTGCACGAAGCATTTGAAATCACTTTGTGATTCGCCGGATCGTACATTTCATCGTTGACGCCCAGCACAATCGTCACATCCTCGCCTTTTGCGGGAGCCGAAATAATTACTTTTTTGACCGAACCGCGCAGATGTTTCGCAGCGTCTTCGGCTTTGGTAAAACGCCCCGTGCTTTCAATCACGATTTCTGCGCCGACTTCTTCCCAAGGAATCAACGACGGGTCTTTTTCGCTGAAAACGCGAAACTCGTCCTCATCAACCCTGATTGTGTTTTCCGTATGCGAAATATCATTCGTAAGATTCCCCAAAACCGAATCGTATTTTAATAAGTGCGCTAATGTCCGTGTGTCTGTTAAATCGTTAACCGCGACAAAATCAATTTCATTGTCGTTCAGGGCGGTTCGCAAAACGTTGCGCCCGATGCGCCCGAAACCGTTAATTCCAACTTTAATTGCCATTTTTTTGTAAAACTCCTCCTCAATATTTATTTTTTAAAGGCGATAATTAAATATTATTTTCCGCCTTCTGAAACTGTCAAGAGACAAAATTTCGATAAGGTTCTATACTACAACAAAGATTCTTGAAACAGACTCACAAAATCGGTCGTACAAGTTTCCGAAGTTCAAAGCCGCTCGCCGAAAGAGCGGAATAATTTTTAAAACATAAAGATTAATTGCAAGGAGTTAAGCTTCCGATGCGCCGTCATCTATACACTTTTATTTTGTCTGCCGGTCTGCTCGCCGCCGGTTCGGCAGCAGAAGTATCCGCTCAAACAAACGAAAAAACTCAAGTGGCTTCGGTCAAAACCGATTTTGATAAGGAAGTAGAAAAAACCGAAACTGTCGAACAACCGACCGAAAATAAAACCGTTAAGTTTGTCCCGCGTCTTTTTAACAGCCTAAAACGCGTCGGAGTTGAGCCCGGGCAAACCGCGCCCTTCACTTTAAACGAAGCGATTCGCCGCACGCTCGAAAACAACAACGACATCGAAGTCGCGCGCAACGACGTGCGTTTGAATGAGCAATCGCTGAGAGCTTTTGAAGGTTTTTACGATCCGTTTATCGGTGTGACGCCGACTTTTACGCGCAGCGCGACTACAGGTCAATCGGCTCGCAACGATTTCACGGTCAATACCGATTTTTCAAAAAACATCAAAGTCGGCGGCGGATTTATCCGAACTTTTTACAACAACCAGCGGACGGAAAACCGTTTTCAGCAAGCGCAGGTTTCCGGCTCAACAATTGACGGAACCGGCACGAGCGCCTTGTTTTCGTCGTCCCTCGGCTTTAGCTTTACACAGCCGCTCTGGCGCGACCGCGCGATTGACAACAATCGCCGCAATATCAAAATTCAACGCAAACGGCTCGAACAATCCGACGCCGATTTTCGCCAGCGCACGATTGAAGTGATTGCGCAAGTACAGCGCGCTTACTGGGATCTGGTTTTCGCTCTGCGCGACCAGCAAAACCGCGTCGCTAATCTAAATTTGACAAAAGAAAATCTGCGCCGTGTCGAAGCGCAAATTGCAGCTGGAGCCGCCGCACCACTCGCACGCGCCGAAGTCGCAACAGAACTTGCAAACCGCGAATCCGATTTGCTGCTCGCCGCGCAAAATGTGACTACTGCGGAAAATACGCTCAAGCAATTGATGCTCCGCGATCCGAACGCCCCGGAATGGTCAACTCAACTGGTTCCAACCGATGAACCGAGTTTTGATCAAACGCCGGTTAAATTGGACGACGCGCTTGCCGAAGCCAAACAAAATCGTCCGGAATTACGTCGATTGAATTTGCAACGCGAAATCAACGACATTGATATTAAATTTTTCAAAAACCAAACCAAGCCGATTGTTGACTTAACCGGCACGGTCTACCTAAATGGAATTTCTCAAAGTATTGGGCAAACAAATGGAAATTTAGAGGTTGACCGATATTCCGGCAACGACGAAGTACTGAGACGAGCAATTAATCAACTTGCCGGAACACAGCTCGTTCCACAAGAAAGGTTTTTGGTTCCGACAACCCCCGGTTATCTAGTCGGCGGTTTCGGTCAATCGAATGCGAATCTTTTTCGTAGAGACGCGCCGACTTATCAAGTTGGTGTGACGATTCAAATTCCGGTCGGCAATCGCACGGCAGAAGCGAACCTGGCGAGCGCTCAAATTCAGCAAACCAGACTCGACGCCCAAACACGCGATACGGAACAAGTGGTTATTGCTGAAGTGCGCAATTCAGTTCAAGCGGTAGAAACAGCACGCCAGCGAGTTTTGACCGCTCGCATCGCGCGGGAAAACGCCGAAATTCAACTGCAAGGCGAACAAAAACTTTACGAAGTCGGACGCTCGACGACGTTTCTGCTGTTCCAGCGCGAAAACGCTCTGGCAAATGCACGGAACGCTGAAATTCGCGCCGAAACGGATTTTAATAAAGCTCTTGCGGATTTACAGCGCGCCACCTCTACAACGTTGAGAACAAACAACATCATTATCGAATCGGTTGTCGCACCTTAATTTGATTTCTTTTTTAATTCTTTGCTTGAAGAGTCGTAAATCCGACTCTTCTTTTTTTTCTTTAAGTTTTGCGCTATAAGTTTTTCATTCCAAATGAAGATTTCCGCTACGATTATTACCTTTAACGAGGCAGAAAATATTCGCTCTGCCTGCGAATCCGTCAGCTTTGCCGACGAAATCATCGTCGTCGACTCCGGTTCAACCGATAAGACGAGAGAAATCGCTGTAAGCTGCGGAGCAAATGTTTTAATCCAAGATTGGCTTGGATTTGCGCGTCAAAAACAATTCGCCGCCGAAAATGCAGCAAACAATTGGATTTTCAGCCTCGATGCCGACGAAAGAGTTTCCCCGGAACTAGCTCAAGAAATACTTAAACTTAAAGGACTACCTGAAGAAAAACTTGCGGACGGTTATAGAATAGCTCGAAAAAATTTTTATATGAATCGCTGGATTCGCGGCGGTGGTTGGTATCCAGACTGGCAATTGCGTTTTTATAATCGAAGAAAAGCCGTCTGGAAAGACGTTTTGATTCATGAGTCTGTTCAATTAAATTCATATGCAAGATTGGAATATTTGCGCGGCGGCGACATCATTCACCGCAGCGTCGAAAACGCCGCGTATCATCACCGATTGATTGGTGAGCGTTATGCACCGCTAGCCGCCCGACAGATGTTTGAAAACGGAAGGAGAACCACCCCGTTTAAGATTGCTACAGCTGGATTTGCCGTATTCTTTCAAACTTATTTTTTAAAAGCCGGTTTTCGTGATGGTCTGCCCGGCTTTTGCATTGCGCGTTTTGCAGCGCATCACGCATTTTTGAAGCATTTATTACTGTGGGAAATGCAGGAGAAGTCGAAAGAAGTAAGTCCGGAGTCTAGAGTAAAAAGAAAAAACAAAACTCCAGGCTCCGGTTAAAGACTCCGAACTAGAACGGAATGTCTTCGTCACTCGCTCCTGATTGATCAAAATCGTCGTAGTTGCGTGATGCGGCAGGTGCAGCATTGCGTTGCGGCGGGCGATTTTCAAAACGACTCTCCGAACGCGATGATTCACCGCTAAAATCATCACCCCTTCCACCAAATCCGCCTTCGTCAGCTGGACGATTCGAACCGATAAACTGCATTTCGGTCGCTTGCACGTCCAAAGTTTGGCGCGTTTTTCCATCGCGGTCGGTCCACTCTTCAAGTCTTAATCTGCCTTCGATATAGACGGGGCTGCCTTTTGTCAAGTATTTTGAAGCAACCTCGGCTCGTTGCCCCCAAATCGTCACGCGAAACCAGGTTGTAACATCCTGTTGTTCACCGGCACCGCCTTTTCTTTTTTCGTTAGTTGCCATTGTAAACGAGCAAACCGGTGTTCCCTGCGGGGTGTAACGCAATTCAGGGTCGCGACCCAAATTGCCGACGAGAATAATTTTGTTAAATGACATTTTTTGTTTTCTCCACTTTCCAGAAGTGCTTGTGATGTTACCCGCCGAATCGCTTTTCGGTCAAGCCACTCGACTCCGATTCTATACATCAAACAGCCTTTGAAACGGTCGTTTGTTTGATTTCAAAATCTCGTTTAATATTTTTTCTTTAATGAAGTTAAGAATTTTCTCCCTTAAACTTTATAAAACTTTTCCTAGCCTCGGTGTTTGGCTCGCACTCTCTTTTTTACTATTAAATCTGAACGTTTTCGCCGCAGACAACAGTTTTAGGGGTTTTCAGCAATGCTGGAAGTATGAAACGGATAAGCTGACGAACATAGCCCCAATAGTTACATCAAACAGCCTTATTTTTTCGTTATCCGACGCGACTCTATTAAGCGTTGACTCAATAACGGGAAAGGTAAACTGGAAAGCCGAGCTCGGCGGGGAGATCGTC
Source organism: Acidobacteriota bacterium (assembly GCA_030863175.1). Lineage (GTDB taxonomy): Bacteria > Acidobacteriota > Blastocatellia > Pyrinomonadales > Pyrinomonadaceae > JALZCH01. The sequence continues at coordinate 27,892 of JALZCH010000060.1, read as the reverse complement.
GCTCCACCTGTTTCGAACGGCAATGTAATTATCTCGGCAACAAGAACCGTCGTTGATGAAACCAGAAAAGATGCGAATTCATTGACAGTCAGGGCTTTAACTTCAAATACCGGATTAACAATCTGGCAAAAAAACTTTCCAACTAACGGGCAAGTTTATTTGGTTTTAAACGGTGATAAATTATTCCTAGCAGCAAATCAAGCGGAAAACGGCGTTATTTTAACTAATTTGGAAATTGCGACGGGCGCTTCTCACTGGAGTAAAAACCTTTCGACCACAATAACAACTAAAATTTACCACGCCGAGACACAAATTTATTTCGGGACGAAAGATAATTCGATTTACTCGATCCGTAGTTCTGATGGCGAATCTTTAAAACAATATAAAATTAAATATCAGGCACAAAACAACCTTGTCATGACGAATGGGATAATTTTTTTCGGAGACTCTCGTGGGCGAATTACGGCTCTCCGGGAAAACGATTCGCATCAATTATGGTCGCTCAGAACAGGTGGCGCTGTTCAGGATATCTTGCCCACTCCGCGTGGGCTGCTTGTTACATCTCTGGATAACTTCGTTTATCTGCACGAATATTCCGACGGAGAAAGACAATGGCGTCGGCGGCTGGCTGCTCGCCCTTTGAGCGCGGAATTATTAAATCAGGAAACCGCGATTTTACTGGCTAATGGTGAAAGCTCGGCAATTGTCCTGGAATTAAAAAAGGGCAAGATTTTAAATCAGATTCTGCTCGGTGAAAACAACTATGCCGTCGCTTCGCCAAAGGTAACCGACAAGTTTCTTTTCATCCCCACTTTTACCGGAATTTTATGTTTTGCGCCTGACAAGCTCGCTTGCGGTAAAACCGATGAACCGGAAAAAGAAAAAAGCGCGAAATAAGAACTTCGCGCTTTTACTTAAAATTGTATTTAAATTTAATGAACGCTGGCTTCGCGGCTCAACATAATTTCGTACATTTGGTCTTTAAGAGCCAATTTTTTCTTTTTCAAAAGGGTTTCTTCAAGCTGTTCGTCTTCGCTTGGATATGAAAGATGCGTTAATTCTTCCAAACGCTCTTCGTATTTTTTGTGTTCCATTGCCAAATTGCGGAAAACCGGGTCTTCTTTAATCAATTGCTCGCGCAATCTATCCATAGTTCTATTGTCCATTGGTTTTGGTCTCCTTATCTTTCTGAATGTTGTATTTAGGCTGGAAAGCAAAGCCGTTTTTCTGCTCGCACAGAAAATTTCGATTGTTGGTCATTCGAAACGACATCGTAAGAATGTTATAACTCAAACTTTTTTTTCAAGCAAGACTTATTCCCGATTTTAAAATTCAATAAAAATGCGTCTTCGACCGGAAATTGGTAATAATTCTTTCTCCTTCCGATATTTTGGAAGCCCAATTTTTCATAAAAACGTTGCGCCACGAGATTTGATTCCCGAACTTCAAGCCAGCATTCGCTACAACCAATTTGTTCAGCCAATTCTAAAATTTTTTCAAATAATTTCCGACCGACTCCCTGCTTTCTTAACTCAGGCAAAATAGCAATATTTAAAATCTCAATTTCCGGCTTTATCAGACGCGCAAAAACAAATCCAATGACCTTCCCTTCAGATCTGGCAATAAAAAATAAACTTTCTTTCTTTTGCAATTCATATTTGTAGCTTTCTGTTCCCCAGTTACTTAAACCTGAAAGAGTCTCAATTTGGGCAATTGCTTCCAACTCCTCGGCTGTGGGCGGTAAAATTTCGATTTCTTTATTTTGCATTCTTACTGACACCAATGTCTGCGCCGCGGACGTAAATCGGGCGAGGCTGATATTCAAATAAATTGCCTTGAAGAAAGATTTTGTGACCGATGCGTCCAACCGAAATAGCAAGATTATCCGGTAAAATTTGATAATTCAAGGTTGTTGTTTTAGCTGAATCAAAGATTATTGAAACAATTTCGGCAGACACAATCCAATTTAAATTGTAATCTTCGGCAGCTTTTTCGCTTAAATTTTTTGCAGAATTAATTTCTATATCGGAAACCATTTCAAAACGATCCGGCGAACTTTCCTTAAAAATTTGCACAAAATACTCATTTCTTCCGGCAGGTAGAACAACGCAGATTTTTACGCCCCTTTCAGAACAAGCAGCCGCAGCTTCGAGAGTTGAAATTCCGACAATTGGAATTTTTAAAGCTGCAGCTAATGCTTTTGCAGTGGAAAGCCCGATTCTTAAACCGGTAAAACTTCCTGGTCCGACAGCCACTGCAAGCAAATTTATTTGTTTTAAATCCAAATCATTTTTTTTCAGGATTTCACTAATATCGGACAAAAGCTGGGCGGAATGGGAAGATTTTTCACTGCCTGCTTTTCCCGCTAAAATTTCGTCGCCCCGCAAAACGGCTACGCTTCCCTTTCGAGTCGAAGTTTCAAGGCTTAAAATTAAAGGCTGTTTTGTGCTTTTCATCAATAATTCGAAAGAATAAAAAGAAAAGCGCGATGTTTCAACTTTCAAGTTAAAACATCGCGCTTTTCTTACACAAAGAAAAATAAATTAACGGTAAACCGATTCGCCGCGATTATTCCTGAATTCTTGTTCAAAATAAGCCGCGTCTTCGTCGTTACGCGGATTGACTCCCATCATCATTCCGCCGCCTCGGATTCCTTCTTCATATTCTTTTGCCCGGTCTTCCGGGATTCCAGAACCGACCAATGCGCCGATTAATCCACCAGTTAAGCCACCGGCTCCCGCACCTGCCAAAGCTGCAGCAATCGGTCCTGCGACAACCAAGCCTAAGCCGGGAATCACAACGCTGGTTCCTATTGCTGCAATTGCGGCGAGAACCGCACCGATAGTGCCGCCGATTGCCGAGCCTGCCCCCGCGCCTTCAAGAGCTTTATCGCCCAATCCGGTTGGAGCATCTGAATTATTGGCGAACCAGTTATTGCGCGTGTCTTCTGACATTAATAAATTCACGTCATTATTGGAGTAGCCGCGGCTTTCGAGCGAGTTATAAGCGCGTTCTGCGCTTTCGCGATCACGGAAAAGCCCGGTCACCATTTGACTATGACTTTGACGTAGGGCGCCTGTGTTGATGTCCTGATGCCCTTCGGCACGCAGCGATTCGTTTCCCGTTACCATTCCGGCGGCGGCTTCGGTGTTTCCCAAAGCGCGCTGTCCTGCTCCCGAAATTTCTTCCGAGATTCCGTCGTCCCTTCGAGTTCCCGTTCCGTAATTGTCAGCCATTATTTCTTAAACTCCTCTCAAATGTATTTATTTGTATTGTTGACTTCCGCGCCCAACCAAAATCGCTACCGTTTGTACGATTTCGTTTCAGGTTTAAATTTCGCAGTTTATAAGCTGCAATCACAATGCCAGGAAAATTGTGTGAATAAATTTATGGCAGACTCAGATCATTTTGTATCCGCACGAACAAGTGTTAGCTTAATTGTAAAACCAGATTTTTATTTTTAGCTTTTAAATGAACCAGCATATTTTTCGTGAATACGATATTCGGGGAATCGTCAGCGAAGATTTAAACGAGGAAACAGTTTCCATCCTTGCGCGCGCCATCGGCACATACTTTCGTCGAAACAAAGCGCAGCGAATCAGTTTGGGACGCGATGCACGCGCAAGCGGTGCTGTTTTTCGTGATTTGATGATTCGTGGTCTGAATGAATCCGGCTGCGATGTTTTGGATTTGGGAAAAATCCCCACCCCGCTTGCTTATTTTTCACTTTTCACAGAATCTGTTGACGCCGGCGTGATGATTACCGGCTCTCACAATCCGGCGAACTATAACGGCTTTAAATTATGTCTCGGAAAATCAACGCTTCACGGCGCGCAGATTCAGGAAATCAAACGAATTGCGCTCGCCGAGGATTTCGAGACGGGAAACGGAACTGCCGAAGAAAAAAATATTGTTCCAAACTATTTGAATTTCGTTGCCGAAAACATACAGCTTGGCAAGCGAAAATTAAAAGTTGTGGTTGACGCCGGTAACGGGATTGGCGGGATTGTCGGAGCGCCTTTGTTCAAGCAACTCGGTTGTGAAACAGTTGAGCTTTTTATTGAACCCGACAGTCGTTTTCCGAATCATCATCCCGATCCGACAGTGCCGGAAAACTTAGAAGATGCTATAAAAACTGTCCGCGAACAAAAGGCTGATCTGGCAATTTGCTTTGATGGCGACGGCGACCGCATCGGGATTGTTGACGAACGCGGCAATATAATTTGGGGCGACGAATTGATGATTATTTTCGCTCGTTCGATTTTACAACAAACGCCCGAAGCCACATTTATTGCTGAAGTAAAATGCTCGGAGCGTCTTTTCAAAGACATTGAGAAGCGCGGCGGGCGCGCCATAATGTGGAAAGCGGGGCATTCTTTGATCAAGGCGAAAATGCGCGAGACCGGAGCGGCGCTGGCTGGCGAAATGAGCGGACACATATTTTTCGCCGACCGTTATTTCGGTTACGACGACGCGATTTATTCTGGCGCGCGGCTGCTCGAAATACTGTCCAATTCCGAAGAACCGCTTTCGGAATTTTTGGCTGATTTGCCATCTGCAATCAATACTCCTGAAATTCGCGTTGATTGCCCGGAAGAAATGAAATTTGAAGTTGTCCGCAGAGTTACGGAAGAATTTAAAAAGACAAACGAAGTGATTGACGTTGACGGAGCGAGAATCATTTTTGAAAACGGGTGGGGCTTAGTGCGCGCTTCGAACACGCAGGCAATTTTGGTTCTGCGTTTTGAAGCGACCGACCAAAACGCTCTCGAACAAATTCAGTCAGCTGTAGAAAATAAGTTAAAAGAAATTACCAGTAAAATTTAACCTCTGAGACACAGAGTGAAAATATTAGTGAAAGCCTCTGTGTCTCTGTGTTGAAATTTAATGAACGAAAAAAAAGTTGATTTGGAAAAAATTGCAGCCGGCGTTCGCTTGATTTTAGAAGGCATCGGCGAAGATTTGGAGCGTGACGGCTTGCGCCGTACGCCTGAAAGGGTCGCGGATTTTTATGCAGAACTAACTGCCGGAATGTGGGAAGACGCAACCGAACACGTTGCCGCTCTGCCGGGCGATTCTCACGACGAAATGGTTTTGATTAAAGACATTCAAATTGCTTCGGTTTGCGAACATCATCTCGCCCCGTTTGTTGGCGTTTGTCATATCGCCTACATTCCTAAAAACGGTCGCATCGTCGGGCTTTCAAAACTCGCGCGAATTGCTGAAACTTTCGCGCGCCGGCTCCAGGTTCAGGAAAGATTGACTGCCGAAATTGCCAACACATTATTTGACAACTTGCAGCCGCGCGGTGTGATGGTCGTTATTGAAGCCGAGCATACTTGTATGACTCTACGCGGAGTAAAAAAACCCGGAGCGAAAACAATCACCTCAGCCGTTTTGGGAAATTTCCGCAAAGACCCACGCACGCGCGCCGAAGCAATGGCTTTGATAACCGGAAAATAAGTTAAAGGAAACTTTCAAGTGTCGGTTTGGCGACATTTAACATATTCCTTTAACTGTCATTGTTTCTTAAAGCGAACCAAGATTTACAGGCTTTTCCGGCATTGATTTTTCCGAAGTAAAATCTTCGCCCGGATTAATAAATAGATTTTTCTCGAAACGGTATTGTTTGTCGTAAAGCTGTTTGTAACGACCTTCGAGCGCCAGCAATTCTTCGTGGGTTCCACTTTCGAGAATTTCTCCCGCTTCAACAACGAGAATCTGATCGGCGCTGCGAATGGTCGAAAGCCGGTGCGCGATGACAAAAGTTGTGCGACCTTGCCTCAGACGCCGCAACCCTTCCTGAATCAATGCCTCGCTTTCAGAATCAAGGCTTGAAGTCGCTTCGTCTAAAATTAATATTTTCGGATTTGCCAACAGAGCGCGGGCAATTGCGATTCGCTGGCGCTGACCGCCGGAAAGCTTAACGCCGCGCTCGCCGACAATTGTTTCGTATTTTTCCGGAAATTTTTCGATAAATTCATCAGCGTTCGCAAGCCGGCAAACTTCTTTTACATCTTCAAGCGTTGCATGAGGTCTTGAAAAACGAATGTTTTCAAGAATCGAACCGTCGAACAAAAAATTGTCCTGTAAAACGACTCCCAAAAATTCCCGATAATCACGCAGCTTGACGGTTTGTAAATCTTTTGCGTCAACAAAAACTCGCCCCGTTTTCGGCTGAATAAAATTTAAAACAAGACTTAAGATTGTAGATTTGCCGGAACCGGAGGAACCGACAAGCGCGGTTGTCGTTCCGGCGGGCGCGTGAAAGGAAACGCTTTTTAAAACGGGCACGTTTTCTTCGTATTCAAACGAAACGTTTTGAAATTCGATTTCGCCACGAATATTCGGCAGCGGTTGTTTTGTTTTATCTTCTTCATCTTCGGTTGCTTTTCGCATAATTTCACGGATGCGATCCAAACCGGCGAGAGCTTCGGTGATCTGAGTTCCGATGTTGCTTAAATTTATAACCGGAAGAGCGAGCAGGCTTGTAAAGAAAACGTATTGAAAAAGCTGCCCTGTCGTCATCCGGTCAGCCATCACCGAATTTCCGCCAACCAAAATTACTACAACACCGATTGCACCGACGATTATTGAAGAAAACGATGAAACCGCCGAAACGCCCGTCATTGATTTAGCAACATTGCGAAACAGCCGATGCGCGCCGCGAGCGAAAATTAATTCTTCGCGCTTTTCAGCCGTGTACGCTTTGACGATGCGGATTCCGCCGAGGCTTTCGCCGAGTCTTCCCTGCACTTCCGCCTGAATCTGGCTGCGCTCGCGGAAAATTGGGCGCAGCCGATTAAACGCAAAAGCCAAAACTCCTCCGAAAGCCGCCAACACAATTAAAGTGATCAGCGTCAGCAACCAGTTGAGATAAAATAAAACGATAACGGCGACCGTTGCAGTAAAAAAACTTCCGACAAGCTGCACCAAACCAGTTCCGACCAAATTTCTGATTCCTTCGGCATCGGACATAATTCGAGAAATCAACTGTCCGGTTTGCGTCGAATCGAAATAATTTACCGGCAGCCGTTCAATTTGCGCCTGCACACGCTTTCGCATTTCAGTAATCGCGCGCTGTGCGGCAACACCTAAAACCTGCGAAAGCGCAAAAGTCGAAATGGCACCCAAAATTGTGGAAACCGCAACAGCCAGAGCAAACCAGTAAAGCAAATCGAACCGTTTGTTGGGAAATACATCGTCAATCAAAAACTGCGTCGAACCGGGCAGCACGAAGCTGCTGAGCTGGCTCGGAATCATCAGCAAAGCGCCGATGAGCAGACGCCCGCGAGCCGCCCACATAAAGCCTTTAGCTTCCTGCCAGGCGGTCGCGTAATTTATGCTTTTCTTTTTCGCTTCAGCCACGATTAATAAAGTAAAAAACTAAAAAGTAAAAAGGCAAAAGTGAAATCGAAATTCCGCACTTTCGCCTTTTTACTTTTTAGTTTTTTACTTTAAAACTATTTCCAGCACTCGTAGAACGTCAACGCCGTGTCGCCTTCTTTGACGACTTTGCGCCGCGTCAGGAAACCGATTGTTTGCGGGAAAAACATTTCCGCAGGATGCTCAATGACTAAAATTCCGCCTTGCGGTTTGATGCAGGCGCCGCGACTGATTAACTCGATGACTTCGTCATAATTGGCGTCATACGGCGGATCATAATAAATTATGTCCCAGCAGCGTTTTCGGGCTTTCATCCGTTTGATGAACGGCATGCATTCCATTTGATAAATTTCGCCGTGCCCCGTCGGGCAAATTTCACAGGCTTCCAAATTCTGCTTGATAAAACTGCACATTTTTGCCGAACGCTCGACAAAAGTGCTGAGCAAAGCGCCGCGTGAGATTGCTTCGATGCCAATTGCGCCGCAGCCGGCGCATAAATCAAGGAAACGGGAAAATTTCACTCTCCGATTTAAAACTTTAAAAAGCGTCTCGCGGATGCGGCGAGCCGTCGGGCGCACTTTCGGCGATTCTGTGCTGCGAAGCTGAATGCCTTTGTGCTTGCCTTCTGTCACTTGCATATCATTGGTGATTTTGATTTCGGGTTTAAAGAAATTGTTCTTTTTCTGAAATCCGCGCTGCGGTATCTCGCGGCGGTCGCGGAAATAAGGTTTGTTTCGCGGTCCCCCTGTACCGCCACGCTGCTGATAAGGGCGTTCATCATTGGGACGGCGATAAGTTCTGGGACGATATTGGGGGGCTCTGACATCAATCATAATAGAAAAATATCCTTTGATTTCAAAATAAAACGTCGGGCGAGGAAGATTTAATTTTTCACAACAGAATCTACAAACGTGCAATGTCAGCCGATTTCCGCAAGCCGAAACCGCGGATTACGCTGGACGTGTTCGATAAGCAATGAAGTTTCGCGCGTCAGGCGTTTATTTGTCAAGTAAAACTCCGCTTCTTCACGCGCTTTTTCTAAAATTTCTAAATCGCGCACCAAATTCCCGATTCTGAAAACGGCAACGCCCGATTGCCTTGTTCCTAAAACCTCGCCGGGACCTCGGATTTCCAAATCTTTTTCGGCGATGCGAAAACCGTCCGAAGTTTCTTCCATAATTCCTAAACGTTGGCGCGCGACAAAAGTTTGCTTATCGCCGGTTAAAAGAACGCAGAATGATTGTTCGGCTCCGCGCCCGACGCGCCCGCGCAATTGGTGCAATTGCGACAAACCGAACCGTTCGGCGTGTTCGATAATCATCAAAGACGCGTTCGGCACGTCAACTCCGACTTCTATTACGGTGGTGGAAACTAAAATGTTTGTCTGTCCTGAAACAAACATTTTCATCTCCTCTTCTTTTTCTGCCGCTTTCATTTTGCCGTGAACAAGCCCGACCTTATACTGCGGGAAAATCCGCCGCAATTCTTCCGCCATTGCAGTGGCGGCTTTTAAATCCATCTTTTCCGATTCTTCGACAAGCGGGTAAACGACATAAACCTGCCTGCCAAGATTAATTTCGCGGATAATTCCTTTGTAAACGCCATCGCGTTTGTCTTCGCCGACGACGACCGTTTTAATCGGCGTCCTTCCGGGCGGCAGCTCGTCAATAACCGAAACGTCTAAATCGCCGTAAACCGTCATCGCCAGCGAGCGCGGAATCGGTGTCGCTGTCATCACCAGAACGTCGGGGTTATAACCGCGTTCGCGCAAAGCAGCGCGCTGCATAACACCGAAACGATGCTGCTCGTCAATCACGATCAATCCGAGTTTGTGAAATTCGACCGACTCCTGAATCAGAGCGTGAGTTCCCACTGCCGCGTGTATTTCGCCTGCAGCCAAGTCTTTATGCAGCTTTCGTTTCTCGGCAGCTTTAATGCTTCCGGTTAAAAGTTCGACGCGAAAGGGTGTTTTTGCTAGCAATCGTTTAACGTTTCGGGCGTGTTGTTCGGCGAGAATTTCGGTCGGAGCCATTAGCGCGAATTGATAACCGTTTTCCATCGCAGCAAGCCCTGCGAGAACCGCAACAATTGTTTTCCCGCTGCCGACATCGCCCTGAACAAGGCGATTCATCGGCGCGTCCGACTGCATATCTTCAAAAATCCGCTCAATTACACGCCGTTGTGCGCTTGTTAATTCAAACGGCAAAACGGAAAAAACGCGTTCGCGGATTTTCGGCGTTATTTCGATCAATGCCCCTTTCGGCTCTTTTGTCCGTTCGCCGCGTCGAAAAGCCAGAGCGAAGCTGTTCCAGAAAAATTCTTCAAAAATTAAACGCCGGTGCGCTTCGCTTCTGGCTCGTTCATAATCTGCAATCGAAGAATTTTCTGGCGGAAAATGAATTTCTCGGAGCGCATCGAAACGCGAAATTAAATTTTGTCTTTTTAGCAAATCCGGCGGCAATGTCTCTTCAACCGAATTTTCATCAAGCCGATTTACGACATCAAAAATAATCTCGCGCAAACGCTTGGTTTGAAACTGTCCCAATTTTCGATAAACCGGAACGCGCCGCCCGACGTGAATCGCTGGAAATTGTTCTTTGAAATCTTCGATTTCATCGTCTTCATTTTCGATTTTGGATTTTGGATTTTGGATTTCCGGATCGTCGGCGGATGCATCTTTTAACAAGCCGAAACTTTCAAAATCTCCTTCTTCGGGTAAAATCTCCAATTCATCGGGTTTATTTAGGCGAAGCGAAAAAGTGTTGCGCCGTGCGTCCCATTCCCATTTGCCGAAAGCGACAAAACGAGTTCCGCGCAGGAAGCGGCTTTGATGATATTGAACGATGCGAAACGCTTGCTTTCCGGCGACGAACCAGAAAACAACGACCGGCTTGTGAACTCGTTCGACATCTGAAGCCGTAATTTCAAAAATCCAGAGCGGCGGCGCTTTTTGCGGGCGATTTTTACCGACCTGAAAACCGCCCGACACCCGAACAAACAATTCGACAGCCGTTTCAAGTCCGTCATAAAGCTCGCCTATGCGTGTCAAAGCAGAGCGGTCTTCCCAGCGCATCGGCAAATAGTTTAATAAATCTTCTACGGACGCTTCGCCCGCATCCGTTTTATTGGCAATTGTCGCCACCGCCAAAGCAAGTTTGCGGGCAGCCGCTCCCGACAGCTTTGCGACGCCGAGTTTTGAAAAATTTACGACCTGAGTTTGCAGCGTTATTGCCGACATTTCCGAAATCCTAACACAATTTTTCGCCGCCGATTATGACACTTTGAGAAAGTGTCACATTCCGCCGCCGTTTAAATTTAATTAACTTTATCCTGTTTTCGATTTTCAAAAAAAGTTTCCGAGGCTGACCAAGGAAAGAAAAAATTGTTTCTTATTTTCTGCTCATCTCGCTTCTGTTTGTTTCCGTGCCTTTCAAAATTGCTGCCGCCGAGAGAAAACAAATCGGCGATTGGAGCGCGGTTTCCGGTCGTTTAAACGAAGAAATTGCCGTCAAAGCGCAAAATCAAAAAACCGTTTTCGGTATTTTAATCAAATTCGCAGACGATGAAATAACCCTTCAAACAACCAATAACGGGCTTTCAAAAATCGCTTTTAAACGAGAAGAAATCGAAAAGATTTGGCTGGCGAAATTAAAAGGTGGCAGAAACACTGGCAAAGGCGCTCTGATTGGAGCCGGAACTGGAGCCGCGGTTGGATTAATTTATATCATCGCAAACCGCCAAAGCGCCGACGGTCAACTTTCGCTCGCCCTTCCCGCAATGGCGATTTACGGCGCCGGAATCGGCGCGGGAATCGGCTTTTTCGCTCGTCAAAAAAATCGAAAAAAGCAATTGATTTATCAAAGATAGCGAGTATCAATTCCTCCGTTTCAGGTTTTAAGAGTAAATGGATTGAAATCGGTATTGCGGTCGTAATAATCTTCGTGTTCGACGCGTTTCAAAAATTTCACGATTCCGTATGTCGCGGGCGTTGCCAGGACTTCCCAGCCGACTTTTAACAGATAATTACTCCACATCACCTGAATAACCTGCTCGGTTGACCAAACGCCCAAAAAAGCGATCGGGTAAAAAATCAATGAGTCAAATGCTTCGCCAACTATGGTTGAGCCAACCGTCCTCACCCACAAAAATCTGCCACCGGTTTTTAGTTTCATCTTTGCCAATACAAACGAATTGGCAAATTCGCCGACGAAAAAAGCCACGAGCGAAGCCGCCACAATGCGCGGAGTTTGCCCGAAAATCATTTCGATAGCGGCTTGCTGTTGCGGATTCATCGTCGCCGCGACCGGCAAATTGACGATGACCAGCGACATAAACGAAGCGAAAATCAACGCACCAAATCCTGCCCAAATCACGCGGCGTGACCGGGCGTAGCCATAAACCTCGGTCAAAATGTCGCCGAATAGATAGCTGATCGGAAAAAATAAAACACCGGCGCCGAAAGTGAAACCGCTGACTGTCGTGACTTTATGAACACCGATTAAATTTGAGCAGAGCAGCACGGTGACAAACGCCGCCATGATTAAATCGTAATAACGATAATTTTTAGATTTTACTTTCGTGTTATTTTCCAAAAAATTCTCCCGAATTGAGACAATATTTAAGGCATTTGCGAAATTTCTTTAAAACTGAAAACCGCAAAGAAAATTAACCGAGATAAAAGTTTTAGTCAAAAAAAGAAGCGCGGGCGACCGCGCTTCTTTAATTTATTCCGGTTTATTTTTCGTTAATTATTTGCGGCGCTGACAGTCGTGCAGTGTTGATCAAAAGACGCCACTAATTCCTGTGCGATTTGCTGCGGATAACGACCTTCGAGATCGCGGCGCTCGAACATCTGTACCAATTTGCCGTTTTTGAACAAAGCAATCGAAGGCGAAGACGGCGCGTAGCCGGTAAAATAATCGCGTGCTGTATCGGTCGCATCAATGTCCGCGCCAGCGAAAACAGTAATCGCACGATCCGGCTTGGCTTCATTTTGCAAAGCCATCGCAATTCCGGGGCGAACGCCGCCAGCCGCGCAGCCGCAGACGGAATTGACGACAACCATCAAGGTTCCTTCCGTTTTTTCAATCGCTTCTTTAACCTGTTCCGGTGTCTTTGTTTCTTCAATACCGAGCCGCGCCAATTCCTGACGCATTCCGTGAATCATAATTTCTGGGTATGGCATAATTTTTATTTCCTTTTTCCTAATTTTTGAAATTTCAAAATCGAAATCATTATTTTAATTTCAAGTATTCAGCTTCTCCGTTTTTTCGTCAAGTTCAAGGCTCAATCAAAATTTTTGTTCCGATTTGCACCGCACTGAAAATCTCCTCCATTTCCTTGTTTTCAAGTGCGGAGCAGCCCTCTGTCCAATCCCAAAGCGTTCCGCCGCCGTGAATATAAATCTCGCCGCCGAGCCGCGTTTTTTGATTTGGCAGACGCTTTTCTCTATAAGCATTTTCTATTTCGTCATACTCGGTTTGAGAAATCAATCCGACTTTCAAACCTTCACCGGCGTGTTTTAAACTCGGATAACTCAAACCGAGCGATAAAAAATACTTGCTCTTCGGATTTTTTACGGCAACATAAAATTCACCTTCCGGCGTTTTCCCGTCGCCTTCGCGCTGCTTGTCGCCTTCGGGTTCAAATCCAAGAACGATTTTATAGGTTTTAACTAACCGCTCTCCGTCATAAAGGAAAAGATTTCTTTCTTTTTTTCTGATCAGGATTTGCGGATTTTTCAATTCCGGCAAAACAAAATTTTTACGCCGAAAAAACTTCATTTATCGTTGGTTCAAATAATTGATTGTGATTCGGCGCGGCTCGTCTCCGTCTCCTTGGATCACGATTTCTATTGTTTTCTCCGGCAGCGGGTAATCTCCGAGCCTTTCAGCCCATTCGATAAAAACAACCGCGGTTTCGTTTTCCAGAATTTCATCCAGCCCGACTGCAAAAGCTGCATTGCGTTCGATTCGATATAAATCAATATGATAAACGTCAAATCTTGCAGGATAAAGATTGACCAGTGTAAAGCTCGGACTTGTCACTTCATCAACGTCAAAATCGAGCGCGTTCATTGCTCCTTTGACAAAAAGCGTTTTTCCGGCGCCAAGCCCGCCGCGCAGCAAAACCGTTTCGCCGCCTCGCAAACTTTCGGCAAATTTTTCTCCAAGCGCAAAAGTATCCTCCGGCGATTCGCAAACAAACCTGTCGAAAGGGGAATTTGAGTTTTGAACTTCGAACTTCGGATTGCTCATTTTTCAAATTCAAGAAAAGCTTCTGCCAAAAATTCCCTAACGTCGGTTGCGGTCATTGTCCGCTGTCCGATTTTTTCGGCGGCAATGTCGCCCGCTCTTCCCGAAATATAAAGCGCGGCAACAACGGCGAGAAAAACGTCCGCCTTTTCACCCATTGCACCGTAACTTTGAGCCAAAAAACCGGTGATGATTCCGCAAAGATTGTCACCCGCGCCGGCTTTTCCGAGCGCGCTATTGCCGGTTGGATTGACGACAACACGACCGTCAGGCGCTGCTACTAGGCTTCTCTCACCTTTCAAAACCAGAAAGATGTGATGTTTTTGAGCAAATTCACGCGCAATTTTAACCGCATCGGAAAAATCCGCCGCTTCGTCGCCGAAAAGTCGCCGCATTTCCCCGATGTGCGGCGTCAGGATTATCGGAAACTCATCGCTTCCTTTTAAATCAAACGGTGCAAGCGAATTTAAACCGTCGGCGTCAATCACAACGGGAAATTTGCGACGTTCGACAAATTCGCGCACGAGCTTTCGAGTCGTTTCTTCATCCGAAGTCAACCCGCTGCCGATTGTTGCAACATCGGCTTTTTCGCTTAATTCCAAAATTTCGTCGAGCGCCTTGTGCGAAATCGCGCCCGCTTCGGTTTCAGCGACTCCGGCGACCATACATTCCGCCATTGTTCTTGCTGCGACAACTGTTTGCGCGGATTTCGGTGTAGCCACACGAACCAATCCAAGCCCGCTTTCCATTGCCGAGTTCGCAGCCAGAGACGCCGCGCCCGGCATATCGCGCGAACCGGCGATAATCAAAGCCCGCCCGCGTTTCGTTTTGTGCGAATCGGGTGTAAATCGAGTTTGATCGAGCCATTTAATTGCGTCATATTTTTCTGAAATAAAAAGCTGCGAAGGCGAATTATCAATCAATTCTTGTGGCGAACCGATATTGACTGTAAAAAGCTCACCATTAAACCGTGAGGCTGGAGGTAATACATTCGCCGGTTTCGGTGCCGTAAATGTGATTGTTAAATCTGAATGAACATTTACACCGATTTCTTGAGCTAAATCGGAGTTTAGTCCTGAAGGCAAATCTAATGAAATAAAAATAGGTTTGTTTACGTGCCGATTATTAATGAAACTCTGGCGCCATCGCTTTACTGTATCTGCTAATGATCTAAGCTGATAATCTAAGGCTTTGTTCAATCCTGTTCCAAACAAGGCATCTACAACGACATTCGGAACGGTCCAATCAACTTCTGTTTCCCATTCAAGAACATCAATCTCAGAAAAGAACAAAGAATTTTTATCATTTAAGTCTCGCTTTTTTAGAATCTCAAAATTTACTCTTGCGTCGCCTTTTGTTTCATCAACATTGCTAAACAGATAGCAATTAACTTTGGCTCCTTGCGTCCATAAAATTCTAGCTAAAGCCGCGCCGTCGCCGCCGTTGTTGCCTTTGCTGCAGAGGATTAAAAACGATTTTCCCTCAATGGAACCACCGAGTTTTTCAATAATAATTCGCGCTGCGGCGTGAGCAGCGTTTTCCATCAGAAGCAGCGAGGGAATGCCGTATTTCTCTGTCGTCAGACGATCAACTTCGCGCATTTCCGCGGCGGGTAAAACTTTTTGCATAACTTTCAGATGTTAAATGGAAACGACGAAATTTGAAAATAACAAAAAAGCCGCGTTTTTTCGAAAACGCGGCTGAGATTGCTTTTTAAGGAGAAAAACCTGAGACTCGTCGGAAATCTTTGCTTGCCCTGTCGGGGTTCGCCACCCTGCTCGCCGCTACGCCCAACCTACCTGCTTTCCTTCCGATGTTTTAAGAAAATTTCTATTGGACATAGTTTTCCAAAAATTCCGATAAATTTTCTATAACCCCGATTTTTGCTGAAAAATTTCACCTTCAGCCTTAACGCTGCTGAAAAGTAATGCTTTTGATTCTGATCGGTTCCGTTGGTCGTTCGGTTCCGGGAACGGTTGGCGATCCGGCAATCAAATTAACCGCGCCGCTCGGATCTTCATAAACTTTCCCGAAAACCGTGTAAAGCTTGTCAAATTGAGGCTGCCGTTTGGTCATTATAAAAAACTGGCAATTTGCAGTGTCGGGCGCAGACGTTCTTGCCGCGCCGACAATTCCTTTTTCATACGGCACATCGCTGAATTCCGCCGGAACGTTTGGTTTATTTGAACTTCCGGTGCCGTCATTTGTAGGATCGGCATCTTTCGAAAGCGGGTCGCCGCCTTGAGCGATTCCGTACTGCTGATTTACGCGGTGAAAAGCCGTGCCATCGTAAAAACCTTCTCTGGCAAGCTCTTTAAAACGCCCGACCATTTTCGGTGCGATGTTTGAATAAAGTTCCATTTTGAATGTCCCGAAATCGGTTTCGATCACGGCGACTTCCGGGTCGGCAATTGGTTTGGCGTTTTCTGTAAATGGAAATTGGGAATTTGAATTTGTTTTTTTCGCCTGAGTTGAATTCGCGTTTGTACTTGCATTGTTGCAGGCAAAACCGAGAAGCGAAAAAGATAGAATTAAAAACAAAAGTTTAAGGTTCATATTTTTTTGGATTATGCATTTGAGAGTTAAATTAATTCGGAATAAGTGATAGTTGATAACTGAAAAGTGATAGTTATCAACTATCACTCATTCCGAAGTATTCTGTTTTCTACGATTTCTACTCAAATGCTTATTTTCTAGTTTTTTAAAACTCAAAAAATGTATTTTTCAAAAAAGCTTGCGGCTGTCAAGCAGAATAGTAACCGGACCGTCATTGACCAGTTTGACATCCATCATTGCCTGAAAACGCCCCGTCTCTATCCTTTCGATTTGTTTTCGCGCTTCAGTAACGAAAAACTCATACAAACGATTTGCATTTTCAGGTTGAGCAGCTTCAATGTAAGACGGGCGGCGACCGCGGCGCGCGTCGCCGTAAAGCGTGAACTGCGAAACCACAAGCAATTCTCCGCCGATTTCAGCGAGCGATAAATTCATTTTGCCCGCCGCGTCCTCAAAAATTCTGAGATTGATAATTTTATCGAGTAAATAAAGAGCGTCAGTTTCTTCATCAGTGGTTGAAACACCGAGCAGGACGAGCAAGCCTTTTCCGATTTTTCCTACGATTTCTCCGTCAACCGTAACCGAGGCGCGCGACACTCTTTGAACGACAGCTCGCATCTCGTTATTTAGCCGGAGTAAAAATACTGGGGCTTTCGTAGGTAACACCAAACGTGACGCCCGAACGCGGACTGTATCGAGTCAATCCTAGAATCGCCGCAGCGTCGAATTTCAAACCGGAAGCGCGGATTTGAGTTCCAAGACGAAATTCGCCCAAACTTTCCGTGCCCAGCGGGGCGCGCCCTGAACGGGTATTTACTCTGCCGTTTACCTCGGAAACGATGTTGAAACGATTGTTGACGCGATAGCTTCCGGCTAAGCCGTAAAGCAGAACGTCGTTTTGCGTAAAAGCTTCGAGCGGCGCGGGAAGAATTGCAATGCCGAGATTGCCGTAAGCGTTAAAACGTCGCCCGCGATCAGGGAAAGTTTTGCCGAACTTTTTGCCCGCGAGCAAAAGAGCGAAAATGTTGTTTTGATTCGTACCGATGCCGCGCGCCTGGTTGGTGTTCGGGATTTGAAAACCGAATTTGAAACCGATTGAGGGGAAATTTTCCGTTTCGTTTCTTAATTTGATTTTTGCGGCAACTCCAAAATCGCCGATGTCATTTGCTGAATTTCCGGTTGGCGAAACGGCGAGCGGAATCGGCGCCGGGCGAGTTTGGGAGTTGATGGCGAGAAAATTTTGAATTGTGCCGCTGATTTCCAATTGAACATTCGGCGCAAAACCGACTTCCAAATCAATCACGCCGACTCGCGTCAGATCGCCTTTTAAACCGGAAAGCGGAAACTTGGCGTTTTGCAGAAATTCGACGCCTGTTCCGATTCGCACGGCTCCTGATTCGATAATATCAACGTCTTCGGTTATCAGCGGACGCTGCTGCGCGTGCAAGCAAACGCACAAAAATAAAATTAAGCAAAACGCTTTCAGATAATTCATAAATTTATTTCCGCCAAACCCTGCGCCCTATTTCGCCTGCGCAGAACAGCGCGATTCCCAGAAACAAAAGCGCGACACCGGTTTCCCAATCCGCCATAAAACGAAAAACTGCGAAAACAATCAGCAGCAAACCCGCTAAATTTAAAATCCAAAGCAAATTTTTCATTTCTTGCCAGCATTTCGGCTTTCGGCTTAAAAAATACTCCGCTTCCGCCTTTTCTTTCAACCGCTAATTTGCCAAAAATACGCCGTGCGCTTCAAAATAAAGATAACCTGTCCGCGAAAGATTTTGAAATATGAGTTTGGAAGAAGTAAAAAAAAATGAACCCGGCGCCGTTTTGCGTTTCGGCGCAAAACGACAGCAGCATACGGAAAACGCGCCGCAAATAAAACGGCAATTCGTCAATTTCACATTTTATAAAACCCGACCGGAATGGCTTTCTCTGGACGATGCGGCAAAACAAAACGCGAAAACCGAGTTTGCCGCCGTGTGCGAAGAAGCGCACGCAGGCGCGGGTTTGATAATTTCAAGCTATTCGCTCGTCGGCTTGCGCCGCAACGCCGATTTGATGATCTGGCGAATCGGCTACGATCTCGATCATTTTCAGGAAATGACCGCCAACCTCAAAAAAACCGTTTTGGGGCGGCATCTGGAAACTACGGAAAGCTTTCTCTCGATGACTAAACGCTCGATGTACATTGACAAATACAACCCTGAACACGATGAAGACCGCTTGCACGTGATTCCGGGCAAAGGCAAATATTTATTTGTTTATCCGTTTGTCAAAACCCGCGATTGGTATATGCGCTCGCCCGAAGAACGCCAGACGATGATGGACGAACACATTCGCATCGGGATGAAATATCAATCGGTTCGCCTGCACACGACTTATTCGTTCGGACTGGACGATCAGGAATTCGTCGTCGCTTTTGAAACCGACGAACCGCAGGATTTTCTCGATTTAGTCGAAGAGTTGCGTTTCTCGAAAGCGAGCAGCTACACTTTGCGCGATACGCCAATGTATAGTTGCCGCCAGCGCAGCTTGGCGGAATGTCTCGACGCTTTGGGTTAAATTGCAAATGGAAGCACGAAAATTTTTTATCAGCGGCGAAGTGCAGGGCGTCGGCTACCGGTTTTTCGCCCAGCGCGCCGCCGCGAAACATCAGGTTTTAGGCTACGTCAAAAATTTGCCCGACGGGCGCGTCGAGGCTTGGGCGCAAGGCTCTGCCAGATCGGTCGAAGCATTTAAAACAGAATTGGCGGCTGGTCCCGCATATTCAAACGTCGAGCAAATCGAAGAAATCGTAGTCGAACCGACAGGTATTTATTCATCATTTAGGGTTGAAAGGTAAAAACAGACCAAAGTTCAAGGTACAAATTTTTCTTTCTAACCTTGAACTTCGAACTTTGAACTATGGATCATTTAAAACAACTTATCCGCGAAGTCCCGGATTTTCCCAAGCCCGGCATCAATTTTTACGACATCACGACGCTTTTAAAACATCCGCAGGGATTTCGGCAGACGATTGATGCGCTTTCCGAATCGTTTTCCGGCATCCAGATTGACACCGTAATCGGCATCGAAGCGCGCGGTTTTATTTTCGCTCCTGCGCTCGCTTATAACTTCGGCGCTGGCTTTGTGCCGGTGCGTAAACCGAAAAAACTGCCCGCCGAATGCGCCAGCATTTCCTACGATCTGGAATACGGTCAGGACACGCTCGAAATTCACCGCGATGCAATCGGCGAAGGCTGTAAAGTTTTAATCGCCGACGATTTGCTGGCGACTGGCGGAACTGCAAAAGCCGTTTGCAATCTGGTTGAATCTTTGGGAGGTAAAGTTGTCGGTTTGGCGTTTGTCGTCGAACTGGAATTTCTGCCCGGGCGCAGGAAGCTTGAAGGCTATGATGTTCGCTCGCTCTTGAAATATCAAGAGTAAAAGCTGGACAATTCGCCGATTCGAAATCTAAAATCCTGAATTGGCTTGCTCCCGTAGCTCAGTTGGATAGAGCAACCGCCTCCTAAGCGGTAGGTCGGACGTTCGAATCGTCTCGGGAGCATTTGAAAAGGCAAAAGTAAAAAGTAAAAAGGCAAAAGTGCTGATAAATATTCCATACTTTTGCCTTTTTACTTTTTACTTTATTTGTATGCGAATAATTGCCGGACTTTATAGAGGGCGCAATTTAAAAAATCCGCCGGATTTGCGGACACGCCCGACTTCCGACCGTTTGCGGGAAACGCTTTTTAATGTTCTTGCGCCGCGGATAGATGAAGAAACCAGATTTCTGGATTTGTGCGCCGGAACCGGGGCAATCGGAATCGAGGCGTTGTCGCGCGGAGCTGAGTTTGCGGTTTTCGTTGATAAATCGCGTAAATCCTGCGGGTTGATTGAAGCGAATCTTGACCTACTGGGAATACCGGAAGACCAAACGGAAGTCGTAATGTCTGACGCCGAAGAACATCTGCGGCGGTTGAATAAAAACGGAAACGAAGTTAAAGGCTTTGAAATAATTTATTTTGATCCGCCGTATAAATCCGATTACCGCCCGGTTTTGGAGGAGTTATCGTATGCCGATTCAAAGATTTTAAGCCCCGAAGGAATTCTCGTCGTCGAACATCACCATAAAAATGAGCTTCTTGATTCTGTTTGGAGTCTGCGCCGCTGGCGGATTTTAAAACAAGGCGACACGGCGCTCAGTTTTTACGAAAGAAATTAAATGAAAACCGTTTTTGCCTGGCTCATTTGCTCTTTGATTTGGGGAACGACCTGGGTTTTTATCAAAATCGGTCTGGCGGATTTGCCACCTTTGAGCTTCGCCGCATTACGCTTTGTCGTTGCTTCTTTTGTTATTGTTCTGATGCTCGCGGCGCTTGGAATTTCTTTTCCTAAAACAAAACGTGACTGGTTTTTAATTTTGCCGACCGGTTTGCTGACCTTTGGTTTGAATTATGCGCTGGTTTTCTGGGGCGAAACTCAAATCTCTTCCGGTTTGGCGGCGGTTCTGCAATCCACGATTCCGGTTTTCGGTCTGATTTTCGCCAAATTTTATTTACCCGACGAGCAGATCACAACTCGAAAAGTTTTGGCAATTCTTCTCGGTTTGGCTGGCGTCGCGACGATTTTTTACGAGCAGCTACAGATTTCCGGTTTCTGGGCTTTAATGGGCTGCCTCGCGTTGGTAGTGAGCGCAACAAGCGCTGCTTTTGCCAACGTTTTAATTAAAACCTTTGCCGTAAATATTCATCCGTTGAGCCTTACAGCCGGGCAAATGGTTATTGGGCTTGTTCCGCTTTGTTTGGCGGGTTTGATTACTGAAGGAAATCCTTTAAATTTTAATTGGACATGGCGCGCAGTGGTTTGCGTGTTTTATCTGGCAATCGTCGGCTCGATTATCGCTTTTTGGCTTTATTACTGGGTTTTAAATAGAATTGAAGCGACAAAAGCAATGATGATTGCTTTCGTTTCACCGATTATCGCCGTTATCGTCGGATGGATCGCGCTCAGCGAGCAGCTTCCCGCACAAACTGCTCTCGGCGGAGCGCTTGTTTTGGCAAGCGTAGCGCTGGTTTTATTTCGATTTAAGAAAAAAGAAGCAATTTTGCTCGAAGAGGGCATAAAGACAGAAGGCTAAAAATGTTTTTTAATTTTACGACTGCCGGAGAATCTCACGGAAAATCGCTCGTCGCAATTGTCGAAGGTCTGCCCGCCGGAATGCCGGTTGATGTTGAAAAAATCAATCATGAATTATGGCGTCGCCAGCAGGGTTACGGACGCGGTGCGCGACAGAAAATCGAAACCGACAGGGTTGA
This sequence comes from Acidobacteriota bacterium, assembly GCA_030863175.1. Taxonomy (GTDB): domain Bacteria; phylum Acidobacteriota; class Blastocatellia; order Pyrinomonadales; family Pyrinomonadaceae; genus JALZCH01. The sequence goes on along the minus strand of JALZCH010000060.1, from coordinate 6,393 downwards.
AATTCTCTCCGGAGTTCGTCACGGAAAAACGCTCGGCTCGCCTATCGCGCTTTTAATCGAAAACAAAGACTGGCGAAATTGGACGGAAATTATGTCGGTCGAAAAACCTGTGACCGAGCCGAAAAATCTTCGCCGGGTGACGCGCCCCCGTCCAGGTCACGCTGATTTGGCAGGCGGTTTGAAATATAACGCACGCGATATGCGCGACATTCTCGAACGCGCATCGGCGCGCGAATCCGCCGCCCGCGTTGCCTGCGGAGCTTTCGCCAAACAACTTTTGGAAAATTTTGGCGTCGAAATCCGTTCACATGTCATACAGCTTGGCGGAATTCCAGAAAATCCGGTTGTTGCCGATTGGGAAACAATCTCAAATATTTCGGAAGATTCGCCGCTGCGCTGTGCCGACAAAGCAGCGGAAATGGCAATGATCGAAAAAATTGACCAAACCAAAAAAGCGGGCGACACGCTCGGCGGAGTTTTTGAAGTCGTGGCGAAAAACATAGTCGCAGGTTTGGGTTCGCACATTTCGTGGCGCGAGAAATTGGACGGCAAGCTCGCGCAGGCTATTGTTTCGGTTCCGGCTGTCAAAGCGGCTGAAATCGGTGAAGGCGTGCGGAATGCAAATCTTTTCGGCTCTGAGGTTCACGATGAAATCGGTTATGACGCAGTAAATCGCCGATTTACACGCCCGACAAATCGCGCCGGAGGTCTCGAAGGCGGAATCACGAACGGCGAAGAAATTCGCGTCCGAGGTTTTTTAAAACCGATCTCGACTTTAAAAACACCGCTCTCATCGGTTGATATTGAAACCAAGGAAGAATCCAAAGCCGCTTTCGAGCGTTCGGACGTAACGGCTGTTCCGGCAGCTGGCGTCATCGGCGAAGCGATGGTGGCGATTGTTTTAGCCAATGCTTTTAGGGAAAAGTTCGGCGGAGACAGTTTGGAAGAAATGCTGCGGAATTTTGTTTCTTATGTTGAACAAACAAAGAAGTTTTAAATAGCCTGCAAAACAATCAAAAATTAAAGAAGCGAATTTAAAATTACACCTACTGAATTCTCAATTTTGCATGTTGGAGCGAAACGCAGAAAATTTCCCCATCAAAATTCATTTTAAAATGTTACAAAAATTTAACATTAATTTTTTCTTAGCTTTTCGTATGAGGAATTAAGTAAGATTTATTTGTCAGAACCTGCCGGGCGACAACTTTTAAAAGGAGAAAATATGAATTGGTTGTTCGACAATCCGCTCGCAAACCTGCCGGGACCTTATTTCTTAGTTTTTTACGGATTTGTGATTTTATCGGCGATAATTGCATTTAGAATCGTTAAATCACGCCTCGATTTGACCGGAAAAATGCCTTTGCCTCCGATTCCCGCCGAACCCGATCCGTTTGAAATCGCATATCTGCGTGGTGGCGCCAACGAATTGGCGCGCGCCGCGACTTTCGCTTTAAATCAAAAGAATTTGGTAGAAATCACGCAAAACGGCAAGGCGATTTGGATTCAGCAAACCGCACAGGCAAATCAGCCTCGTTTGAGTCCAATCGAACGCGCTGTTTTTAATTATTACTCTGAGCCGCGCAAACCGAAAGAATTGTTTCAAAAGGGCGGTTTAAAAGAAACCTTACAGCCGTTTGCTATGACTTACGAAGCGCGTCTCGCTGCGCAGAATTTTTTGACCGATTCAGCGACCAAAACATTAATCAGAAAATTAAGTTTGATATTTGCCGCCGCAATTGTCGGTCTCGGCGGTTATAAACTGGTTACCGCCGTTTTAAACGGTTACTCAAATTACGGTTTTCTAATAGTGATGGAAATTGTGGGAAGCATAATTTTACTCGTTATGAGCAATGCCCCGCGTTTGACCGAACACGGTAAAAAATATCTCGAACGCTTGCAGCTTGCATTTGAAAAACTCAAATTTGCCGGAATTGACTCGAAAGTAAATCTTCCTCAAAAACCCGCCGCTTCATTTTCGGCAGTTGATCCATTGCTGCTCGGTGTAGGCGTTTTCGGCACAACGGCTCTGGTCGGAAGCGTTTATGACAACTACAATCAGGCTTTTCATAAAGCACAGCAAGCGCAGACATCATCTGGCGGCAGTTCAGGCTGCGGAACAAGCTCCGATTCAAGCAGTTGTTCTTCAGGCAGCGACGGCGGAGGCGGCTGCGGAGGCGGTTGCGGCGGCTGCGGATAGTTTGTAAATAATGAAATTTGAATCGAGATTGATAAAGTCAATTTAAAAATAAGATTCAATTTTAACGTTAGCTTTTCACGATGGAAAGTTTACCGAAATTAGGCGTCGGGGTGGGTTTCCGCGAAATTTATCGCGCCGAAACCTTTTTGCATCGAGCGGAAATCGAGTTTCTCGAAATCACTGCCGATCATTATCTTGATGCCCCGCCTAAAAAACTCGCCGAGCTTGATCTGCTTGCCGACAATTTTGCTTTGATTCCTCACGGATTGAATCTCTCTCTTGGCAGCGCCGAAGGAATTGACGAAAAATACTTGGAAAAGCTCGCCGTTTTGATTGATAAAATTCAACCCGCATGGTGGAGCGAGCATATTTGTTTCACGCGAGCCGACGGAACACAAATCGGGCATCTAGCGCCGCTTCCCTTCACCGCTGAAGCCGTCGAAACATTAATTCGCAACATTGCGATTGTTAAATCAGTTATTAAAACGCCGTTGATTTTGGAAAACATAACTTACAACGTGCGTTTCCCTTCATCGGAATTTGACGAAGCGGAATTTGTCAACATTATTGCTGAAGAAACCGATTGCGGTTTGCTGCTCGACGTAACGAATCTTTACATCAATTCAAAAAACCACAATTACGATTGGCGCGCTTTTTTAGACCGCTTGCCGACGGACAGAATCGTTCAGCTTCATTTTGTAGGATCGCATCGCCACGAAAATCGTTTGATTGACGCGCACGCCAATCGAACCGAAAACGAGATTTGGGAGGTTTTCAGCGAAGTTTGCCGCCGCTCGGAAGTCAAAGGCGCAATTCTCGAACGAGATGAAAATTTTCCGCCTTTCGATGAGATTCTCGATGAGCTAAAAATAGCGCGCAGCTTGTTGGAAACCGAAAACTCAAAACAGGCTGCGTTCGTATAAATTTGCAAGATTCGGAGGTTAATTTTATGTTTTGTCCGAATTGCGGAACGAGAAATTCGAGCGAGCAGAAATTTTGCCGCTCGTGCGGCTTAAATCTGGAAATTTACGCCGAAAGCCGTAAAAGGATTACCAATGAGCTTGGCTGAAATACAAAAATTAACTGCAAAGCTTTATACCGACTCTGATCTTCGCCTTGATTTTTTATCCGCACCCGAAAAAATCGGACGCCGGTTTAATCTGACAGACAAGGAAATTGCCGAGCTTGCCGAAGTTTTGCCCGAAGAATTAAATTTCTTCGCCGAATCGCTTTTCTTCAAACGTCTTCGTGAAGTTGAAAAGCTTCTGCCCCGCACAAAAAAATTATTATCCAAAGACTTGGAAAAATATTTCAGAGAATTTTCCACCACTTTTTTGCCCGCGTCGATAAAAAAGCATTTGGAAGATGCCGTTCGATTCGCAGATTTTTTAATTACTCAAAAAATAGAAACCGATTTTTTGAAAGATTTAATTCGCTTTGAGCAGGCGAATTTGATTTTTCACGGATACGGAAAGAATTTCTTATTTCGGCGATTTCGGTTCGACGTTAGAAACTTTTCCACTCTTTCCACTGAGCAGCAGAGAAAAACGACTATTTCAGTTTGGTTAAGAATCGGTGATAAGTCACGCCATTTTATTTGGTAAATCTCAAAGAAATTCTTCATTAATAAACCGCCCGTTTGTCGCTTTACAAACAGATTTCTTGGCGAATTTAAACGCCGAATCGCAGGGCAGAATTCAGACTGTTAGGATTGACGCCACAACAACGAATGCGGCGATGCGAAGTATGGCAACCGACGATACGCAAAACGTCGAAACTTCTGCGGTTGCGTCCGAAAGTTAAATTGCTCCGCATCAAAACAAGGCTGTTTAAAGGGCAGCCTTGTTTTTTTTATTACCTATTTCTCTTTTAATCGTCGTGCTTTGAATAAAATTTTGTGGCAAAATAGCTTTTATGTCACTGCTCAAAATCGTCAAATTTCCGGCTCCGGTTTTGCTAACCGTCGGGAAGCCTATCGAGGATTTTAACGACGAGCTGCGCCGTTTGGTCGAAGATATGTTTGAGACAATGTACGAAGCAGGCGGTGTCGGTCTGGCTGCGCCGCAGATCGGTGTTTCGCAGCGGCTTTTTGTGATGGATTGCTCGTTTAAAGAAGACCCGAAACAAAAAGTGGCTATCATCAACCCCGAAGTTTTGTACGTCGAAGGCGAGCAAACCGGCGACGAAGGCTGTCTTTCTTTTCCCGGCATTTACCAGAAAATCCGCCGTAATATGCGCGCCGTCGTGCGGGGGTGCGATCCGTTCGGCAATGAAATCGAAATTGACGGAATGGAATTAACCGCTCGTTGTCTTTTGCACGAAACGGATCACTGTGATGGAATTGTTTTTTTGGACAGAATGACGCCTTTGAGACGCGAATTCGCTAAGCGTAAAATAAAAAAATTACAACAAACTGGAGAATGGGATTAATTATGCAAGCAGGAAAAGCTTTGGATGAATTTAAAAACGAACCATTTACTGATTTTACAAAAGAAGAAAGCGCGGCGGCGATGCGTGCGGCTATAGAACAAGTGAAATCGGAATTAGGACGCGAATATCCGATGATTATCGGTGGCGAACGCATCGAAACCGGAGATAAATTTGAAAGCATCAATCCGGCGCGCAAAACCGAAGTGGTCGGGCGTTTTTCGCTGGCTGACGAAGAAATTGTTAATCGCGCTATTGAAACGGCAAACCAGACTTTTCAAACTTGGAAAAACGTTCCGGCTGCCGAAAGAGCCGATTATTTGTTTCGCGCCGCAAGAATTTTGCGCGAACGCAAACATTATTATTCGGCTTGGATGATTCACGAAGTCGGTAAAACCTGGTCGGAAGCCGATGGAGACACGGCGGAAGCGATTGATTTTCTCGAATTTTACGGACGCGAAATGCTGCGCTATGCCAGTGAACAGCCCTTAACGAAAATCGAAGGCGAGGACAACCGGCTTGAATACATTCCGCTCGGCGTTGGGGCGGTGATTCCGCCATGGAATTTTCCGCTCGCAATTATGGCTGGAATGACGGTGGCTTCGGTTGTTACTGGAAACACGGTTGTTTTGAAACCTTCTTCCGACGCACCGACGATTGCCGCGAAATTTGTCGAAGTCCTTGAAGAAGTCGGGCTTCCGCCGGGCGTTGTGAATTTTGTCACCGGTCACGGCGAAACGGGTGAGGCGATGGTCATTCATCCGAAAACTCGTTTTATCGCTTTTACCGGTTCGAAACAAGTGGGGCTGCGGATTAACGAACAAGCGGCGAAAACTCGCGAAGGGCAGATTTGGATTAAACGCGTAATTGCAGAAATGGGCGGCAAAGACGCCATTATTGTTGCCGACGACGCCGATTTGGATTCGGCTGCATTGGGCGTCACGCAATCGGCGTTCGGTTATCAAGGTCAAAAATGCTCTGCTTGTTCACGCTTGATTGTTGACGAAAAAGTTCACGGCGAAGTTTTGGAAAAAGTCGTCGAATTTACTCGAAAATTAAAGCTCGATATGCCGGAGAAACCGGATACAAACTTATCGGCGGTGATTAATCAACGTTCGTTTGACAACACTTTGAGATACATCGAAGTCGGACAAAAAGAAGGCGGGAAATTAGTTCTCGGCGGCGGAAGCGACGGCGAGCAGGGATTTTTTATTGAGCCTACGATTATTGATGAAGTAAAACCGGGAGACACAATTGAACAGGAAGAAATTTTTGCTCCCGTTTTGGCTGTTATCAAAGCCAGAAATTTCGATCACGCTCTGGAAATAGCCAACGACACGGAATTCGGTTTGACGGGCGCGGTTTATTCAACAGATCATGAAAAACTGGAGCGAGCGCGGCGCGAGTTTCACGCCGGAAATCTTTATTTCAACCGCAAATGCACGGGCGCATTGGTTGGCGTTCATCCGTTTGGCGGTTTTAATATGAGCGGTACGAACTCAAAAGCCGGGGGACGCGATTATCTCGGACTGTTTATGCAGGCAAAATTAGTTTCAGAAAAAACTGGCGGCAGACGCGAAAGCACTGAAGATGTCGGCAGCGCGGCTGATGCTAATGCGAAAGCATTTTAAATTATATGCGGTTTTCACAATCGTTTGTGGGCTTACAAAATCCACAAAGGCAATTAATAGAGCTGCGAGGTATCGCAGCTCTATTAATTGCCTAGAGCAGATTTCATTTAATTACTATACATAGCCGCAATGCCTGAT
>JALZCH010000053.1 GCA_030863175.1 Acidobacteriota bacterium | reverse complement strand
GCTTTAATCGTCAGCACGCCGGTTTTGTAAGTTTCGACCACACGCTGGCGCAAATCCAAAGAATAGGCTTTCATTCGTGGAATTTTACAGCATAAACTAGTCGCACTCAATCAAGAATCGCTATAGTACCTTCGCCAGAATCTTGAAATTTGATCAAGAGCCAGTTTTTCTATTCAAAACGAGCTTCTTCGCCAATAATCTGGATATTTCTGTTTGTCTGTTTTGGGATAAAGCTTCCAGACGCATTTCCAAATAAATAGATAAAAACGAGCGCCATTAAAATCTCGCCGCACTTAATTTTGGAAAAGCAACCCTTGATAGCAGCCTCTATTTAAAATTCTTCAAACAAATGCTTTAAATCAAAGAAACCTCAAAGATAAAATTTTTGTTGATTGGGTCTGATAATGGTGTATGTGTGAATGGGCTAAATCAAGAAAAGCAGTAACCTTTTAACTGGCTTCGATAATTTCGTTTTCAAGCCAAAATTGAGAATAAGTTTGAATTGCTGGCAGGAAGTTTTTAAATTCGCGTGTGATTCCGTTAGCCATTTCTCCCAAACAAGCTAGATTCTTCTCATAGCGAGCTGCCCCTAACTGATTTCATCGCATTTGCCTTCAAAAGCGAATTACGGTTTAATTTGCCGGAATAAAATTTGAAATGTACCAGTTAATCAAAAAATTTCCGAAAAAAAGCGCGATGATTGAGCCGATGCCTAGAAAAATTCCGAAGGGAATGTGGGTTTGAAGATCTCGTTCGCGCCGGGAATAAATGAGTAAAATGCCTGAAAGAGCGCCTGTCAAAGCCGCCAAAAAAAGTGTCAACAGTGTCAGTCGCCAGCCTAAAAAGGCTCCTACCCAAAGCATCATTTTCACATCGCCTAATCCCATAGCTTCAACACCGCGAAGCCGTTTCCATATCCACCCGAGAAGCCATAGAAATCCGCCGCCCGCCGCTGCACCCAGAATCGCTCCCAACAACGAAGCCGCCGGGAGTGGAATTTGCAGATTCGAGAGCGGAGCATGTTGCAAATCATCAAAAATGGCGGAGCCGGTTGCCAAAGGCAATCCGATTCTTGCGGCGAAGGCGACTAAAATTCCGGGATAATTAATCGCATCGGGCAGTATCATATGCTCTGAATCAATAAAAATAAGGGCTACAATTGCGGAAATGAACAACAGTTCAAGGGGCAAAACCAAATTCAAACCAGCGTGTCTAAAACAGAACACGAAAAGCAGGGCAGTCAACAGTTCGACGAGCGGATAGCGAAAAGAAATAGCAAGGCTGCAATTTCGGCAACGCCCGCGCAAAAGAAGCCAACTAAAGATTGGAATATTGTCATAGGGCTTGATTGCCGCCTGGCACGAAGGGCAAGCCGAATTTGGGAACACAACGGATTCTTCGCGCGGGAGTCGATGAATCAGGACGTTTAGAAAACTGCCGATGACGGCACCTAAAACGAAGAAGAAAAGGTCGTAAAAGAAAGCAGGGAAGTCCATTGAAATTAAGTTATGAGCGTCAATCAACTTTGTACAAAAAAAGAGTGAAAGAAAAAGCAGCAGGAGCAATAGCAGCCGGAAAAATAATAGCCGCCTTAAAAGGCGCTAAAAACATCTTACACGGTTTGGGCAAAACAAAAAAGAGGCAATTCGTAGTTATCAGTTGAATAGCCTCTTTTAAAGAGTTTGCCAGAAACCGAATTTGCGTAATTTACGGTATCGGAGCTGTAATCTTTGCTTTTCGGTCATTGAGACCAGTAAGTTTATTTCATTGAGCAAAGTGTTTTTAAAATCAATCGTAAATTGATTTTCGCGGTTGGCAAGCAAGTTATAATCCCAAAGCTCCGGTTCCGGAATAGTTTTATCAACAACGCCCAGCTCCTTTAAATCCGAAGCGGTCAGCTTTAATTTCTCGGCGGCAAGATCGGCACGCGCAGCGTCTTTCCACAAAATTGCCGCGCAACCTTCTGGTGAAATTACGGAATAAATCGAGTTTTCCATCATCAAAACGCGGTCCGCAACACCGATTGCCAACGCCCCGCCCGAGCCTCCTTCGCCGATAACAATGGCGATAATTGGGCATTTTAACTCAGCCATTTCTTTTAAATTAAAAGCGATGGCTTCGGCTTGTCCGCGCTCTTCGGCGTCAATCCCAGGATAAGCTCCCGGTGTGTCAATAAAAGTGATCACCGGGCGGTTAAACTTGTTTGCCAATTGCATCAACCGAAGTGCTTTTCGATAACCTTCGGGTTTGGGCATTCCGAAATTTCTATGATGTCTCTGTTTGGTATCACGCCCTTTTTGATGTCCGGTGACCAGAATTTCATAATCTCCTAAACGAGCAAAACCGCAGACTAAAGCCGGGTCATCAGCATAACGACGATCGCCGTGTAGTTCTAAGAACTCGTCAAATACATTTTCAAAAATATCTAGCGAATAAGGGCGAGCCGGGTGGCGCGCAATTTGTACACATTCAAAAGCAGTTCTTTTCGCAGTAGTTTTTTCCAGCACCATTTCCTCCTAAATAAAATTCCGCTTATTTGCGGATTTGCCATTCAACGACGCAACCAAGCCGTTCAAGCTCTTTGGCTAAGTTATAATTCCCCTGAATTCGCAGCGAACCTTGAACACCGAGTCTCACGCCGTAGCCCTTGTTTTTGAAAAGAGGTATTTCAAAAAACACCTCACATTTTCCCCGATTACGGTTGAGCAACGCAAGCAGTGTTTCATAAAAATTTATGTTTTTATCAGTAGCAGGTGGAACTTTAACGAACAGGGAATCGGCTCGCGCAGGCAATGCTTCTTCAAATTTATAAACTTCTTCGATGATAAACGAAAAACTCGTTTCGTTTTCGCATTCCAAACGCCCCGCAGCAAAGATTATTTCATCATTATTAAGAAATTGGGAAAACTTCTCAAAGGCTTCCGACCATGCGAGACATTTAATCGAGCCCGTATAATCTTCCAGTTTAAAGATGGAAAAACGATTACCCTTTTTGCTTAAGCGGACTTGTGCTTCGCTGATGACCCCTGCGATCCAAATTTTCTGTTCGGCGGCAAACGAAGCAGCTTGGGTCAGGCTTACTATGCTTTGTGCTTGAAGCTGTTTAAGCAGTTCGTCGTGCTTGCTTAAAGGGTGGCTGCTTAAGTAAAAGCCTAATGTTTCTTTTTCGGCTGTCCAGATTTCTTTATCTGTTAAAACCGGATAATCGTGAATTGCTAAAGGCTCGCTCTCTTGATTGCCAGCGAAAAGTGCGTTTTGCCCTTTTTCTCTTGAATTGCGTTCTTTTTGGGCAAGAGATAACGAAGTTTCGATTTCCGCAATCAGTTTCGAGCGCCAAACGTTCATTGATATTGAGTCGTTTTTGAGCGAGTCGAAAGCGCCGGAGTAGATTAAGCTTTGCAAGGTTCGGCGATTTACGGAGTTTGAGGCTCTGGAAATAAAATCCAAAAATGAGGAAAAAGGCTTTTCTTGTCTAGCGGTGATAATTTCCTGAATCGCGGCTTCCCCGATTCCTTTGATCGCGCTCAAACCAAAGCGGATTGCATCTTGGACGGGCGTAAACCCCGAATTGCTCTCGTTAATATCGGGGGGCAGCAGTTGTATTCCCGCGGTTTTTAATTCGGCAATATATTTTTGTATTTTTGCTGTGTCCTGAGCTTCGTGCGAGAGAACTGCGGCATAAAAGTGTGAAGGGAAATGAGCCTTTAAATAGGCGGTTTGGAAAGCCAGATAGGCATATGCGACGCTGTGGCTTTTATTAAAGCCGTAATCGGCAAACTGCGCCATCAATGAGAAAATCTGTTCCGCCTTTTCGCGTTTGATATTACGTTGAACTGCGCCGTTGACAAATTTCTCCTGATGTTTTGCCATCTCTTCGCGCTTCTTTTTGCCCATAGCGCGGCGCATCATATCGGCTTCTCCGAGGGTATAGCCAGCCAGATTCTGGGCGAGCTGCATGATTTGCTCTTGATAAACGATAATTCCGTGCGTGTTATTTAAAATTTCCTTCATTTGAGGAACAAGGTATCTAACTTGCTTTTGACCGCGATGCCGATTGATAAAATCATCAACCATTCCTCCATCGAGCGGTCCCGGACGATATAGAGCATTGAGGGCGGCGAGGTCTTCGATTCCTTTTGGTTTGAGGCGGCGGCAGATTTCCTGCATTCCCGGTGATTCAAATTGAAAAATGGCTTCGGTTCTTCCATCTGCGAAAATCTTCATTGCTGCTTCATCGCTTAATGACGTATGAGCCCAATCAATTTGCTTTTTAAGTGATTGTTTTATGCTGCTTAAGCAGTCGTTGATTACCGTTAAGGTGGTTAAAGCAAGGAAGTCCATCTTAAGCATTCCCGTTTTTTCCAAATCCGACATTGCGAATTGAGTAGTAAGTTCCTCCTTAATGGAAACCGCAACTGGAATTAGTTCATCGAGCGGTTTTGGGGAAATTACTACACCGGCGGCGTGAACAGATGTATGTCTGGCGCATCCTTCAAGACGGCGCGCTAAATCAATCAATTCCTTAATCTGGGGATTTGAGGAAACGGCGTTTTTGAGTTCCTCGACTTGTTCTAGTGCTTGGGTGATGCTGACATTTCGACCTCGGACAGGTGGAGGAATCAATTTTGCGATTTTCTCGACCTCACCATAAGGCATATTCAAAGCCCTTCCAACGTCCTTGATAACGGCTTTTGAAGCCATTGTCCCAAAAGTGATAATTTGACAAACAGAGTTCCTTCCATATTGATCGACAACGTGCCTGATAACATGTTCCCGACCTCGAATACAGAAATCAATGTCAATATCTGGCATCGTGACCCTTTCCGGGTTAAGGAATCGCTCAAAGAGCAAATCGTATTGAATTGGATCAACGTCCGTTATTTCCAGGCAATATGCGACAAGAGAACCCGCCGCCGAACCGCGTCCGGGACCAACCGGAATATCGTTTTCTTTTGCAAAGCGCACGAAATCCCAAACAATCAAGAAATAGCCAGGAAAACCCATGCGTCTGATAATATCTGTTTCGATGTTGATTCTGTTTCTGTAAACATCGAGTGAGTATTTTAAGTTGCCCGCTTGTTCCATCGGTTCCCAGACAGTTTCTTGGCGTTTCTGAAAACCATCCCAAACCACCTTTTCGAAATATTCGTCTGTTGTTGAGCAACTGGAAGTCGAAGGTATGGGATAAAGCGGCAAATTAAAGGAATCTTCGCTGCTCGGCAAAGAGAGAGCACATCGTTCGGAAATTTCGATTGTTTTCAATATACTTTCAGGCAATTCGGCGCCGAAAAGTCTCCACATCTCATCTGCTGATTTGAGGTAATACTGATCCGAGCCGAGTTTTGGACGCGATTCGTCCTGAATTGTTTTGGTGGCGCCTATACAGAGCATCATTTCGTGTGCTTTGGCGTCCTCTTTTGTGAGATAAAAAACATCGTTTGTAGCTACCAGATTCAAATCGAGTTTTTTAGACAATTGAATCAGAGATTGGCGGATTGCTTTTTCTTCAGTGAGGTTGTGATCTTGGATTTCAAGAAAGAAATTGTTTCGACCGAAAACATCTTTAAATTTGGCAGCATAATTTAAGGCATCTTCGAAACGATTTTGTTTTAAATAATGGTGGACTATTCCCTCCAAACCCGAAGATAAGCAAATCAGCCCGGCACTATTCTCCGCCAGCAAATCCAAGTCAAGTCTCGGTTTGTGGTGCAATCCTTCAGTAAAAGCTTTTGACGACAGACGGACGAGGTTATAATAGCCCGTCAGATTTTCAGCCAGTAGAACAAGTGTATAATAAGGCAATTCACCTGATTTTAAAGCCGCGCTTTTGTCAAACCTTGAACCGGGCGTCAGATAAGCCTCGTATCCAATTATTGGCTGTATGCCGTTTTTCAGCATGTTATAATAAAACGAAAGAACGCCATACAAATTGCCACAGTCGGTTATGGCGCAAGCTTTCATTTCCAACTCTTTAAGTTTTTGTGCCAGAGCAGGAATTTGATTTGCGCTTTTCAGAATGCTGTAATCAGTATGTACATGTAGATGGACAAAATCTTTTGCGGACATAAATATGAAATTAGTAGTTGTTTATTGAGAAAAATTTATGGCTTACTCACGAAACCGAGAAAAAAAACAAATATGGCGTAAGAAAGTGTACATAGAGACGCACGGATGTCAAATGAATGTATCAGACACCGAGCGGGTTGCCACAAAATTATCACAGGCAGGGTATGAGATTGTTGGGTCCGATAATCTGGCGGAAATCGTTTTGCTAAATACCTGTTCCGTAAGAGAGCGTGCGGAAAGAAAGCTTTTCACCAGGGTTGGAGAACTGGCGGATAAAAAAAGACATGCTGTGAAGCCGATTATCGGCGTTTTAGGTTGTGTGGCGCAACTCGAAGGGGAAAACCTGTTTGACAAAACACAGAACATTGATTTCGTTTTAGGAACCCGAGCTGTTGGCAGAATCGGTGAAATGCTCGATGAGATCAACCAAACTGAAGAGAAGAGGATTGATTTGGGAGAAAGGGAATTGGACTATGACTGGGCGGTTTCCGACCAGTACAGAAACTCGAAATTTGTCGCTTTCGTACCGATAATAGAAGGCTGCAATAAATTTTGCACATATTGTATAGTTCCTTTTTCGAGGGGGCGTGAGCGTAGTCTGTCGCCTGAACAGATTTTAAGTCAATTAAGACAATTAAAAGAAAAAGGAATCAAAGAGGTCCATCTGATTGGTCAAAATGTAAACAGCTATCGACCAAAAACAGACCTTGGATTTGAAGGGATTAAAGGTGCGACTCCTTTTTCAAAGCTTTTGCGTGCTGTTGCCCAGACTGGCATAGAGCGAATCAAATTTACGACATCTTTTCCGAGAGATTTTCATCCAGATATTGTTGAAGCCATCAACGAATACGAAAATCTTTGCAATTGGGTGCATTTGCCGGTGCAATCAGGCAGCGATCGGATTTTAAGGGCAATGCGGCGCGGTCACAGTTCCGCAGATTATTTGAAAAAAATTGAGGTTATTGAAAGATCTCAGCGGCGGATATCTTTGACCACCGATATAATTGTTGGCTTCCCAAGTGAGACGGATCAGGATTTTAGAGAAACCGTTGAATTGTACGAGAAATGCAGATTTGACACTGCTTATCTCTTCAAATATTCGCCCAGACCGGGAACCCCTTCAGCCCAGATTGAAGACTCGGTTTCGGATCAAACGAAACGGGAACGCTTTCTAATCTTAGAATCGGTTCAAAAGCGAATTCAAGAAGAGAAGTTAAAGGAGTTTGTGGGGAAAACGGTGCAAGTTTTAGCTGAGAACTTCAGCGCGAAATCTGAAAACGACTTAACCGGTCATACAACTTGCCACAAGGTGGTTAATTTTGAGTCTGATAATTGCAGGCTCGGACAAATCGTTGAAGTTTTTATTACAGATGCTAAGACGAATTCGCTGCGCGGTAAATTGTGGTCTGAGGAATAGATTTATACTATCGGTTTTTGTATTATTTGTTCGAGGTTTTGGATGGAGAATGATATTGAAGTAAAAGTCGGTGCATTAATTATGGAACCCCATAGCGGGACACCTATTGTTGTTTTACGCGGAGTTTCGGATGAAACGGTAATTCCTATCTGGGTTGGGACCTTTGAAGCAAACGCTATCGCCCTTGAAATTGAAAAAACTGTGCCTCAACGACCTATGACACACGATCTGCTCAGGAATATAATAACTCAAATGGGAGCAGTGGTCGAAAGAGTTGTAATCACCGAGTTGCGAAATGATACTTTTTTTGCTTTGATTGAGATGCGACTCCAAGATGGAAGTCTTACTGTTATAGATGCCAGACCTTCTGATGCTATCGCTTTAGCGCTTCGTTTTAGCTGCGGAATCTGGGTTAGACCTGAAGTAGTTAGTCAAGCTGGGTCGAATCTGGTTTCCTCAAAAGAAGAAGGCGAAGAAATTGCTAGTGACGAGTGGCCGGATGTGATCACCGAGTAATCGCTATTTCAAGACTAAAATCGAAACGAATTAATGATAATTGCAATTGCCAACCAAAAAGGCGGAGTGGGGAAGACTACGACAGCTATCAACCTTTCAGCTGCCTGCGCGCTTAAGGGGAGAAGAGTTCTGTTATGTGATCTTGACCCCCAAGGCAACAGCTCTATTTCTTTTTTAAATATTGAATCTATCCTTAATTCATCTTATGATTTGTTGATTGATAATAAAGCTGATTGGAAAGAATCGCTGTATCAAACAGGTATAAAAAACCTCGATATTGTACCAGCGAAAATTAATTTGGCGAAACTGGAATCGAAATTGGTTGGCGATTTCGATGCAATTTTTAGATTTAAAGATCGGCTTGAGCAAATAAAAAAAGAATACGATTTTATTGTTTTAGACACACCTCCCACCTTGGGTCTGATAACTATTAACGCCCTCGTAGCCGCGACCCATATATTAATTCCAATTCAAGCATCGTATTTTGCTCTGGAAGGAACCGACGACTTATTGGAAACCATAGAAAAAGTACGGTCCAGACCGAATCCGAATCTGAAGCTGCTCGGAGTGTTGATTACCTTGCATGACAAAAGAACAACCCTCTCTAAAGAAATCCAGAGCCATATTCGCCAGGTGTTCGGGAGCAACACATTCGAGACTGTGATAACAAGAAGTGTCCGCCTTGAAGAATCTCCGGCTCATAAAGAAACTATTTTCACATATGCACCAAATTCTTCCGGGGCTATTGAATACCAGCAGTTATGCGAGGAGGTTTTTGCTCGTGTCTAAAAGAGGCTTACCCTTAGGATTAAAAATGCGCCACGATTCGCATTATGTAGACGAATTAACGAAATCCTCTAATTTTATTGGGCGAACTATCGAAATATCAAAGATAGAGCCGAATCCGGATCAGCCGAGAGTTGAGATGGGGGATTTGAGCGAGTTAGTTGCTTCAATCAAGGAAAAGGGAGTGCTTGAGCCGCTTTTGGTCAAACCTCTTTCCGGTAAGTGGTTGATAATTGCAGGTGAGCGTCGATGGAGAGCAGCTACAATAGCGGGCTTAACTGAAGTTCCGTGTATTGAGCTAAATGTCAGCGAGCAGGAAATTGCTGAGATTGCTTTAATTGAAAACCTACAACGAAAGGATTTAACCGTTTGGGAAGAAGCTGACGCCTATCAGGCGCTCTGCGAGCGTTTTAAATACACGCATGAGGATTTAGCGAAAAAACTCAGCAAAAGCCGCTCCTCAGTAACAGAGACCTTAACAATCGCTTCGCTTCCTCTCACTATCAGACAAGAATGCATTTCCGCGGGCATTTCATCAAAAGCAGCGATTTTAAAAATCGCAAGGAAGTTTAGTGAAGTTGAGATGTTGGCAGAAATCAGAGGAATAAACGAAAAGCTACAAGAAGAGACGCCCAGAAAGGAAACTAAACCAAAATCACCGGAAATTGTCCGTGATCTTTTTGATGCACCAACTCGCCGTGACGCCGACACTACAACCAACTTGAATTTTCCACTGAGAATTTTTAAGCTCGATGACGAGAATCGTAAGTTTAAGCTTGAGATTAAATTTAAAAAACTGGCAGAATTAAATGACTTGGAAGACGCTCTTATGAAAACTATGGAGCTAATCAAGAAACAAATCGAGCGTGGGCAGACATAATATTTATTATCGGACGCGAAACATCCATCTTAACACATGAATTTGACATCAACTTGTTACTTCAAACGTTTTAGTCTAGAAATATTCAAAAACTTGAAACAATTAAAGCAAAATTCAACTTGAATTAAAGCGAATTTCTGAATGTCGTCTCTTTTTGCGTTAAACAGGTGCATTCATTATTTTGCTCTTTCAGATATAAAATATATGCAATCAACAGTTCCTAATTATGACATTAAAGATATAAACCTTGCTTCGATAGGAAACCAGCGAATCGAGTGGGCAGACCGAGAAATGCCGGTTTTACGACTTATTCGAGACAGGTTCTCTGCCGAAAAACCGCTTTCCGGGTACAAGATCGTTGCTTGTGCTCACATTACAACCGAAACAGCTAATCTTGCGCGTACATTACAAGCAGGCGGTGCCGAATGTGTGCTTATCGCCTCAAATCCGCTTTCCACCCAGGATGATGTTGCAGCGGCACTTGTAGCGGAATACGGAATTCCGGTATTTGCTATTAAAGGCGAAACTACCGAAACCTATAATCGCCACGTCAGAATCGCCTTGGACACCGAACCGGATTTGATAATTGACGATGGTTCTGATGTCGTTGCGACGATTATAAAGGAAAGACAAAATCAGGTTTCGAAAATCGTGGGTTCAACCGAAGAAACAACTACGGGGATTCAAAGGCTTGAGGCAATGCAGAAAGCGGGCGTGCTTCCCTTTCCGGCAATGGCTGTTAACAATGCCCAGACCAAACATTTCTTCGACAACCGCTACGGTACAGGGCAATCAACCATTGACGGCGTAATTCGAGCAACCAACATCCTTTTGGCAGGCAAAACCGTTGTCGTATTGGGCTATGGTTGGTGCGGCAAAGGCGTTGCGATGCGGGCAAGAGGTTTAGGAGCAAACGTTTTTGTCACTGAAGTTGACCCGATTAAAGCTGTGGAGGCTGTTATGGATGGTTTTCGCGTAATGGAAATGCAACAAGCCGCACCGGCGGGCGACATTTTTATTACTGTCACGGGTAACCGAGATGTAATTGATCGCAAACATTTTGGATTGATGAAAGATGGAGCGATTGTCTGCAACAGCGGGCATTTTGATCTAGAAATCAATCTTTCGGCTCTTACAAAATTGAGCAAAGATGAACCAAAAACAATCCGCCCCTTTGTTCAAGAATATACACTCTCCGATACTGGCAAGCGAATAATTGTCCTCGGCGAAGGTAGATTAATTAACCTCGCTGCCGCCGAAGGACATCCTGCAAGCGTTATGGACATGAGTTTTGCCAATCAAGCTTTATCGGCAGAATACTTGGTTGTTAACAAAGGCAAGCTTTCCCCGGGGGTTCACACACTTCCGGCTGAAGTTGATACGGAAATTGCAGGACTTAAATTACAAGCCATGGGAATTTCGATAGATACACTTACCCCTGAACAAATTGAATACCTGACCAGTTGGGAAACTGGAACCTAAAGGAAATTGATAATAAAAAAGGATGAACGAGCTAGCTCGTTCATCCTTTTTTATTATCAATCAAATATCCTTGATCGGCGCACAATGTTATCGGACGCACAATCAATTTTCAATTGGGTGTCCTCGCGATTAAATAAGTCCCAATACTGGCTAAAATAAATAAGGGCGACCAAACGGCAATCAGATCAGTTAAAAGCCCGGAATTCCCTAACTGTTCAAAAAAAGCTGAAAACCCCATAAAACCAAGCCAAAGTCCAAATACATAAAACAAAGAAAGATTGGCTTGCCGATTATTTCCCCGTCTTCCGAAAGCCAGTGCAAAAGGAGCTGCAAACAAAACAATAATAGGGGGTAAAACCATAACAATAAAATATTTTTGGACAGCAACTTTCAAACGCCTTTGCTCGCTGACAGAATCGGCTGCTTTCAAACGTTCTTTCAAATCGTCCAGCGTCGCATAAAAAAATTTTGCCCCACTAAAACCCAATTCGCCAATATTCTGTTCAAGTGCTATTGCCTGTAAATTATTTCTATTTTCCACTTCAACCAAATTACTTTTCCACAAAACCTCTTCTGTTTTGTTTAGCCTAATCTCACCGTTCGTCAAAATTCCCTGCCCCGCCCGCAGCAATCGGTTTAAATGCCCTCCGCTTCCAAAGTTATAAATTTCGACTTCTTTGAGTTGGATGCCTTGATTTGTCTGGCTGTTTTTATCAGCAACGAATGAATAAACATGCTGCCCTTCGGCAAACCAAAATCGACCTTCTTGTAAGATGGCGGAGGCTCCCCCTTTTAATTGCGCTCGAAGAGCGTCCTGCCGCTTATTCGTCTGCGGTAGTATATTATCCTGTAAAGCCCAAGCGCCCCAACTTATCAATCCGCTAAAGAAAAAAGCCGGAATCAACAGCCGGAAAACATTTTGCCCAGCGCTGTTCCAGGCAATAATTTCGCTCCTCTTTGATCTAATCCCGTAAACAAACAAAATCGCTAAAAGAAGTGCCGACGGTGCAACCTGAAAAACGACAATCGGGGAAATATAAAGCAAATATTTACCCAAAATCTCAAACCCGTCTGATGTAGAGGCTGCAAAACGCCATAACTCAAAAGAAGTGAAAACCAAATAAAGAAATAACAACACACCCGTCGAAAATGCGAAATACTTTAACAAGTCAACGACTATGTCTCGATTTAACAATCCCGAAAGATCAAAACGGTATCTTGCCGCTCCTTTACCTTGGAAATAATAAAACCTTTCGTCTGAGAAAAATCTTTTGAAAAGTGACTTCCCATTCGCACGAATTCCGAAAACCGAAAAATTATTCTTCCAAAATCCTTTTGAAAGGAGCCAGCCCGAAAACAAAACCGCGAGAGACGGGGATGCCCAGCTTCCTAAAAACACCGGAATGCTTCCGGCTCTGGACATTTGCTCGCATAGAAGTGAAACAAGATAATAGCTAATCAACGTCACCAGCGCCAAAATTGCATTATAACCTCGACCGCCGCGAGCATAACGCAAGCCCAGTGCGACGCCTAATATGGAAAAAACCAGCGGCGCAAATGCTAATGAAACACGTCGGTGCCATAAAACCTGCGCATCACGCTTTTCTTTACCGCTTTTTTGCTCCGAAAAAGCAGCCAGCTCTGTGAGCCCCATTTCCTCGGGTGATCGTTCGGCTTTTTGGAGCTTGTCCAAAAGTTGACGCCGTCCGATGTCGAGCGCCACTCTTAATGAGTTAACCCTTTCGAGAGCAATCTCACTACCTTTGTTCAAAGTCGTGACAATTGCGTCCTGCAAAACAAGCTCGGATTGTTCACCCGCAGAATCAATCTTCCCACTTTTGGCGGTGATCAAACGCAACTCGCCGTTTTTTTCGCGAGCATGAATAAAAACTCGCTCCCATACGCCTTTTTCTCGATTCCCATCCCGAGTGTAAATTACATATTTTGGAATCTCATTGTTAAAAACGCCGGGCTCAAGAGGGGATTCAAGTTTTGCCAAAGCCGCCTTAACGCCCACTTGACGGACGAGCTGGGCTGATTTCGGCACTCCTTCGAAATTAATATAAAGGGTTAAAATGGTAAGCAACAATCCGAGAAAAAAAGACGGCAAGAGAACTCTAAAATTTGAAACACCTGCCGCACGAAAGGCAATCAATTCGCTATCGCCTTGCATTTGCCCCAGCCCAACCATTACTCCCGCAAAAAGAGCCATAGGGCTGGTGAAAGCCAAAATATTCGGAAGCAATGCAAACAACAGCTCCCAGATGAGACTTGTAGGAATTTGGGAACCGAATAAAATATCCGAAAAGCGACTGGCTTGTTGAAGCAGCAAAATGGCTGTTAACAAAAACCAAGCGAGAAAAAAATACGGAACAATTGTTCGCCAAATGTATCTTTCGATTAAAGCTCTACCGCTTCCCAATTTTTTTCGCTCCAATATTCGAGGTCGCGCAGCAAAACCTGTTTGATCAATTTGCGTGTGATTGCCGAATGTGGCTTTAGAAATTCCCGTTTATAAACGGATTGAGCTATAAACGCCTCCGGTGCCAATTTACGCGCGAGGCTTAACAAAACAGCTTGTTGTGGCTTTAAAATAATACCGCGCCCAACAGGGGCACACAATTCACACAAAAAGCGATTCTCCGACGACCACACTACTGATTCGTCCGGGCGAATTGGGCTGCGGCACTCCCCGCAAACATTGCTGGCAGGTAAATATCCGGTCAATCGCAAAATCCAAAGTTCAAAGTACAAAACGCCTGCCCCCATCTTGTTTTGATCATCAGAAACCCCAGCAACGGCTTTAAAACAAGCCCGCGCCATTCGATAGAGATTTTCATTAGGCTCGTGAGGCGGTGAAAAATCCGCTAATAATTCGCCGAAATAAGCCAGAGCCGCAACCATATTTACGTTTTTGGCGAGGTGAAAATAAGATTGTTTCAACTCTATACTTCGTAAAATTCCGAGCTCGGCGTCTTCACGGCGATAAAACGCGATTTCGCCGACGCTGAACGGCTCTATGCTGCCGCTAAAACGGCTTTTGATCTTTCGGGCGCCTTTTGCTACAAGCCTAATCAAACCGTAATCGGGCGTTAAGCAGGCGACTATCTTGTCCGCTTCCGAAAGCGGATAGCTTCTCAAAAATAAACTCTCTGTTTGATGAATCTTCACAAAAATAAATTTAAACTTTGAAGCTTTCACTTGACAAGGAAAGCTGAAACCTGAATATTGTTTTTTTAACCAGTCGGCAGAAAATAAAAAATCCAAGCCAAAAGAAAGCCGATGCCGACAAACTCACAAAAAACTTTTGTTCCGTATAAGATTCTGGATTTTATATCGCCGTTCGCTACCGCCCCGAAAACGCAGGCGACAAAAAAAGCGAAACCGATAAAAAGCAAAAATTGAGTCATTCTTTTCTCCCCAGAGCAATGTCTGCGACGTCTAAGATTGAGAGATAATTTAGTAAACCGGCGGCGGCGACGAATCTCACGCCGTATTCAAAAGTCGGCGTTTTAAGTGCATCCTGAATCTGTAGCAGCGTAGCGGTTCCGCCGAATAAAAAATTAAAAAGAAAAAAGGTACCGTTTCCCAAAGTCGAAAAAAGGTGAAAACGATGCATCATCAGCCCTTGTTCCCCGCCGGTCTGAAACAAAAAAGCGCCTTTAAGCGCCCAGCCAACGATTAACAACGAGAAAATAGCTACGCAAATTATTATTCCGCGTCCCCAACGCTTTAACAAAAAATGCCCGAAACCGGGAACAAACCAGGCAGCAGCACAATAAACAAACATTTTTGAATTCATCCAGCCTCCAATTTAACCTTAACTGTCAGAGCTAAGACAAGCAAACAAAAACTTTAAAAGAAACGCCCTTAAACCTGAATCTCAAATAATCAGTAGCAGCTAAACCTTTCAATAAAGCAAAATAGCCTCGCGTTGCTCAACATAAACCCAAACAGCTTCCTTCCAAGAAGCGACCAACTCTTCAACAGATCCTTGAACTTCGATGGCTCGTCTAATTTGATCCGTCCCGCTGATTACG
The DNA here is from genome assembly GCA_030863175.1 of Acidobacteriota bacterium. GTDB lineage: Bacteria > Acidobacteriota > Blastocatellia > Pyrinomonadales > Pyrinomonadaceae > JALZCH01. The sequence goes on along the minus strand of JALZCH010000053.1, from coordinate 93,224 downwards.
TCAAACGGATTTTTATCGTAAACATACTCGTAGGGAGGGTTTTTCCATTTAAAATGGTCTCCGTAAAGCTCAACAATAGCTTTAACCATTGATATTCCAGTTTTCACAGGTTCAAATGTCTCTCGTTCTAAAACGTGAATCTGAACGCCGCCGCACGTTTGCCCCGCATGTTTTTGAAATGTAGGCTGAAATTCTGCGGCTCGAAAATAAACACCCGGCAAACTTAAAGAATTTAATCGGGCGGCAAATTCTTGAGATTTGATATAAGGCGCGCCGACCAATTCAAACGGTCTGGTTGTTCCGCGCCCTTCGGAAACTTGCGTTCCTTCAAAAAACACGGTTCCGGGGAAAACAGTCGCTGTTTCAACTGTCGGCATGTTCGGCGAGGGCAAAACCCAGGGAGCATCTGTCTCATCAAGCCACAATTCTCGCTCCCAGCTTCGCATCTTTACAACTTCAAGCTCACAATTAAGATTGAAGTATTTCTTAAAGTACAAAGCCAGCTCGCCGATGGTCTGACCGTGCCGCACCGGAATCGGATACATCCCGACAAAAGAAGCCCAATTCGGGTCAAGGACGTTTCCCTCGATTGAGGTGCCGTTAATCGGATTCGGGCGATCGCAGACGATAACCTTTTTTCCCAGCCGACCCGCAACCTTCATACAATTTGCCAAAGTGTAAACAAACGTATAAATCCGGCAGCCCACATCCTGCAAATCACAAACCAAAATATCTACATTTTCAAGCATTTCGGCAGTCGGCTCGCGCGTCTCCGAATAAAGCGAATAAACGGGCAAACCTGTTGCCGAATCTACAGAATGCCCGGTTTCAATCATATTGTCCTGAACGTCGCCTCTAATCCCGTGTTGCGGACCGAACAAGGCAATTAGATTTATTTCCGGTTTCTGGTAAAAAAGGTCTGCGGCGTGTTGAAAACGATGGTCAACCGACGCCTGATTGCAAAGCAGCCCGACTCTGGCATTATTCAAAAGCGATAAATCGTCTGCCAAAAGACGCTCGATACCCAGTTGTATTTTTTTTCCTGTTTTCATTTAACTAATTATATTTTCGGCGTTCCTTTCCGGCGGCGGCGATAAAATCGCAAAAGATTTGCTTGGATAATTCGTCCGAACGAAAACAAATTTCCGGGTGCCATTGAACTCCCAGATTGAACCTGTCCGGACGCGTGTCTTCAATTGCCTCAACGATACCGTCTGAAGCTGTTGCCGAAACGAAAAGATTTTTTCCGATTCGCTCAACGGCTTGGTGATGATGACTGTTGACTAGCACCTTATTTTCTCCCCGTTCTTTAAAAAGCAGGCTTTTCTCCGAAATGTTTATCCAATGCGAAAGTCTCTCTCGCGGTTCGCCTTGCTGATGCTTCAAAGAATTCGGTATTTCTCTTTCAATATCCTGAACAATCCCGCCGCCGCGATAAACGTTTAATAATTGCATTCCGTAACAGATTCCGAGTACCGGAATATTCATTTCTTCGGCAAGACTTAATATAACCAAATCGTTTTCATCGCGAAGGGGCGAAACGGTACCTAAACCGGGTTTTGGTTCTTCTCCGTATCTGAGCGGATCTATGTCTGCACCGCCGGGCAATAAAATTCCGTCCACCAAGCTCAAGATGGTTTTATTATAATCGTTTCTCGGCAATAAACTTAAATGAACCGGCACGCCGCCAGCCCATTCAACCGCTTCGGCATAATCCGATGGAAGATATAAATGCCGATTGGGGATATTAAAACGCATTGAAATACCAATCACTGGCTTTTTATTTGTGGTATTTTTGTGATTCATAAAAAACGGTCCCAAGAGGATTTTTAATTTCAATAATTGTGAATTACCATCAAATAAAGTTTAAGGCAATTTACAGAACTGAGCAAAGCTCAATGAAAATCAATCTTTTTTTCAAAATCAACCGCATTAAGATAACGCTTAAGCTTAACTGCTTAACCAAAAAGCAAATCTTAAACAAACATACAAATCTTAGATTTTTTCTGTCTTTTTTCTCTTTGTTTTTTATAGCGGCTGCAACCCTGTCTTTCTTTAATTATGGCTGTGGGAAACGACGCCCTCCAGTTCCACCAGCGACAAATCTCCGGTTTAATCAAAACGGTTTTACCGTCGTCCAACAGGGTAATAGAATTGCTCTTTCGATTCCGCTCAGAAATAATGCCACCGATGGTCCCCGCAGAATTGATGTTTTCAGACTAGCCGAATCGGTCAATTCTCCGCAGTTTTTAACCGAAGAGGAATTTGCTTCGCGCAGCACGCAGGTTGGCTCAATCCAGCTCCCCGATACTCGAACCGAAAACGAAGTCGTTTTTTTCGATGTAATTACTCCGACTGCTCAGCCGAGACGTTTGCGATACGCGATTCGATTTGTTAATCGCGAAAATCAAAGATCGGGGTTTTCTAATTTTGTTTTTTTTGAGCCAATTTCAAATGCCGCCAAACCGCCTTTGCTGGGAGAACCGATTGTTTCTCAAACATCAATCAATTTGCGTTGGGAAGCCCCCACGGAAAATCTGGATGAATCGGAACCCGTCAATGTCATCGGTTACAATGTTTACCGTAAATCGAAAAATGCTGACAAACCGAGCCGGCTTAATTCTTCCCTTCTCCCTTCTTCCGACTTTGAAGATAAAAATTTTAAATTCGGTGAGAATTACGAATATTTTGTCCGAGCCGTTTCCGCAGGCGCAAATGGAGTTCCGGTTGAGAGCAACGATTCAAACATCACAAAAATCACTCCATTGGACTTATTTCCCCCGAGCCCGCCCGTAGGTTTGACAATTGCAGCCGCCCCGGGAAATCTCTCTATATTTTTCGCCGCCAATTCCGAGCCGGATGTGATCGGTTACAATATTTTTAGAACGACAATGCCGGAAACACCTCGCGAGAAGTGGCAAAAATTAAATGAAACCCCGTTTGCGGCGACCAGTTATCAAGATACGAAAATAGAGTCAGGTCAAAGATATTATTATTACGTGACGGCGGTTGATTCCGCCGGAAACGCTAGCAAGCCTTCAGAAATTGTTTCCGAATCGGTACCATAAATTTATGAAAATCTGTCGCTTTATTAACGAAAATTCGAAAAATTCGCAGTTTGGCGTTCTCAACGGCGAAATGATCGAACCGATTTTATCGGGCGATGTTTTCACCGGTAATTTTCAGACGGGCGAATCAATAGATTTATCTAAAACGTTTCTTCTGCCTCCCGTCGTGCCGTCAAAAATTGTTTGCATCGGGCGGAATTACGCCGATCACGCGCGTGAGCTTGGCAACGAGGTTCCGAAAGAGCCGCTTTTATTTCTTAAAGCGCCGTCATCTTTAATCACAAACGGAGAGCCAATTACAATTCCCCCTCAATCACATCGAGTAGAACACGAAGGCGAACTCGCTGTGGTTATCGGACGCAAAACAAAAAATCTTGGTTTTAATGAAAATCCATTTGATTATGTTTTCGGTTATATCTGCTTGAACGATGTGACCGCCAGAGATCTACAACGAAAAGACGTTCAGTTCACGCGTGCCAAGTCATTTGACACCTTTTGTCCGGTCGGTTTTTTCGTTGAAAACGACCTGAATCCATCGAATTTAAATTTGGAAGTGCGCGTTAACGGTTCTATTAGACAGAGCGGCAATACGGCTCAAATGGTGTTTAATGTTCCAGAACTTATACGTTATATTTCGCACCAAATGACGCTTTTTCCCGGAGATATTATAGCAACCGGAACGCCGTCGGGCGTCGCTCAATTAAATGACGGCGATACTGTCGAAGTCGAGATTGAAGGAATTGGCGTTTTGAGCAATCCTGTTAGAAAATCAGAATATTAGACAAAGGAGATTCTATGAAATTTTTTATTGACACAGCTAATTTAAACGAAATTCGTGAATGTGCCGAAATGGGATTAATTGATGGCGTAACGACAAATCCGAGCTTGATAGCCAAAGAGGCGAATGTTGATTTCAAAGAACATATTGCGGCAATTTGCCAGATCACGCCCGGAGACGTTTCCGCCGAAGTGACCAGCCTAGACGCCGAAGGAATGATTCGTGAAGGGCGCGAATACGCGAAAATCGCTCCCAACGTTGTCATTAAATGCCCGCTCACGCTCGACGGTTTGAAAGCAACTCGGGCGCTCGATTCAGAGGGCATCAAAGTCAATGTCACGCTTTGTTTTTCGCCCTCGCAAGCTATTTTGGCTGCGAAAGCCGGAGCAACTTACATTTCGCCTTTTATCGGCAGACTCGATGACATTTCTCATAATGGCTTACAACTGATCGGGGAAATCGTCGAAATTTTTAATAACTACAGCTGGAAAACGCAGGTTCTTGCGGCGAGCATTCGTAGCCCTATGCACCTGGTCGAATCGGCGCGAATGGGCGCACACGTTGCGACGATTCCTTATAAAGTAATTCAGCAGCTGGTCAAGCATCCTTTGACGGACATCGGCGTCGAGCAGTTTTTGTCCGATTGGAAAAAAAGCGGACGCAGCTAAATTTGAAGGAATTATATTGGGAAAACAGTAAATCGGGCACAGAGAAACTGTAAAAAAATGAAAAAAACTCTGTGCCTTTAACTTTTTGTCGTCTATGTCCTCAGAAAAAGCAATTGAAGCGAAAAGCCTGACCAAGCTTTTCGGCTCTCGGCGAGCCGTGGACGGCATTTCATTTTCGGTTTTGAGAGGAGAAACTTTTGGTCTGCTCGGACCGAACGGCGCGGGAAAATCCACGACAATGCGGATGATTGCCTGCCGTTCGCCGCTCTCGAGCGGAAATTTGCACATAGAGGGTCTGGATGCAAAAACCGAAGACCGCCGAATACGCCGCTTGATCGGCGTCGTTCCGCAGGAGAATAACCTCGATCCTGATCTGAATGTTCGGGAGAATTTGCGGGTTTATGCCGGTTATTTCCGTCTGGAAAGGCTTGAAACCGAAAAACGAATTGATGAGCTTCTGAATTTCATCAGACTCGGAGATCGGACTTCTTCAAGGGTAGATGAATTGTCGGGCGGGATGAAACGTCGCTTGATGATCGCACGCGCGTTGCTTCACCACCCGCGAATCTTGCTGCTTGACGAGCCGACGACCGGACTCGACCCAAACGTAAGACAGGAGATTTGGGAAAAGCTTGAAGAATTGCGGCGCGAGGAAAATCTGACGATTTTGCTTTCTACTCATTATATGGACGAAGCTGAAAAGCTCTGCCAGCGTCTTTTGGTTTTATCACAGGGCTCTATCGTTGCTGAAGGAGTTCCGCGAGAGTTAATCGAAAAAGAAGCTTCTCGCTACGTCCTTGAAGTACGCGAAGCCGCAACGTTTTCATTACAACCAAGCCGCAATGGGATTCGCTCGACCACACGCGGCTCGACGCATTTATATTTTGCCGATACTGCTGAAAAGCTTTTGCCATTAATGCCGTTTTACCAATCGCGGCAAATGACCGTCCGCCCTTCCAATCTTGAAGACGTTTTTTTGCAGCTGACCGAAAATGAGGAAAATTAACCAATCAAAGTTTGAATAATCTTTTTTCGTTTTTAACTCAATGAAGAACTTGCAAATCAGAGTTGAGGCTCTCAAATATGACCGCTCGACTCATCGCAGTTGGGATTGTTCCCTCGTCAGCGAAACAGAGGAATTGTGGGAGTTGGTTGGAATTTTCATAAATGAAATAAGACACCCACTCTTAGGTGTTATCAGACCCAACACCGTTTCTCATGAATTTTATTGGAAAAACCGCTGGTATAATATCTTTCGCTTTCACGAGCCGGAAGGTAAGTTGCGAAATTTTTACTGCAACGTTAATATGCCGCCCGTTTTGAATGGAAATGTTTTGACCTATGTTGATCTCGACATTGATATTTTGGTGGCGACGGATTTGAGCTTTGAGATCGTTGACTTGGATGAGTTTGAAGAAAATGCCGAAAAACATAATTATCCGGCGGAAGTTGTTAAAAAAGCGCACAGTAGTGTAGCCGAATTAGTTGAAATGATTCACGGTAGAAAATTCCCTTTTAATTTATAATACATACATTTGTGGGCAATCCAGCAAATCCCAGTGGCTCGACAAAGGTGAAAATTTGGTAAAATTTTCACATAACCGGTAATTGATGAAATTTGCATTGTCAAAAGTTGATTTGCAGGATGTGCTGGCGGTCTGGCGACGGAATTTGCTTGTCTATCGGCGTTTGTGGAAAACCGAGCTTGTCGCCCCGATCATCGAGCCTATTTTTACCTTTTTTGCTTTTGGATTCGGCGTCGGATCGCTCGTCGCTTCGACCGTTGAGGGTTTGAGCTATCTTTCGTTTGTGGGCGCGGGCGTGCTGGCTTTTACGGTTTTGATGCGTTCGCTTTTTGAACTGACTTATGGCGCTTATTTCCGGATGGTTTATCAATCAACCTACGATGCGATTTTGGCAACTCCAGTCTCTGTCGAATCGCTGGCATTGGGCGAAATTCTTTGGGGTGTGACCAAAGCAGCAATTGATTGTGTTTTTATTTTAATTATTGTGGCGGCTTTTGGTGCCGCCTCTTCCCTGCTCGCTCCGCTGGCTTTTGTTCCGTTAATGCTCGGCTCGCTTTTCCTGAGCGGTTTGGCGCTCGGAACAACTGCCAAGATTTTTGAGATAGATCATTTCAACATCTTTTTCGCCGCGTTTTTCTCGATTATTTTTGTCACCGGAGCTTGGTTTCCGATTGAAATGCTGCCCGCCTGGATGCAGGTGCTTGCTTATGTTTTACCCATTACTGCGGCAATCGATCTGGCGCGCGCCTGTTTGAACAACGCTTTTGCAACACGTCACATTTTCGAGTTTGTTTATCTGACTATGGTGGCTTTTGTTTTTACGGAATGGGCTTTACGTTCCCTGCGTCGCCGAATGGTCGTTTAAAATTGCCACAATTCTCCCGTTTCGTTATAAAATCGCACGAATCGTTTATTTTAAAAGTTAGGTTGTTGAAAATAATGCTGAGCATAATCAATTTTTCCGAATTGAAGTTATTTCTAACTGCCTAACTCTTTTTTTTAATTTATGACACCGCAGCAAAAATCAACTTCAAAATTAGACCATTTACGACAAAAATCCCGCGAAGCAGAACTCGGCGGCGGCGAAAAAAGACTTGAGAAACAGCGGGACGCCGGAAAAATGACCGCCCGCGAGCGAATCGAATTCTTTCTTGACGAAGGAACTTTCGAGGAATTCGACAAATTTGTTGTGCATCGTTCGCACGACTTCGGTTTGGAAAATCAAAAGTTTTTGGGCGATGGAGTGGTGACTGGACACGGTTTGGTTGACGGACGCCCCGTTTTCGTTTTCGCCCAGGATTTTACTGTTTTCGGGGGTTCTTTATCGGAGACCTTCGCCGAAAAAATCTGCAAGATAATGGATTTGGCGATGAAAACCGGCGCTCCGGTGGTTGGACTTAACGATTCTGGCGGCGCTCGAATTCAAGAAGGTGTCGTTTCGCTGGGCGGCTATGCCGATATTTTTCTGCGAAACACTCTCGCCTCCGGCGTAATTCCGCAGATTTCCTGCATTATGGGTCCGTGCGCCGGCGGTGCGGTTTATTCCCCCGCAATTACTGACTTTAACATTATGGTCAAAAATACCTCGTATATGTTTATTACGGGACCTGATGTGATTAAGACCGTGACCCACGAAGATGTCACTAAGGACGAGCTGGGCGGCGCAATGACTCACAATCAAAAATCGGGCGTCGCACATTTTGCCGCAGACAATGACGAACATTGTTTGCGCTTGACCAGAGAATTGCTGTCTTTCATTCCTTCAAACAATCTGGAAGACCCGCCGTTTGTTCCTTCAGCAGATCCAATCAATAGAACCGACCTTAAATTAAATTCGATTGTTCCCGAACTATCGAATCAGCCTTATGATATTCGCGACATCATTAACTCGGTCGTGGACGACAATTATTTTTTTGAAGTACAGTCGCATTATGCACCGAACATCGTTATAGGTTTTGCGCGTTTGGGCGGTTTTTCGGTTGGCGTTGTCGCCAATCAACCCGCGTTTTTAGCCGGAGTCTTGGACATAGATGCTTCGGTCAAAGCGGCGCGTTTTGTTCGTTTTTGCGATTGCTTTAACATTCCTCTGATTACATTTGAAGACGTTCCGGGATTTTTACCCGGCGTCAATCAGGAGCATTACGGTATTATCCGGCATGGCGCGAAACTGCTTTATGCATTTGCCGAAGCCACCGTCCCGAAAATCACGGTTATCACGCGTAAGGCTTACGGGGGCGCTTATTGCGTAATGGCTTCAAAACACATCCGAACGGACATTAATTTTGCTTATCCGACCGCGGAAATTGCAGTAATGGGAGCCGAAGGGGCGGTTGGAGTTTTGCTTAGAAAAGAAATCGCCGAAAACGGAGAGGAATTCAGAAAACAAAAGATCGCAGAGTTTGAAGAAAAGTTCGCTAATCCGTATATCGCCGCCGAACGCGGTTTTGTTGACGAAGTTATTGAACCGGCTTTCACACGCCCGAAGCTGATTCGGGCGCTCACGCTCTTACAAACCAAAAAGGATACTAATCCGCCGAAAAAACACGGCAATATTCCCCTTTGATTGTTTCACAAAAAACTTTAAGAGTCGGACTTCCGACTCTTAAAGTAAAACTGCTAAAGAACTTCATTAAAACCCAACTTTGAAATTGATATTAAAAAAGCGGATCCAATTCTTCATTATCAGGCGGTTCGGTTGTCTCCATCTTTTTTTGCTCCGCGTCTTTTGATCTAACGGTTTTGGGTTCGGCTAAAGCGTCGGCTTCGACGCGAGCGCGTAATTTTTCAACCAGCGAATCAGCGTTGGTGATCGCGGCTTCAAGCCGTGCGCGGCTGATTTGAACCTGGTTGATCTGTGCCTGAATTCGAGTTTTTTCCGCTTCGAGCATTTTGCGGCGCGTTTCGCGCACTTCCTCCGGGCGAGTTGAACCGATGGTCGCAGTTTCGAGTTGAATTGCTTCAGGGCGAGATTGATACTCAAGTTGCTGTAATTTGGCGTTTAGATCGGCTTCGCGGGCTATTGTATCTTCAAGTTTGCGGCGAAAATTTTCAGCCCGTTCTTCCGCGACGCTAAGTTTTTCCAAATCGTCTACGCCTCGTTTTTCCTGCAACTCTTTCACCTGCTCGCGCAAGGCTTGTATTTCGCGCTGCATCGCCGCATTGTTTCGAGTATTGCTCGACGGGTTTTGTATGGGCTCGTCTGCTTGCTTTCCGTTTTCGCTTTTTGCAGGTGACGGATCAACAACATTTCGTCCGCCGTTTTCGTTATTTTCGATATCCCCCGCCGTGCTGACGACTTCAGCCTCGATTATTCTGGAGGAATTGCTCGGTTGTGGGCGCACAGTAGTACTATTCGTGCGGCGGGTCGTCTGTTTTCGCCGTTGAGCCTGTTGCGCTTCGGCGACAAAAACAAACGCGCCGAGCAAAAGAATTACTCCTAAAATCGTAGAAAAAATCTTTATCATTTTTTTCTCCCATCATCCGGTTTATCGGGAATCAAATCGCCTGTAAAAAACTCGACGACGTTTTTTGCCGTTCCGACGACCGGCGTTACATCCAAAGCCGAATGGACGACACCTCGTATCCATCCTTTTTTCTTGATGCTGTAGCCAACCAAACCGATGGCTAAAGCCGTGCCTACTACTGGAAGAGGCTTAATCACTCGCTTCGCGAGCTGCCAACCGCCTGCTCGGACCACTTTTCTGGTTAGACTGTTTTTTTTGTCGCGCTCCATCCCTATTTTTTGCCTCCAAACATCTTTCAGATGCAAATTTTATTACGATCAATTGCCCGATTCGTTATGCTATCTTTTTTATTTGATGATGAAAACAATCAAAATTAATTTCCGGTTCAATAAATTTATGTTTAAACCTGTCGCCCTATTCAGGTGCAGGGCTATAGTTTAAAATTACACGCCGCCCGGAAACAATTTGTTGCAGGATTTCAATTTCTGTAGTTGATTTTGCTTTATGTCATTTTTAAAACTGGAAAATTTATCGAAACGTTGCGACGATAATTGGATTTTACGAGACATTTCCCTTGAAATCGAGCCAGGTGAGATTTTTGGGCTGCTCGGTCCGACAGGTGCAGGAAAATCTATACTTCTCCGTTTAATCGCCGGAGATGATTTGCCGGATTCGGGGACGATTTCAAAGGACGGAACGGACATTACCCGCTTTTCCCCGCAAAAACGAGATTTTCTCACGCTTTTTCAAAACGCTCAATTGTCTCATCGCTCCTCCGTTGCCGAAAATATCGCCCTCGGTCTAAAATCTCGCAAAATCTCCAAAGAAGAAGTTAAACAAAAAACGGCAAACGTTTTAAAATCAATTGGGCTTTCCGATTTTGAATTGCTGCGAGCCGATGAATTGTCCGATGGACATCAGTTGCTCGTCGCATTGGCTGGTTCAGTTGTTCAAGAGCCACAACTTTTGCTGCTTGATGCCCCTTTTTCGAATCTCGACCCGAAAAAGCGTGATAGCGCGTTCGTAACCTTAAGAAATCTAACCAAAGAATCAGGAACGACAATCATTTTCGCGACACAAAATCAGGAAGATGCTTTTGCTTTTTGCGACCGCGTAGCCATTCTCGGAAACGGCGAAATTCAACAAAGCGGAGCGCCAATCGAAATTTATACTCAGCCTGAAAATGTGGCTGTAGCTGCATTTTTCGGAAGAAACAATTTGATCCGTGCCGCGCGGCTGAATTCAAACAAAGAGGCTTTATCCGAATTTCAAACCATCGAAGGCAGTCACCGGCTCTTTGTTGACAAAGTTGAAAAAAGAAAGCTCGGTGCTATCAATCAGATCGTGACGCTGGTGATTCGACCGGAAAATCTGATTCTGACCTTTGGCGCTGCCTTTCCCGAAGATAATTTATTAAGAGCCGTTGTTACCGAAATCAATTATTTTGGCGCGACAACCCGAATCCGGCTCGATGCTGACGGTTTAAAGCTTGAAGCCCTTGTCATTCGTCTAATCGGCTTGAACGTCGGCGATGTTTGTCTGGTGGGATTGCCGCCGAATCGGATTCAGGTTTTAAAGGATTAGTTATTTAAAACACGCTTAGAAAAATTAATTGTCGGCATGAAAGATTACTCTTGCGGTTACAAGAATAGATTCCTCATCTAAAACTTCGTGCGCGGCGTCTTTGACTTCATCGAGATAAACGGCGATTTCGTTTTGATACTCCGACAGATTCAAAGGCAAATCGGTGTAAATCAGATTCATTTTCTCAACTTCCTTTTCTCCGGAATCCGACAAATATCTTCCTTCAAATCCGCGCAAAACCGTTGCTCCGCCAAATGATTCAGTAAACTCGTCGGCAAGAGCTTCGAGCAGATTTTGGTAGTTTGCTTCCCCGCGATCCGGAACGTAAATCTCAATTCTGACTTTTTCTGACAGCGGCAATGAATTTCTCCTTTCGCCGACCGAACTCCCGCATTTTTCTGAGAGCTTTTTCGATTTCTTGGGATTTTTTCTTTTTATCTTTTTCGGTCATTTCAGTTTATTTTTGCATTTTTTGGCTAAAATCTAAATGGAAAAATGGAAGACGAAATATTAACTTTAACCGAAGAAAATTACCCGGATTTTATTCAAATTTTGTGCGAAAGAGATCGTGATCTGCGAGGGGTGGTCGAAAATTTCGGTGAGCCTCCGATTTGGATTCGTCCGTCAGGCTTTCCGACTTTGGTTCACATAGTTCTTGAGCAGCAAGTTTCGCTCGCTTCAGCGCTGGCTTCTTATGAGAAATTAAAGCGAATTGTCGGCGAGGGTTTTAACCCGGAATCGTTTTTGCGGCTTTCCGAAGATGAATTAAAATCCTGCGGCTTCAGCCGCCAGAAAATTCTCTATACCAGAAATCTGGCTGGGGCAATTATTTCCGAGTATTTAAATTTAAATGCTTTAGAATATTTATCAGATGACGCCGTAAAAACGGAATTAACAAAGCTCAAAGGCATCGGACGCTGGACCGCCGATATTTATTTGCTGATGTGTCTGCGCCGGGCGGACGCTTTTCCGGTCGGTGATTTGGGTTTAATCGTCGGCACAAAGGAAATAAAAAAACTAGAACAACGTCCAACGTCTGCCGAGCTGGAATTAATCGCTGAAAATTGGAAACCGTTTCGAGCCGTAGCCACCAGAATTATCTGGCATTATTATCTCAGCCGTAGAAAGTAATTTGGACGCAATTAAAATCAACTCATTGCTTGTTATGATTTCTTTAACATCCAACGGAGCTTAATTTTTCCTCTCTCGATTGAAGGCTTCAGACGCTGTAACATATTGATGATTTGATACGGAAGGCGTGGAAAGTCGTTCAAAGGTGCGTTTGTATAAAACGAAGCAACCAATGGATTCGGGGGAAATCTTTTTTTTAATTGCCGCCAAAATTCTTTTCGATCATGCATTACGGCGTCAAGCGGGATAAACTGAACCGGGTCATTCCACTCTTTTTCCAACGTTTTCGACATCCATTTCGGTATCAAACTCGGATTTTTTATTTCTTCAGCAATCGGCGTATCTTCGACATTTAAATTCGTATGGCGGTGCGCAAGCGCTATTGCCGCAATGATCCATTTGCGTCTTTTTTCATCTGCTACTCCTAAAAACCTGTTCCAATCAAAATCCGTCGGTCGGTTTTTAACTCCGTAGTGAAGATCCCACAATCTCTGTTTAAAAATACCTCCATCTCTTAACCAATGTACCGCAAGAAGGCGCAGATGATCTTCGTGACGAAGAACGCGAGCCTTTATATCGTTTATTTCTATAAATTGAGAATTTTCAAACAGATCTTCAAAAGGAATTTGATCAAACTGTCCCAAGCCGCAATGCAAATCAACTGTCAGCTTGCCTCTTAAATAACGGTCTGTTAATTCGAGGGCTTTCGGATAAACATCAGGGTTGACGGCTAAATCTACGTCGGCGGAAAATCTTTCGGTGGGGTTCGGATAAAACCGAGCTATTGCCCAACCTTTGATCAAAATCGGCTCGATTTCGTTTTGCCGAAAAAAAACGAAGGCGCGACGGATTCTCTCCGCCTGCACCTTCGTCATTAGGTGAAATATATTTTCCTGCCGCGAACCGTCGCCCATATTAACAGCGCAATCATTTACAAAAATACGCTGTTTGGAATTAAATTCCAATTATGCTTGTTGGCAGGTACCCGTGTTTGAATTCGGCGCGATATTGTTACAAGCGCAAGCACCTGTACATCCCGAAGGGGTGCCGCCCAGTTCCGCACAACTGGCATTGTTTGGTCCGGGATTAGTCGCCGAACAGGTACAAGAAGCACCAGTATTTTGGCAAACGCTTGCCGCTTGAGCCGCTGTCGGAGCGGTTAAAGAAGCGACTACCGGCAAGGCAACGAGCGAAGCCAAAGCAACGCGTCGCATTGCCTCGCGGCGGGTTAATCCGTTTGTCGGAGCGGTCAGTTTTTGCTCGAGCAGTTCGTCCTTACCGAGCTGATCAATCGCCAACCAAACAAAATCTTCCGTCACCGGAGTTTTAAATTCATTTTTTAGAATAGCTGCAATATCAGAAATCGAGTTCGTGCCGTCACAATTTTTCCATACAGCGGCGGCAGATTTATTTAAACAGTGAGCCTTATTTGTGTTTAAATCGTAAACCAACACTTCATCGGGCATCTCCTGAACGACCAGTCCTTCATGTCGGGCAACCGGTTTTTGTAAATTTTGCATTCTTTCCTCCTCTAGCAATCAAAAGCAGTATAGTTTTTAGTTTATTTATCGAGATTTTTCAAGCGAAAATCGCATTTTTTGTCAAAACTTTTTTAATTTCCCGGGAAACCGTTTCGGCGTCTCCCCTTTTGCCTTTCAAAATTAAAGCATTTTCTACGGCGCGAGGCAAGATTTTTAATGCCAGCCGGGGATTTGTCCGCGCCGAAACCGTGTTTGCCAACAGTTCCAGAACCCCTTCGCCCCTGCTCAAACTTTGGGGCTTCCAGTGAGCATTCTCTTTATATTCGGTGACAATAATCGCACCAACTCTGATCGGCTTTGTTCCCTGCCGCCCCCCGAAAGCTTCGACCGAGCGATCAATCTGCTTTCCCAATGCCGCGGGTTCGCGCACGGAAAGCGGTTTCGGGAACGGATGCAATACACCGTTTTCATCAAAGATCGCATACTCGTCAGAGTAATAAATCGCCCCTTCTCGAACTAAAGCAGCCGTCAAAGTTGTCTTTCCCGTACGGCTCATTCCGGGCACAATTACCGCAGAATCTTCAAAAGCCACAGCCCCGGCGTGAACGAAAACCAAATTCGGCGAAAACTCCGCAACCGTCAGACGCAAAGCTATTTCAATCAGGTGAAGCGCTCGCTCAAAATCTTCATCACAAACCTGGGGTTCCGAATTGCGATAAAATTCGCTAATCCGTTTTTGCTTCTCGTCCCAAATTATCGAGAACAAAAAATCGGTAGGTTCCGGTCTGGAGATGAGGCGGCTTCCCGGTGGCAGCAAATTTTCAATTTCGGTTAACAACTCGTAACCGTTAGTGCGAATTTCAATTGAAACTCCGTATGAGCTAAAAACAAAACCAAACGGCAAATCGGGACTTTTGAAAAATTGCATTACCGTTTGATGATTCAATCCTAAACCGAGTCTTCAAACCGCAAATATACAAAAATTTCGGTCTGTTGCCGAAAAACTAACATTTTTCAAGGCAATGAGTCAATCACCACTGACACAGAATTTTGTTAAGGCGTGATTCATCGCATCTCTATCTTTCAATGGCTCAACTTGATCAAAAGCGTTTTTTTCGGCGTTTTTCGGCAACTGTTTTTATCAAATCTTCGTATTCGGCGATGACTTTATCCTTGCTCAGATATTTTAATAAGAAATCTCTGCCGTTCGTCCCAAGCTTATTAAGCTCGTCCTTCGACATACGGCACATTTCATCAATCGCTTCCGCCAATTTTTCCGAGTCGTCCGGCTCGACCGTCAAACCTGCGCGGGCTTCTTTAATCAAATCTTCCGAAGCGCCGCCCGCCGACATTAAAATCGGCTTTCCGCTCGCCAGATACGCGACCGTCTTTGAAGGAATTACGAATTTTGTAAACTCGCTTTTCTTTAAATTTATTAAAAGCGCGTCCGCCGCCGCCATAAACGCGGGCATCCGCTCAATCGGCTGACGATCAACAAATTGCAGCTTGTCGCCGACTTTTAATTCTTTGGCAATTTTTTCCAATCTCGGCTTATCCGTCCCGTCGCCGACAAAAACAATTCGCGCTTTCCCGTTCGGAATGCGCTGAGCGGCTTCAACAACCGAATCCAAGCCCTGAACGATTCCCAAATTCCCGGCGAATAAAACAATAAACTCGTCCTGCCAATTCATTTCGCGTCTGAGCCTTTCGCGTTCGGCGTGTCCGGCTTCGGCAAACATTTGCTCGTCAATCCAATGCGGCAGAATCGCAATTCGTTCTTCTTTGACGCCCCGTTCGACAAAATAATCTCGCCCGGCTTCGGTCTGGACAATTAAATGATCGGCTTGGCTGCAAACCCATTTTTCAAGACGCCGAATAATTTTAATCGTCAGGCTTCCTTCTTTTACCATTCCCGAAAGAACCGTAAAATGCCCCCAAATATCCTGTACGTCGTAAATAAAAGGCACGCGCTTGATTTTTGAAATCATCCACGCCGCCAGCCCGATTGTCAAAGGCGGATGCCAGACATACATCACGTCAACTTTCGGAGTAAAAAACGCTCCTATCGGTGCGCAAAACATAAAAGAAAGGTAATTCACCATTCTTAAAAAAGGCTTCGTGCTGTGATAGGGCATTTCGAAAAGGCGCAAAACCGGAATGTTTCTGATTTTTTCGCGCATCATCAAACCGAGTTTGTAACCTTTGGCGAGGTTTCCGGTCGGGTAATGCGGATAACCCGTCAAAACGCAAACCTCGTGACCATCGTCCGATAGTTTTTCCGCCAATTCGTGAGGTTTCGGGATCGGCTCAGGATAATAATATTGCGAGAAAATCAGGACGCGCATTTTTAAATTGCAAAACAGTTGAATATTTATACTACAAAGCCGACCTTCTTACCAATTTTGAGTTTTGAGTTTTGAGTTTTGAGTTACTTTATTAACTCAAAACTCAAAACTCAAAACTCAAAACCCTTTAACGATGTTGACGGACGCTGTTGTAGCCTAAAAGAATTTTTAAAACCGTCTGCGAAACCGATTCGGCGGTGTATTCTCGGGGCGCGACCCAGTTAGCCGGTTGTGAGACGGCGATTTCGACGGCTTTTAATATTTTTTCCGAATCGGCTCCGCTCAAAATATTGCTGCCAGCTTCGATGGTTTCAGGTCGTTCGGTCACGTCACGCACCGTGACGTTCGGAACTCCGAAGATCGCGCATTCTTCCTGCACCGTGCCGCTATCGGTCAAAACCGCGAGCGCGTTTTTCTCCAGTTTTACAAAATCGAAAAATCCAAGCGGCTTTAGGAGCTTGATTTTATCCGTGTTGGGCTTTAAACCGAATTTATCCAATTTGCTCGCCATTCTCGGGTGCAGACTGACGAGTGTCGGCTTGTCATATTTTTCCGTGACAAGCTGCAAACCGAACAGGATTTTCTCTAGACGTTCCGGCAAATCAACGTTTTCCGAGCGATGCAGAGTAACGAGAAAATATTCGTATTTTCCGACGCCGTAGCTTTCAAGAGCATTCGATGAATCGATTTGTTCGGTAAAATTCAAAAGAACTTCGTTTATCGGATTTCCCGTAATAAAAATGCGGTCGCGCTCAATGCCTTCCCGGACGAGATTTTCTTTGCTCCGTTCGGTGTAAGGCAGCAAAAACCGGCTCGAATGGTCAATAATCCGGCGGTTTACTTCCTCCGGTACGCGGTCATCGTAGCAACGATTACCGGCTTCCATATGAAAAACCGGAATTCCGCGCCGCGCCGCGATAATTGCCGTCAAAGCGCTATTCGTATCGCCCAGAATTAAAATTTTATCGGGTTTTTCCTTTTCCAAAATCTCGTCTGTCTTTGACAAAATTTGCCCTACTTGGTCGCCAAAGCTTTCCGACCTGATGCCGAGATGATAGTCGGGAGTGCGAACCTGCAAATCGCGTAAAAAAACGTCGCTTAAGCTCTCGTCGTAATTTTGCCCGGTGTGAACCGTTACGTGCTCGGAATGTTGATCGAGAAGCCGCATCACCAAACTCAACCGAATAATCTCCGGTCTGGTTCCGAAAATGGTCAATATTTTCATAAAATGAATTAGTTAAACGCAAGTCCTAAACACCTTTAAAAGTTAAATTTCAGCCGACTTACTGAAAGTAAATCTCGAACCGTCAGCTTACCGACATTTCAAGCTGTTTCTAAACTTTCGAGATTTCAAGCGCGCGCCTCAAAACCTGCCGATTCGCCGTCTCGATTTCCAGTGCCGCCAGCCAATCAACCGCAAATTCGCGCGCCGATTGAGCCATTTCATTAAAATCGGATTCCGGCATTTCTACGCATTGCCGAATAGTTTTGCTCCAGTTCGAAACGTCTTCAAGCGGCAAATCCCAACCGATGTTTCCATTTTCCAGGTTGCGCCAAGGCGTTTGATCGCTCAAAAGGACCGGAGTTCCGGCTGCTAAAGATTCGATCACAACGTGCCCGAAATTTTCGCCGAGAGTCGGAAAAAGAAAGAAATGGTACCGTGCGAAGGTTTCGGCGACTTTATCGTGCGAAATCGCGCCTTGAAAATTAACTTTAATTGTTTCCGGGAGCACTTTAATCACACTTTCGCATTCAGCCCAATATTTTTCGTCCTCGATTGAACCGTAAATATCGAATGTTACTTGACCGGGCGCGCCTTTTAAAAGCGTTAAAGCAAATTTCAGATTTTTCTTGGGGCTGATGCGTGACAAAAAGATGAAACGCGCTTCGCCGCTTTTTTTCCGGGGTTTCGTCCCAACTTCGAAATCTTCGAGGATCATCCGTGGCGGCATATTGGCGGCAATTAAAATTTCGCCGCGCTTTCCAATTTCCCTCACAATATCTTCTTTTTCGGCATCGCTAACGGCTTTCCAGATTAAATTGTCGTACAAGCCGAACGGAAGCGCTAAAGCCAGAAACGATCTTTTTTTACGCCCTTTTAAAGCGATTGCGCCTTTTGAAAATTCCCCTTCCGGCGCCAAGATGACCGGAAATCTGCGGATTGTACCAAGCCTCCGCAGAAATAAAAATTTAACCGTCAATGCCGAAAAAAAACTGTTTAGATAAACCGCATCGGGCTCAGCCTCGGCGAACCTGTAAGCAATATTTTTTAAATTAAATTGATCCGGAGAAGCGTAAAAAACCCTAGCTTTGCCCACCTGTTGCCAATGGTTTAATTGAACGCCCGAAAATCGGCTTTGATCACCGTCGCTGTCGCGGTTTCCGGTCAGAACCCAAAAATCGAATTCATCCGACATCCGCTCGACCATATTGACAACGGTTCTCAAAGCGCCGCTTTTAAAAGCGGGCAAATAAAAATCAGATAGAATCAAGATTTTCGGCTTTCTTTCCTTCACCGATTCAACAATTGCTCGTAAGTTTCAAGATAAATTTTTCCGGTCGCGTTCTGAGAAAACTTTTCTTCGGCTCGTCTGCGTCCTGCCGCACCCATTTTTTCGCACAGTTCAGCATTGGTTAAAAGCACCTGAATTTTTTCAGCCAAAGCAGCGGCGTCGCCAACCGGGGTTAAAAAACCGGTTTCATTTTCCAAAACTAATATTTCCGGTCCGCCGCAGTCAGTTGAAACAACCGCCAAACCGCAAGACATCGCCTCGGCAATTATCAATCCAAAACCTTCTTCATCCGACGAGAGCACAAAAAGCCCGGCGTTTTGATAAAGCTCGCGCAACCGCTCCCTTGAAACTCCGGTAATGATTTCTACTTTTTCGCTAATTCCCAAACGCCGCGCTTCAGCCAAATCGTCCTCTGTCGGTGCGGTTTGACCGGCTAAAACCAGCTTTGGGGTTTCGGAAAATCTTTCATTTAAAATCTTGTAGGCGCGAAACAGCATCCGCACGTTTTTGCGCGGATCGGAGAAACGACCGACCGATAAAATGTAATCTGCTTTTTTTTCGGCGATTGGCGTAAAAAAATCCGTATCAATTCCCGGCGGCGCTAAAATCGTCTTTTCGGAGAATTCTTTCTCAAGCTCATCTTTGAGCCAAATGTTGTTGACAAAAATCCTGTCGGCTCGCTGAAAAGCTTTTCGCTCAAGACTCGAATTGATTTGTGTCATCAGCTTGAGCCAGGTTTTTTTTGGTTCTTTGGCTCGCCGGATCACTGATTCGCGCTCGACTTTTGATTTTGAAAAAACGCTGATTGCCAGGTGTCCGCCGAAATCTTTCGCAGCTAGCAGCCAGGGCGCGCTGCCCGCAACAATTTGCACCAAATCAAACTCGTTTAAAACCTTATTTAACGCCTTGCGCGGACGATACCGCTGGAATTCGATCTCGGTCAGATTTGCTCCGATGTGACGATAAGCGACGCCTTCATAATTTTCGATTGAAACGCTCGCGCCGCGCGTCCAACTTGAGGGGTTTGCTAGTCTCACGCTTGTTTGGTCGTTTGCGGATGTTGCCACAGAAATTAAATTCGCTTCGAATCTGCCGGAATTATTGATAACGTCGTATAAAAATTTGGCGACGACCGAAATGCCGGTCGGGATTGATAAATCGGGAGCGAGAACGGCGATTCGCTTTTTTTTCATTTTTTCAAGTTATCGCCCGTTTCGATTTGCAATGCTGTAGCCAAATTCGCCGCGCTGACCGGAGTTGTTCCGACTTCTTCAACAGCCAAGCCAGCCGCAGTGTTTGCGATTTTCACTGCATCAGGCAGTTCGAGCGATGCGCCGAGGGCAACAGCAAGTGCGGCAATTACCGTGTCGCCCGCGCCCGTCACGTCATAAACGGCGCGCGTCATCGCCGGAAAATGTTTCGATTCTTTTCCACGTTCGAAAAGCCGCATCCCGTCTTCACCTAGTGTGATCAACAAAAATTCTATTTCTAGATTTTCGAGCAAACGATTTCCGGCTTCGATTAAAGATTGTTCATCAGTTATTTCAACGCCGGAAGCGGCGGCGGCTTCCGATTTATTTGGCGTCAGCAAAGTCGCGCCGTTGTATTTTTCGTAGTTTTTACCTTTCGGGTCAACAAGAACAACTTTGTTCAATCTTCTCGCGGTTTCAATAACGCTTGAAAGAACCGAATCGCACAAACATCCTTTGGCATAATCCGATAAAACGATAGCTTCGACTTCCGGTAAAAGCCGTTTTGCAGTTTGCCGAACAATTTCCGCTTGTTCGTTGTTAAGAGGAGCGGCTTGTTCTTCGTCAATTCTGACAACCTGCTGGCTGTGAGCGACAATTCTGGTTTTTGTTGTCGTCGGACGATGAGGGAAAGAAATTAGATTTTTTGCCGCTACGTTGAATTTTTCCAGAATCTGCGGCAAAGCGCGTCCGGCTTCGTCTTCGCCCTTTACGCCGAGGAGCAGACTTGTCGCGCCGAGACTCGACACATTTGCCGCCACGTTTGCTGCGCCTCCGGCTTTGAGCTCGGTTTTCTCCAGCTTAACCACGGGAACCGGAGCCTCCGGAGAAATACGCGACACCGTTCCCCACCAATAACGGTCGAGCATCACATCGCCGATTACCAAAACCCGAACTTCGGCAAATTTTCCCAGAACTTTCTGCCAATTTTCCATCAACAAAAACTACCGATTAACTCCCGTGCCCACTGCTTCAAGGTCAGATTCGACCATTTCTTTGACCAGTGCTTCAAAAGTGTATTTCGGGCGCCAACCCAGCACTTCGCGCGCTTTTGTCGCATCGCCAATAAGCAGATCAACCTCCGCCGGACGGTAAAATTGCTCGTCAATGACGACGTATTTTTGATAATCAAGTCCGACGCTTCCGAAAGCAAGTTCACAAAATTCGCGCACCGAATGAGTTTCGCCCGTTGCCACAACATAATCGTCAGGTTCGTTTTGCTGTAGCATCAAGTGCATGGCTGACACGTAATCGGCAGCGTGTCCCCAATCGCGCTTGGCTTCGAGGTTTCCCAATCGCAACTGGGTCGCCATTCCTAATTTAATCCGGGCTACTCCGAGAGTGATTTTCCTTGTAACAAACTCAACGCCGCGTCGCGGACCTTCGTGATTAAATAAAATTCCGTTGCAGCAAAACATTCCATAAGCGTCGCGATAGTTTCTCGTTAAATCAAAGCCCGCGACTTTGCTGATTCCATAGGGCGAGCGCGGATAAAAAGGTGTCGCTTCACGTTGCGGAATTTCCTGCGCTTTGCCGAACATTTCGCTTGAACCGGCAAAATAAAAACGGCACGTCGGGCGCAGCTCGCGCAGAGCTGCAAGGATAAAATGCGTGCCGTTGATATTTGTGTTCATTGTCGAAAACCCGTCGGCAAAACTTTCAGCGACAAAGCTTTGAGCCGCGAGGTGATAGCATTCGTCAAATTCGTGTTTGCTGATAACGTGAAAAATGCTCGGATAACTCTCAAGGCTCGCCGAGTGAAGCGTCACTTTATCGAGCAGATGTTTAATCCGCGTAAATCTTCGCTCCGGGTTTTCAAGCGCAACGCGGCGAACAAGTCCGTGGACTTCGTAACCCAAATCAAGCAGATGCTCGGCTAAATAGCTTCCGTCCTGTCCCGTAATTCCTGTTATTAATGCTTTTTTACTCATTTAAAAATTGATCTGTATATTTAAGGTATTAAAATATTGTCCGCAATCTCGCACCACAAGTGCCCGATTGCCGCGTGTCCTTCCTGAATCCGCGAGGTGCGCTCCGCAGGAACTATCACGGCGACATCGCAAAGCCCCGCGAGCTTTTTGCCCTTCGCCCCCGTCAAACCGATTGTCTTGCAGCCGATTTTTCGCGCCGCCATAATCGCGGCTAAAATGTTTGGCGAATTGCCGCTCGTGCTGATTCCGATGAGAACATCGCCCGTCGAAGCAAGCGCTTCGACTTGACGGGCAAAAATGCGCTCGAAACCGTAATCGTTGCCGAGCGCCGTCAGGGCTGAAGTGTCCGTAGTTAAGGCGAACGCAGGGAATCCTCTTCGCTCTTTTTCAAATCTTCCGACAAATTCTGCTGCAATATGCTGTGCATCAGCGGCGCTTCCGCCATTTCCGCAAAGCAAAATTTTATTACCCGCTTTCAAAGCCGCCGCAATCAATTCGGCTGATTGAACAATTGTCGGAATTTCCCGTTCAAAAAGTAAATCAAAGACCGCTTTGTGAGCTGTTAACGAATGGCGCGCAATTTCAATGCTCGCCTGATTTTGCAGCGAAAAATTGTCCTCAATTTTTTGTTTCGGCTGCTTCACCGATTCAATGATCTTCTCGGCGATCCCGGTCGTCGAGAACCCTTCTAGCAAAGGCAGTGAATAAACTTTGCCGCCTCGCGCCAAAACGAAATCCGAGCCGACGATTTCTTCCGGCTTCCAATCGCCGCCCTTCACTAAAACATCGGGTTTGATCTCTTCTATTATTCGCTGCGGCGTCGGTTCGTCAAAAATGACAACATCGTCAACCGCTCGCAAACCTCGCAAAACGGCTGCCCTTTCTGTTTCCGCGACAAAAGGACGCGGCGCTCCTTTGATTTGTCTGACACTGCGATCTGAATTGATGCCGACGATCAATTCTGTTCCGAGCCGCCGTGCTCTTTCGAGAAGATCAACGTGACCGGCGTGCAGGATGTCAAAACAACCGTTGGTGAATACAACCGTTTCCATTTCGGCGATTTACAAACGCTTTTTGCGGATTAAAAAGAAATCCGTAAGCAGAAAAGTGACGAAAACAATCAGCAAAACGCGCCAACCGTAAAGAATGATCGTCGTGTAATAACCTTCGTAAGAAACGGTGGCGATAAACATATAATATGCGGTCGCGCGCCCGATGGTAACGGCTTGATCTTCAATCAGCATCGCGTAGATCAAACGCAGAAAGATTCCGACGATCAGCATCCCGATGGGAACTCCGATGGGACCGAAGTTTCTCAGCAAATCCCCAACTGGCGTCATCGCGTAAGAATTGCCGCTAAAATTAAAATACAAATCGCTGTAAGACCGCGCGTCGTAAATCAAAGGCTTATTCGCCCACAAAAAACGCGGAATGAACATCGTCCACAACTCGGTGATGATGTTATTTTCGAGTCCATAATCGGCTTCAAAAGGTTTCAGTCTTTCGTAATTTGAAACTACTACGGCAACGGAACTAACGCCGTCAATTCTCTCGCCGAGATTGTAAAAAGCCTCGTCCAAAACCTTGCCTGTATCCTGTGTCGTCACGGCTTCGAGAGTCTGCCCGACATAATCCATTTGCTCGCCGATTCCGGTACGCTCCTCGGCACCCTTGATATTGCGAAACGTCGTGCCGTAAACCATTCCGATTAAAATCGCTAAAACCGCAACTGTCCCGAATATTACGCCGTGCAAAAACTTTAATTTTCTGCCTGAATAAACAAAAGCCATTGCCAGCAGATAAACAATCAGCAGCAAGCTTCCGCGATTTCCGCCCAAGCTCAAGCGAGAAAATAAAACAATGCCGATCACGCCGAAGGCAATTAAATGCTGCGGCGTTATTCTTTTGGCTTTAAAAATATAAATTGCCACCAGAAAACCGGCTTGCAGCGCCAGCAGCGACAACATGTAATTTAATGTTGCAAAAGAATCGGTCATATCAACTTTGCTGAAGCCGACAATTCCCGATATAAATGCGCTGATATAGAAAAACAATCCGACGCTCAGAAAAATTATTGCCGGCAGCAAAACTTGTTGAGGTTCCCAATCCCAGGCGGGTAATTTTCGGCTCAAATAAGCGCCCCCGCGTTTTCCGAGCGGCAGACAAAAACCGGCTGTCATTCCGAGAAAGCCAATCATTATGTAAATATAAGTCCACTTAAAATCGGTTTGGTGGTCGGCTATCAGCGACATTTGATACGGATAAATATAACCGGAAGCGATCACCAAACCGCCGATTACAAACGCCGGAAACCAGTAAGACCAGGATGCCTGGACGAGCGGATGAAAAGGATCGAATTTTTTGTAATAAAGCAAATAACCGATTGGTGCCAAAAGAACCGCCGCCGTCAGGATAATCCAAGGCAGCAGATACCAATTCGCCGCTGCTTTCCAAACGTCATCGTCAATAAAAAGCAGCAAAAAAGCAGCTAACAGAGCACTGAAAACCAGCAAAAACGCCGCCAACAAAAACCCGTTGCTCCGTGAATCGGAGAACGATTTAAACGAATTTGCTTTGGTCGAGTTAATCATTTTCTCGTATTTCTATTTCAGAAAATCATTTATCAGGTTTTCAGTCAAACGATGCTGCGGTTTTTATGGCTTTTATCGCTTTCAAGCGCGAGCCGCAATCGCCCGTTTCATAAAGCCTCCGAACCAGCGGCGTTCTTCTTCATCGAGAAAATTTGAAACAAGCAGCGAGGTTAAAAAAATCAAACCACCGATAATTCCCGATAAAATCAAAGCAGTCCAACCGTGCGTAAGCTTCGATAAGATAAAATATTGCGTGAGAGCGCAAACAAACCCGGCAATTCCGAGCTTTAAAACGGTTTGCCGCCAAAAGCCCCACAAAACGTTTCCGAACATTCGCCGCTCGACCAGAAAAATAAAAATCGGAATCGGCAGCGCCGAAGCAAATCGTCCAATCGCCGCTCCGGTAATTCCCATAGGCGCAACCAGCGTAATCATTAATGAAACGCAAATTACAAAAGAAACGGTATTAAAAATGGCGTTATAAAAAGGCAAACCGTAACCTTCGATCATTTGCCAGGCGACAATCAAAATCGCAAATAAACTGTAGGTCGAAACGTGAAAAACAAAAACCCAGGAAGAACGCTGGGAGAAATCCGCGCCGAGCCAAAGACTCAAAAACTCACGGCTCGAAACCGCCAGCGTAACGCCCATAAAAGCGACCATCAAACAAACGTATTTCGTAGTCCGCCGGTAAAGCGCCAGCAAGGCGGATTTATTTTTGAGAGTTGTCAATTCGCTCGTCATCGGAAACAGGACGAGCGTCAAGCTCCCGACGACGTGATGAATGTAAAACGAAAGCATCATCGGGACGGTGTAATATGTCAGACTCTCGGCTCCGAGCTGTCGCGTCACCCAAGTGCGTTCAAAAATCAATAACAAATTGGCGATAATTTGGTAGGCAACGATTCCGCCGCTAAATCTGCCGACAAGCGAAAAAACTTCCCGGCTCGGTAAAACATTCAAACGAAATTCAGGCAAAAGCCGCTGCCCGGCGAAAAAAAATACGATTCCGCTCAAAACAATCGTGAATAAATTCCAAGTCAACAGCGCGACTACTCCGTAATCAGACCAAGCCAGAGTGACGTTTCCGATTGTCTGCACGGCGCTGGTCGCAAAAGTGATTTGCGAAAACGAATCAAAACGCCCGAGAGCCTGTAAAATCGAGCTAAACACTTGCCCGATCATCCAAAAAGCGAGCGTTACTGCCCCGACGTAAAACGCCGTTAGGGCTTTGACTTGCAAATCCGTTTCAATCTGCAAAATGTCCGTGACGAGATTGTTCGTCAAAGCCAGCAGAATTACGGCTCCGATTGAACCGACCGCTAAATTTAAAAGTAGCGTGGCAGACAGAACTTCGTTGATGCGGTCGAATCTGCCAATGGCGTGATATTCGGCTACATATTTGGTAACGGCGCGCCCGATGTTAAAAGCAAACGTATAGCTGATAAAACCGAGCACCAAAACGTAAATGCCGTACTCCGCCGCGCCGAGATGCCGGACAATGATGGGCGTTGCCGCAAACGTTAAGGCAAACGGCAGGAGCCACGATAAAAATCCGAAAATGACGCTTCGCGGAATGCTGTTGTTCATCCTTTTAAACCGCATTCGGCGATAATGCCGTCAGCCCATTGTTTGGCGATACGAACGCTGATGTCGTTAGCGAGCTTTTGTTTCCAGGGAGCCAGCTTTCTGTGCTCCTCGCCCGTATTGTAAAAAGCGAATCTTTTGACCTTCAAATCGTGACGCTCGACCAAAACTTTGAGAGTCGAAAACGAATAATAAGCGACGTGATCCGGGTGAACGGGTTCATGCGCACCGCCTCTTCCCCGCAAACCGTAAGTGAACATTCGCATCCCGCAATAAGCGTTGATGGTCGTGATAATTAGATTTGTCTGCGGATTCATAAACCGCTGAATCCCGCGCAAAAACAAGCCCGGATTCGATAAATGCTCGATCATTTCGCCCGCGATAATCACGTCGAAAGTTTTATTCAAAGGTACTTCCTGCAAACTTTCCAAATCCGCTCGAAAGAGATTTTTTGTTCCGTGTTCTTTCAAAATCTCGATTCCGCGCTCGTCAAAATCAAAACCGTAAAGCTCGTCTGCAATTTTCGCCAGCTCGAAATGAAGCAGCATTTTGTTGGCGATTACCTGTTCGGTAAAAGGATAATCCGTGCAGCCCAAATGCAGCACCTTTTTGCCGCGCGCCCTGTCTTTCAGGTATTTTACGCGGTCAACCAGCGGGAAATTGCCGTTTTCCAAATCGTTGTTTTCGACCATATTCAATACTTGCGATGAGTTTTACGGCTTTCTAAAATGAATAATCGGATCGCGAACAATCGTCCCGACATCTTCATCAACAATTTCGTAGCCGTGTTTTAGCAGCATCTCGCAAGTTCGCTTTGTTCCCGCATTGTACCATCTGCCCGACCGCGGGACCTCGTCAGCGTCCGGCTGCAAAGGTTCGGGTTTATCAATTTGCTTCAGCAAATCAAGCAATTTCCGAAACGGCGCGTAACGCCTGCCCGTTGGCGCGGCAGCAGCCCAAATGCTGTGGCTCGGGAGATTGTTGACCACACGATTGTACTTTTCATAATCGGCGACGAGCCAGAAACAATTTGCGCCCCGCTTTAATTTCGGAAACAAATTTTTCGCGTACTCTTCGATTCCGACAAAAGAAATATGACAAAAACAACCGAACGAAAACAAATAATCAAAATAATCGTCCGGTAAATCGCGGCAGCTAAAATCTTCGACCTGTAAATAACGAACATGCTGCTCATCTCCAACATATTCCCAAAACCGATTGTATTCGGCGGGCAAAGCGTCCAAACACCAAACTTCTTTCGCAGGCAGCAAACAACGAGTCCAAGCTCCACGACCAGCGCCGATTTCGAGAGCCAAGGTTTCGGGTTTGACGTAAGGCTTTATGCAGAGCAGATAAGTCGCATGCAAAATGCTCATATAACCGATCTGCCCGTAATTCGAGCGCGCGAGCGGTTCGAGCGGGTCGCCTTCGTAATAACCACCCTGCCAAATTCCGTCGAAAGCGGCTATTTCTTTTTTGAGCCTGTTTTCCATCAAAAAAATTATTCGCTGACGTTGCTTCCAGCAAGCCAAGCCCGAAATTCCCTGTATTTTCTGATAATCGGTTTATTGACAAACGCCCGGTAAAAATCGTTCGACTGTAACGAATACAAATAACCCGTATGATTATTGATTAGCATCCGGTTTATTTCCGGTTCTCGGTGCAGCGGAAAATCGCCGATCTCAATGACAAACATCACGTGCGGCAGATTATAAGCCGTAAATTTGATTTCCTTCGCATCTAAAAACTCGATAATTTCTTTCAACCCGTGATAAACGACGCCCGCGTCGTGAAACACAACCGCGCCGCGTTCGGGGTTCATTACTTCCAAACAAAAATGAAAATCGCGCTGACAGGCTTCGTCGGTATGCTCGCCGTCAATAAAACATAAGTCGGGTTTAGGGGTGATTTTCGTTTTCTCGATTTCGCTCACATCGCCGTCAACGCAGACGATTTTATCAAGATTTTCGGGCGCGACCTGTTTCAGATTTTCAAGCATTCGGGCGGTCGAGTTGTTTTTATAAATAAAATCAACACCTCGCTCGTCAGGCTGTGATAACGGTCGTTTATCAAGCGAAAAAATTTGCTCGCAAGACGGATCGAGCAAAAACGGCTGAAGGCTGCCTCCCAGATAAGAGCCGATTTCAAGATAAACATAATTTCCCAATAGATTTCTGACCGCGCGCTGACAAGCGAGCAACGAGCGTTTGTCAAAATCGTCGGTCTGGCTCGTAATTTTCTCGAACAAACGCAAATCCGAACGATTCAGCATCTCTTCAAAAACCGCTTCGGAAATGTTGTCCTGCACTGAAATCATTTTTTCTGTCATTAACCGCGAATAAGCGCCGGTTTTAAATCAAAAAGTATTCAAACAATTTTTGTAAAAATCAATTGTCACTTCGGCGCAACGCTCTTCAGTAAAATTATTTAAAACCGTTTCCTGCCCTTTGTTTGCCAGGTTTTCGCGTAATTTTCCATCTTTCGCTAAAGTCAAAATTGCTTTAGCAAATTCGTCGGCATCTCCTGCGCGGACCAGCAAGCCGTTTTCCATATTTTTGACAGCTTCCGGTACGGCGTTGATTTCCGAAACCACAACCGGAAGACCTAGCGCCATCGCCTCTAGCATCGCCCCTGGAAGCCCTTCTGCAAACGAAGGATGAACAAAAATATCCGCAATTCTGAACAACCTGAGCAAATCTTCCCGATTTTCGCCGATTTCAGTCGGTCGGATGACTTTTACCGAATTTTCAAGCCGGAATTCAACGATCAATTGTTGCATCTCAGCCAGCTTTTCGCCATCGCCGATCCAAACGAAAAACAGATTTTCGTTTTTCAACCGCCGCGCGGCTTCGAGCAAAACCCGAAATCCTTTGCGCTCGATTAGACTTCCGAGCGAAAAAACCAGCAGGCGGTTTTCGCTTAAACCGTATTTTTGAATCAGTTTTTCGCGCTCAAGTGGCAAATTTAAGACTCCGCGAATTTCCCGTGTGTTAACGCCCGTGTAAGCAATCGGAATCGAGGCGAAAAATTTTTCGTCCACAAACCAGCGCAAGCTTTGCCGCATATCTTCGTTTGAAGCCAGAAGATGAAACTTAGGCAAGCGGCACAACAATTTGTATTTCAATCTGATCCAACGATTTCGCAAAGTTGGAGCGTCCGATTGCGAAATATGCAGCGTGACGAAAACCTCAGCTTTTCGCGCCAGAAAATACAACAAGCTCGCTGCATTCCAAGGCGCGACGTCAAGATGCACGATTTTGTTTTCCAAATTTAATTCCGACAAATGTCTTGCAAGAATCCAATGACAGCGCAAATCGTTCAATCGTCGGCGAATTTTATGCCCAAAGTTTGCGGCTTTTTGCGCGTCAATTCGCGTCGGAAAAAAACTTGTCGGAATATTTTCTCGCTCGAAATAACCGAGCAGTTTTTCGCTCGTTCCTTCCGGCATTACAGCGCACACTCTGATATTCATTTCCCGCAAAAGCCGCATAATTCCGAGAAAATAAATCTGTGCGCCGCCCCATTCGGTGTAATTCCAGACAAATAAAACTTCTTTTTCTAAGAGCAAGGACGGCTCGTCCGCTTCATTTTCTGTGCGTCGAGTCGTTTCGTTAGAAAATTGTTTGCGCCATTCGGCGTTTCTTGCCAGAGAATCGCCTGTGCTCCCGATTTTTAGCATTTTTATGCGTAATCTTCCGCGAGAGTTTTTTCTTTACCTGGTTTTTCCCGCCACAATCTGGTTGATTGCAAACCGAGCCGGGCGATGTGAGTTGTAAAAGCGGCGACGGCGTGCGCTTTTGTAGGCGCTCCAACCCAAAGTGAGCGAAACTGAACTCTCAGATTCTGCAATTTGCGCCTGTCAGCCCAAAGCGTCTGGTAAAGTTCACCCCACGATTGATGCCTGAGAGATTTCGGCGGCAAGTTTGGCTGGCAGAAAACACGTGCTCGCGGCTCAAGCAGCAATTTCCAGCCATGCTTTCGCATTCGCGGCGTCCATTCGGCATCGCCGAAATTGACGAAACGTTTTTCATCCATCAAACCGCATTCGCGGATTGCCTCAACCGGAACCAAAACACAGTTGCCGACTATCAAGCCGACTTCAAAAGGGTTATTGGGAACCGTGTGAATGGTCTGCTGATTATAATGACGCCAACCGCCCTGCCATGTTTTCCAACGCGGCGCGACCTGGAAAACGGTTTTCATATCGTCCCACAAAACCAGCAACGCGCCGACAATTGAACGTGGATTTGCTTCGGCAGTTTCGACCATTCGTCGCAAAAAACGGGAATCGAAAATCTCGTCGTCGTTAATGCACAAAACGTAATCGGGCTTGTGTTTCAAAGCCGCTTCGACGCCGCGATTTGTTCCGGCTGTAAACCACAAATTCCCGTCGCCAGAGTAAATTTCGACTTCGGGAAACTCGCGCCGAATAGCTTCGCTCGTTCCATCCGTGCTCCCATCATCAACAACTACGATATGCACTTCCAAGCCGATTTTATCAATCCGCGCCAGGCTGCGAAGACACTGCAAGGTAATCTCGCGGCGGTTGTGACAGGGAAAAACAATTTCGACTTTTTTCGTTTCGCTCATCAAAAAAAACAATCACAGAATAAAAGCAGATTAAACAGACAAAAACTACCATCTGCGAGAAATCCGTCTTATCTGTGATTTTAATATTTTAAAACCGCTCGCCGTGCCAAAGCTCGCGCAAACGTGCGGCGTTTTCTTCGTCCCGCGTGCTGCAACCGACCGGAACGTATTCAATATTCGGACGATTTTGCAGCTCGGCGCGCAAAATCCGCCAAAAATCAATGACCTTAATTCGGCTGAATTCAGGATTAAAATCAGCGTAAGTCAAAGTCTGAAATTCGGGATCTGCTGTTGTGATCAAAACGACTTCCGCTTGCTCCAGACATTTTTTAGCCGAATCCAAAATCAAAACCTTGCCCTTCAATTCGGCGTTTGCCGATTCATTGGCAAGCGGGTCGTAAGCGACCACGCGAGCGCCGGCTTGCGATAAAGCATTTGCCAAATAAACGCCCTGCGATTCCTCGACAACGTGCGAAAACGGTTTGTAAGACAATCCCAAAACGGCTGTCGTTACGCCGTCCTGCACGACCGGACGCAGATTTTCGGCGATTCTTTCAGCCATCGAACGATTAAAATCGTCGGTTGTTTCGGCAAGCGCGGCGCGCGTTTCCATTTCGCGGGCGATGTAGCTTAAAGCAACGTTATCGCGCGGGAAACAGGGTCCGCCGTAACCGAGCGCGCCGGTCAAATATTTTCGTCCGATTCGTTTGTCAGCTCCGAGGGCATCGGTCACAACATCAACGTTTCCGCCCGGAACTCGCTCGCACAAATCGGCAAGCATATTGGCGAACGTGATTTTCGTCGTGACGAAACTGTTGACCGAAATTTTTGTTAATTCCGCATTTTCTAGGCTCATCCGTTTGCACGGCGGATTTCCGAACATTGTTTCGGAATAAATCTGTTCGATTTGATCGCCTGCACGCTCGTCAAATTCGCCGAGAAGCAGGAAATCTGGATTTAAAAAATCGCGAATCACGCTTCCAAGCGCGATAAATTCAGGGCTGTAGCATAATCCGAAATCTGCGGCGCATTTTTTCCCCGACTCGCGTTCCAAAATCGGGAGCAATCCATAACGAGTCGCGCCCGGCAAAACGGTCGAAGTTAAAACTACAGTGTGATAGCCGTTTTTCTTTCTCAGAGCTTTGCCGATTTCTTTAAAAGCCCACGCCGCATATTGAAGCGAAAAGGCGCCTTTTTCATCGCTCGGAGTCGGAACGATGACGAAAGAAACATCGGAATTTAAAATTGCCTCTTCGTGGCTCAATGTCGCGCGAATTCGCGCTTTGTTTTCTTCGATGTATTTATCCAAATCGGTTTCCTGTACGGGCGCACGCCCTTCATTTACCAGATTTACCGAACGTTCGTTGACATCAACCCCGATAACTTCAAAACCGCGCGAGGCGAAAGCGCCAGCCATACTGGCTCCAAGTTTTCCCAAACCAATAACCGAAATTCTCGATTTCATTTACAAATAATTCCTTGAATATAATTTTATTTAGCTTTTGCGGTGACGCACAAATGCCAGCCGAACCGTTTTTCCAAAGCGCGAAAAACCGGTTCGGGAAGCATTTGCCAGTACCATTCTTTAACGTAATTATACTTGACGTATTCCGAGATTTTGTACGGGAAAATATGATCAACAAAAATATCTTCAGCAACAAAACCGTCTCCGATTAAATCTTTAATTGTTTTTTTAGTGTATGAATAAGTTACCGGACAGCCCGTTTGAGCTTCGGAATTGCGGGCAATATGTTCGTCAATCTTCCAGAACTGCCCGCGTCCTTCGGTCAGCAAAATCCACAGCACTTTCCAGGCGTAACGGTAATAAACCATTAATTTTAAAGAGCTGCCTGAGTGAACAAAATTACCCCGAATCTGCTCGATGATTTTTTCCGGGTGCGGCGAATGATGAACAACTCCGAACGAATAGACTAGGTCGTATTTTTCTGCCGGAATAAAATCTGAAAGGCGCTCGGCGTCGGCTTCGTAAAAACGAATTTTGTCCGTCAAATTAAAAACTTCGGCGCGTTTTTTCGCCAGTTTTAAAGATTCGCTTGAAAGATCAACCGCCGTAACTTCAGCTCCCGCACGCGCAAAATTCATCGTGTCGGTTCCGAGTCCGCAACCGATTTCCAAAACTTTTTTGCCGCGCCAGCGGTCAAATTCCGCAAACGCCGGAATATGCGGCTCGACAAAATATTTGCGAGCTTCGACTTGATTAAAATAGTCTTCTGTCCCGACCGGCGCGGTCGAATGACGAATATTGCAGGGACGGCGATTCCAATAATCCCTTACTGCCTGAATCTCAATATCGGCGAAATTGCTCATAAAAGCAGAATAAAAATAAAAACCTATTCAAGAATTTCAGAATTTAGCGAAATTAACGCCATTTGAAACCCTGAAATTTTGAAATCACAAATAAATTAATCTCTCAAATTGGCGCGCACTTGTTCTTCGATCCAACGATAAGTTTCGCGCAAACCGTTTTCGAGAGAAATCGAAGGCTCCCAACCGAGAACTTCGCGTAATTTTGTATTATCGGAATTTCTTCCCCGCACGCCCATCGGTCCGTCAATGTGCTTTTTCGTGATTTTTATCCCGGCGATTTCGGCGACAATGTCTGCAAGCTGATTGATCGTCACCATCCGGTCTTGTCCGAGGTTCAAAGGCTCCGCGAAATCCGAACGCATCAGACGATAAATGCCTTCAAGACAATCGTCAATGTAACAGAACGACCGCGTTTGTTCACCATCGCCCCAGATTTCGATTTCGTTTTTGCCTGTTAATTTGGCAAAAGCGATTTTTCGGCACATTGCCGCCGGAGCTTTTTCGCGTCCGCCTTCCCAGGTTCCAAGCTCGCCGAAGATATTGTGAAAACGCACGATTCGCGTTTCAATTCCGTAATCATCGCGGTAATGTGAGCAAAGCCGTTCGCTGATGAGTTTTTCCCAGCCGTAAGCGTCCTGCGGCATCGCCGGATAAGCGTCTTCTTCTTTTAAAGGTCGAACGTTCGCATCTGATTGCAGGCTTTCGTTGTAAACGCAGGCGCTTGACGTATAAAGATAGCGTTTGACATTGTTCACGCGAGCGGCTTCGAGCGTGTGAAGATTGATGAGCGAATTATTGTGCAAAATCTGCGCGTGATGATGCGAAATAAATCCCATCCCGCCCATATCGGCGGCAAGCGCGTAAACCTCATGAACATCGCGCGTCGCCTGCAAACAATTGTCCCAGCGCCGTAAATCGAGCAATTCGAATTCGTCTGCGTCCGAATCGGAAAATTCCGGTTCTTTGATATCAACGCCGCGCACCCAAAAGCCTTTATTTTTTAAATATGTAACAAGATGGCTGCCGATAAATCCGCCCGCACCCGTCACCAATACTTTTGTCTTTTCTTCTGCCATTTAAAAACAAATATGAATTACGAATGAAGAAATAAAGCACGTCCTTTCGTCATTCGTAATTCGTAGTTAATCAATCCTCGTCTCGATTGTAGTAAGAGTTGTAATAGTAATTCTGGTAATAGTAATGATTTTCCTGTGAGCGCAGATTGACGTTATTGAGAACCACGCCAAACAGTTTTGCGCCAACTTCGCCGAGCAATTGACGCGCGCGTTTGATAACCTGCCGCGAAGATTTGCCCGAATGAACGACGAGCAAAACGCCGTCAACCATTGATGAAATCAAAACGCCGTCGGTAAAGGAAGCAATCGGCGGCGAATCTACGACGACGTGCGTAAAATTCGCTTCCATTACTTTTAGCAGCCGCGACATCTGATCGGAGCCGATTAATTCAGCCGGATTTGGGGGCACTGCGCCCGAGGGTAGCAGATAAAGATTGGATTCTTCATCGTGCTGAATAATATCGAGTATTTCGTCTTCGTCCAATTGATTCGACAAAATCGAGCTTAAACCGTGCTCATTGGAAATCTGGAAAATTCCGTGCAGCCGCGGGCGGCGCATATCGGCGTCAATAATCAAAACTTTAGCGCCGGTTTGCGCCAATGAAATCGCAGTGTTGACGGCGGTCGTAGTTTTGCCTTCGCTCGGCACGCTCGATGTTACAAGAAGTGATTTCGGAGCGTGTCCGGCGGTTGAAAGCAAAATCGAAGTTCGAAGCTGACGATAAGCTTCTGCCAAAGCCGAGCGAGTATCGTTGCTGATAAGCAATTCCAAACGCCCAGTGCCGTTTTGATTATCTGGCGATCCGGCAGCCAAAAGCTTGCGTTTCTGACTCGCATCAATCGTCGGAATAACTGCCAGAGCCGGAAGACGCAGAATGTTTTCGACATCTTCGGTCGTCCGCACGGTATCGTCAAGATATTCGAGAAACAACGCCAACCCGCAACCGAAAACGAGCGACAGCATAAACGCCATCGTAACCGTCAACAAACGGCGCGGTCCGATCGGATCTTCGGGCGTCACGGCGACATCTGCAATCGAAACGTTGTTTCCTGTACCAACGGCGACAATATCGTTTTCGCGCTGTTGATTGGATAAATTGTCGAGCAGTTTAATATTGTTATCGAGCCGCTGCTGTAAAAGAGTTATATCAATTCCGGCTTTATTCTGTGTTTGAGCAATATTGTATTGCCGCTCAAATTCGCCTTTGATTTTTTCTTCCTGAGCTTTCGCCTGTTCGAAACGGGTTTTTAAATTTAAGAGCAAATTATTCTGATTGCGTTTGCGGAATTCATCGAGCTTTTTATTGAGCGTTTCGATTTCTTTTTCCTTTTCCAAAACTTCGGGTGCTTCCGGCGTATATTCAATCAGGAGACGCTCTTTTTCCCTTTGTGTTCTGGCAATATCAAGCTGTATATCATCAATAAATTTGCGCGCTGCGCTGTCTTCAGTGAGCGCTAAAAGCGCTTCCGGATGTCTTGCGGCGAGATACTTGGCTTCGGCTTCCTTGCGATTGTTAGAAACTTCCAAAAGCTGTTTGTTTAAAAGCTGCGTCTGTTCGCCTGCCAGAGTTCTTTGATTTTCAAATTCTAAAATGTCCGAATCTTGTTTTAATTTAACGAGCTGTTCCTGATCGCGTTTAACTTCCGCCTGTAATTCGGCAACTCGTTCCTGCAAATATTTGTTTGTTTCTTCGCTTTTCCCTGTTCTCTTTTCCTGATTCGATCTGACAAAAGTCGCAGCCACGCCGTTTACAATGACCGCTGCCAATTCGGGATTCGTATGCTGATAGGCAATGTCAATTAAACGAGTTTCCTTTTGCGAGGAGCGGACTTCGCGCACCGGCTCGATCATCAATTTTCGCTGCAATTCCTCGACATACGGCGCCAAGCGTTTTGCCTCAGCCATATCTTCGACCGTTTCGACCTGAGTACTGGTAGAAACCGGAACCGCATTTGAATCACGTTTCTTTTCCGGACTTGCTAAACCGATTGAACGCAAAAGCGTGCGCAGGCTTGACCGCGATTCTTCCGATTTCGCC
This sequence comes from Acidobacteriota bacterium, assembly GCA_030863175.1. GTDB lineage: Bacteria > Acidobacteriota > Blastocatellia > Pyrinomonadales > Pyrinomonadaceae > JALZCH01. The sequence goes on along the minus strand of JALZCH010000053.1, from coordinate 57,274 downwards.
TTCATAAACTCTTTGTTGTTTTCCAAATCGAGTTCCTTGACGACGCGCCGGAGCAATTTCGGGCTGTTTAATAGTTGAAGCTGGGTGTTGAAATAAGCCGGATCTGAGTTGACGACAGGCGCGCGGCGCTCGCTTGAGACAAGATCGGGATTAACCTGTTCGAGATCAACCTGGACGCGGGCATGCGCCAGAAAAATGTCCGGTCGGCGCGACATATAAATCGCCGCGAGCGTCGTCATCAAAACAGCGATGCCGACGACGAGCCACAAACGCTTGCGAATCGCCCGCCAATAATCCAGAATCCGAACCCCTTCTTCAGGTGCGGCACCGCGATAATTATGGTAAGGCTCGGCGGCGGCGGGCAGCTTAACCTCGATTGGACTGCGCTGTATGTCCGATTTTTCCGGTTGAATTGTCGGAATTATGTCACGGCGTTCTTGCATTTGCTCACTCTGATAAAACTTTTGTTTAGCTGCTTAAATTTTAGAATAAAAACGGAATAACTGCTGGCAATCCGTTGAACAACGCTTTTTTCAGCGTTTCAAGATTAGACTTTTTGGGATCGGTCGGAACTTCGACTATATCGTTCGGGAGCAAAAACGGGTCTTTTTCTTTTCCCGAATTAATTGCCAGCATATCGTACGGTATTCTGCTTTTGTTTCCGTTTTCGTCCTGTCTGAGAATAAAAATCTGCCTCATTTTTGTGGATGTGTCGACACCGCCCGCTTCGGCAATCGCCTGCGTTAAAGTACGCGGCTCTTTGAGCAAAATTGTTTTCTGCTCCTTAACGTTTCCAATGACATAAGCGCGGTCGGCTTCAAGAATAGAAACAATATCGCCCGGCTCCATCAAAGGATTTGCAGAATTGTCACCTTCCATCACGCGGCGTAGATTATAAGTGTAAAATTTGCCCTTTAAAGCTCCCTCTCCGGTCGTATTTCCAGCAGCCGAATCCGGCAGAGAGCACAAATTAACGTCGCCCATTCTCGCAACCAAAACCTTCGAACCGGCTTCTTTGGTTGGACCGCCAGCGAGCGAAATGGCTTGAATCAAAGTCATTTGGCGGCTGATGAAAAATGGTCCGGGTTTATCAACCGCGCCCATTACGGCGACGGGTTGCGATTTATAATCCTTAACATAAACGTTAACAAAAGGCTGTCGCAGATATTTTTTATAATAACTCGCAATTTCTTCGCTCAATTCGTTTTCAGTTTTGCAGACAGCTTGGATTGGCTGCTCGATTCGCGGCAAAGCAATAACACCTCTTTCATTTACCCGGCGAATAACCGAATATTCGGGATGCTTGAAAACCTCGACGATAATCTCATCGCCGACCCCAATCCGGTATTTGCGCGCGTTTTCATCTTGAGCGTTTCGCCCTAAAAGCGCGGGATTAATTTTGTTTGAATCGGTTTGCTTAGTATCTGATTTATCCTGCGCGAAAGCTGTAACGGCGGAAAAAACGCCTAATACCATTAACGCGGTGATAAAAATTTGTTTGACGACTTTTCGCATTGCATTTACCTCTTTTGGATTGAGCGTCTGATCGGTTGAGAAATTTCTCTGCGCGTTTAAAAATACCGTAAATTTATTGCTCAAAGCAAACCTGGAGTAAGCAAAATCGCATTTTGACGGCTTGCATTTCCGCCAAATCAAGTCTAATTTTGAAATCCTTCAAACTCCCTTTATCCTTGTGTTGTAATTCGGACTAAGAAAATGGAAGCTGCAAACAACGGAACGCCGATGATTCGGCAATATCACGAATTAAAACAAAAATTTCCCGGCACGATTTTGTTTTTCCGCTGCGGCGATTTTTACGAGCTATTGTTTGACGATGCCGTGACGGGCGCGCGAGAAATGGAAATCGTTCTCACGGCGCGCGGCAAAGACCGCGGAAATCCGATTCCGATGTGCGGCGTTCCGCATCACGCGGCGGTCGGCTATATTGCGAAGCTCGTCCGCAAAGGCTACCGCGTTGCAGTTTGCGAGCAAGTCGAAGAAAACATCGGGAATCGAAAAACCTTCCGCCGCGAAGTTGCTCGCGTTATCACGCCCGGCACGGCGATTGACGAACAGCTTCTCGAAACCAAAGATTCGGTCTATCTCGCCGCTGTTTGCGGCGCGGGCGAAGCTTTCGGAGCGGCGTTTCTCGATTTATCAACCGGCGAATTTCGCGCCACCGAATGCAAGGGCAAAGACGCCTGGAAAACACTCCGCGCCGACATCGAATCTTTTTCTCCGCGGGAGATTCTTTATCCCGAATCTCTGACCGTTTTAATCAAGGATTCTTTTCTAAGTTCAAACAACACAGAAAAGACGAGCGAAGAATCCAAAATCCAAAATCCAAAATCCAAAATTGACAATATTGTGCCCTTCCCTGTCAAAAATGAGCAAACAGGTTTTTCGGCAACCTTGACGCCGCTCGATGACTGGCTGTTTTTCGACGATTACTGTGAAGGATTATTAAAAACACATTTCGCCGTTCAATCGCTGGAAGGTTTCGGATTAACGGAAAAAACGCAAGCCGTTCGCGCCGCCGGAGCCGCTTTGCGTTATGTGCAGGAAACGCAGCGAGCCGCAGCCGCGCACGTTGCCGACATTAATTATTTTGAGGCAAACGAGTTTATGGTTTTGGACGCTGTTACGCTTCGAAATCTCGAAATCGTTGAACCGCAAAGCTCGTCGGGCGACAAACGCCGCACTTTGTTTGGCGTTATTGATCAAACCGTCACGAATATGGGTTCGCGGCTTTTAAAATCGTGGCTCGTCCGCCCTTCAATTCGACGCGGCGAAATCGAAGCCAGAGCGACGGCTGTTGATGAATTGTGCGATTCCATTTTGCGCGACCGCCTGCGCGTTTCACTCAAAGAAATTTCGGATTTGGAGCGTCTTATCGGCAGGCTTAATATGAACACCGCCACGCCGCGCGACTTGCTTACACTCGCCCGGTCGCTAAGTCAAGTTCCAAACCTCAAAAAGTCGTTATCGGACGCGAACAGCTCACTGCTTCAGGTTTTGCACGATAATATTTTTGAATTGCCCGAAATCAAAGATTTAGTCAAAGCTGCAATTTCGGAAAATCCGCCTTTGAGCATTTCCGACGGGGGCGCTATTCGGGACGGTTTTAATGCCGAGCTTGACGAACTGAGAAATTTAAGCCGCGATGCCAAACAAACCATCGCTCAATTTGAAGAAAACGAAAAACGTCGTTCGGGAATCGCCAGCCTGCGCGTCAAATTTAATAACGTTTTCGGCTATTTCATCGAGATTTCAAAATCCAACTTATCGCGAGTTCCCGCCGATTACGAACGCCGCCAAACACTCGTTAACGCCGAACGTTTTACAACGCCGCAGCTTAAAGAATGGGAACGCAAAATTCTTGGTGCGGAAGAAAGAATTCTGGAAATCGAAACCGAACTTTTCGGGCAGATTCGCGCAACTGTAGCGCAGGAAACTAAAAATTTACAAACAACGGCGCGAGCGCTGGCGACGCTGGACGGGCTGGCTGCTTTGTCTGAAACGGCTTCACGAAGAAATTTTGTTCGCCCGGTTTTGCATGATGGCGACGAAATCGAAATCAAAGACGGGCGTCACCCGGTCGTCGAAGCATTTTTAAACGAGCCGTTTGTGCCGAACGATTTGTTTTTAAACAATTCGACGGATCGTTTGCTGATTATCACTGGACCGAATATGGGCGGAAAATCTACCGTTCTGCGGCAAACGGCGATCATTCAAATTCTCGCTCAAATTGGTTCCTTCGTCCCTGCTCGGCAAGCAAAATTGCCGCTTGTTGACCGCGTTTGGACCCGCGTGGGCGCTTCGGACGATTTAGCTTCCGGGCGCTCGACTTTTATGGTCGAAATGACGGAAACGGCGGCAATTCTGCATAATGCGACGCCGCGCTCGCTGGTTCTGCTCGATGAAATCGGGCGCGGAACTTCCACATTTGATGGACTTTCAATCGCATGGTCGGTCGCCGAATTCCTGCACGATTCTTCTGAACATGCCGCTAAAACGCTTTTCGCAACACATTATCACGAGCTTACGGAGCTAGCCGAACGCCTGCCGGGAGCGCAAAATTATCAAATCACGGCATCGGAACGCGGCGGCGAAGTCGTTTTTCTTCATAGGCTCGAACGCGGGCGAGCGACGAAATCATACGGAATTGCGGTCGCTCGGCTTGCCGGTCTTCCTCCCGAAGTAATCGTTCGTGCGCGCGAGGTTTTGGAGAGGCTCGAACGATATGAAATAGATGTTTTTGCAGAAGTCGAACACCAGAAACAAATCGCTGCCGCGAACGAATCAAACGGTTTGAATTCCGCTGTCAAACGCGCCGCAAGAAGCCGCATGGCAATGCAGACGACTTTGTTTCAAACAGCCAACGAAATTTTGATCGAAGAATTAAAACAAACGAAAATTGAAAACTTTTCACCCGAACAAATGCGCGATTATTTGCTCGATCTGCAAAAAAGAATCATTTGATTTTTCAGATCATTTCAAGCCGAAAAAAAATCCGCATAGTTTATATAACAAACTATGCGGATTTTGTTTTATCGAGGGATTAATCGAATTTATTTTTGTGTGGGCTTGCGAACAAAGGTGAAATTATCTTTGAATTTTTCGCCGAGATTCGCCACGTTAACTTGATAGCTATCAATCGTCATCGTTTCGCCTTCTTCACCATTGACTGTTTTAGCAATTCGGTGCGGAAGCATTAACCCGTTGACGCTGCGATAATCTGAGAAACGAACTTGAAAATCGGCTTCTTCAACAGCGATTCGCGGCAAACCTTCGGGAGCTTTGACAGTTTCGGTAACGGTTCCGTTTTCATCTTTCTTGCGGACAAATACTTTCACTTCGCCGTTGCCGTTTACCTTTTCGCCTTCAGGCAATGTGTGACGGAAAAATGTTACATCCTTTTCGGCAAGTCCGGCGGATGCTGCACCGTCTTTTTTCAAGAAAATTTGAAACGGTTTTGCGGAACGATAACTCATCATCAGCGGCAGGTGCGAGCTTTTGTCAATGTAAAGCTTGACGGCAAAACCGTTTTCCCCTGTAGCTTCAACAATGTCAGCAGCCGTTCCGTCAACGCTGCCTTCGCCAACATAATTGTAAATCGCTTTCAAACCGGGCGAGGTTTTCAACAAAAGCCCGAAAAGAAGTCTCGAAAATTCTTCGCCGTGCGGATTGCTGACTCTTCTTTGAATTTTTTCCGCTTCCGCGCCGTCAAGCTTTTTGTGAACAATCACGTCAGCTTCTTTAAAGAAGACTGTTTTGCCGGGTTCGGCTGCCAGCTTTACCTCGCCGCCGCTCTTTAGGCTTCGGTGCAATTTGCCCGATGTTTCGAGAGCCATTTCGACATTTGCGTCCATAGCTCTTTCCTGTCCGTCAGGCAATTTTATTTTATGATTGACTCTGCCGTTGATTAAAATGTTTTCGATGGCGTTGATGACAGCATCGCCGCCGAGCGCCTGGCGGGCTTGTCTTAAAACGACTTCGGCGCGTTCATCTTGAAGGTAGGTTGCAGCCTGCGCCGATTGCAGACTGTAAATCGTTGCGTCACCGAGGACGAACATTGCGCATAAAGAAATAGCTAATAATTTTCTCATTTTTTTCTTTCCTCTTAGGATTTCCAGGGTTTTGAGCCTTTGCTCGTTTTCGAAATCCATCTTCGCGCGTTTTTATTTTAAATTGGTTAAGGCTTCGCAAAGAATTTGTTAAGAATGTAAAATCTTCGTTTTACAAGATTTCAAGTCGAAAATTTCGTGCTAGGATTCTTTTTGTGTTGAAGTTGTTACGTGACAAATTGTCTTTAACCCTTTTGCTGGCAATTCTTTTGCCGCTACTTCTTGGCGTTTTAGCGACCTTGCAATATCGGTGGCTCGGTGAAATCAGCGCCGCCGAACGTGAGCGGATGCAGGCACGTCTGCAAACGGACGTGCGGCGTTTTGCCCAGGATTTTAACGGCGAAATGACCAAAGCTTTTTTTTCGTTTCAACTGGATATTGCGGACGTTGAAAATGCTGAAAGAATTGCCCAAAGTTATGCATTGTGGCGCCGACAAACCGAATTTCCGGCGCTCGTTTCCGAAATTTACGTTACTCGCCGAATCGAAAACGGTGAACCACAATTAAATCGTTTTGACCTCAATGAAAAACAACTTTTTCCGGCAACTTGGACCCATGAATTGAAACCGCTGCTCGATAAAATAAACGACGAATCAAAATCCGTCGCCACCTTGCCGTTTATCCACGGTTTCGATTCAATTGCTCCGGAAATTCCGGCTTTGGCAATTCCCTTTTTCGAGCGAAAGGAACAAATCACGCCTCAAGAAAACCAACTAACACTTAAAACTCCGGCAATAAACAGCGGAAGTTATCTGATTGTAAAATTAAGCTCCGATACCATAAAAAATGAAATCATCCCGGCGCTTGGACGCCGTCATTTTTCGGACTCAGATTTTGCTATTGGGGTTTTCAGCAGTGATGAAAAGGAAACGGCGATCTACAAATCGCAGGAGAATTTTGATTTTTCGAAATCTGATGCCGCGACCGGGATTTTTGACATCAGCCCTGATTCATCAAATATTTTGCTTCTAAATTCGGAGATTCCGCGCACGCCCGCGCGAAAAGAAGGAACTGTAATTTTTCATCAAGCCACAACAAAAATTCAGAAGCGAGAAAGAGCGCCGCTTCGTTTGAGCCGGGCAAATCCAAACGAGAATTTCGATGTTGAGGTTTTACGCGACGAGGAAAAAGGCACTTTTACCATTACACGAAAGGAAACGCCGGGCAGGTGGCTTTTAAAAGTCAGCCACTCGGACGGCTCGCTCGAAAGCTTCGTCAACAAAACCCGCCGGCACAATCTCGGCATCAGTTTCGGCGTTCTTGCGCTGCTCGGGGCAAGCGTTGTTTTGCTGATAATTTCAGCGCACCGCGCGACCCGTGCGGCGCAGCGGCAGCTAGATTTTGTCTCATCTGTCACGCACGAATTTCGCACTCCGGTTGCTGTAATTTGTTCGGCGGGCGACAATCTCGCCGACGGAATCGTCAACACTCCTGTGCAAATCGAGCGATACGGCAAACTGCTCCGCCGCGAAGGAAATCGCCTTTCGGAAATGGTCGAGCAGATTTTAGAATTCGCCGGAGCGCGTGCGCGTAGAAAAAAATATGATATTCAGCCCGTTTCGGTCCAGAATTTGATCGAAACGGTTTTGGCTGATTGCCAGCACTTGATTGAAGAAAAAGACTTTACCGTCGAAAAACAAATCGCCCCCGATCTTCCTGATGTCCTGGCTGATCAGGCTGCGCTAAAACAATCAATTCAAAATCTCGTTAACAACGCCTTGAAATACAGCAACGGCAGCCACTGGGTACGGATTTCCGCCGAACAAATTGGCGGGCGTGTCTCGATTTCGGTGGAAGACAAAGGCTTCGGCATCGAATCGCGCGAGCTTCGTCAAATTTTCGAGCCGTTTTATCGCGGTCGGCTAGCTGTCGCCGAACAAATACACGGAAACGGGCTCGGTTTAAGTCTTGTCAAACAAATTGTCGAAGCACACGCCGGCGAGATCAAAGTTCAAAGCGAAAAAGGCAAAGGCAGCCGATTTACAATCGAATTTCCAACTGTTTTACCCGATTTTGAAACGCAGAAACACAGAAACGCGGAGTTTATTAAGGTATAAATAATCTCTTTTTATTGGCTCACCGCGTCTTTGTGTCTGTGCGTTTAAGTTAACCTTGAAAGTATTACTCGTCGAGGATGAACCCGGATTGATTCTGACTTTGACCGACCGGCTTGAAAGCGAGGGCTTTACGGTTAAAACCGCAGCCGACGGCGAAAGCGGTTTTCGGCTGGCAGCTTCCGGAGATTTCGATTTGATCATTCTGGATGTAATGCTGCCGAAAAAAAACGGTCTCGACGTGTGCCGCGACTTGCGCCGACAAAACGTTCAAACTCCGATTTTAATGCTCACGGCTCGCGGCGAGACGATTGACAAAGTTCTCGGATTAAAACTCGGAGCCGATGATTATTTAACCAAACCGTTTGAAGTCCTCGAATTGCTCGCCCGCATTGAAGCCCTTTTGCGTCGGTCCCCGCTAAAAAATCAGAACAATCAAGCGGAAACATACAATTTCGGTTCGGTTTCGATTGATTTTCGCCGCGCCGAAGTTCTCCGCGACGGCGAGCCGGTTGAATTATCAGCTTTGGAATTCAAGCTTTTGCAGCATTTAGTTGAGCACCAAGGCGAAGTTCTGTCTCGTGACGGGTTGCTAGACGAAGTTTGGGGGTACGATGCAACCCCTACCACGCGCACAGTTGACGTTCACATTGCCTGGTTGCGTCAAAAGCTCGAATCAAATCCCCGCCGTCCGCAATATATCATCACTGTTCACGGTTTGGGCTATAAATTCACTGGATAAAGATAAGTGACAAAACGAGTAGCACTTTTCAGACGCACATTAATCAGTCTAGCCAATTTATAAAAAAGAAACTTTCCCGGAAATTTTATTCAACTATTTCAAAAGTACGGCTGCGTACTAAATGTTTAGACGCAAAATTTTAGATTTATCTGTATTGAAAAATTATGTGAGGTAAAAGTAATGTCCATCAAAGAAAGAACGAAAACCGTCCCAAACAAAGACGAAACAAGCGCAGGTGCAGAAAAAGTTAATAATCGGCTGATCAACGCAACCGGAATCGGGGAAAACGCCGACCCGGGCGGCGGTGGAAACAATGAATCAAAAAAAGGCGACAAAAACAAAAAAACAACCGTAGGCACGATTGAAGGAAAGGAAAAAGCTAAAAATCGGCAAGAATCGAGTTTGAAAGGAAAAGATTCAGATCCTGACAAATCCGACCCGAAAAGTAACAGAGACATCCCGAAAGCCAAGAAACGCGAGGCAAACAATAACGAAGATAACGGTAAAGACAAACCCAAGAAAAAATCAGAGAAAAGCAAATGAAATTTTTGCGGTTTACGGTAAAAAAGGTGGCGTAAAACGCCACCTGCCATTTCCACTAAATTTTACAAGGAAGCGCTTTGCTTTATTATTCCGTCCAGTAAGATTTATTTCACATTTTTTTGCTTAAAAAAATGCGTAAAACAGATAGCGTTTTATCGGTTTCCTCGATAAACGGAAAATGCCCACTTTTTTCAAACATAACAAACTCAGCTTGTGGGGCGAGTTTTTTGTAATTAACGGTAATTCGAGGCGGAACCATTCTATCGAAGCGCCCGGCGAGTACGAGTATTGGCATTTTTAACCGCTTTAGTTCATTCTGAACATCAAAGCGGGCAATCTCTCCTTTGACCACAAAATCGGCGTCATCGCCACCCATTGCATACCATAAATCTGGATTGTAAAGGTCAGTTTCGGACCTCGGTAATCGCCTGACATTTTCGGGATTGTAAAAATAGCTAAAAGTCGGCGGCATTGCGTAAACTTCCTGATGCTCTTTCGAAGCTGAGAGTAATCCCCTTGTGCGAAGTTCCTGAATTTTTTCCCAAACTTCCGGTAATTGATTGCGGATTTCGTCATTAAATTTGTCTTGAAGAGTTTGCAATTCCTTGCCGCCTGCCAAAGTATTAGCCAGAATGAGCTGTTTGACTGAATTTGGATATTTGAGCGCGTAAATCTGCGCCACAAAACCGCCGTATGAATGTCCTAGAACATTTACTTTTTCCAGCTTTAATCCTGTGCGAAAACCTTCAAGGTCTTCAACCGCTGCGGCTAGCGAATATTCTTGCTTGGTTATTGCGCGGTCTGATTTGCCGGTGCCGAAAGCGTCGAAATAAATAACGCGGTATGAATCTGCGAGACCTGAAAAAAACGGATGAAAATAAGCGTGCGAAAATCCCGGACCGCCCGATATTAAAATCAAAGGTTCCCCATTTCCTTCGCTCTCGTACCAAATCCTTTTGCCGTTGATTTGAATGAAATTACCAGCCGGATGAAATAGCTTTTGAGCTTCTGTTTGTGCCGTCATGGACGCGATTAAAAACAGATGGAAAATGACGAAAGCAATAATCGGGAGTAGGTATCTGTTTTTTGTTTGACGCATAATTTTCAAAAGCTCGAATCAGTTCTTCTATCAAACAACTATTATTTAGCCGCTTTAGGCGAAAGTGTTTTTCCGTCCAATCGAAAAAAGCGCACGGCGTTGTTATAGAAAATATCCCGCTTTTGCTTAGGCGTTAAAAATTCCGCCGTTTCGATTCCTTCGACAGCCATTCCAATTGCGTCCGTCCAGACCATCTGGTCAGACCCGAACATAATCCGCTCTCCGTATCCGGCTTCGACAAGACGACGCAAATAGTAATGAAATTCTTTTCGCGGACGGGTCCAATTAATCACGCCTAAATCAACGTAAAGCTGCGGATATGCATAGAGCATGTTAATCATCTCATCAATTCGGGGATAACCAGCATGCATCACATAAATTCGCATCTTCGGATGTCTGATTAACACATCTTCCAGTAGGATTGGGCTATTAAACTTTTGGCGCATTAGCGGATCACTGTTATAAACGGCTCCCGCCGGACCCGGATGAATGTGAAAAGCAACGGGAATGTCCAGTTCTTCAGCAAGCGCGAAAACGGGTTCGAGCCGGGCGTCGTTCGGCGCAATGCCCTGATATTGCGGCGCGACTTCGCCAATCACATTCAATCTTCCGGCAGCGTGTTCTCGCCGGATAAAATCAAGGTCAGCTTTTGCTGGGTCTTCGAAGCTATAACCGACCAGAAACATATCGGGATAAGCGTTTTTCCAGCGCAAAGCAACGTCATAAAAATTGCTGACCATTCCTTTGACGATGTTGTATTTCTTCATTTCGCGGACGGTTTCGAGCATATGCGATTTTTCGCTAGTCGCAGTTAAAGGTTTTTTCGTCACCGGATTCGGAACAAGATTATCCCACCGCGCGTCTTTATCGTAACAATGCATGTGAACGTCAATAATCGGCAGACGCTCGGTTTTAGATTTCTGCGCAAAGACAAAACCGTTCGATAAAAGGAAAAACCCGAAGATAAACAAACGTAAAATCATCATTCCTCCGTAATTTGTTCAGTTTACTCAATCCCCTTTTTCTTCAACCACTCGCGCTGTTTGCGCTCGATTTGTGCTTCGTAGTTAGCTCTGCCAGCATAGTTTTTTGTAAATTCTGGATTGCTGAGTGTAATGGTTGAATAACGCGGAATATCTCGCTCGTCAAGAATGCGGTCAAGGAAAGCATTGACGAGTGCAATATTAAGTGCGGCGCGCCATTGCTGTCTTCGAGCGCCGTAAGCAGCGTTGCCGATACGGGGCGAACCCAAATATCCGAGCCAATTGTCGGAACGTGCAAGCGCAAACTGGTCGGCGGGCTTGTTGACAGTCAAAGGCGCAAGCGTTTTGTAAAAAGGACTAACCAGGTCAGGGCGCAGGAACAGCATTACGCTTGTTTCTTCAAATCCGGCGTGCGGGTCGAGTTTGCCGTTTTCCTTTGTTTCCGCTTGGGTTAATTGCGGAAATGGACTAGTGAATCTTGCTTTCAGTAATTGTCCAGCCGTCGGTTCTAATCCTCTTAAGTGAACCATTATACCGCCGTATGTGTCGCGGAAATACTCACCTACTTGGTCAAGAGCAAGGTTGTTGTAAGGAGCACCGTGTCCGTGATTGATGAAAATCCAACGAAAACCTTGCTCACCGAGTTCTGTTGCAAGATCCATATAGACGGCACGAATGGTTGATTTGCTAACCGTATAACTGCCCGGAAAAGTATATTTTTCGCCAATTACGTTTGCCGCCCCGTAGCCAAGCGGAATGGTCGGAAAGATGAGCACTGACCAACCGGGACGCTCTGCAAGTGCTTCTGCCAGTCTCTCAGTCACCCACTCATTTACATAAGTATCAGTATAAGAAGGTAAATGCGGTCCGTGTTGTTCCAAAATGCCGCCTGTCAAAATAACAACCGTCTTTTGCTTATCGAGAGCACGAATCTGCTCCGTGTTCATCTGCGCGACACGATAAATTTGAGCATTAACCATCACGCAGAACATTATTAAAACTGCTGCAACGATTAGAATTTGTTTCACAGTAATCTCCGATTTTCGTTGTCAACCAAACTTGTCTGCTCAGAAGAATCAGAACTTAAACCTTATCTTCTCTTTTTTAATGACAATGCGTTGAATTTAACAATGTGCCTGAATTGTTGACGGTAACTAAAATAATTGCAGCTTGAGTTGATTTTTCATTTTCCGCTCCTATTATTTGCAGTTTTTCGGTTGATTATTTGAAAGACAGACGAACTGTTTCAGTGCCTCAATCTGTTGTTGTTGTTTTTTTATTTGTTGTTGAAGCAACTCGATTTGGGTTTGCTGTTCTTTGACAGCGTTGACTAAAACAACGGTTATTTGTGCGTATTTTACACCCTCAATTTCGCCTTTTTCGTTGTAAGTCGTGAGTAGCGGTTCGATTTCAGCCACTTCTTCGGCTCCGAAACCAACATCTTGACCGCCGTTTTTCCAATTGAAACTAATCGGGCGCAACTGTTTGACTAAGCTTAAACCTCCCCTGAAATCGCGGATGTGGGTTTTATAACGCAAGCTGGAAGAACAAAATGCAAGTTGTCCGCTTGATTGGTTCTGACACACGGGAACGTTTCCGGTTAGTGCGAGCGATCCCAAAGCGATTGTTTGATCTACTCTTAAACGCCCCGGAATTCTGACAAAATCATCGAATCTTCCCAGAACGACATTATTGCTTGCTTCAACAACCGCCCCCGCGCCAATAGCTGTTGCATATGTCAGGCTGCCCGAGGCGACGTTTGCTCCAGCGCCGATTATGGTGTTTGAATTGCCGGTCGTGTTGTTTGTTCCTGAACCTGCACCAAAAAATGAATTTGCTTCGCCGGTATTTGCTGCTCCAGAACCGGCTCCGAAAAACGAATTGCTTCCCCCGATCGTATTTGCCCCTCCGGCGTTTGAACCGAAAAACGAATTATTATTGCCGGAAGAGTTTGATTGTCCGGCTTCGCGACCGGCAAATGTGTTATCGCTCCCGTTGATGTTCGAGTCGCCGGCATTCGTTCCGACAAAAACGTTATCGGTTCCGATCGTGTTTGCAAAACCGGCACTGACCCCAAGAAATGTGTTATTGCTGGCGGTTGTGTTTGCCTGTCCTGAAAACGCGCCGAGAAATGTATTACTGTTTCCGGAAGAGTTTGCTTTTCCCGCATCTACGCCGAAAAAGGCGTTTCCCCCGCCAGTTGAGATAGCAACTCCCGCAGTGTCGCCGACGAAAGTGTTGAGAGTTCCGGCTCGACTGATAAACCGCACTCCACCCAAATTGTATTGGGATGTGGCACTGAATGCATTAGCGGTGCCTGTACCGGAAATATTGAAATTTGTTGAGGTTTGCTGCGTAGTTCGATTTTGCACATAGCTGGCATCGCCCGATGGAAGGTTTGCGGTTAAAGTACCGTTGACGGTTAGATTGCCCCCAATTGTGCCGCTGCCACTGATATTGAAATTTGCGGATTGCTGCGCGGTCTGGTTTTGTATGTAAAATGTGCTGCCGTCCGGAACGTCCGCAGGTTGAATCGGTAAATTCGTCCAACCGCCCGTCCCGTTGCTGCGTAGATAATTGCCAGCCGTTCCGGGATTGGTTAATCCGGTTCCGCCTTTGCTGACCGGAACAACTGGAAGACGCGAGCTGTCGAGCGTGCCCGAGGCAATATTGGTCGCGTTTAAATTGGTCAAGCCAGCTCCGTTTCCACTAACTGCGCCAGCCGATAAAGTTCCCCCGACTGTTCCGTTACCGGTAATGTTAAAGTTTGCAGTCGGTTGTTGGATTGTCGAATTTTGAATGTAATTTCCGCTTCCTGGCGTGGGCGGACGCGCATCGGAAAGGCGAGAATCCGAAGTTATCACGTATTGACCGGCTGCGATGCCGCCAAGTTGCGTGGAATTAAGGGCTGAGTCGGCAACTCCGGCTTTGTTGCTGCGAAAACTATAGGGCGCGCTGGTGATGAGCTGCCGCGGCGTGAGTGTCGTATATGTTGCTCCGCCTGTGGGCTTGACCAAAATTTCCAGAAACCTGTCGCCGCCTGTAAAATGCATATCCCCGCGAAAGTTCAGTCGAACGCTAAAAGCACCGTTTGTCACCAGTACATTGTTGTTTGTTTGCGTATCAAGCGGCGTCCCGCCGGTCGACAGCGAAAATAGACGAAATTCAAAATCATAATTTCCCGTCGGCGCGCTTCCGTTCTCGATCAATTTACCTTGATAAGTAAAATCCGTTGATTGCGCCACAGCTAATTTTGAGAAAATAAGCAATAATAATATTATCGCGGACGAAAGATGTATTGTTTTCATTGAAATCTCCTTCTTTCCTTTGGCAAAGTAAATCCTTTCAAAACCATTGCGCCAGCATTGTCAATTGCAAGCAGACAGCAAACCGAATCGTTTGTAGCTCAAGAATAAAATCTTGATTGACACTCTCTCGCATAAAGGTGAATACAAAACACTTATCATTTTTCCTTTTTGTCCTCTTTGTCAGGAATGCGATTTTCGTTCTTACAAACTTCAGCTTGTGCGTTTTGCAGGCAAACAAGTTTTTTCAAAGCGTCAATTTGCTCCTGTTGCTGTTTGTCCCGTTCTTGCCGTTGCTCAAGTTCTTCTTTCAGAGAATCGTTTTGCTCCTTGAGTTCCTTAAGAGCTTGTAATGTCAACAGCGGAATCTTGGCGTAATCTACAGCCTTAAGCCCCTCTTCGTCTTCGGTAACGAGTTCCGGCAGGACTTGTTCCACCTCCTGCGCGATTAAACCGTATGACTGTTCTTCGCCGAATCTTTTTTCGGGAAATTGTTTTGTGTTCCAGTAGAAGTGAACCGGTTTGAGTTTGAGGAGTTTTTCCAGAGTGGCGGTAAATGGCGTGACTGTGTGCTTAAAACTCAGATCGGACGAGCAAGTGCCGGTAATTACGCCTCCGCTCGCGTTCTTTAAACAACCATTAGTTCCGCTGTTTCCGATACGAATGTCTCCGCCGACGTGCAACCGATCAGCGGGCGTTGTTGTGCCAATTCCGACATTTACGGTTGCAGTAGCACCGTTGATCCCCTCAATCGAGCCTAAAACAATAGAATTGCTTTGTTTTACATAAGCAAAAGCCCCAATAGCAGTAGAATTTGATTGATTAGCACCGTATGCATTCGAGTGGTATCCCATGAAGGTGTTAAAGTCTCCAGAACTGTTGGTGTCGCCGGCGCGCCTTCCATAGGCGGAGTTGCCATAGCCAGTCGTATTGCCTCTGCCGGCTAGATATCCAAAAAAGGAGTTATTGTAGCCAGTTGTGTTACTCCAACCAGCATCAGTTCCGAAAAAGGAGTTTTCGTAACCTGCTGTGTTCTGGTGTCCGGCTGAATACCCAAAGAATGAATTTGAGGAACCCAGCGAATTATAGTAACCGGCACGATTTCCGAAGAAGGAGTTTAACCCGCCTTCCGTGTTGTTATAACCGGCTTGACCTCCAAAGAAAGAGTTTGCTATGCCTGTTGTGTTGCTGTAACCGGTTTGAAAACCAAAAAAAGAATTGAAGTCATTGGCATTTGCTCTACCTGCGCTGCGACCGACAAAGGTATTCTGGCTGCCAGTCGTGTTAAGTTCTCCGGCGTGAACTCCAATAAAGACATTGTCCGAACCCGTAGTATTGCTTATTCCTGAACTGACGCCGAGAAAGGAATTTGAGTTTCCACTTGTATTAAGTCGCCCCGAGAATGCTCCTATAAAAGTATTATCCCCGCCGCCGACGTTATCTCGTCCTGCCTGATTCCCGAAAAATGAATTTCCGCCGCCGATGGTTGTAGACTTTCCGGCGTCACGTCCGAAAAAGGCATTGCAGCAGTTTGTCGGACCCGCAGCGCCCGCATCGGCTCCGACGAAAGTATTTGTCGAAGTTAAAGAGCCAAAAAACACACGGTTTCCGCCTATGTTATATTGCGTACCGGCGTTAACGGCGCCGTTCGTGCTTATACCGTTGGCTGCCGAGAGGGTGTTCGCCGTCAGTGAACCTCCCAAAATACCGTTGCCCGAGATGTTAAAGTTTGAAGCTGCCTGTTGCGTCGTTGTGTTCTGAATATAGCTCGTGCTTCCCGGCAATGGATTTCTTGCGTCAGAGAGACGAGAATCTGTTGTTTGTACAAACTGATTTGCTGCAATTCCTCCTAATTGTGTTGCATTTGAGGCTGTTCCTGCGTTTATGGCTCTAACAGCATAAGGCATTGATGAAATGCGTTGACGAGGTGTTAATGTCGTGTAGGCTTCACTGGTATTTTTTCTAACTCTGATTTCCAGAAACCTATCCGCTCCGGGAAAAGCTGCCGCACCGAAATCAAGCGGCTGAATGAACGTGCCGTTGTTAACTGAGACCGATAGTTTCTCTAAAGTTGAACCAATTTGAACCCCGCCAGATGCGGCATCAAACAAAGCAAACTGCATTTGATATGTTCCGGTTGCCGCAACATTGTTTTCGCTTAACTTGCCTTGATATGTAAACTCCGTCGTCTGCGCCGCAGATCTTTGAATAAATCCCGTTACTAGAAGGATTAAAACAACAAAACCGGTTATGATTTTCCCTTTATTTAACATAAAATTTCCTTGTTTATCTGTGATTGTTAAAAAGCGATGAGAAACAAATCAGCAGCAAGCCTTCTGCTGTTTCGGTAAAATGAATCGCGCCATTTTCGACGAGATTAAAGATTTGTTGATAATTGATAAAAAACGCTTTTGCAGATTGGTCAACCTTCGTCAATTTCCCGCCGCAACGCTTGCATCTGTTAATTTGCTGTTTGCCACGCAAAGCAAAGTTACTGGTTTGTATTTCGATTTCCACTCGTCTGCGAATTTTCAAAATTTTTCTCCTTAGCTTTCGTGCAAATTGTTGTAAAACAATGTGCGAGCCTTTATAATGCGAACACTTCCCCAAAGTCCTTTGGTTTTTCTTGTGTTTTTCTCAGTTTTTTCTTTAGGCGGCTTTTCGAACAAAAAATGAAAACTGAAAATCAAAAGACTTTTGAATTTGCCGATTTCAGAATCGAGACAGGCGAACGTCAGCTTCGTCGCGGGGGACAAACCATTCACTTGCCACCAAAAGCCTTAGAACTACTTTTAGTGCTGCTCGAAAATCACGGTCGCGTCGTTTCAAAAGAGGAAATCATTCGCCGCGTTTGGGCTGGCAGCATCGTCGAAGAAGGCAATCTTTCGCATAACATTTTTCAACTTAGAAAGACTCTCGGCACAGAGAATAAATTTATCGAAACCGTCCCTAAACGAGGTTATCGTTTCGTCGCCGATGTAAAAGAAACGCCTGAGGATTTGGATTTTTTTGCGGGCGAAGAAACAATTACTCGGATAACTTTTGAAGAAGAAATAGAAACCAGCGATGCACCCGAAAATTTTCTGGAGAAAACGAAATACCCAGCTTTGATTGGATTAAAACGACAACAAACTGTTTTCAAATATGCAGGCGCTGCTTTTTTGTCAATTTTCGGTTTGGTGTTGTTGGTTTTCGCCAGCACATTTTGGATGAATAAACCGATCGCTGAAGGCAAATCAACGCCAAAAACGGCGGAAATGACGCTTATCACCAATTCCGGAAAAGCTGCAGGTTCCATAATTTCGCCCGACGGCAAATTTATTTCTTATTCGCACAACGCTTTTGAAGGTAAAGCCTCGCTTTTTCTGCGTCAAACTGACACTAACAACGAAATTAAGCTCTTTGAATCTGACGAAATCATCTTCGGCTCCAAACAATTTTCGCCCGACGCGAAATACATTTATTTCATCGCCTTCGATAAACAAACGCCGCAGGGTGGTCTTTACCGAATTCCGACATTCGGTGGCGAACGAACAAAATTAATCGAAAACGTTGGACAGATGTTTTCGCTCTCGCCTGACGGAACGCAAGTCGCCTTTTTGAGACAAAACGGAGAACAAAAACAACGCAGCTTGATTATCGCTTCAATCGAAGACGGGATTGAAAATGTTGTCCTAACAAAAAAATACAACGAATTATTGTTTTCCGGCTGCCCGGCTTGGTCACCTGACGGCAAAACTATCGCTTTCGGCGCTAAAGAAAAAACCGCCGAATCCGATTATTTAACCCCAACCGTAAAGGTTTTCCGGTTCGAGATTCAAACCGGAAAGCTCGAACCATGGAGCGAAGAAAACTGGATTGAAATTGGGATGATGGCTTGGACGCCGGATGCGCGCGGAGTGGTTTTTGTCGGCAATCGCCCGCGTTTTGGCAATCAGATTTTTTATCTGCCTGTAAACTCAAAAGAATTTCGGCAAATCACCAAAGAGCTGCAAACTTTCAGCAATTACGGCATCAGCATTTCGGCTGACGGCGAACAAATGACTGCCGATTTGTGGGAAAGCTCATCGCAAATCTGGTCAGTTCCGGCAAACGGCGATTTAAAACGGGCATTGCAAATCACTAACGGGAAAGATGACGGCTCGCGCGGAATAACCGAATTGGAGGAAGACAAGCTGATTTACACCGCGCGAGCGGGACCGGATTTTGATTTGTGGACGAAAAATTCAGACGACTCCGAGCCCGAAGCCCTAACCTCAGACCGCGAACTGCAAAGCGAAATAACGGCTACTCCCAACGGCAAATTTTTGTTTTTCGTTTCTGACCGCGCAGGCAGCCGTCACATTTTCCGCATAAACGCCGACGGCACAAATTTGCGGCAATTAACCTTCGGAAACTCTTTCGATTCCGCTCCCGCCGTTTCTTCTGACGGCGCGTGGCTCGTTTATGCAAGTTACGCCAACGGGCAAACAAACATCTATAAAATCTCGACCGAAGGCAGCGAACCAATTCGTTTAACTGATTATCAATCCGTTGCGCCTGCGTTTTCGCCCGATGGAAAACTCGTCTCCTGCATTCTGCCCACCGGCAGCCGCGTGGGAACCGGAAAGCTTGCACTCATTTCATCCGAAGGCGGCGAGCCTCTCAAAACTTTTGAAATCGTTCCTTTTGCTTATTCCTATCCAACACCGCGCTGGACGCCGGACGGCGCAAGCATAATTTTTCATCGCAACGAGAAAATGATTGGTAATCTCTGGAAGCAAAATGTTAAAGGCGGCGAGCCGACGAAAATAACCGATTTTAAATCCGAACTGATTTTTAATTATGCGATTTCAAACGACGGAAACACTTTTTATCTGTCGCGCGGAAAACGAATTGTGAACACCGTTCTATTTAAAAACTTCAAAACTTTACTCGAAAATTAATTCGTCAATAGCTTGAGCTTTTTTTCAAACAGTGGGCACTAAACAGACTAATGCTCGTTTCCGAAACATTTACAATCCCCACAACTTCCGCATAACTCTCAGCGGGTTGATGTAGATAAAGCATTGTCAAAATTGCCACTCATCAAATAAAAGCGGAGAATTGATTTCAAAACGGCTCTGAAATCAAATTTTCTCCAAAATTTCTTCAAAAGCTTTCAGTGCCGCGCGTTCGACTTCACGTAACGGAACGTCAAATTTGAGCGCAGCCGCGCAGCATTGTTCATATTCCGGCGCGGCTTTCAAAATGTTGCCGTCCGATCTCGCAAATTTGACATCAATCGCACCGAAATTTGTTTCCACCCGAACTGTCTCGCGCGGCAAAGCGTGTCGTTTAACTTCAGTTTCCCGCACGCCAAGTGTTGAAGTTTCCCGGAACAAAAGCCGTAAGAATTTTTCTTTATCTTCCAAACGGCACAAAACCGAAATCTGAACAGCGGGACGAGATTTTTTCATTAAAATCGGCGAAAACCAAACATCGAGCGCGCCCGACGCCAAAGCCCTTTCCAAAACAAAACCCGAGATCTCAGGCGACAAATCATCAACATTAGTTTCCAGCAAAACTAGAATTTGTTCGTCGTTCTTTGTTCGCCGCTCCTTGCTGGTTTCTCCCAAAAGCAGGCGCAGGACGTTGGGAAAATCTTTGTATTCGCGCGAGCCTGCGCCGTAGCCAGTTTTTTCGATTTGCAGATCGGGCGGAGCACCGTATTCTTCGCAAACAGTTGTAATAATCGCTGCTCCTGTTGGTGTTAAGAGCTCGCCAGTGATTTCCGTTGAATAAACAGGTGCCCGTGTTTCTTTTAATAATTCAACAACTGCAGGCGGGGGAACCGGAAAATTGCCGTGTGCCATTCGGACAAAACCGCTCCCGACATTTAATTTTGAGCAGACAAAATGTTCGATTCCGAGCATTTCAAAACCGATGCAGGCTCCAGTCACATCCAAAATAGCGTCCATAGCGCCCACTTCGTGGAAATGAACCTTTTCAATTGAAATTCCGTGTACCCAAGCTTCTGCTTCGGCAAGACGAGTGAAAATTTGAATGGCTCGTCTTTTGACACTTTCCGTTAAACCAGAATCGGCAATGATTTTTTCAATGTGATGCAGATGTCGATGTTTATGCTCGTGGGGAATGGCAACGCGGGCAAAATTTGCGCTGATTCCGGAACGGTCAACTGTAGAAAATTCGATTTGCCAGCCTTCGAGATTGAGAAGCTTTAATTGACCAATTAAAGCTTCCCTGTCAACTCCGAGGGCAACCAGAGCGCCCAAAATCATATCGCCACTCGCGCCGGCGAAACAATCGAAAAATAAAGTTTTCATAATTCCAACAAAGGCAAAAAATCGCCTGCTTTTCCTTGCAAACTTTCCTTACGGATTCCAGTCAAAAGCGTTTTCTCGGGGTTGATTTCAACCAGAAACGCACCCGCCTTTTGAGCCAAAGCAAATGAGCCGGGTTCGGCGGAAATTCCCGCGCCGGTCAAAACGTAAACTCGCCGCGCATTTGCAAATCGTTCCTGCAATTTTCGGGAAATCGTCATTATTCTGAGAATATTTTGTTCAATAATAACAAAAAGATATTTTTTGTTTTCTGAAAAAAATTTCTCTTTAAACTTTTTCTTAAAAAGGGTATTTTCTATTTGGGAAAATTCTCGCCGCCCGCAACTCGTTTAACCTCAACCTTCGGAAGAAAATAAAATCTATGGAAGAAAGAAGACTGCATCCCCGTTTAAGTGTCGCAACAGAACTTTGGATAGGACAAGACGGAATTTTCACTCGTTCAGACGAAAAGCTTTTGGATTTAAGCATTGGCGGCGCGTTTATCGAAACCTCGCAGCATTATTCAGTCGGATGCGTGCTGAATCTTCGTTTTAAATTGCCTGACGCCGCACGTTTTCTCACCTGCACTGCGATTGTCCGAAATTCGCGCGGCGGTCAAGGATTCGGCGTTCAATTTCTCGATTTATCGCCTGATGACCGCTGGCAACTTGATTCCTACATTCAAAAACAGAAGTTCGAATTTAGCTATTGATTCAATTTTTGCAATTACAATGTAAATATTCGAGGAGAAATTTTGGAACTCACAATACAGCCCTTTGATCGAAAAAAACGTCGTTGTAAGTATTGACATTGACAATTATGGCAACCGCGCCACGAAATTGACTTTGATAGTTTCGATTCAATAAAAACCAGCAAAATTCAAAAGCAAAAAGCGACGCAATTTAATCTTAAATTGCGTCGCTTTTTGCTTCAAAGAACGGCGAACGTTATACTTTTTTCTTTTTAATCGGAAAAGGAATTATCAAATAAAGTGAATCTTTTAGAACTGCAAACGGAATTACGCGAGCGCGTCCGTGCCGCTGCGCGGGAAATTTTCAAGGTCGAGCTGACGCAAATCGCTTCTGAAGTACCGCCTCGAATCGTGCTGGGAGATTTGGCGTTTCCCGTAGCGTTTGAGATCGCCAAACAAGTTAAACAACAAACAGGCGAAAAACAAAATCCGCGAAACGTTGCCGAGCGTTTAAAAGAGGCGCTCGAAAGCTCTGAATCGGTCGGACGCGTTGAAGTCGCCGGTGCTGGTTATCTTAACGTCTTTTTCAACCGCCCTAAATTTTTAAAGGAATTTGCCAAAGCCGAAGCTCTGCCGAAATTGAAATTTGCCAATGAAGAGACACGTCCGAAGCGTATGGTCGAGCATACTTCGGTTAATCCGAACAAATCCGCACACATCGGTCACGTCCGCAATTCGGTTTTGGGTGATACGTTTGTTCGAATCCTTCGCGCCAACGGCGAACGCGTTGAAGTCCAAAATTATATCGACAACACCGGCGTACAGGTCGCAGATGTTGTCGTCGGGTTCATTCATATTGAAAATAAAAATCTGGAGCAAATTAAAAAGCTCGATGAGGAATTAAAAACCGAAGGCAAAACTTTTGATTATTACTGCTGGGATTTGTACACGCGCGTCGGACAGTTTTACAAAGAAAACGAAGCGGAAAATTTAAAACTCCGCGCACAGGTTTTGCACGAATTAGAATCGGGCGAGGGAGAAATTTACGATCTCGCGGATTACGTTGCGACGCGCAATGTCGAATGTATTCTCGCGACAATGGAGCGTCTCGATATTCGATACGATTTGCTGCCCCGCGAATCTGAAATTCTACATCTGCATTTCTGGCAAACCGCGTTTGAAAAAATGCAGAAATTGGGCGTAATTCGATATGAAACCGAAGGCAAAAATGCGGGCTGCTGGGTGATGCCCTTTGGCGATTACACCGGAACCGACGAACACGATGCCGACAAGATCCTCGTCCGATCTAACGGAACGGTCACTTACACCGGCAAAGACATTGCTTATCAAATGTGGAAACTAGGCTTGCTCGGGTTGGATTTCAATTACCGAATTTTTCACATTTACGATGACGGCAAACAAATTTGGGTGACAACCAAATATGAGAGCGATATGAATCCGCCAAGCTTTGGCACAGGCGAAACGGCTTACAACGTGATTGATTCGCGCCAATCTTATCCGCAGGAAATCGTCAAAAAAGGCGTCGCAGCAATCTCTCCCGAAAAAGGCGAGCGCGCTTCGGTTCATTTGTCGTATGAAATGGTCGCGCTTTCACCGGCTGCCGCCGAAGAGCTTGGCTTTAAATTAAGCGAAGAAGACCGCCAGCGCCCGTTTATCGAAATGTCCGGGCGCAAAGGCTTGGGCGTCAAAGCAGATGATTTGATTAATCGCCTGGAAGCTAACGCGCTCAAAGAAGTCGAAATCCGGCAGGAAAAACTTTCGGATGAAGAAAAACTTTCCAAGGAAGCGAAAATAGCCGTGGCTCGACAAATCGCGATCGGAGCCTTGCGTTATTTTCTTTTAAAATTTACGCGCAACACAATCATCGTTTTCGATTTCGCCGAGGCTTTGGCTTTTGAAGGCGAAACCGGACCTTATTGTCAATACACCGCGACGCGAACCAATTCCATTTTCCGAAAGCTTGGCGAGGAGAAAAAAAGCGAAGCCGAACGCATTATTCAAAACGATTCGGCAAATTCCGAGATTGCAGAAATTTTATCGGGCGAAGCTGGGGACGAAATCTGGTTGCTGATTACTTTGGCGGCTCGGTTGGAAGAAACCATCGCACAATCTGCAAATCAAAATGAACCGGCTTTTTTAGCGAAATATACTTTTTCATTCGCTAAAGCATTTAATCTTTTTTATCACCATCATCGAATTATCGCCGAAGAAAATGCAGTGAAACGCGCCGTTTTAATTGCAGTCGCCGATATTACGCGGCGGCAATTGACCGCCGCATTACAGACTCTCGGAATCGTGGTGCCTGAAAGAATGTAACTTGTGAGGTTTGACAATTTTATTCCCTTTTTGTTATCAAAATAAAACCAAGTTAGTTTCCGATGATTCTTTCGTCCGAACAATCTGCACTGTCGTCGTCAGTCAAATTTGGCTGCTGTTGCCGGCGCGAGCTTTAAAAGCAGGTTCTGCATTAGCGAAAAGTTGTCGAAGTTGTTTTCTTTTTTTCTCTGATCATACTGCCGGTTTCTGTGTAAACCGGCAGTTTTTGTTTTTTTAGTTAGTTTTATTTGAAATTCAATAAACAGGTATTTCTAAACCGGCAGGAATTTTGCTTATTTCGCTCTTGGTTTTAAAAGGGCAATAAAAACCGCTTTTTCCGCTCGCGTTTTGCGGAAATTTCGGCGAAAAATCAAGTTGACGGAATTATGGTCGAAATTCATCCCGAACCAGCAAAAGCGCTTTCTGACGGCTTACAAGCCTTGGCTCCCTATCAATTTCTTGAACTCGTCAGACAGGTTCGAATGATTCACAAATTGATTTCGAAAAAAGAGATTGCTTTTGTAGCTCCGTAACGCCGACATCTCGTCGGTTTTCTGATGTGCCAATGCCGATAGAACAAATCACAAGCCGTGATAACAATCGCTTAAAACATGCTCGCGCGGTACGGGACGGGCGAATTGAAGGTGAAATTTTTATTGAGGGTTTGCGGCTCGCGGAAGAAGCCGTGGAAGCTTTGGAAATTACGTTTTTTTTCTATACGCCTGAATTCGCCGAAACACAACGCGGGGTTGAATTGCTAAAAAGGACTAAAAATTTTAAAAGCGCAGTCGTCAACCAAAAGCTGCTTGAATCTATCGCAGACACGAAAACACCGCAGGGTGTTGTAATTCTCGCTCGAAAGCCTGAAACCAGCAGGAGAATTTTAGAAGATAATTTAAAATCACTTTCAACCCCTTTTTTTGTTGTTCTGCACGAGCTGAACAATCCCTCAAACGCCGGCGCGATTTTGCGAACAGCAGAAGCTGCGGGTGCTGAGGGTGCGATTTTAACTCGCAAATCGGTTGATGTTTTCTCCCCGAAATCGCTTCGGGCAGCAATGGGAGCGGCTTTTCGTTTACCGGTCTGGACAAACGCTGATTTTGCGGAAACAATTAATTTTCTTCGGACAAATAAAATAAAAACCGTCTGTGCCGACATTCGCGCGGAAAAAAAACATACGGAAATTGATTGGCGCGAGGCATCGGCTCTCATTGTCGGTTCCGAAGCGCGCGGTTTGACCCCAGAAGAAATCGAACAAACCGATGAACGAACAAAAATTCCGATGAAAGCACCCGTTGAAAGCTTAAATGCGGCTGTTGCAGCCGGAATCGTTTTGTACGAAGCCGCGCGGCAGCGAAATTTTTAAAACCGATTTGTTTTTTTCGCTTTTGACTTTCTCTTTAATCCGCTAAAATAACGTCGAAAAGGTTATAAAACCAAAGCGGCGCTTTTTAATTTGAGATGGCTGAAGACAACAATAGCTCGCAGCAAAAACAGCAGTCCGTCCCGAAACGCGGAACTTTTATCGAACGGCTGGTTCAGAAAACTTTGTCGAGCTTTGGCGGAATTTTTGAACGTCCGTTTCAATCGGACGACGAAACCGCCAGACTTCCTTCGACGAGCGATTTGACCGAGCGGCTCAAAAAATTGATAGACGCCGGAGTGCGCGAGCAAGAGGACGGAAGCCGCATTGCGCCGCATCTGATTCGTTTGAAACACGCCTGGGGTCAAACGACCGAAGAGTTCGAAGAAAATCTGGAAAGATTAAAAACAGAATTGCTCGTCGTCGCCATTGACCATATCAACGACAATCGTTATCGCACAATTGCTCCGATCAAACTCGAAATTAAGCCTGACATTTTATCCGAAGGATTGACGCTCGCCGTCGGTTTTGACGCTAGCAATGTCGCCGAAGCGGAAAAAGTCGAAATTCCCGCCGAGATTTTCGCCGGACTTCTCCCGCAGGAAAATACGCCCAAACCGCCGCCTCAGCAAGAAATCGAAACGGCGGTTTTCGTTGATTTGCCAAGCGGCGAAAAGCGCGAATTAAAATTGCTTTTCATTCCCGACGGTAAAACGAATCTGACTGTTGGGCGGAGCAAAGAACAGGACTTATTTTTGGACGATCAAAGCGTTTCCAAGCTTCACGCTTCGCTTGTAATGAACTCGGAAGGCAAGCTGCGCGTTGCCGATGTCGGCTCCACCAATGGAACATACATTGACAAAGAGCGTATTTCTTACGGCAAAGCTTATGAAATCGAACCCGAAAAAACGGTCGGCTTCGGCGAA
Source organism: Acidobacteriota bacterium (assembly GCA_030863175.1). Taxonomy (GTDB): domain Bacteria; phylum Acidobacteriota; class Blastocatellia; order Pyrinomonadales; family Pyrinomonadaceae; genus JALZCH01. Next base: position 31,302 of record JALZCH010000053.1, on the reverse strand, counting down.
GTCAAATGCCGTTTTGAATGGGACTTTTCTCGTTTTGAAAACGAGAGCGTTCAAAACCAACCAATCGAAAACGATTTTCGACAAATTGCAGACGATTCGGGAGAATCGGAAACAGTTTTTTCAGGCAAGCCTGAAACGGTAACTGGAGACTCATTAGAAGAAACCGAAACTGTGAAGAAATCATCCGGCGAACCTGAAACGGTTTTGAGCAATCCGAAAAAGGATTTGGAGTAATTGAAAGTTGTTAGCAGATGAACGGAAAGCTATTTCGAAATAAATGAAAACTGATAATTCATAATTATCACCTTTTACTTTTCAGTTATTTCTAAATCGTTTTCGATATTTTTTTTAGTCATTTGCCTTAAATAAATGTTGTTGCTTTTTCTTTTACAACTCGACGTTTTTCAATTGATTAAGCCGCTCGAACGCTATCCGGCGCTGCTTAGTCTTATCTATCTGGCTGGCATTGCGTTTGTCGTTTTTGTTCTGGTTTTATTTGTCGCCTTTAACCGGCGAAGAAAATCACCGCTCGCGGTCGAACCGGACGAAAATCTGCCAGAAGAGGTACGCAGACGTTTGGGCGCGCGCAGCGCCAACCGCGCTTTATGGGTCTTTCGGATTGTTTTCGTCGTTCTGGCGTTTTCGGTTTTCGGTTTTCACGTTTACTGGGCGTTGTATGCGGCGGAAAAAGACCCGCGTTTTGCGGTTCTCGAAAAACGTGATATTCGAGTTAAGCGAGTTTCAAAATCACAGCTTTCGGGCTGGATTTTAGACCGTGACGGCGACTTAAAAGACGCTTTCGCTTACTGGAAAATCGAAAAGAAAAGAGATCAGTCCGGGCGTGAAGACGAAGATTTAGCCAGAGTTTATCCGCTCGACAAAGAAATGGCGCATCTTCTCGGAACCGAACGCGGCACTCCCGGTCTTGAATACAATCTTTTCAGAAACCACGATGAGCCGACGCCCGAAGCTCTCGAAGTTCTGCTCGACCCGGACATCAAAAAGGACGAAAATCGCGATGTACGCTTGACGATAGATCATGAGCTGCAGCGTTTTGCGCACGAGCAATTAAAAGATAAACGGGGTGCAATCGTTGTTTTAAATCCGCAAAACGGCGAAGTTCTGGCGGTTGCCAGCAATCCGGCTTATTCGCTCTACGATGCCCAGGACCCGGATAAATTCCGTGATATGGACGCCAATCAACGTGACCGCCCGCTAGTCAGCCGCGCGATGCGCGAATATTACGTGCCTGGTTCGACTTTTAAACTTTTCACGATGATTGGTGCTTTTCGTAGCGGTCGTCAGAATGAGATTTTGAACAGTTCGCCCGGCGGTTACGTTCCGTATCGAAATTCGCGCTCGATTACGGATGCTAACGGCGGCTGCGAACCGCCTTTCGGCTGCGGACCGATTAACATTTTGCAGGCGTTCGAAGCGTCGAGTAATCAATATTTTTCTCAAATGGCGGTTCTTTTAGGCAGAGACAGAATGGCTGAAACCGCCAGACTTTTCGGCATCGAGCCGGTTGATAAACCGGAAGACGCCTTGACGGTCGGTTTTTTTCCCGATATCTGGAATGCAACGTCAAATGATGTCAAAAATGCTGTCGCGTTGCGTAAATCGACAATGGTAACGGGAAAAGAAATCAGTCTTTACGATCTGGCGATTCAGGGAATGGGACAAGGTTATGCCGGACAAATGACGCCGTTTCAAATGGCTCTGGTTGCGGCTGCAGCTGGAAACGCGAACGGCAATTTGATGAAACCGAAAATCGAATTGGAGCGCGCGCCGGAAGTTTTTTCAAATCTTTTAAATCCATCACAAGCCCAGCAAGTAAGAGCGATTATGGCGCGCGTGACCGAAGAGCCGGGCGGAACAGCGCGAAGCATTATGCCGATTTTAGGCGCTGGGATTCGCGTCGGCGGTAAAACCGGAACGGCGCAAAAACAAGTTCCGGTTTATGATCCGAAAACCAACAAACCGAAGTTCGTCGTTATCAAACGCCGCAACCGGAAAACCGGCGAAATTACAGAAATCAAACGAACAGTTTTACAAAAACGGGTTGACGGCTGGTTTATCGCTATCGCGCCACTGGAAAATCCACAGGTCGCAATCGCCGTCGTAGTCGAAGGCATCGGCAACAGTTCCGGCGGCAGAACAGCCGCACCGCTTGCCGCCAATATGATTGTCAAGGCGCGTCATGAAGGCTTGCTCGGTGAAGGCATGCGAACAGTTCCGACAAACAATCAACCGATAAATAATAAACCTCAACCGAATATTCGTAGAAGATAATGAATAAAAGTCGTCCGTCAACACATTTGTTAGTTTTGTTAATCATCATAGCGCTCACCGCGCTCGGTCATTACACGATTCATTACAGCGCCCTGATTCGCGGGTATGAAACTTCCTTGGTAACTGCTGGAAGAAATTTACTTTTGTTTGTCCCGCTAATGGCTTCGGTAATCATCTTGTCGCGCGTGGCTCGCTTTGCCGGGAATTGGACGCTTTTCACAACAGCCGTTTTGCTGTTTTCGATTGGTCTGGTCGGGCAATATCGCTTGTTTTCAGATCCCGAATATGTTTCGGTAGCAGACAAAGCGCAGGCTCGCGAGCAAAAAATCGAAACCCAACAGCTTCGTTATATCAAGGAACATTATTCTGCTGAGAAAAAACGAATTATGGGGTTGCCCGCGACACCGCCGGCACCTATCAATCTGGCGGACGAGACACCGCGCCCAGCGCCCGAAGGCATCGGCGATGTTCTCTTTTCCGGCAAAACTTTGATTCCGCTTTTTGCTTTCGCCTGTTTTCTTGGAGCGTTTCTGCTTTTTAGAAAAGAACGTGTTTTAGATTTTTTTCAAAACAACGGCTTTTTGCTCGTCTTACTGACACTTGTTCCGCTTATGGTCGCCGCCGTCACGTCGCAAGCGGGTAAATCAATCGGAAATATGACGCCATGGGAAATGTCGAAAGTTCCCTTTTTGCTCGGTTTCGCGGCGATTTTAACGGTTCTTTATCGCAATTTGACGAAAACTTACTGGGGCGTGCCGCGCGGACGCGATGTCGTTCCTCTTATTTTCATGGCGGCAATTCCGTTTGTACCGTTTCTGGTTTTAAAAGATTTCGGACAAATGCTCGTGTTCGCTTCGGCTTATACGGTTTTGTATCTCGTTGCTGTCAAGCGTTTGCCGCAAAGACTTGTTTTCGTCGGTTCGGTGGCGTTTTTGATTGCGATTTTAACGCTCGCAGTTTTGCCAACTGATATGCAAACGCGCGTGCCGTTGCTTTCAACGATTGCCGAACCCCTCAAAAAAGCTTTGCCCGGTCGAATTCATCAGAGATTTTATCTCTGGTTTGAGGCTTTAAAACCACCGCCATCAGACACTTTTTGGTGGAAAGACGATTTTGAAAATTTTTACGCCGAGGAATATCGCAACGAAATAATCGAGAAAAACCCCGATTTGCTGGAAAAAGCTGCTCCGGCTGAAAAACAGATTGCGCCGCTTGTCGCGCAGCTCAATTCCCTGCCGCGAGGCGATTCGCGCCGCGCTGAATTACAAAAGAAAATCAACGAACTGCAACGCCCCGTTAACGCCGAAGTTAAAGAACGCGCGAAACAAGAGCTTGCAGAATTGCGTCAAACGGCTTATCCGCCGCTCGCCGACACGGAAAATGTCGGCGAAAATCCGTCAAACATCGAAAATAACCAGCCGCCGAATCCTGAAGCGCTGGATGATTATAGCGATCCGACTGTCGCATCGCTTGAAGAACAAAAGGCGGCGCGCGCGCGTCTCGATTCCTTGAACGAAGAAGCGTGGTTTGCCGACGACGCCTTGCAGGCTTCGCGAGCAACTTTCGGAATTTCGTCGGGCGGGAAAACTGGTCGCGGGCTCGGGCTTGGCTTCCCGGAATTAATTCCCGTTGCTGATTCCGATTACATTTACGCTGCGCTTGGCGAAGAAACCGGTCTGATTGGCGGTTTCCTGATTATTCTGACCCTGATTGTTTTCGTCAACGCCGGAATTCGCACGGCGCTTGACGCTCGCGATATGTTCACGAAATTGTGCGCCGCAGGGCTAACAGCCTTTATCGGTTTTCAAGGTTTGGTCAATATCGGCGGCATTACGCGAGCTTTGCCGATGACCGGAATTACCTTGCCGTTTGTCAGCCACGGCGGGTTTTCGTTAATTACAAGCTTTGTAATGCTGGGAATGCTGCTCGCAATTTCGCATCGCAATGGCATTGACGCGCAATTCAATGGAACGAAACCGCCCGAAAATGGATAAAAAGTTCAGGTAAATTGTTTATAGTTCTTTGTTTATTACTTTTTTATTTACAAATGGGTAATTTCGTGTATTTTTGTGGCAGCGATGTGCGGAAGAATAAATTCGGGAGAATTTGAAAAATGACAAACACAACGACTTCTGGTTTTATATCGGCTTCGATTTCCGACAAAGGCTTGAGCGAAAAACGCCCGGTCAACGAAGACTCTTACTTGGAGTTGGTTGATTTGGGTCTTTTCGCCGTTGCCGATGGTGTCGGCGGCGCGCAAGCCGGTGATGTCGCCTCGCAGATGGCAATGGAAGTTTTGTTTGAAGCCTTTTCGCATCCGCATCCAGGCGTTGACACAGAAGAACTGATGGAAATGGCGATTCAGCGCGCCAACCAATCAATTTTTCAAATGGCGCGCGATCTTCCCTCGCTCGATATGATGGCGACGACAATCGTCGCACTGCATCTTGACAATGGTGTAGCGACAATCGGTCACGCCGGAGATTCGCGTCTTTACAGACTCGATTCACGCGGTAATTTATTTCGTGAAACGCAGGATCATTCCGTCGTCGAAGAAGAAGTACGCGCCGGGCGAATGACGGTTGCACAAGCCGCTAATCACCCGTCACGCAACGTCATCAGCCGCGCGCTGGGAGCCGAAGATACGGTCGAAGTTGACATGAAAACAATTCGCTTCGAGCCTGGAACCTCATTTTTGCTTTGTTCGGATGGCGTGACGCGCCACATTCAGGATCATGAGCTTCGTGAAATCCTACTCGGCAATCGCTCACCGGTTGACGTTTGCAACGAAATCAAAAATCTTTGCTACGGGCGCGGCGCGGAAGACAATTTAACGGCTGTCGTGATCAAAACCGCATCGGATTCTGAAACCGCTTTGCTTGATGATGACGAATCAACAATTCCGGGCATTCGAACTGCGACCGGTTACGATAATTTTCAAAGTTCAAACGGGGCATTTAAAACCCAAACTGAAGCCGAAACCGATGAATTGCCCCCGATTATTCTCGACGAGCCAGAGACACAACCACTTGAACCGCCGGAAACAATGAGTTTTCCCGCAACAAAAAACAGTTTTGACGATACTCTGGCGGACGAACATTCGTCTTCAAAGATTGCGAATCCGGGCGAAATAACTTTGCCTCAAAAACTTGAAAACGAGCGGCTTCGGGAAAAGGTCAACTCCGCTGCTCCGCTGATTTTCGAACCGATTGAGCAGCCGAAAAGCCGTACCTCAACGGGGAAAGTTTTGCTCTGGTTGTTTTTAATTTTATTCGCCGGATTAGTCTTCGCAGTTGTGATTTATTTTTTTATGTGGTCGGAGCCTCAGGCTTTAACTTCACAAGGCGCAACAACTTCAGAGCAGGCGTCTCAATTTCAATCGTCACCGATTTCAACACTCGCCGATAGTGGTCTGAGTGCGGCGGAAGTAACTGAGTTTCGGACTTTTGAACGAGTCAGGCGGACGGTTGATAAAAATCCCGTAGTCGCCCCAAACGCCGCCGCACCCGTTACGTCGGCTGATTTTTATTTGCGGGGGCGAGCTTTTTTGCAAACCGGAGATTACGAAGCTGCGCTCGAAGCACTAAAAACCGCACAGGAAATGCTTCCCGATTCAAGAGACGTTGACCGCGAGACTTTACGAGTTGATATTGCCTTTGGTTTGGCAGCCGTCAGCGCCATGGCGAATAATCCTAATCCCAAAAAAGTGCTCGGCGAATTAATAAGTGAAAGAAAGCAAGCAGCCAAAACTACCGCCTCACCAACTCGCTAAGTTATCGAAAGTCAATCGTAGAAGTTTGTAATCAAATGTCCGCAAAGTCCTGCTTTCATTTAATTTCCATTAAGATTCGCTCGATTTCATCGCGCAAAATCTTAACAATTCGGGGCGAAGTCCCTCTGATTAGATTTTTATTTGAAAGCCCGTCCCTCGAAAAAAGCAGATTTATCGAAGCATCAACATTTTTCTTTGGATTTTTCAAAAAAGCGCGGCATTGCGCTCCTGTGTCTTTTGCTGACAATGCTCGTGCAAAGGATTCGCGCGCCGTTTTCTCGTCGTCGAGCTGCAAATAAACCGCGCCGAGCATAAACCAGGCGTCGGCAAAATTAGGATCGGTTTCGACAGCTTTTTGCAGATTTTTTAATGCATTTTTGGCTTCTCCGGTTTCGGCAAAAGCTGATCCGACGAGATAAAAGCTTTCAGCGGAAGAATTTGTTTTTTGAGCGTTTTTAAAAGCAGCAATAGCGTTCTGAAAATCGCTTTCCGCCGCGTAAATCATTCCGAGCGGGAAATTTGCGGCGAAACCGAATTGCTCACAACAGCTTTCGAGCAAAGCTTTAGCTCGTATATTTTCACCTTCTTCGGCTAAAATCAAACCGAGCAAAAGCGCGATTTTCGCGTCCTTCGGCTCAAGCAAAAATGCTTTTTCCAAATACTCGCCAGCCTCGCGCCGTTTATCGGCGCGAAAATAATGCTCGCCGATGAAAGACAGCAGCGGAAAATTTTCCGGCGACATATTCGCCGCTCGTTCAAGAGTGCGCAAACCACTGGCTTCTTCGCCCCGCTCGATCAACTGAAATCCCTCTTTGACTAAATGCGTGAACAAATCGAGCTTTGTTCCGCCCGTTTTTGCCAAAGCGTTGTCGCGAGCGCGTTCGCGTTGTTCGGTTGCGGCAAAACGTTTTTCTTCATCTTTTTGCCTTTCCTGCCAGATCTGGCTGACCTGTCCGCCCTCTATAATTTTCGCGGCTTCGAGCGCCTCGACCAAAGTTTCGACCAAAAGATGCTCGCGTTGCAGAGTTTGCGATTGACGAAACATTAAATCCAAAACCTTGCTCAAACGGTCGGTAACCTGCATCAGACGCAGTTCGAGATGCGAAATGCGTTCGAGCAAATGCTCTTCGGAATAATCATGCCAGCCGGATTCGTGCTTGATTGAAGGCGGTAAGACTACGAGCATCAAAGGCGTGCCGCAATTCGTACAAGTTTCGTCGCCCGGCTGATTCGGCGTCCGACATTTTTGACAATAACAAGCAAACGATTTCACAACTAAACCTTAGCTAAGGACAGGCGGCAGCGGCTTGGTTTAACCGAGCCGCTGATAAAGATAATTTCGCAAATTGTTTTCGAGATTATAGCCCTGCAAATCCTGCACGCTGAGCTGCAACTGCGCGTAAGATTCGTTCATTCCGAAAAACTCGCTCCAGCCGCGTTTATCGAGCTGGAAAGTAACATTGACACCGTGCGGATGCGGTTTTAAATATGCTTCAAGCTCGTTCATCCGACCGCGAAACTCGCCATGTGGCTTGAATTCAAATTCCTGTACAAAAGGATACTGCCCACCGAAACGGCGATTGTATTCGCAATCAACTTTGTGAAGCGAAAAGCCCAGATTTTGAATCGCCTGAATCATTCTCTGAACGTGCGGATGCGGTTGAACCTGTATGTAATCGGTGTCGTTGGGATCAAAAATTGCGCTCGTTTCGAGCGTCGTTTGCAGAAAAACTTTCTGATAACCCATTGTGGTCACGGGAGTTTCAAACGGAACCTGAATCTGAAACGGAATTGATTTCTGCTCGCCCGCATTAACCTGGAATCGGTCAAACAGCTTGTGCTGCGCAAGCACGCAATTATGAGTTGAATCATAATCGTCGCCTTCTTTTTTAAACTGAGTGAGAACTTTTAAATAAAGCTCGTCAATCTGAGTTGTGCTGTCGCTGCCCATAATAAAAACGTCTCCGCTCAAAATCCCGCCTTGCACGACCGACGGATTGTGAAGCCGCGCATCAACTTTGACGTTTCCGAAACCTAACTTTTTGAAGATATTTCCAAACATTTTACCAACTCCTTTTAATGAAGATTATTTACCCTGAGCCTGTCGAAACATAACCAAAGCTATCCGAAAACTCAAGATTCCACCAAAAAAACTGATTACGGCGCTAGTGAAAACTCCTTCGTCCCATCCATAGGTCATTAACACGGAAATGTGATAAGCGGCAAGACCGAAAGAATAAAAACTTGCCATTATAAAAAAGTATCCGATTATTCTAAATTCTCTTGGCTTCATTTGAACAAGTATTTTTATAATCTGCTTTAACCACTTTTCTCTTTAATACTCGTAAAAACCTTTTCCGGTTTTGCGTCCGAGCCAGCCTGCGTCAACATATTTTTTCAAAAGCGGGCACGGACGATACTTCGGATCGCCCAAACCTTCGTGCAAGACGTTTAAAATCGCCAGACAAACATCCAAACCAATAAAATCCGCCAGCGTTAACGGTCCCATCGGATGATTCATTCCGAGCTTCATAATTTCGTCAATCGCTTCGCGCGTGGCGACGCCTTCGTACAAGGCGAAAACGGCTTCGTTAATCATCGGCATCAAAACGCGGTTCGAGACAAAACCGGGAAAATCGTTGCATTCGACTGGCGTTTTGCCCAATTTTTCGGAAAGCTCTTTTACCTGCGAGTAAGTTTCGTCCGAGGTGGCGATGCCGCGAATGACTTCGACCAGTTTCATCAGCGGAACCGGATTAAAAAAGTGCATTCCGATGACTTTTTCAGGTCTTTTGGTGACGCCCGCGATTTTTGTAATCGAAATCGAAGAAGTGTTTGACGAAAGAATCGTCTCCGGCGGGCAAACTGTGTCGAGAGTCTGAAAAATTTGTTTTTTGATGTCGTAGTTTTCCGACGCCGCTTCGACAATCAAAGTGCTTTTTTTTAAATCTTCAAGATTGGTTGTGGTTTTAATTCGCCCTAGAATTTCAGTTTTTTGTTCGGCTGTGATTGTTTCCTTTTTGACAAAACGGTCGAGGCTTTTACCAATATTTCCCAAGCCGCGCTGTAAAAATTCCTCTTTAATGTCGCAGATTAAAACATCGTAGCCTTTTGAAGCGGCGGTTTGGGCGATTCCGTTGCCCATTGTTCCCGCGCCGATAACACCTATAATTTCGCTCATTTTTTGATAATTTCCTTTGAATAAAGTTATAGCCACGAATTTACAAAATTTCGTCGAAAATTTCGAGCGAGCGTAAAAATTCGCGGCTATTGTGAAATTATCGCCAACTATTTGGCGGTGGCGGATTAAAAGCGTTTCCGGTGCCACCGCCCGAATAAAACGATTTTCCTTGATCACCGAACAAAAACCACAGAGCGTAAATTCCGAGCGCGGTTCCAAATGGGAAATTTAGAATCGCGAGAATTGCTGCAACAATCGCCCAGTTTTTTGCGCTGGACTTTTCTTTCCGCATTTTCAATCCTGCAATGATTGACGGAATCGCCAAAACTATCGCAACCAACAAAGCCACTGTTGTCAATCCGAAGATGATCGCAATCGGCGCAGCTTCGTTTGAACGCGCTCCGCTGAGAGCCGCGCCGCCGATGCCGAGCATAAATAAAATCACGATTCCAAGAATTACAATCTGCAAGCCGCCCCAAATCAAGAAAAACAAACCAATTAGTTTGTTATGGTTTTTTGCCGTCATTAAACTCGCCTCCCAAAATTAAATTGCCAAGAATGTACAAAAAATCCGACAAAAAACAAAACGCTTTTTGTCGGATTTTGTTCGGCTAAGTTGAAAAACCGATAGTTTATCTTTCGACGGCAATTGCAATCGCGTTTCCGCCGCCCAAACAAAGCGCCGCAACGCCGCGTTTGGCACCCGAACGCTTCATTTCGTAAAGCATCGTTGTCAAAACGCGAGCGCCGGATTGACCGATTGCGTGTCCGAGAGCAACCGCGCCGCCGTTGACGTTGACCTTTGCCGGATCAAGTCCAAGTTCCTGCATCACGCCGATTGCCTGCACCGAAAACGCTTCGTTTAGTTCAAACAAATCAACCTCGGACATCGCCCAACCTGCTTTTTTCAAAACTCTCTGAACGGCTTCAACCGGAGCCATCATAATCATTCGCGGCTCGATTCCCGAATAAGCGTGCGCCACAACGCGTCCTAAAATCTCCGCTCCCATTTGATTGGCTCTCTCCATCGAAGTCAAAACCAGAGCGGTTGCGCCGTCGTTGATTGACGAAGCGTTTCCAGCCGTCACGGTTCCGCCTTCTTTTTTAAAAGCGGCTTTGAGTTTCGCCAGATTTTCAATAGTCGCATCCGCGCGGATTGTCTCGTCTTCTGCAAATATAATTGGATCGCCTTTTTTCTGCGGAATTGAAACATGAACGATCTCGTCTTTAAATTTCCCGGCTTTTTGTGCGGCGGCGGCTTTTAAATGCGAGTTCATCGCGTATTCATCCTGCTTGTCGCGACTTATTTGGTAAGTTTCGGCAACGACTTCGCCAGTGTTTCCCATATGCCAATTTTCAAACGCGCACCAGAGACCGTCGTGAATCATTAAATCCACAATATTTCCGTTGCCCATCCGCAAACCGTCTCGCGCAGCCGGCAAAGCATAAGGAATATTCGACATTGATTCCATTCCGCCCGCTACGACAATTTCAGCATCGCCAAGCTGCACATTTTGCGCGCCCAAAGCTACGGCGCGCAAGCCCGACCCGCAGACCATATTCACCGTCAAAGCGGAAACCGTATGCGGAAGCCCGGCTTTTAAAGCCGCTTGACGAGCCGGAGCCTGTCCGAGACCGGCTTGAACAACACATCCCATAATCACTTCATCAACATCTTCCGGTCTGACGCCTGCACGTGCAACGGCTTCTCTGACAACAATTGAGCCTAAATCGGTCGCCGAAAAAGGCTTCAAAGAACCGCCAAATTTGCCGGTCGGCGTTCGCGCCGCACCGATGATAACTGCTTCACGAATATTTGCCATGATTTAAAAATTTCCCTTCAAAAATAAACTGTAAAAGTTTGATGATAACTGAAACCTTATTGGTTATCTACGTCAAATCTGAAGACTTCAAAACGGTTTCGAGCTTGAAATCAGCCTTTGCAAACTCATCCTGGTTTTTTATGATCAACCATTCGTCAGCCCGTTTCTGCATTTTGAGCAAAACAAAAGAACCGCGCAATTTCGAGCCGAAAAGCGTGAAAGTCAGTTTGCCGTTTTCGAGCGCTGTAATTGGCTCATCCGTTGTTTCAAATGACCCTTTGTCCCAAATGACAACTTCTCCCGCGCCGTATTTTCCTTCTGCAATCGTGCCTTCAAAATCAATGTAAGAAACAGCGTGATCGGGAACAACTATGGCTAGGCGTTTTTCAGCAGGGTTGAGCGACAAGCCTTTCGGTACAGCCCAGGATTTCAAAACGCCGCCAATTTCCAGACGAAAGTCAAAATGAAGTCTTGAAGCGTGATGTTCGTGAACAACAAAACGCGCTCGATATTTATGTTTCATTTTAAAAGCGGCTTTTAACGCTCATTTCGAATTCGGCAAACTATAACTCTGTTTTCCAGATTTTCCTTAACAACAAAATATTATCGCAAATTCAAAACAAACCGCATTTTTTTGCATCAGAACAATCTTTTGGAAAAATTATTGTTTTTAATGAGGCAATCAATTTATGTCATTTAATAAATTTATCGAAGACCAAATTCAAAAAGGAATGAGCGAAGGTTTGTTCGACAATCTTAAAGGCGCGGGCAAACCGCTCAATCTTGACGAATATTTCAACACGCATGAAGATTTGAGAATCGGTTATTCGATTCTCAAAAGCGGCAATATTTTGCCGCCCGAAATCGAAATGATGCGCGAGATAAATGATTTGAAAGAAAAATTTGCGGCTTGTAAAGACGAAGAAGAAAGAAAAAAACTCAACAAACTGATTCAGGAAAAAAAGATCGGTTTAGATCTGATAATTGAGCGATACAAACGGAAAAAATAATTACGAATTACGAATTTCAACATTCGTAATTCGTAATTGATTATTGCGGTTTCGGCAGCGCTTTGCGCGGCAGTTTTTCATCTCTCATTGCGGTGTGATAAGCAAGCGAAGCGATAATTACGGCGTTGATTTTTAAATCCTGTTCGATGACGGCTTCTAAAACGTCCAGATTTGTGTGATGAACACGGCTGTTGTAATCGAGCGGGTCCTGGATGAATTGAAAACCGGGAAGCCCGACGGCATCGAACGGCATATGATCGGTTCCGCCAGTATTTAAAATCGTCACCGTTGAAGCCCCTAGGTAATCGAATGGCTTTAGAAACGATTCAAAAATCGGTCGGGTGGCTTCGTTGCCCTGCAAAAAAATGCCGCGAATTTGTCCCGCGCCGTTGTCGAGGTTGTAATAAGCCGCAAGTTTTTGGTGTTCGGGAAACAATTTCATAGTTGCAGGATCACCGAAATGCTTTTTGACATAAGCCATCGAGCCGAAATAATCCTGTTCTTCTCCCGACCAGAGCGCGACGCGTATTGTCCTTCTCGGTCGAACGCCGATAGCTTTTAAAATTCTGGCGGCTTCCATCATAACGACGCAGCCCGCCGCATTATCAGCAGCTCCGGTTGCCGCGTGCCATGAATCGAAATGCCCGCCGAGCATTACGACTTCATCTTTTAATTTGTTGTCGCTGCCCGGAATTTCGCCGATGACGTTATAAGCTGTAGCATCATCGGTAAATCTGGTTTGTAAATTCAATTCGAGTTTAACCGGAACATTTCTGTCCAAAAGCCTGACAATTCTTGCGTATTGCTCGCGGGCGACTACGAAGGCGGGCAAATTATTATTGGCTTCCGTGTCGTAAAAACCTTGTACTCCGAGAACTGCATTTGCGCGGCGGCTAGGCGTTATCAGCGCCGCGACACCTTCGTCGCGGAGAAATTTGTAGATTTCTTTTCCTCTTGCCAGAGATTCGAGCCAATCCTTTTCCTCGTCCCAATAGGATTTTACGGGATCGCCCAAAATACCCGGCTGTGTCGGTTCTACGGCTTTGGAGGCTTTCGTTAATTCTTCATCAGTAAATCGCTTGAAAAAGTTTTCCGCCCGATTTTCCGGTTTGTTGAAATCAAAACGACCGTTTAAAACAATCGCGTTTTTTAATTTGCCCCGATATTTGGGAAAATCTGCCGACGATCTGATCGAAACCAAAACGGGATTACCTGAAATTGTTCCGTTTGTCGAAGGCGACCAACCTAAAGGATAAGCGATCAGACGGTCATAAGTCGGCGCGGTCATTTCAACTGAAAACCGCTCGACGCTCCATCCTTTGCCCCAATTCCCCCAGGATTCCAGTTGAACGTTTTGCAGTCCGAATGAAATCATTTTGTCCCGCGTCCATCTTTGTGCGGCTCGCTCGTTCGGCGAATTGGTTAAACGGGGACCGAAAACGTCCGTCAAGTATCCGAGAGTTTCCATTATCTGCGAATTTTGGAAACCTTCCGTTTTAATTCGCGCAATAACGTCCTGATTAATCGTTTCCTGTGAAAAAGAAATCTGGACAAAGACAAAAATAAAAAGTAAACAACTGGCTAATTTATTTTTCATACGCCGAAAATACTACAATTTGAAAAATAATTCTTAAAATAAAAGCCATGTTGCTTTACAAATTGTGTCCGAAACCTTCGGGTAAATTTACTGAGTTGTGAAAATTGGCTATTCGGTTAAATTTGCTAACCTTTTTTCGGAAATGGAAGATTCTTTTTTCTTTAATAAAAACAGGGATTTATTTTGACAAATCACTAATAAAAAAGCTAATATAGCCGGACTGTCTATAATTAATTCTCGTTAGAAAAGAAACGCAGTTAATTACTTCTTTTGCAGGATAGTTAAAACATTCAAAAGAGTCTGGGGCTAATCAATTCGAAAGTTTTGATTTCGCCTGTTCATACCAATTACAACTTCTGAATGAATTAGCAATATTTGGAGTCAGCTTGAATTATGCCGATAAATACTTTTTCTCATAAAAAACTAAAAATCTCCCTGACGGCGCTACTTATTTTACTATTTACCGTTGTTTCATTTTCGTTTGGAACTTCCTATGCCAAGAAAATCATTTTCGCCGAACAATTCTCAACCGTCAGTGAAGATCAGCCAAAAGGAAAATCGGCTTCCGAAAAAAGCGTTTTCGCTTCGATTTCCAATATTTTTTACAGTTCTAAAGACGATAATTTCTCACCGTCCGCCACTTTTATAGTTAACGACAAAGGCGATTCAAACGATTTGTCAGCGACAGACGGTGTTTGCGCTGACTCAACCGGAAAATGTACTTTGCGTGCGGCTATTCAACAAGCCAACGCTACGGCTGGCGTTGATACGATCAATTTCAACTTCATCCAGCCTGCCGATACAATTCAGCTCGATCCCGCTATTTCACCAAACGATTTACAAATTACCGAAGCTGTCATAATAAACGGACCGGGAGCACGCGCTTTAACAATCGTCGGCAACAACTCCAATACAAGCGCTGATATTTTTAAAATCACGGCGAACATCAACTCTGCGACTATAATTAAAGGACTTTCCATCCAGAAATCGGGAAGAAACGGAATCAACAACGCCGGAAAATTGGAACTTTCAGATGTTGTGATTAAAGAAAGCCGCAGCTCCGGAATTCTGAATTCCGCCCGGATGATGCTCAATCGAGTTTTGCTCACCAGCAACTCAAACAGCGGAATCCGTCTGACCAATACATCAAATGCAGTTAATATCAGTAATACAACAATTACCATTAACTCTTCGCCGGATAACGGCGGCGGCATCAACACCGCAAGCGGCGATGTGATTCTCAACAACGTAACGATCAGCCACAATACAGCGATCGCCAGCGGAGGCGGCTTGTATTACAGCGGTCAGGCAAACGGAATCAACATTAGAAATACAATCATCGCCCGCAATAACGGTCTTACCGGTCCCGATATTTTTGCCAATACCGGAGTCAGTTTCAATTCGCATGGCAACAATTTGATTGGTAAAAATGCAGGAAGCAATGGCTTTACTGTAAACAACACAAAGGGCGACAAAGTGGGAACGCTCACCGCCGACATTGATCCAAAGTTGGGACCGCTGCAAAACAACGGCGGACAAACCGATACTCGCGCGCTTGAATTAATTAGTCCGGCAAAAGACGCCGGAGATATGTGCGTTACAACTTTAACCTGCCCGCAAAACACAAATCCGGCTGTCGCTCTTGACACCGACCAGCGCGGATCCGAAATGTTCAGAGTTTATGAAAACTTTGTTGATATGGGCGCGTTTGAAACCTTTTACCCGCAAGCGACAATTACTTCGCTCACGCCGGATAATTGGGGAACCGGAAGGGGCGCTTTCGAACTGACGGTCAACGGCAGCAATTTTGTTGCTGGCTCGCAAGTCAGGTGGAAACTGGCATCGTCATCGACTTGGCAGACCAAAAACACGACGTTTGTTTCGAATAATCAATTAAAAGCCAACATTTTAGCCTCAGATGTTACCACTGCGGGACAATATCAGGTTTCGGTAACAAATCCACCGCCAAATCCTGGCGCGTCCGCCCCGTTCGCTTTTACTGTAGCCAACTGCGATTACACGCTTAATCCGACTTCATTCCCCAACTTTCCTGTCGCGGGCGGTAGCGGCAGCGTAAGTTTAACCACATTGAACGGCTGCACCTGGACGGCTGAAAGCAACGTACCTTGGATTTCAGTCAGTGAAAATAGCAGAAGCGGTTCGGGTCCGGCAAGTATTATATTTAGTGTTCAACAAAATGTTGGAGAAAGCAGAACGGGCACGCTGACGATTGGCGGGAAAACCTTGAGCGTTACACAGGCGAGAGCTTGCACATTTACCTTATCCGAAAACACATTGGACTTTACCAGTGCTGCCGGCAATAAAAACGTAAATCTATTAGCTAGCGATCCTGCCACTTGCAATTGGACGGCGACGACAAATGTAAATTGGATTACCATCACTCCTTCAAGCGCCACCGGATCGAAAATTGTTAATATTGCCGTTCAAGCCAACAGCGGGCAGGCTCGCACAGGTACGATTCAAATTGCAGACAAAACAATTGCGGTCAATCAAGCCGCTGGTTGTACTTACACCTTGACCCCGAATAGCCATAATTTTGAAGCGGCAGGCGGAACTAAAACTTTTACTGTTGCAACGACAACTGGCTGTCCAATTAATCCGGTCTCAAATGATTCCTGGATTGCTGTCAACAATGTAACTAACGGTACTGTTAATTTCACGGTTCTTGCCAACACCGGTATCGCCAGAACAGGAACAATTACTGTCGGTGATAAAACATTTACGGTTAATCAAGAGAGCGGTTGTTCATACACAATTAATCCGACTGATCAAAACTTTGCAACCGCCGGAGGGACAGGCAGTTTTCAAGTAACGGCTGGTTCCGGCTGTCAATGGAACGCAACGCTCAGTGCAAACTCTTCATGGGTGACAATCACATCCGGTCAAAGCGGAAGCGCAAACGGAACGGTTAGTTTTTCAGTAGCAGCCAATACCGGCGGCGCGAGAGAGGCTACAATCACGGTCGGCGGAAAAGTTTTCACTATTTCGCAGGCTTCAGCCTGCTCTTACAGCATTACGCCTCAAAACCAAAATTTCCCAGGTACCGGTGGAAGCTTCACAATTAATGTGACTGCAACGACGGGCTGTCAATGGACGGCGCAAACAAATTCCCCAACTTGGATCACTTTCCCCAGCACTCCAAGCGGAAGTGGAAACGGGCAGGTGACTTTTAACGTTGCGGCAAATCCAAATTCTTCAACGAGAACGGGCACAATTACAATCGGCGATAAAACTTTTACAGTCACCCAAGCTGCCGCCTGTACTTACACGCTGAGCAGTTCTTCGCTGCCAGTTGAGAAAGATGGCGGTGCCGGAAGCTTTAATTTAACGACACAAACAGGTTGTACTTGGACAGCGGCTTCGAGTCATTCTTGGATTGTTTTAAGCAACGGCAGCACTAGCGGCACCAGTTCGGCTACAATTTCATTCACGGTTCAAGCCAATAACGGACCCCAAAGACAAGGCACGATAACGGTTGGTGGACAAGTATTTACAATTACTCAAGCCAGCGGCTGTACTTACACATTAAATCCATCCAGCAACACCAGCGTTGCAGCGGCGGGCGGAAATGAGACCTTTACCGTAACAACTGCGGCGGGATGTCCGATAACCCCAATTCCGAATCAAACGTGGATTACCGCCACTGTTAATGGAAACACAGTTAATTACACTGTTTCGGCGAACAACGGTCCGCAACGAACCGGAGTAATTACAGTCGGCGATAAAACATTTAACATTACGCAGCTCACCGGATGTACCGTGTCTTTATCTGCAACTAGCTTGCCGAATGCTCCGGCTGCCGGTGACAGCGGCTCGTTTAATGTTATAACGGGCGAGGGCTGCCAGTGGACTGTTTCGGTCAATGTTCCGTGGATTTCGATCACCAACGGCACAAACGGTACAGGTTCAAGGGCGGTTAATTTTAGTTTCGGTGAAAACCTCGGTCTGCAGAGAGAAGGAACAATTACCATTAACGGTCAGGGCTTTACTGTTACCGGACAAACCTTCAAGATAACTCAAGTCAATGGCTGTCGATTTTCATTAACTCCGCAATCGCCGATGAGCGTTCCTGCGACAGCAAGCCAGCAGACTGTTAATGTAACAGCAACAGACCAAGGTTGTACTTGGAATGCTTCGGTTAATGCTCAAAACTCTTCGTGGATAACGATAACCAGTGGTGCCAGCGGTCCTGGAAACGGACAGGTTAAATTCGATGTTGCGGCAAACACTGGACCAGCGCGAACAGGAAGGCTAACGATTGCAGGAATAGAATTCGTCGTCAATCAAGCCAACGGCTGTACTTATACAGTTGACCCCACAAATACTGGCTTCCAAGCTAATGGCGGAACAGGCAGTTTTGTAGTTAAGCCCAACAATACGGCTTGTACCTGGACAGCTGCTCCAAATCAAACGTGGATAAAAATAAACAGTGGAACGACAGGAACCGGTGACGGTACGGTTTCATTCACGGTTGATCCAAACGTCACGCCGCAAAGAAGCGGAATTATTTCCATTAATAACGGAGCCGCAACCTTTACCATAACTCAAAGCAACGGCTGCAGAGTGGATTTATCTGCAACTAGCTTGCCGAATGCTCTTGCTGCCGGAGGAACCGGCTCATTTAATATCAACTCAGGCGAAGGCTGTCAGTGGACTCTATCTACTGATGTAACTTGGCTTACCATCACTAATGGTACCACAGGAACCGGCACTAGGACAGTTAATTTTAGTTTCACCGAAAACGTCGGTCTTCAGAGAAACGGTAGAATTACTGTAAGTGGTCAAAACATTACCAACTCGGGACAAACCTTTACTGTTACACAGTTAAACGGTTGCCGGTTTACCGTAACACCGCAACCGCCGTTGAGCGTTCCCGCGGCGGCAAATTCACAAACAGTGACTGTAACTGCTTCAGATCAAGGTTGCACCTGGAATGCTTCGGTTAATGCTCAAAATGCTTCGTGGATAACGATAACCAGCGGCGCTAGCGGTGCAGGAAATAGAGAGGTTAAATTCGATGTTGCAGCAAACACAGGACCGGAACGAACAGGAAGGCTGACGATTGCAGGAATAGAATTTGTCGTCAATCAAGCCAACGGCTGTACTTATAATCTTAGTGAAACTGATACCAGCATTGATGAACTTGGCGGAACAAGAACTTTTAATGTTCAAACTTCAAACAATCAATGTACATGGACGGCAACAAGCAATAAAGATTGGATAACCATTACAGCCGGGGGCAGCGGAACAGGTCCCGGAACGGTTTCGCTTTCAATTCAGGCGAATCTATCAACAGATGAAAGAATCGGAACCGTTTCTGTCACCGGTGCTGCAATCACCCGCACGTTTACTGTTATTCAAGTCAGCTTAACCGTAAGAAACAACCTTGATTCTGGACCGGGCAGTTTGCGGCAAGCCATTCGCGCGGCAAATAGTTCTCCAAGCAACGACGTTATCAAATTCGCCCCTTCAGTAAGAGGAATCATCTCCTTAACGAGCGGTGAAATCGAAATAACCAAAAGCGGGACATTGGAAATTCAAGGTCCAGGCGCAGATTTGCTGACGATTTCCGGATCCGGTGCAAGCCGCATTTTCTACATCAACGATGCGACTGTAACGATTAAAGGCTTGACGTTATCGGGCGGAAACGGAGTGGGCAAGGGCAACGAACCGAACTATAAATTGGGCGGTGCCGTTTTTGTACACATGGGCAATACTACTTTTTCCGGCGTCCATATCAGCTCAAACGATATTTTGGATAATGGTTCAGGAAGTTTCAACAATGGCGGCGGTATTTATTTCAATTTTGGAAACAGCCACAAAATTGAAAACTCCACGATTTCGGATAATCGCAGCACTTATGGAGGGGGAATCAGTTATCAAGGAGAGTTTGATTACGACGGCTTAAAGATTTTTAACACCACAATCACCCGCAATACGGCTATCAGTCAAGGCGCCGGAGTTATGGCAAACGGACCTACAAAAATTCGGAATGCAACTATTGTCAAAAACACCCTGACAAACTTGGAAAGAGGCAGTGGCGCGGGTTTCGGCATTTACGCCGGAATGACGGAATTCACTAATACAATTATTTCCGAAAATAACGGACCCGAAATCACGGTAGAAGGCGGCGGCATTGCAATGTCTTTAGGACACAATCTAATTGGAGACCAAGAAGGAGACTCAGCGAATACTGGTCGCAGGTTTGATTACCAACCTTCTGACAAGCGCGACATCAGCCCAAAAATCAGTATGCTTTGGCAATACGGCGGTCCAACTCCGACTCTTGCTTTAATGCCTGGTAGCCCGGCAATTGATGCAGGTAAAAACGAACACATTCCTCCCGGCTTACCAACAACCGATCAACGAGGCGCTGACCGAATTATCAATAATACTGTTGACATTGGCGCTTTCGAATATAATATTGCGCTCGATCCGGCAAATCCGATTTTGCCAAGTGGTTCAGTCGGTCAACGTTACGTCGGTCAGCAGATTAGAGCTTCCCGCGTCAATCCGAGTCAGCAGCCTGAACAATTTAGTATTGCGGTAATTGATGGAGAAGTTCCCGGATTGACAATGAACGAGCGTGGGTTCATTGACGGAACTCCGGAGATTAACGGAGAATTCAACCTTTTCGTGAAAGCAACTGGCGCTGACGGAATGGCTGGGGCGCATAAATATACAATATCCGTCGGTTGTTCGTTAGCGCTCTCCGAGCAAAATCGAACCGTTACTTCAGCAGGCGGCACTTTCTCAATAATTGTTACTGGCTCAACCGGATGTCCATGGATGGCAACTACACTGGACAGCTGGATTAATATCACCGGCGGCTCTCAGGGCAACGGTAACGGAACCGTTTCTTATTCAATACCTCCGAATACCGGGGCTGAGAGAAATGGAACAATCAAAATAGGAAATCTTACATTTAACGTAAAACAGCAGGCTGGAGTAAATTGTACTTATTCAATCACTCCGCCAAGCACGATTGTTCCGGTTAGTGGAGGTTCGGGTAGTTTCACTGTAACCACTCAACAAGGATGTAATTGGAATGCAACGCCCAATGTTCCCTGGGTTTCCGTTCCGTCAAACAGCGCAAGCGGTTCTGGACCCGGCTCCGTTTCATATTCGGTTGCTGCAAATACAACCGGTAACACAAGAACTACAACAATTTCCGTCAGCGGTGGGCAATCTTTCTCAATAACTCAAAGGGCTGTCCCAATCCGCACAGCCTTTGACTTTGATGGGGACGGACGTTCCGATCCGGGTGTTTTCCGCCCTTCAAACAATTCCTGGTATGTCCTGAAATCAACCTCCGGTTTTATCGCTGAAACGTTTGGTGACTCAACATTTAAGCTTACACCAGCTGATTTTGATGGCGACGGTAAAACCGATATTTCCAGCTTCAAGGACGGAGTGTGGTATTGGAACAACAGCAGTACCAACAATGAATTTAAGTTCCAAAAATGGGGACAAGCCGGCGACATATCTGTTCCCGCTGATTACGACGGTGACGGAAAAGCGGATTTCGCCGTCTACAGAAGCGGTAGTTGGTATATTTGGCAGTCTTTAAACAACCAGTTCCGTGGTGTGGATTTCGGATTAGCGACAGATATTCCGGTTCCGGCGGATTTTGACGGAGACGGAAAAGTTGACATTGCCGTTTACCGCGAAGGAGTTTGGTATTGGATTCGCTCTTCTGACAATAATGCTACCGGACTTCAATTCGGTACAACCGGGGACAAACCGGTAGTCGGCGATTACGACGGCGACGGTAAAGCTGATCAAGCAGTTTTCCGTATTCAAGATGGAAACAGCTACTGGTACATGAATAACTCAAGTACTGGCTTTAAAGGCTTACAATTCGGTATCGCTTCCGATTTGCCGACGCCTGCAGATTATGACGGCGATGGAAAAACCGACGTTTCCGTTTTCAGAGACGGAGCCTGGTATTTCCTGAACAGCACCAACAATGAATTCCGAGGCGTCAATTGGGGCTTTGGAACCGATAAACCAATTCAAAGAGCTTACCTTCAATAAACTCTTTAAAATAAAAACTGAAAAGCCGCAAGCAAAATTGCTTGCGGCTTTTTTTTAGTTTGGAATTCCGTTGAAACCACTTTTTAATATAATTGTTCTTGCTCGCGAAAGTTGTGACGAAGTAAACTAATCCCGATTGATTCAAAACTATCTGGAGAAAATATGAAACGATTCCTTTCGGCGCTCATTGCAGTTGCTATTTTGTTTACATTTTTGGGCGTTCCGGTAAACGCTCAGAAGTCCGAGAACGAAGCGGCGCTCGTCGCCCGTGCGAAAAAGATTCACGCGGAAGTGATCACGCTTGATACGCACGACGACATTGATACGAAAAATTTTACCGAAACTGTTAACTACACGCAGAATCTTCCGACGCAGGTTAATTTGCCGAAAATGCGTCAGGGCGGATTGGACGTTGCGTGGTTTATTGTTTACACAGCTCAGGGCGAGCTCAACGAAGAAGGCTTTAAAAAGGCGTATGCAAACGCAATTGATAAATTCGACGCCATCCATCGGTTGACCAAAAAATTCGCGCCCGATCAGATCGAGCTGGCTTTGACTTCCGCGGATGTCCGACGGATTGCTAAATCCGGGAAACTTGTAGCAATGATTGGCGTTGAAAACGCTTACCCGATTGGCACGGATATTAGCCGCGTCAAGGAATTTGCCGACCGCGGCGCTCGTTATATGTCTCTCTCGCATAACGGTCACAGCCAACTTGCCGATTCAAACACCGGCGAAAGAGACGGTAAATGGCTGCACAACGGTTTGAGCGAGCTTGGGAAAAAAGCGATTGCCGAGATGAACAAATGGGGAATCATCGTTGACGTTTCGCATCCTTCAAAACAGGCGAACATTCAGGCGATTCAGCTTTCCAAAGCTCCCGTTATCGCTTCGCATTCATCGGCTCGCGCGCTTTGCGATCACAGCCGTAATCTGGATGATGAACAGCTTGAATTGATTAGAAAAAATGGCGGCGTTGTCCAAACGGTTGCCTTTCGTGGATACGTCCACAAGCAAAAAAGTGAATTGCGCGCTAAGATGACCGCGGAAATATTAAGAGAGCTCGCCGGAAAAGAAGGTTTTAAAATGCTTGAGCGCGAGGACCTTTTGAAATTGCCCGAAACCGAAAGGGCTGATTATGCTACTAAACTCACCGCTTTTAGGGCAAAGTCCAGACCCGTTATCAATGAGCGTTTGAAAACTGCCGCGCCCGATGTCAACGTTAAAGACTTTGTTGACCACATTGATTATCTGGTGAAAAAAATCGGCATTGACCATGTCGGCATCAGTTCGGATTTCGACGGGGGCGGAGGTGTCGAAGGTTGGGATGATGCGTCAGAAACATTCAATATCACGCTCGAACTCGTTCGACGCGGTTATACCCAAAAACAAATCGAAAAAAT
The DNA here is from genome assembly GCA_030863175.1 of Acidobacteriota bacterium. GTDB lineage: Bacteria > Acidobacteriota > Blastocatellia > Pyrinomonadales > Pyrinomonadaceae > JALZCH01. The sequence continues at coordinate 8,166 of JALZCH010000053.1, read as the reverse complement.
CTGGAGCGGAAATCTGCTGCGCGTTTTGGATGAAGTGCAGAAAGTTGCGAGACAAATGCAGAAACAAAGTTAGCAAATCAAAGGGCATTAAATTATTACAGACAAAACACCTGTAAATTCTTTGTCGCTTGAAAAGGCTCGACAGATTATTTTGGAGTTTGGCTGGAACTCGACTTCATATCAAATTCTTAATCCGGGCATCGAACACTGGTTTTCAGCGGCTGAAGATGCCGTCGTAGGTTTTGTCTCCTGCAGCGGAGTTCGAGTTGTTGCGGGCGCACCGGTTTGCTCAAATGAACGATTGCCGGAAGTTGCCGCTGAATTTGAACGCGATGCTGCAAGCCAGAATGAACGTGTTTGTTATTTTTGTGCCGAAACGCGGCTCGAAGCGGTTTATGACTCTTCACCACATCACTCGAAAATGCTTCTCGGAGCACAGCCTGTTTGGCAGCCGAGCGATTGGGCGAGAATTGTGGCAAAGCATAAATCTTTGCGCGCTCAGTTAAATCGCTCCCGCAACAAAGGCGTATCGGTTGCGGAATGGTCAACCGAAAAAGCCCGGAATCACCCTGAATTGCAAGCATGTGTGCGTGAATGGTTAGCGGCGAAAGGATTACCGCCGCTGCATTTTCTGGTTGAATCCGGTACTCTCGGACGCGTATTTGACCGCCGCGTTTTTGTCGCTGAGTGCAAGAGCCGTGTTGTCGGCTTTGTTTTGCTCTCGCCTGTTTTCAGGCGCAACGGCTGGCTGTTTGAGCAATACATTCACCGTCCCGCTCCTAACGGAACAGTCGAGCTAATGATTGACGCGGCGATGAGGGCGCTTGCTGAAGGTGGTTACGAATATGCAACTCTCGGACTTTCTCCGCTTTCAAAAAGAGCCGAAGTTATACCGTTTCAGAATCCGCTCTGGCTGTTGATTCTGCTCAAGTGGATGCGCGCTCACGGGCGCAGGTTTTACAATTTCGACGGGCTTGATGCGTTTAAAGCAAAGCTTCGTCCCGCTAAGTGGGAGCCTGTTTTCGCTATTTCCAACGAGCCGAATATTTCCGTCAAAACTCTTTATTCGGTTGCTTCGGCGTTTAGCGGAAATGCTCCCATCAAATTAGTTTTTGGCGGACTCTGGCGCGCCTTGAAAACGGAAATCAATTGGTTTAATCAGAAACCTAATAAAAAGCCCTGATTTCTTTTGAAAATCTCGAAGATGCTTTGCCTGCATTTTTGACAATCAGTTTGATTCGGCTGACCTTTTCAATCACACGATGTATGCATTGGCGGTCATCTCAACCGGTTTGATCTGGCTCTAATAGGGCAGATTTTAGCTTTTGCGGCAGATAATTGTTAACTTTTAAATGATGAAAAGAATTTGTGTTTTTTGTGGCTCAAACAGCGGGGCAAATCTGCAATACCTACAAGCTGCTGAGGAAGTTGGAGTATTTCTGGCACAAAATGGAATCGAGCTCGTTTACGGCGGCGGGCGTGTCGGCTTGATGGGTAAAGTTGCTGACACGGTTCTGGCAAACGGTGGCAAAGTAATAGGAGTGATTCCAGAACAATTAGCTACGCGAGAAGTCGCGCACAGCGGATTAACCGAATTGATTGTCGTCAGCTCAATGCACGAGCGCAAAGCGATGATGGCGGAGCTTTCCGACGGTTTTATTGCAATGCCGGGCGGTTTCGGCACTTTTGAAGAATTTTGTGAAATCGTCACTTGGGCGCAGCTCGGCATTCATCAAAAACCGTGTGCCCTGCTCAATGTTGCCGGTTTTTACGATTCGCTGATTGCGATGATTGATTATTCCACTAGCCAGAATTTTATTCGACAGGAACATCGCTCGCTGGTTTTGGTTGACAAAACAATCGAAATGCTCCATCGAAAGATGAAAAATTTCCAGCCGCCCGATTTGGAAAAATGGCTCGATAAATCTTCAACCTAATAAAGCAAAATCCCCAAAAATTGGGAAAATGTCAGTACAAGCTGTTACCGCAGATTGTACTGACATTTTGGAAAAATCATTCGGGGCTACTTCATCGAAACAATCAAATGCTGCGGCAAAGGCGCAAGCGGAATGTGTTCGTTGCGCGAAAAGCCCGCCGCTTCAAACATTCCTCTGAGTTCTGCAAAAGTGTAGGCATCACCAGCCGGAGTACCTGCGAGCATTACGAGCGCGAACATTGCTTCGGAAGGTGGCGAAACGCGATCTTGGTTTGGGACGAATTCGAGCGTCAGCACTTTTCCGTTCTCGTTCAACGATTGATGAATCTTTTTGAGTAAATTTTCGCACGTTTCGTGGTCGAAATGATGCAGGAAATTGGTGAGCAAAACCACATCATAATTGTCACCGAATTCGACATCAAAGGCGCTGCCCGGAATTGTGTGATACCGTTCGGCAACGCCGAATTTTTGAGCGTTTTCCGTAGCAACCTGCAAAACATTCGCCCAATCAAGTGCGTAAATTTCGGCGTTTCGATATTTTTGGGCAACAATTACGCCGAAAAGTCCGTGTCCGGCGGCGATGTCTAAAACCTTAAATTTGCGGTCGGGCTCAAAACCCAAGTTTTCCGCCATCATTTGCGCGGAGGGCATCATCAATCCGGTCATTCCGCGCGCAAATCTAACCCACATTTCGCTTTCCGGCGAAAGCGAGTCATTATCCGGAACGGCAGAACCTCCACGCCGGACGGCTTCGGTCAGGTTATCAAAACCGCGCCGTTGCATCGGCGACAAAATAAATTCCACCGCTCCTCCCAAATACATTGGCGAACGCTGATCTAGAAACGCGGCTGAAACCTCGTTTAAATTGTATTCGCTGTTTTCTTTTGTCAAAAATCCCATTACTGTCAGCGTGTCGCACAAAATGCGAACGCCGCGCTCTGAAGCTTCGCAGGCTTCAGAAATCTCCGAAGCGGTTCGGTTCCCTTCACCGATTTTGGTAAAAATGTCCAGTTCGACGGCGGCTTTAATTGCCGCTGAACGCTGAAAAGCCGTGATTGTATCCCAAAATAATTGCGGCGATGGCGGTGTTTTTTGATTCATTGTTTCGTTTCCTCAAGGCAAGATTTGTCAGCTAAATTAAATCAAGATAATTTAAAAATCAAATTTAAGTAATCAGAGGTCAGCTTGTTGTGCAAAGCCCTTGCGGTTAAAATCGTGTTGCGAAATGGAAAAAGTTGATTTAATTATCGAGCGTGCAGAACAGCTCGTCACTTGTGCAAACGGCGGAAAACCCAAACGCGGCGCAGCCGAAATGCAAGATATCGGGCTGATAAAAGACGGTGCGCTGGCGATTCAAAATGGAAAAATCGTCAGCGTCGGCAAAACCGAAGAAATTCGCCGAAGATTTCAAGCCGCAGCCACCCTTGACGCCGAAGGCAAAACCGTCGTGCCGGGCTTTGTTGATTGCCACACACATTTTGTCTTTGCCGGAAATCGTCTCGATGAATTCGAACTTAAAATCAAAGGCGCGGATTATCTCGAAATTCTTGACGGCGGCGGCGGAATCATTTCAACCGTCAATCAAACGCGTAACGCGTCGTCTAATGAGCTGTCAGAAGCCTCTCGCCGACGTCTTGATGAAATGCTCAAAAACGGGACGACGACAGCCGAAGTCAAAACCGGCTATGGACTGAATTTAACGACAGAATTTAAAATGCTCGACGCGATTGCCGAGCTTGACCACACTCACCCGATTGATCTGATTCCGACGTTTTTAGCTGCGCACGCAGTTCCGCCGGAATTTAAAGAAAAAACCGATGAATACGTTGATTTGATTTGCGAGCAAATGCTGCCGCTCGCCGCCGCGTGGTTTTGCGATTCGCATTTTACGCTGGAAGAAGCGCCGTTTTTCTGCGACGTTTTTTGCGAGCGCAACGCTTTCGATTTGGGTCAATCGCGGCGTATTTTGGAGACGGCAAAAGAGCTTAAATTTAAATTAAAAGCGCACGTTGACGAATTTACCAATCTTGGCGGCGCTCGGATGGCTATTGAACTCGGCGCGACTTCGATTGACCATTTGGACAAAACCAGCGACGAAGAAATAAAAATGCTGGCAAATTCAGAAACAATCGCCGTTGTGACACCGACTGTCAATTTTAATTTCGGCGCAAAGGAATTTGCCGACGCCCGAAAATTGATTGACGCGGACTGCGCCGTCGCCGTTTCGACCGATTACAATCCCGGCTCCGCCCCATGTCCGTCGCTGCCAACGGCGATGGCGATTGCGTGCCGCTATCAAAAATTACTTCCGTCCGAAGCAATGAACGCTGCAACCGTCAATGCCGCGTTTGCCGTCGGTATGGGAGATAAAATCGGTTCGTTCGAAGCCGGAAAATATGCTGACATTTTGATTTTCGACACGTCCGATTATCGTCAAATTGCTTACGAATTCGGGGCGAACTTGATTGAAACTGTGATAAAAAAAGGTAGAATCGTTTTGCCGGTTTGATTAGCTTTGTTGAATTGATGGCAAATGAACCGTGAAGAATTTGTCGAAATGTTGGAAACGCTTTCCGACTCGTGGCAGAAACGCGATTACAACCGCGCGGCTTCTTTTTTCGCCGAAAACGTGCGTTACGCCGACCCGCTGAATTACTCGTTTCAAACACGCGCCGATTTGCAAAATTCTTCGAAGCGGATGAAGGCTATGAACAAAAAAACGTCTGGCATAACATCGTTTTTGATGAAACGACGCAAATCGGCGCAGTCGAATACACTTATGAAGGCACATGTCGTTATTACGGCGTTGCGCTGGTGAAAATCTCTGACCGAAAAATAACGTATTGGCGCGAATATCAACATATATCCACTCTTGATTGGCAGGAATTTTGCGCAGGAACCGCTTTTTAAATGCAGGAAATAGTTTTAGACGGCGAAAGCCTCACAATCGAACAAGTCGTCGCCGTCGCCTATGGCGCATCCGGCAATCCGGGCGTTTCTTTGTCCGAAAACGCCAGACAAAAAGTTTTGCGCTCAGCAGAAGCCGTTCAGATTTTGCTTGAACGCGGCGAGATTGCCTACGGAATCACAACCGGTTTCGGTGCTTTTAAAGACAAGATTATTGGGCGCGAAGATGTTGAAACGCTTCAGCGCAATATTTTGTTGAGCCACGCGGTCGGTGTCGGCGATATTTTCGATTTGCCAACCACGCGGGCTATTCTCTTGATTCGCGCAAACACGCTGGCGCGCGGTTTTTCCGGCGTCCGGCTTGAAACGCTGGAATTGATGCTAGCCTTTTTAAATCTCGGCTTGCATCCGCGAATCCCGCAAAAAGGCTCGCTCGGCGCTTCGGGCGATTTGGCACCGCTCGCGCACGCCGCTTTGCCTTTGATCGGCGAAGGCTTTGCCGAAATTGACGGCGAGATTTTAACCGGCGCGCAGGCTCTCGAAAAAGCCGGTTTAAAACCTCTAACGCTCGCCGCCAAAGAAGGCTTGGCGCTGACAAATGGAACCTCAGTGATGTGCGCGATGGGCGTTTTGGCTTCTTTTCAATGCCAGAATTTAAAAGAAACTGCCGATATTGCCGCGTGTCTTTCGCTTGAAGCCCTTAACGGCACAACGGACGCTTTCGATGAACGAATTCACGCCTTACGCCCGCATCCGCGACAGCAGAAATGCGCCGCAAATTTGAGAAAAATTCTCGAAGGAAGTGATTTTGTGCGCTCTTTCGACCGTTCAAACGTGCAGGATTCTTACACGCTGCGCTGTATTCCGCAAGTTCACGGCGCGGCGCGCGATTCGATAGATTACGCCGAATGGGTTTTCAATTTGGAATTGAACGCCGTTACGGATAATCCGCTGATTTTCATCGAAGGAGAGAAAATCGAAGTAATCAGCGGCGGAAATTTTCACGGCGAATTGCTCGCGCTTTCTTTTGATTATCTAGCTGTGGCTCTGACGGAAATCGGAAATATGAGCGAGCGGCGAATCGCGAAACTGGTTGATGCAAGTTGCAATAATAATCTGCTCCCGGCGTTTTTAACCGAGCGCGGCGGTTTAAATTCCGGTTTTATGCTCGTTCAGTACACGGCGGCGGCTCTCGCGACAGAAAATAAGATTCTCGCGCATCCGGCTTCCGTTGATACGATTCCGACTTCGGCAAATGTTGAAGACCACGTTTCGATGGGCGTCACGGCGGGTTTAAAATTGAGGCAAATTTTGAAAAACGTTGAAACTATTCTCGCTCTCGAATTGCTCGCCGCCGCGCAGGGCGTTGATTGTCGTCGCCGCGATTCGAAACACGAAGCAAATCGGCGAATCAACGAAAATTCGCGTCTCGGTAACGGCACTCGTTCCGTTTATGAATTGATTCGGCGCGAAACGGCTTTTCTGGAAAACGACGCTTTTTTACAGCCCGAAATAGAGCGTCTGAGAAAGTTGGTCGCGCAAGGTTTTTAAATAATCCTTATTACGCTTTTTCATGGATTTTGCTCGGTCTCTAAGTGTAATTTAACTGTGCTTTCCACAAGCGTTTTCTATCCGAAAATATGTCAAAAAATTTTGTTCATCCGATTTCGATTTTCCTGATTTTATTTTCCGTCTTTTCTTCAGCCGCACAGGCGCAGACGTTAAATTCACAAATTTCCAGCGGCAAGCGATACAACCGCCTCGTCGTTCGCAACGCGGTAATTATAGACGGCAACGGAACACCCGCTTCCGGTCCGAAAGACATCGTCGTTGTCGGCGACACGATTTCCGAAATTGTCGGAATTGATCCGGTGGCGGTCAAAGAAGGCAGAGCAAAACGACCGGCGAAGGGCGACGTTGAAATTGACGCCGCAGGAAAATACGTGATGCCCGGATTAATCAACCTTCACGGACACACGCAGGACGAGCGCGGCGGCGTTCCGCAGCCGGTTGATTATTGCCTGAAATTGTGGCTGGCGAGCGGGATTACGACTGTGCGCGATGTCGGCGCGTCGAAAAAGACTTTGGATTGGCGCGAGAAGAGCGCGAGAAACGAGATTGCCGCGCCTCGGCTTTTTGCCTACGGCATTTTTTCAGCCGCACCGACGCCTAAGAACGTCGAAGAAGCCCGCGCTCGCGTCCGCGAGATGAAGCAGTCAGGCTACGACGGCATAAAACTTTTCGGCGTTGACCGCGACATAATGCAAGCGTTGATGGACGAAGCAAAAAGGGCTGGCTTACGCGTTGCGCATCACGCTGCTGTGGAAGAAACAAATGCTTGGGACGACATCAAATTCGGCACGACCAGCATTGAACATTGGTACGGAATCCCGGACGCGGCGATTGAAAGCGGCAGACAAAATTTTCCGCCGTCTTACAACTACAGCGACGAAGTTGACCGCTTTCGTTACGCTGGAAGGCTCTGGCGTGAGGCAAATTGGGAACAATTGATGAAAGTTCTCGACGGAATGGTCCAAGCCGGTGTTGCTTGGAATCCGACGCTCGATATTTACGAAGCATCGCGCGATTTGCAACGAGCGCAAACAAATCCGGCATTCGCCGAATATCTGCATCCTGTTTTGGAAGATTTTTTCAAACCAAGCCCGGCGAATCACGGCTCGTATTTTATCGGCTGGACTTCGACCGACGAAACTTTCTGGAAGGAAAACTATCGCATCTGGATGCGCGCTCTCGTGGAATTTGAAAAACGCGGCGGATTGATCGGCGCGGGCGAAGACGCCGGTTTTATCTATCAAATGTACGGATTCGGACTCATTCGCGAGCTTGAATTACATCAGGAAGCCGGGTTTCATCCGCTCAAAGTGATTCAGCACGCCACGGGAAATAACGCGAAAATTCTCGGACAGGAAGCAAGACTCGGTCGCGTGCGAGTGGGATTTAAGGCGGATTTGATCGTCGTCAACGGAAACCCGCTCGAAAATTTCAAAGTTTTGTATCCGACGGGAGTTGAAGAAATTCGCGACGGTAAAGCTTTCAAAACGGGCGGCATCGAATGGACAATCAAAGACGGAATACCGTTTCACGCCCCGACTTTGGCTAAAGAGGTACGCGAAATAGTTTCAAAAGCGCGTGAAGCGCGAAAGGCAAAATAAAAAGTCTGCGTTTACTGAGTCTTTTAGAGCAGATTTCAGTAATTTGAAACACAAGGGTAGAATCATCAAATGAAATCCTACTCTTTAGATTTACGGGAAAAGATTCTCGAAACATATAAAGCGGGCGGCATCACTCAACGTGAATTAGCC
>JALZCH010000044.1 GCA_030863175.1 Acidobacteriota bacterium | reverse complement strand
GGCGTTAAACTGATTCGTTGAACTGTTAATCCAATACCAATTACCGTCTCTGAAAACAGAGACATCAGTTTTGCCGTCTCCATCAAAGTCTGCCGGAGCCAGAACGTCTGTGGCTAATCCCCAGTTTACACCTGTAAATCCTAATTGCGAACGGTTTATGTACCAAGTGCCGTTGCGAAATACAGAAGCGTCTGCTTTACTGTCTCCATCAAAATCAAATGGCGTGGAGCGAACGAGAAAAGAGTGTTCATAAGTTCTCGACTCATAAACCACGCGAAACTTCCATACGCCGGTCATAGCATTTGCTGGCAAAAGGCGGGGAAAACCTAAAGAAACCATCGGAGCAGTATTCGCAACGACAAACGTCCAGCTTTGATTAACCGTACCGTCAGGTTGAATCAGGGAAAGCTGGCTTTGCTGTCCTGCAACCGGGTCGCGGTAAGAAAGGGAGACGAAAATCTGACTGCCAGGTGCGAAAACATTTTTTTCGTTAGTAATTGTGGGATTTGGGCAGGGCTGACCGACCGGCTGGGCAGAATGCGTCATCAGCTTATTGATGGACGAGTCGCGGTAAGCCGGCTGAGCGAGCCAATAACTGAAGTTGTTCATCAAGTTGCAAGGTCCCTGATAAGGGTCTTGTAATTGATTGTTGGCGTTATAAATTTCAAAATGCAGGTGAGGTACGGTCGAGACTCCTGAACTGCCGATAACACCTAAAAACTCACCTTGCGTGACCATTTCCCCGACGGCTTTCGTGGTCAACGAATTGAGCTTCAAATGTCCGTAATAAGAACGCGTGCCGTCTGAATGTTGCAGAACAACGATGTTCCAGGTTGTGGTTGTATTCCACGTGCAGCTACGGTCGAAATAGCCGTCCTGTTTGAAGATAATCTGACCGTCGGCGGCAGCAACCGCAACTGTCTCGTTGTTGTCCATCTTATTCCACGCAAACGGAAAATTAATAATATCAATGCCCTTATGGTTGTAACCGGCTGCGGTGTCATAGGTTCGTGTTCCGCAGTTGTAATCTTGCAACTGGTTTGGAAAGGCTGGATTATGGTCAACGAATTGTCCCATGAAATGAATGCCATAATCCTTTTCTCCCGCTCCATTACCACGCACCGGAAAAATAAATTTCGGCGGAGCACTCGAACCAATTGCAGCGAGTTTGCCTTCGCCGCGCAGTTTGCTGATGCTGGATTGCACTTGTTTTTGAAGCTCAGCACGTTTTTCTTCAGTTAAGCAAACGCCGTCTTGACGCTTATACTCATCAAAAACAAAAGCATCGGACGCGTTTTCAGGCGCGACTATTGACTGAGCTTTCACAAATTTTGTAGAAGTTGCGAAAAGCAGCACGGCAACAATGACACTCAACAACAAACAACTCACAGCTAAAAGCAAAAATTTTCTTCTGATCATAGTTTTATAATGTCTCTTAAGAGAATACTATTAATAGTTGTCGTTACTACTGACAGCTTGGTTTTAAGGAAAGCAGTTTGGGGGCTGCCTTTTAAAGGACCGGGCGACGAATCATTGGCAGCCCCTTCGTCATTTTATTTTTTGACGAAAACGTGCCTAGATCTGGACCTGGATTTAGACGCACTGTTCGGATTTTCCACAACCATTTCGATAGTCAGAGTTTTTCCGTCCGCGGAAAGTATCCAGCGGCGGTTGGCTCGAACCGTAGCTTCGCCGCCGTCAGGCGCGCTTACGACGAATTCTTCGGTTACATTAAAGCCATTCCCGTCATCCGTCCACTTCGAAACCCTTTTCGCTTTTTTTGCGCCGCGTCCTATCGTAAAATCGGTTTCTTTGCCGTCCAAAACGTAAGCATCTTTGCCAACGCGCTCCTGACCTTCTCCGACTTTGGACTTTGTTTCTGTCTCAACCCGATCACCATTTTGCGTGACGGTCATAGTTTGCATTAATCCAGGCGGCACGCCTGCGCTTTTGCTCGCATCGAGCGTCCAGACACCGCTGAAATCGGCTTTGGCGGCGACAGTTCCGACGCCGAAAGCTAAAACCATAACGGCGATGATTCCAATTAATAATTTGCGTTTCATTTCTTAAGTCTCCTTTTGATTTAGTTGATTTAGTTTTTTAGTAACTTTGAAAAACTTTTCAAAGTTCTGCTCGATTTGTTCGTTTCGTCTTCGTTTCACTTTCGGGTGTAGTCTCCCTCTTGCTTGTATTTCCGGTTAAAACTTGCTGTTAACTTCGTTTTATCAAGCCGCACAGAATCAAATCGGCTATTTTTGAAATTTTCTTTTCAAGTTTGTCTCCGGTGAGAAATTTTTCCGAAAGAAGCGGAAACTAAAAAATTTCTAAGGCAGTCGTTTCACCTTCCGGTTATTCAACTTAAAAATCGCCTGCTGCGCCAAATTGCACAGCGCGAAGTTGACCGTTTGAGCTTTGATAGATATACCAAACCAGTTGCCCGCCTTGATTGCGACGCGCCACGATGTCAGTTTTACCGTCGCCGTCGTAATCGCCGAACAGCGGCGTATCCGTATCCAAGCCCCATTGCAGAACAAACATCTGACCGTCGGAACTGCGCCGAATAAAGTAAGTTACCGGAGCGCCCGGGGTACCTTCACCGTTGGGATCGCGCAATACCATATGGTCTTGTCTGCCATCGCCGTCAATGTCAATTTGAGCGAAGACGAAACTAAGATCCGAAGCGGGCGCCGCCGCGCCGCCCCAAAAAACGGTATCCATTGTTGCGTTCGAACTGCGGTGGGTGAACCAGGCGAACCCGTTGGCAGTGTTGCGGACAGTCGTTAAATCGCTTTTCCCGTCTTTGTCGAAATCGCCGGCGATTCCGAGATCGTTCGGTCCCAAGCCCCAATTATCGACCTGCATTTGATTGTCCGAACTGCGGATGATATACCATCTGCCTTCCGAGCGGCGATATAAAGCAATATCAGACTTCCCGTCGCCGTCATAATCGGCTGGGACAATTCGGTCGTTCGGTGATATCTGACCCCATAGCACTTCACGAACCGTGTTCGAGCCGCTTTGCAGAATACGCCAGACTCGGTTAGTCCCCAGGGCGGCAAAGGTCACCAAATCGCTTCTGCCGTCGCCGTCGTAATCGTCGTGCGACGAACTGATGACGCCAGACCCGGCGAACGCACTAAATGTCATGCTGTTGTTTACACTGTTAAAAATGTAGAAACCGTTGTGAGACGGACGTAACACGCGAATATCCGTGCGCCCGTCGCCGTCAAAATCAGACGGCGTGGTCGCTATTTTGATTTGCCCGCGAATCTCGCCGCCGGGAAAGTTTGTTGTGTGAATGTTGACATACCAGCGTTTGGCGCGTAAATCGGCAACTTGCGCGGGCGTCACGGAAGTCGGCGCGAGGTTCAGCGTGCCGCTCGTGCCGCTCGCTCCTGTGAGATTGAAGAGAACCGGTCCGTTAACGCCAGCCGGACCGTCGGTGTGAATGTGCGCGGCAGACGCGTTTGACCCCAAACCAGAATAAGTGCAATTGAGAGTGATTTGGGTTTCGGCTGTGTTAAGCGTTAGGACACAACTGCCTCTGCCAGGCGAATTAACCGGCGGATTTTCTTGCACGCCGTTTAAGCTGACAGTGAATTTCTGCTGCGCCGAAGCCGTCGTTGAGAATATAAAAGCAGACAGCCCGATAGTCAGCATCAGGAAAAGATTGTTTCGCATTTCGCGATACTCCTTCAAAAAAAATAAAATTTTAGATACCGTTTAATATCAGTCCTATAATCGCAAAAGGATTCTAATTGTTTGCATCAAATTAGCAACGCTTTTGTCCCTGATAATTGTATTTTTGTAATGGATGGTTGTTTATGCATCATAAGTAATTGTTCTTCGGTGAAAAGTTTTTTCCGATAGTTTTTACAACTTTATAAGACCGATGCAAAAAAGATGATTTTTGTGTTTAAAAAAGGAAAAGATTATCAGTCTGATTTAGCTTATCGTCTGAGTACTTGTTAGCCACTCTTTACGAAAAAGAATAGCTGTTTTAGGATTGCTATACTTTTTCTCAAAGTGCATTGATGGCATAATTGCATGCATTGCCCTTGTTCGGAAACTTTCTAAATATTGATGTTCAGTCAGTAATGGTGAAGCACTTCCCCAATTGATAACCCTTCACGCGATATTCATTCAATTTTACTTAACTTTTTACCTCATGAGACGGATCATTAACTCATCGTAGTAATTACGGCGCAAGGTTAGTTCGCGTCCATTCTTAAGAATAACGAGCTGGTCGCCATTGAATATCGGATGCAAAGATTCAATGCGGTCGACATTGACAATTGTCGAGCGATGAATGCGGATGAAGATTCGCGGATCAAGTTTTGTTTCTATGACGGAAAGTTTTTCGCGGATTAAATGCGTCTCATTTCCTATATGCAGTTCAAGGTAATGTCCGGCTGCAGATATCCAGTCAATTTCTTCAGTTTGAACGAATGTTGTTCCCCTCGCTGATTTGACTGGAATGCGTTTCAAATAACTTGGTTCGTTTTTGACTTCTTTTAACAATTCCCGCAAATTTTCCCTAATTTCTGTTGGTGACTCCTGCCTTTTTATTTCGCGTTTTGCGCGATCGACAGCCTTTTCAAATCGTTCCTTATCAAAAGGTTTGAGAAGATAATCGACCGCATTTATCTCGAAAGCTCGAATGGCGTATTCATCGTAAGCGGTGACGAAAATCACCGCTGGCATATTTTCAGTACCGATGATTTCAACCACACCAAAGCCGTCGATTTTCGGCATCTGCACGTCAAGAAAAACCAAGTCAGGTTTCAGATTTTGAATCGCTTCAACGGCTTCACGCCCGTTCACGCACTCGCCGACGATTTTTATGTCGGCGTGATCACGAAGAAGCGAGCAAATTCTTTCCCGCCCCAGTACTTCGTCGTCAACGATAAGAACTTTGATTTCCGATTTCATCATTTGATTTCAACCCCTTCCGCTTCCCGCCTGCAAACCTTTTATTGTCTCGAAGGGAATTTCCAGCGTGACGATTAAACCATGCGGCACCGCATTCTTTATTTCAAAACTGTAGTTCTCCTCATAAAGATGCGCGAGTCTGGCGCGGGTATTGGCAAGTCCGATACCAGTGCTCTTGCTGCCTTTGCCGTTTCCATTCGAAGGCTGTAACCCAGGTCCGCTGTCCTCGACGCGAATTTGCAATCTATCCCCGTGACGCTCGGACGAAATAATCAGGCTTCCCACGCTTTCTTGCTGAGAAATGCCGTGTTTAATCGCGTTCTCAACAATCGGCTGGAGAATCAGGTTCGGAACCCGCGCCGCAAGCGTTTCCGGATCAATATTCATCTCGACCACGAGTCGGTCCTGAAATCTCACGCTTTCGATTTCCAGATAGCGCCCGACAAAATCAATTTCTTGTTTGAGCGAAACTTCGCCGTCGCCGGAATTCTCCAACGTCATGCGCAGAAAATCGCCGAGCCGCGCGACCATTTTATCTGCTGCTTGTACATCTTTGTGCATCAAGGCGGAAATCGAATTCAAAGTGTTGAACAGAAAATGCGGATGAATCTGCATTTTCAAGGCATTAAGCTGCGAGTTGGCGAGGGCGGCTTTCAGTTCCGAAGATTTTAACTGTTCGGCTTGAAAATGCCGGTAAAAATCGACTACATAAATGCTGCTCAACAGAAAACAATACATCGGCAAATCCACTACCCAGTTTCTTATGTTTAGCCATAATGCAAAAGCCAAAAAACCACCCTTTTCGGCAACTCGTGACGAATCAACAATTACAATGAAGATGGAATAAAGAGCTCTGTGAAGCAGTAGAAAAACTACTGCTGCCGCCACATGCGTCGGCAACACACGCCACCAATTTCGCTGCTCGAAGCGAAATCGTTTGGCGAAGAAAACGATCAGCGGCGAGAGAGTTGCCCAGATGTAAATTACCGCCTGCAAAAAAAAGATGTCTTTCCATTCTACCGGGTGTGAGGGATTTTCTGCATAAATGATGGAAAAATGGCGAAAACCCGAATAAAGGAATGCCAGCAAAATCCAGCCCCCCGAAAAAATTAGTATTCGCTGCAAATTAAACTTTCGCATCAAAATTCCCTTGATATCCTTACAAAACAAATAGCGGTCGAACTTCGACACCACCGTTTTATTTTACTAATTTCACTAACTTTAGCTAATAATTCCCGGAAGTGGTCTTTTTTGGGACAAAATAATATCACTTTTGATTGTCTGGTAGTGGGTCGGTTTGAAATTAAATATAGTGGATTGGTTAGATTAAGATATATAAGCCGTAAGCTTTCTCACTCACCTATTTGGAGATGTCAGAAAACTGTACTTTTTGGACATTTCTATTTTATTGAACCTTTTTTATTTGACCTTTTCTGGAACTTCAACTAAAACAAACAGGGTAACTTTTTCAGATCATCCTTTTGGAAAAGGAAAAGTCGAGTTGCATTTTTTGTGCAATCCGGCTTTTCCTTTTTCACTGTAACAAGCAAAAAGAACCGCTCTTTTCTTTACCTGTGTAAAACTGAAACCTATAAAATTATTTAATTATCTAAACGTTATTTTGTTACTACAAATATTGACAGCAATACTAATGCTGTGATAACTCTTGCTCGCTCTCTAATCCTAGCTTTTAACTTAATGAAACAAGAAACAAAGCTATTGATTCACACATTTCTTCAAAGGAGATTTCCATGAAACGAAAGACAATCCTTCTATTTGCACTCCCCATAGCAATGGCGGCATTGACTCTGCCACAATATTTTAACAACAACTTCGAAACTAGCTTTTCAGCAACACATGAAAAACACGGTCGCTCTTGCGGGACCGTTCACCCCGACACTACTAGATCAGATGAAATACAAGCTTCTTTTGAAACTTTTAAATCAAAACGAGGCACTAGGAATACAACCAGTTCAATCGTTATACCGGTGTATTTTCACGTCATCAATCAGGGATCAGGAATTGAAAACGGCGACATTCCCGATCATATGTTGAGAGCACAAATCAGAGTTTTAAATGATTCCTTCAGTGGCGGCACGGGAGGCGCTGGAACTGCCTTTCGATTTGAATTAGCAGGAATTACTCGTACGTATAACCCTGAATGGTTCAATATGGGAATTGGTTCTCTGGCTGAGCGTCAGGCGAAGTCAGCTTTACGAATGGGCGGAGCAAATGCTCTTAACTTCTACACGACAAATGGCGGCGGCTATCTAGGATGGGCTACTTTCCCGTGGAGTTATAATGGTCAACCGAAGATGGACGGAGTTGTCTGCTTGTACTCTTCACTTCCGGGCGGAGATCTTGAACCATACAATGAAGGCGACACAGGAACACACGAAGTCGGACACTGGCTTGGTCTGTATCATACTTTCCAGAACGGCTGTACGCTTAAAAACGATTATGTCAGTGACACGGCTGCAGAACGCTCACCCGCATTTGGCTGTCCGGTGGGAAGGGATTCCTGCACAAGCGAAAGATTTCCGGGAGCAGACCCGGTTCTAAACTTTATGGATTACACGGATGATCCGTGTATGCATCAATTCACAGCCGGTCAGGCAGATCGCATGGACGGAATGTATGCTCAATATCGCACTCAATAAAGCGAGTATTGTAAATATATCGCACTTAAGGAGATTACTGATTGATAATTAAACTCTTACCAAAAAAAGGTTATTTTATCTTTGAGGTGACTTTTGGATTTGTAAATACGAACGTTACGTGCACAAAACAGCCTTTTTCGTAAATATATTTTTCTCCAATATAAATATATCGTTTTTTGGCATCCCTTCTTGTTCTCAAAACTCAACAAATGAGTTTATTTTTGAGATTTTGATTTTGAGATAAGTTTTGTTACATGGATCTCATAATTTAACATCAGCTTCAATAAGCATTGAATCTTGTCTCGAAAATGGTCGTTTTTGATGTAATGAAGACGGTTTCTCCCAGGTAACTTATAATCGATTTTGCTAACAGATCATTCGTTCTTTGACAGGAGAAACCGCAATGACATTATACATCGGCGTGGATTTTCATCCACATCAACAAACCATCAGTTATTGTAATACCGACTCGGGTGAGGTCGAACAGACTTCGTTGTTTCACAATCCGGAGTTGGTTCGCAGATTTTACGAGCAATTACCGA
>JALZCH010000075.1 GCA_030863175.1 Acidobacteriota bacterium | reverse complement strand
TCGTCAGCACGCCGGTTTTGTAAGTTTCGACCACACGCTGGCGCAAATCCAAAGAATAGGCTTTCATTCGTGGAATTTTACAGCATAAACTAGTCGCACTCAATCAAGAATCGCTATATTCGAAATGCAAAGACGCCGGGAAAAAGAAAAACACGAGCCTTAAATAGGTTCGTGTTTTTTGTTCAACATCTCCGCGTTTTTTTTATTTAACTGTCGGACAATTCAAACTCGACTCATCTCTTTTTGTATCGAGCCGCCGGATTCTGCCTTCAACCTGCGGCGTAATCGGAGTTTTCGCGGCGGCGATTGCGGCGCGCAGAATTTCGTTGTCTTTTCGTGCTTGTCCGGGCGGGGTCAGGATTTTGGCGTTTTTGAACACTTCGTATCCATCGCCGCCTTCTTGAATGTATTTTGTCAGCGCAAGAGTGTAAGTTCTTTGCCCTTCGAGTGGTTTGCCGTTAATGGAGACTTCTGTGATTCTTGAACCGGCGGGCTTTGAAGCGTCAAAGGCGTAACGGATTCCCGAAACTTGCGGGAAACGTCCGGGCTCGTTGTCTTCGGCGCTTCGCGCGACGCCGTGTTCCAGGGCTTGGCGCAAGACTGCGCCGGAAATTTCGATTTTGACGACCTCGTTGCCGAACGGGAGAATCGAAAGTACATCGCGCTCGGTTAAGACGCCGGGTTCAAAATTCAAATCGGCGCGCACGGAGCCGCCGTTGACCAGGGCGGCGTCCGCTCCGGTTGCGGCGCGAAAAGCATCGCCAACGAAATTGCCGACGTTGGTTTCGCGCTGGCGATTGTCTTCGGAGAGCGCGTTTAAGCGAACTCCGGTTTCGCCGACTTTGACGGACAATTTGGCGATTAAATCTTTGTATTTATCCGTAATGGCGGCAAATTCTGGCGCGTCCGGGATTGATTGATTAACCGGAATGATTTCCCAATCAAGACTTTCAAGTTTTCCGGTTTGACGGTTGATGTTGAGATTGAATTTGCCCATTTCGCGAGCGTCTGCGGTCATTTTGAAAATCGGCGTTCCGTTTGAAGAAGACTGCAAAAGCGTGTGCTCGTGACCGCCCAGAATCAAATCAAACTCGGCGCAGCGCGCTAATTCCTTATCTTCTGCCATTGATAAATGCGTCAAACCGACGACGACGTTTGCGCCTTGTTTGCGGATTTCAGGCACAATTCTTTTTGCTGTCTCGCAGAATCCCGTAAACTGCACGTTTGCGCCGGGTTTTGAAGTGGTTTGCGTTTCGGGCAAAACCAGACCGATGATGCCTACCTTAACGCCGCCGAATTCACGGATCACAAACGGCGGCGTGTTGGCGAAGATTTTTCCGGTTGTTTTATCCAGAACATTTGCGCCGAGCCAGACAAATTTCGATTCCTTCATTCTCTGCTGCAAAACCTCCGCGCCGAAATCGAATTCGTGGTTGCCTAAAACCGCGTAATCAAGCCCGACCGTGTTCCAGGCATCAATCATCTGCGCGCCTTTGTAAGTGATTGATTCGACCGAAGGCGAAACCGTGTCGCCGCCCATTAGAAAAAGCGTGTTCGGATTTTCTTTGACGGCTTGTTTTCGAAGCGTCATCAATCGGGCTAAACCTCCGCGCGTGCCACCTTGGACGGGAACGAATTGATAAACGTCGTTGACGTGCAGTAACGTAATGCGAACCGGTATTCGTTCGCAATCATTGTTGTTTGATTGCTGCGCGAATACTGAAATCGAACCGAGCAAAAACGAAACTAACAGGAAAAAAGCGGTTTTATTTTTTTGTGATTTCATAAATTTCCCAGAAATTGCGTTTGCGATTATACTCATCGGCGGTTTTTTGGGCTACAAGGCATTCGCGATTTAGAAAAAGCTACATTCTTTAGGAGCAAAAAGAACAAGGAAAAATGAAAAGATATTTCGCCGTTTTGATTTTAATTGTTTTTGGAGCGCAGATTTGTTTCGCGCAAAAGTTGCCGCGAGTAGAACGGGAATTTCGAGCAGCTTGGATTGCGACGGTTGATAACATTGACTTTCCTTCGTCAAAAAATCTAACAACCGAGCAGCAAAAAGCAGAAATTATCAGAGTTTTAGATTTTGCCAAAGAACTGAAATTAAACGCCGTCGTTTTTCAGGTGCGACCTCATGCGGACGCTTTTTATGCTTCGAAAATTGAGCCCTGGTCTGAGTATTTGACCGGAAAAAACGGCGTTGCGCCGCAACCGTTTTACGACCCGCTGGCGTTCGTTGTCGAAGAAGCGCATAAGCGCGGAATTCTGGTTCACGCTTGGTTCAATCCGTATCGCGCGTGGCATCCGGCGGCAAAAGGTGAACCCGCCTCAAATCATATTTCAAAAACCAGACCCGATTTGGTCAGGAAATACGGCAGATATTTATGGCTCGATCCAACCGAACCGGAAGTGCAGAAGCTTTCCGCAGATGTGATTGCCGATGTCGTCCGGCGTTACGATGTGGACGGAGCGCATTTTGACGATTATTTCTATCCGTACCCTGAAAAAGACGCTGCCGGAAATAAAATCGAGTTTCCCGATGATAAAAATTGGGAAAAATACAAAAAAGCGGGCGGACGATTAAGCCGCGACGATTGGCGTCGGAAAAATGTTGACGATTTTATTCAAAGAGTTGCAGTCGAAATCAAAAAAATCAAGCCGGACGTAATGTTCGGCATTTCTCCGTTCGGCATCTGGCAGCCCGTTCCGGAAAGAAATATTGCTGGGTTTAATGCTTATGCCGAACTTTACGCCGACGCCCGAAAATGGTTTCAAGAAGGCTGGGTTGATTATCTCGCGCCGCAGCTTTATTGGGAAACGAATAGAAAAGGTTTGGAATACGCCGTTTTGCTAGATTGGTGGCAGGAGCAAAATAAATTAAAGCGTCATCTTTGGACGGGTGTCGCAGCTTATCGCGCCGATCGCTATTCAGGTGCGGAAATCGTAAAACAAATCGGAATTTCGCGGGAAAAATTAATCGAAAACTCGGGAAACATCTTTTTCAGCTTTAAATCTCTACAAAGAAATCTCGGCGGCGTCTCGGACGAAATTCGCGGAAAAGCCTATCGGCGCGAAGCTTTGATTCCGGTTTCACAATGGCTGAAACGTCAAGTGCCGCACGCGCCCGCCGTCCAAGTTTCACGAAGCGGCGAAAGAGTCACCGTGAAATGGCAGGAAAAAGGAAAAGGGCGAGCATTTTGGTTTGTAGTTTACGCGAAAGATGCTAATGGTTGGAGTTATTCGATTTTGCCGCGAATGGAAAAAAGCATTGTGCTGTCAGCAAACAGAAAAGTCAGTGAAATCGTGGTCACGAGTGTTGATAGATTGGGAAACGAATCGAACGCACAAGTGATTTCAGTAAATTAAACTATTTCATGCGAATTCTGATAAGAATAAAGTCTTCGCTGAGAGCGTGGATTTGAGCATCCCCGCTCTCAGCATTAGGTCAATTTAATCCCCAAATGAGTTCTAGCTTCCCAAAATTCGGAAAAAAAACGTTTGTCGAGCGTTTTGCGTAAATACCCCGCGCCTTCCGAACCGCCCGTGCCTTGTTTTGCGCCGAGCATTCTTTCGACCATCAAAACGTGATTGTTGCGCCAGATAGCGATCATTTTATCGTGTTCCATTAGAGTTTCCTGCAATTCAAAAAGCTCAGCGTGCCGCTCGTAAGACGACAAGATTTCGACAATCGCTTGGACACGTGTTTCTCTGGAAGAAACATCAAAACCGCGCTCGGCGAGCTTTTCAAAAAACAAATCGTAAAGCGAAGGCTCATTGAAACGCTTTTGCAGTCGTTTGAAGGCAAATTCTTCGTGCCGGAAACTTTCCAGAACGCGCTCGCTTTTCGCGCCCGAAGCGAACTCGATTTCGCGGAACTGAGATGATTGAAAACCGCTCGCCGGTTTTAACTGATCGCGAAAGAGGAGAAAATCGTGCGGCGTCATTGTTTCGAGAATGACGAGTTGGCTGGCGAGAATTGTTTCAATTTCATTCACGCGGCGCAAAGCTCGCGTTGCCAGAAAAAGCCGATCTTCTTTTATAGTTTCGAGCGAGCGGTCAATTTCGTGGAGAATTTGTTTGAACCACAATTCATAGGTCTGGTGAATGATGATGAACAAAAGCTCGTCGTGCTGCGCCGGACATGACAAGCATTCCTGTAAATCTGTCAATTCTCTGACTTTGAGATATTTGTTGTATGAGAGCGGCGCACCTTCGCCGCCATAATTTTCGCTCATTTGGTTTCGCTTTGCCGGTGTTTTTTAAACTATTTTCCTGCTAGTTTTGTACGCCAGATGGCAGGTTTAATCAAGTTGACCGAAAAAAACGATTTTTTATGACAATTCTCTTGACAGTTGTTGCAGTTTTGCATAGCATCAAGCGTCGTTTGCACCGAGTGTCAGCCGAAACTAACTCACTTCCTGTGAGTTATGGCTAAAAAATCGCGGAATGAAGTTTAGCAGTTTCCCAAAAAACCTGTGTTAGATGATCGCTTTAGATAAAAGCATCCCTCTTCATCTGCCACAGGTTTTTTCGGCTCGCGTTGTAAACGCACTTAAAAAACGTGACCGCCAACCGGCGGTGATAGCGTTTCGGAATTCAACAAAATTAGATTTTTAAATCAATCAAAGCGAGAGGTTTGCCCCGCAACGCAAAGTTTTCGCCGATTTTCACTACTTTCAACAGGAGGAATTTAAATGAACGAAGGCAGATTAACAGGCAAGGTTAAGTGGTTTAACAACTCAAAAGGGTACGGTTTTATAGAATTTCCCGGCGAAATGGATATTTTTGTTCATTACAGCTCGATTAAAGAAGACGGTTATAAAACTTTGGCGCAAGACCAGCTCGTTGAGTTTGAAGTAACACACGGACCAAAAGGACCTCAAGCCGAAAACGTCAAAAAAGTTCGCGTTTAAACGCAATTTCCGGCGAAAGTAAAAACGCCTTCCGAAGTTTTTGGTTAAAAAACTGCAAGGCGTTTTTACTTTCTTTTTTTAACAAATTTTCGCCGGTTTTACTTGTCTTTAGCGGCTCGCGCTTTGAAAACCACGCGGTCGTTGTCAACGCCGACTTCAAATTGGATTTGTTTGCATTCGTTGTTTTGACGAAAACGGGCGATTTGTGTTGCAAGCTGGCGTTGGAAACTCGAAAAGGATAAATCATCCGTTGATTTGTCGCATTTCTGCTTGGCTTGAACCAGCGCATCGTAGATTTTTCTGGTCGTTTCCACCTCGCGCTCGACATCGCTGCAAACGAAACTATCTAAATTCGATTTTCTATCTTCCTGGCTCTGCATGGAACGCATTGCCGCCGCCGCTCGGCTTCCAGCGCCGCCTTCTTCGCGCCCCTGCATCGTTCGCCGCCATAATTCTTTAAAAGCCGTGTATCGCGCCATAATTGAATTAAAAAGGTAACGCTGCGCGAAGGTAATCTGCCGCTCGTCGCTGAGACGTTTAATCATCGTTTCGACGCGGTTTTTGGTATCGTAAGGCGCGCGTTTGGCACCGCCGTTGAAAAAGATGTCAAACTCAATTTTCAAACGCCGGATGTCTTCTTCCAAAAGCGCGAGCTTCTGGTCAATGCTAATATCTTCTTCGTGACCTGAATTCTTCTTCGCCAGATTTCCGGCTTGTCGTGCAAATTTATTATCGCGGATGGACATTGTGATCTTTAACCTTCGATTGCTTTGATTGTGGGAAACAACAAACTGTCACAAACAATAAAAAACTAAACGAATCGAAATACCACAAAAATCGAATATTTTTTAGGGGAAATAAGAACAGGCTTCAAGCAAATACTCCAAATTTGCTGTAGGATGTCCGCAATGAGCGAGGAATCGAAAACAAATTCGCTGCTGCGCCGCTTGCCGTCGGTTGAATCGGTTTTAAAGACAGAAACCGCGCGTGCATTTTCGGAAAGCGCGGGCTTAAAACGAGTAACAGAAACGGCGCGCGCCGCAATCGAGGATTTGCGCGTTCAGTTAGTCAGCGGTGAAACCGACAATGAACTGAGCCGCGAAAGGCTTTTAGAGCTTGCCGAAAAACAGTTGGCGGAAAAAATTGAAAATCTAAATCGGCAAAAATTCCAGCGAGTTATCAACGCGACGGGCGTCATTATTCATACAAACTTGGGTCGCGCCCCGCTTGCGGAAGCCGCAAAAAAAGCTATCTTGGAAACCGCTTCCGGCTATTGCACGCTCGAATACGATTTGGAAACCGGCGAACGCGGCAGGCGTGGACGCGCAGCGGAAGAATTGTTGTGCGAATTGACAGGAGCGGAAGCTGCTTTGATCGTTAATAATTGCGCGGCTGCTGCCTTTCTTGTTTTGTCTGAATTCGGTAAGGGCGGTGAAGCTGTTGTTTCGCGCGGAGAGCTTGTCGAAATCGGCGGCGATTTTCGGGTTCCAGACGTAATGGCGCAATCGGGCACGAGGCTAGTCGAAGTGGGAACAACGAATCGCACGAAACTGCGCGATTTTGAGCAGGCAATTAACGAAAATACAAAACTGCTTGTCCGGGTTCACCCGTCGAATTTTCGCATTATCGGTTTTACGGCAATGCCGAGCTTGAGCGAACTGGCGAAATTAGCGAGAGAGAGAGATTTGATCTTGTACGAAGACGCCGGAAGCGGCGCCCTTGTTGATTTAAGCCGATACGGTTTGAGCGACGAGCCTGTAATTTCCGAATCAATCCGGGCGGGCGCTGATGTCGTCACGTTTAGCGGCGATAAATTATTAGGCGGCGTACAAGCCGGAATTGTTGTCGGACGCGAAAGAATCATCGAACGATTACGAAAAAATCCGCTTTATCGCGCCCTTCGCGTTGATAAAATCGTCTACGCCTCGCTTTCGGCGACGCTTGAAATTTACCGAAACGAAAAACACCTCGCCGAAATTCCGGTTTTGCGAATGCTCTCGCAAACCAAAGAAGAAATCCGAGATCGAGTTGGACAATTTTGTTCCGAATTCAAGGTTCAAGTTTCAAGTATGGAAAATCAAAATTCTGAACCTGGGACTTTGAATCTAGAACTTGCCGAAGGCTTTTCGGCAATCGGCGGAGGCAGCGCACCGCTTGCACGGCTGGAAACAGTTTTAATTTCCCTGCAGCATGAGCGGCTTTCGGCGAAAGAATTGGAAAACGCATTGCGTAAAAGCGCGCCACCAATCATCTGCCGGATCGCCGAAGACAAGGTTTTGCTCGATTTGAGAACTGTCTTTGAATCAGAAGAAATGGAAATCGCGGCGGCGCTCCTGAGAATTTTGAAACAAACGGATTTTTTTCAAGGATAAAAAAGGCAAATTCTGAATTCTAAACTGTAAATTCCAAGCTATCACCGATGAAATCTTGTTTCTTTCCAAAATAGTTTAAAGTTTACGGTTTAGAGTTTAAAGCTGCCTAAAAATCGCGTTTCTTGTAAATGCATTTACAAGAAAAAAGCGCTGTTTACAACACAAAAATTGTCTCTCAATGTTGACAAACTCTGGTAAACTCTACTTGCCGCCGGGACGCTTCGTACTTTGCGGCGGCAGGTGCAATAAAAATCGTCTGGTTTTAAAGACAAAGAGATTAATAAAAAGCTAACCTCGCTCAAGCAAATTGCATCAAACAAGGTTGCCAGAGGTTGGCTCTTAAGAGAACGTCAAAGTTCCCTAGTTTCTTCAGCCCATGGGCGGAAGCGTCAGAAAGAGGTTTGAAAACAGATATGCAGCAGCAAGACGGCAACAACACAAGTTTCAGCATCACCGAACGACTCAGGGCTTTGCGCGAAGAACGCGAATCGCTTCGCTGGCAAGGCACGTTTCAGGAATATTTCGAGCTGGTTACGCAAAATCCCCGGCTGGCTCAACTCTCACACGCCCGCGTTAATGAAATGATTCACGCCGCTGGCGTCGAAAAAATCAACGAAGGCTCGCGCGACGAACTCATCAAATACAATTTCTTCGCCGACGAGCTTTACGGAATCGAAGAATCAATCGCTAAAATCGTTGAATATTTTAAATCTGCGGCACAACGCCTCGAAGTCCGTAAACGCATTCTGCTTTTGATGGGACCTGTCGGCGGCGGTAAATCAACGATTGTCACATTAATTAAACGCGGTCTTGAAGAATGGACTAAATCCGAGCAGGGTGCGGTTTACGGCATTAAAGGCTGCCCGATGCACGAAGACCCTTTGCATTTGATTCCGCACGAGCTTCGCCCGGAAATCGAGCGGCTTTACGGTATTTATATCGAAGGCGATTTGTGTCCGCATTGTTCTTACGAACTTTTACACAACACCGGCGGGCGACACGAAGACGTAATGGTCGAGCGAATTGTTTTTTCGGAAAAAGACCGCACCGGAATTGGAACTTTCGCGCCTTCCGACCCGAAATCGCAGGACATTACGGAATTAACCGGTTCGATTGACCTTTCGACAATCGGCGATGTTGGCGTCGAATCAGATCCGCGCGCTTATCGTTTTGACGGAGAATTGAACATCGCCAACCGCGGCGTGATGGAATTTATCGAGATGCTCAAATGCGACGAAAAATTCCTTTACTCGCTGCTCACGCTTTCGCAGGAACAGAACATTAAAACCGGGCGTTTTGCGATGATTTACGCCGACGAAGTGATTCTCTCGCACACTAATGAAAACGAGTACGCAGCATTTGTTGGCAATCGTAAATCAGAGGCGCTGCAAGACCGTATTATCCTGGTCAGAGTTCCGTACAACCTGAAAGTTACGCAGGAAGAGCGGATTTACGACAAGCTGTTGCATCAATCCGAAGCTCTGAGAAACATTCACATCGCGCCGAACGCTTTGAAGGTTGCAGCTATGTTTGCCGTGATGTCGCGTCTCGAAGAACCGAAACGCGCCAACGTGGACATCGTCAAAAAGATGAAGCTCTACGACGGCGAAGAAGTTGACGGTTATAAATCGAAAGACGTTCGCGAATTGAAAGACGAAACCGTCCGCGAAGGAATGGACGGAATTTCTCCGCGTTACATCATCAACCGTCTGTCCGGCGCTTTGGTTAAAGACGGAGTAACCTGCATCAATCCGATTGACGCTCTGCGCGCCATCAAAGACGGTTTTGAACAGCATACCGGGATTTCTTCCGAACAGCGCGAGCGTTACCTGAATTTAATCGCTCTGGCGCGCAAAGAATACGATGAGCTGGCGAAAACCGAAGTCCAGCGGGCTTTTGTTTATTCGTTCGAGGAAATGGCGGTTACGATTTGCAATAATTACCTCGATAATGTTGAGGCGTATTGCAACAAAGACCGCATCAAAGATCCGATTACCGAAGAAGAGATGGAGCCGGATGAGCAGCTTATGCGTTCAATCGAGCAACAAATCGGAATTTCGGAAAACGCGAAAAACACTTTCCGACAGGAAATTCTGATCCGCATCTCCAGCTTCGCTCGCAAAGGCAAACCGTTCGAGTACAAGTCGCACGAACGCCTCAAAGAAGCGATTGAAAAGAAAATCTTCGCAGATTTGAAAGACGTGGTGAAAATCACGACTTCAACCAAGACGCCTGACCCGGATCAGCTTCGCCGCATTAACGAAGTCGTTGATCGTTTGGTTAGCGAACACGGCTATTGCCCGGTTTGCGCGAACGAACTGTTAAGCTACGTCGGTACTTTGTTGTCGCGTTAAATTTGAACAATTTCGTTTTGTAAAACGGCGGTCTTTCGACCGCCGTTTTGTTATCGAGCCGGAAGCCCTATAGATTACGGGCAAGCGACTGCGGCTGTTGTTAACGCTCCGGCATTTGTCACGGTCAATTCAAAACAGCTTCCGCCGGGCGATTTCAGAATCACGCCTTGCCCGTTTGCCTCGACGTAAATTTTTCCGCCGACAATGTGCAGCTTGGTTTTCGGCGCAGTCGTGTTAATTCCGACATTCACCGAAGACGTGCCGACACTGCCGAGAACAAGCGAATTACTCTGTGTGATGATGGCTTCTGCCCCGATTGCGGTCGCGTTATACAATCCATTTATTGTCGCAACCGCGCCCGAACCGATCAGCGTGATTCGGCTGCCATTCGTGTTGCTGCCGCCTGCGGCATCGCCGATGAATGTGTTGCCGCCGCCGGTTGAGTTGTTAGCGCCCGCAAAGTTGCCGACAAATGTGTTACCGCCGCCGGTCGTGTTGCTGGTTCCGGCGCTCGTGCCAAAAAATGAATTTCCGATGCCCGTTGTGTTTAACGAGCCGGAGTCTTTTCCAAAAAACGAGTTGTTAATTCCGGTAGAATTTGCACTTCCGGCAAAAGACCCGAAAAACGAATTATCATTTCCGGTCGTGTTATGCTCTCCGGCGCTTCTGCCGTAAAAGGAATTAAATACGCCCGTCGTATTTCGTTCTCCCGAAAAATAGCCGAAAAACGAGTTCGCGCTGCCCGACGTGTTATGTGAGCCAGCATTGAAACCGACGAAAGTATTATTGCTGCCGGTCGTATTGGCGAGTCCGGCGTTCTTGCCGAAAAATGAATTTTGAAATCCGGTTGAATTTGCCGCACCGGCATTTATCCCGAAAAATGAATTTGCGCTTCCCGATGTATTTGACGCGCCCGCCGCCCCGCCGACAAATGTGTTAAATTGCCCGGCGGCGTTGGATTGTCCGGCGGCTGCACCGACAAACGTATTAAAACGTCCGGTTGTATTGCCAAGTCCCGCCGATTGACCGACGAAAACGTTGCTGTCGCCGCTTGTGTTTGACGCGCCGGACGAGCCGCCAACGAATAGATTATTCGCGCCCGGCTGCGAGAGGATGCGATTGTTATTCAGGTTAAATTGCGTTTGCGCATTGACGATGTTTCCTGAAAACGTTCCGCTCGTCACAGCGTCGCCGCTGATGCTGAAATTGGCTGGTTGCGGAGCGGAGTTTTGGTTTTGAATATAATTCGGGCTTCCGGCGAGCGGATTGCGCGCATCACTCAAGCGAGTGTCGTTCGAGCGGACGTATTGGCTTGCAGCAAAACCGCCAAGGTTCGTTGAATCAACAGCGGACAGCGCACTGGTCGCTTGCAGGCTGCGAATGGAATAAGGTGCGCTCGTTAAAGGTTGACGCGGTTCGAGTGTCGTAAAACCGGCATCAGCCGGACTTTTGACAGCAATTTCCAGAAAAGTCGGCGACCCATCAAAAACCGCTCCGCCATAACCAAAGCTGACACGAACGGTAAAAATTCCGTTAACCACTGAAACACCGTTGATAATTTGCGTCGCTCCGATTTGCGTTCCGCCCGATGCTGCGTTAAACAACTTCAATTGAAAGTCATATGTGCCGGTCGGCGACATTTCGTTAACCTTTAAGCGACCTTGATAAGTAAATTCGGTTGTTTGCGCTTTAGCGATTGAAACGAAAAGACAGAAAAGTAAAATTAACCGGATGATTTGCTCGATTTTGACGAATGATTTGTTTTTATTTTTTGTTGAGATCATTTTCTTAAACGATTAGATTTATTCGTCCGCAACAGCTAATGTGTAAATTATTGTTTTGCATAACCGGGCGGCGTATAATGCTGGCTCCGAATTGAATTGTCGGATTTGTTTGCGCTGACTCCCTCTGTGCGGATTGAAAAATATCTTAGTCCAAAGAACGGCGGTGAATCTTTCGCTTTGCCTGAAAATTTTCTGAAAGTTTTCTGAACCGTTATGTCTCACACAGACAAAGAGTTATACGAATTTGCAAACTTCCGTTTGGATGTTAGCGAACGGCTCTTACTATCGAAAAGCGGTAAGCGCGTGCAGCTTTCCGACAAAGCATTTGAGACGCTTTGTGCGCTCGTCCGGCGCGCCGGGCAGCTTGTCGGCAAAGACGAATTGCTGGCAATTGTGTGGGCGGACGCAACAGTCGAAGAAAACAATCTGGACAAAAGCATTTCGCTTCTGCGGCAAGCATTAGGCGAACAGCGAAAAGGCAGGGGAAAATTTATTGAAACCGTGCGCGGTCGCGGTTACCGTTTCGTCGCTGAGGTCCGGCGAATCGAGCTAACAGAACCGGCTGCAACGAATGAATTTGAAAAGCCGGAATCGTTTGTGACGGCGGGTGGCTTGAATGAAGCAGAAATTCAAGCTTTAAATTCAAAACGGCAAAACTCGCAATCAAATCAAGCTGCTGCTCCTGAAAATCTTACCCAAGTCCGAGGTTCAGGTAACGTCTTCCCACTGGTGGAGTGGCGACGCAAAAGCCGCAATGAGTCAAATTCCGCCGAAGTTCTAAACGCCGATACAGAAAGTGGTAAAAAACAAGATGCGCCGGCGCGGTCCCCGAAAAAAGAAGAGTTTCGTCTACGTCAATGGCTGCCGCTGGCGATTACACTAGTTTTGATTCTGGGCGCCGCAGTTTTCGCCGTGAAAAGCTATATGTTGCGCGAAAAAACAGGTGATACAAATTCAGCCGCCGCGCCGTTTCAAACTTTCAAAATAAAACGCCTGAGCGAAACCGGCGAAACTAAACGCACGACCGTTTCTGCAGACGGAAAATTTATCGCATACGCTGATACCAAAAACGCCGTCTGGCTGAAAAATATGGCAACGGGCGGAATGCTTAAAGTTTTGCCCGAATCGGAAACAATCAAGCGCGAAGCAATCGCCGTTTCTCCCGACAACAATTACATTTATTTCGGCGCTAATTATGAAGATAAAAAAAGCGAAATACTGAAAATGCCGATTTTCGGGGGCGACACGCAGGTCGTAGCTCAAGATCCCTGGTCGAATGCGGCGCTTTCGGCAGATGGAAAATTCTTTTCTTACACCAGGGGAAATATGGAAACCAGTGAAAGCTTTTTGCTCGTCGCGTCAACTGACGGCGCGGGCGAGCGCGCGATCGCAGTTCGCCAAGGCGGAAAGTGGTTTGGAAATTGGAGTCAGTCAACCGCTTGGTCCCCTGACGGAAGCCATATTGCCGCCATCAGCGAAACCTCCGCCCTTAAATACACATCAATCACAATTGTGCGAGTCGCCGATGGCGAACAAATTGTGCTGCCCGAAATTCGCGAAAATGTGCGTCTGGACGATATTGTCTGGCTGCCCGATGGAGATAACCTGCTCGTTACTTCAATTGAAGCATCTGTCGCGCAAATCTACAGATATACGATTTCTACCGGCACGTTAAAGCGCATCACACACGATTTGAGCGAGTACATCGGCTTGTCGGTGACAGCTGACGGCAAAACGCTCGTTACATCGCAATGGGAAAACATTTGTAATTTATGGGTTTTGCCCGCCAATGGCGACAAAACGCAGGCTCAGCAAATTACAACCGGGCGAAATTTGATAACCGACGTTTCGGGCATCACGTGGACGCCGGATGGCAAAATCCTCTATGCGACAAATGCCAGCGGCAGATGGGACATCTGGCAGGTCGGCGCGGACGGAACAAATCAAAGACAACTTACCAACAACTGTGCCGGAAACGATTCCTGCGCGCAGCCTTTCGCTTCGCCTGACGGACGTTTTATCGTTTTCCACGCAAGACGTGGCGAAGTGGCAAACATCTGGCGGATGGACGCGGACGGCAGCAATCCAACGCAATTAAGCAATGATTACGGAACAGCACCGACCATCACGCCAGATGGACGTTTAGTGATTTACACGCGCAAGCTGCCACAAGATGTCTCGACATTATGGCGGGTTCCGTTAGACGGTAGTGAACCGCCGCAACCACTAAACAATTTGTCTCTGGCTGAGAGAGCAGTCGTTTCGCCCAACGGCAAACGTATTGCCTTTGGTTACAATAGAGTAATCGAAAAACGCCGCTGGCACACCTGCATTGCGCCAATTGATGCCGCCGCGCCCGAGAAATGTTTCGGCAATAGCCGTTCATATCCGCGCTGGGCGTCCGACAACAAGGCTTTTTATTATCTCGATCCGGATTATTCGGGAATTTGGAAACAACTGTTCGACCGCAAACGAGCGATGTTTCTTGAATTTCAAGGTGAGCGCCTCAACAATTTCGCCTTTTCGCCTGACGGAAGACAGCTTGTCGTCTCGCGCAGCAAACCAAGGCAGGACATCGTTGCCTTAACCAATGAGCCGGAAAATTAGTCGCCACAATTTTCGGCAAACAAACTCTAAAGGAAACAATAAAAAATTGGCGGCAAGTGCTTTCACTGGGCGATACATCAAAGCTATGATGTATCGGAGCATCGGCTTTTTGATTTTGCATTTGCGAGAAATTTGATGCTGAACCAAGCTTATTGATTGATTTTGTGATGAAGAAACGATATTTGTTAGCCGGAATCGGCGGTATTGCAGGAGCGGCTGTGGCTTATAAGTTTTTAAGCCGTGCTGCGGAAACTGATTGGGAAAGTTATGCAAAGCAAATACATCATCCGGAAAATTCGCGTTTTATCGAAGTTGACGGATTGCGGATTCATTATCAGGAATTCGGCGAAACTTCAAGCAAGTCTTTGATTTTGATTCACGGCTACAGCGCTTCGACTTTTACTTGGAGCTATTCCGCGCCGCTTATCGCCCAAAAAGGTTTTCGCGTTTTCGTCGTTGATTTGATCGGTTTCGGGCTTTCGGAAAAACCAGCTTGGAGCGATTACACGATTGATTCGCAGGCGAGAATGATCGTTCGGTTTATGAACCGCGTCGGAATCGGACAAGCCGTTTTGGTTGGCAGCAGTTACGGCGGAGCGATTGCTTTATCGGTCGCGTTGGACAATCCCGAGCGTGTCGAAAAACTCGTCCTTTCGGGCGCGGTTTGCAACGACGACATCAGGAAGTTGCCTTTAACCAAGTTCGTTACAGTGCCGCTTGTCGGCGAAATGATGACGCCGTTTTTGACCTCATCGAAAACTTATGTTCGCGCTCGGATGCGAAATTCGTTCGGCGCGGCGAGTCATCATTTGATTGACGAAACTCGAATAACTTCCGTGATGCAGCCGCTGCAAGCGGCAGACTCTCATCGCTCTTTATTATTGACTTTAAAAAACTGGCACGCCGCTCGGCTTGAACGCGACGCGAAAAACGTCACACAACCAACTTTGCTCATCTGGGGAGAAGGTGACCACACGGTTCCGCTTCGCAATGGCAGATTTTTGCATCGAGAAATACCGAATTCGCGGCTGATCGTTTTCAAAAACTGCGGTCATGTACCTCACGAAGAATACACGAGCGAATTCGTTCATCTCGTCACGGATTTTGCGGGCGCGAAAACGAGCGAATCGCAAGACATTTTGGAGTTATAAATTATGTCAGTCCAACGCAACGATTGGTCGCTTCAGCGCAAAGGAATCATTGATCAGGATCGCCACAAAGAGCGCGTCAAAGAAGCCGTTCGCAAAAACTTAGGCTCGATTGTCTCGAACGAAGGAATTATTATGTCCGACGGCAAGCGCACCGTGAAAGTGCCGATTCGCGAGTTGGACGAATTCAAATTTCGCTACGACTACAAAAAACGCAAACACGTCGGGCAAGGCGACGGCAACACTAAAGTCGGCGATGTAATCGGGCGCGAAGGTCAGCAGGGACAAGGCTCAGGTTCGGGCGAAGCCGGAAATTCGGGCGGCGGCGAATATTACGAAGCCGAAGTCAATATTGACGAGCTTGCAGCCTTAATTTTTGAAGATTTAAATTTGCCATTTCTCGAAGAACGCAACCAGAAAGCCGTTCCGACACGCACCACGCGGTTTAATGAAATCCGCAAAACCGGCGTGATGGCAAATTTGGACAAACGCCGGATGATTATGGAAAACATCCGCCGCAACGCCCGTGAAACCGGCAAAACCAAGTTCGGCAACGTCAAAAAAGACGATCTGCGTTTTAAAACTTGGGAAGAGGAGATTCGCTATGAATCGAGCGCGGTCGTGATCGCAATGATGGACGTTTCAGGCTCAATGACCGAATTTAAAAAATATATTGCTCGCTCGTTTTATTTTTGGATGGTCAGATTTTTGCGGACGAAATACGACAATGTCGAAATCGTTTTCATCTCGCACCATACAGAAGCAAAAGAAGTCACGGAAGAACAATTTTTCACGCAGGGCGAATCGGGCGGAACGGTCGTTTCTTCGGCTTATCAGCTTGCGCTTGAAATTATTAAAAAACGCTACAATCCGGCAGATTGGAACATTTATCCATTTCACTTTTCCGACGGCGATAATTACTATTCTGACAACGAAGAAGCCGTCAAACTGGCTGACGAATTGATTAAAACCTGCAATCTGTTCGGTTACGGCGAAATCGGCGATGAAGGTTTTCCCGGTTTTCGGCGTCCGAACGGCGCGCTGCTTTCAGTTTTCAACGAGCGTTTGAAAAACAAACAGCGTTTTATCGGCGTCCGAATTGAGGAAAAAGAAGACGTATATCCGGCTTTGAAAGAGTTTTTCGGAAAACGCGAAATTGCTGTTTGAAATTATGTAATTTCAAGTGATGAGCTCTGAAATCGAAAAGCGAGTTTTTGGCTCGCTTTTTTTATTTTTTGGAAACATTATTGCCGTTTGATTCGTTTTGAAAAGTTTCGGTTATGAGCGAAGCAGTAGAATTACAACAGAATAAGTCAAACGGCGTTTGGTCAATCTTAAAAGAAGCCGTGCGCGGTTCGGATCGCGATTTCACTCAAGGATCAATCGGTCTGGGGATATTTCTGCTCGCAGTTCCGATGATTCTTGAAATGGTGATGGAGAGCTTGTTCGCGATTGTGGACATTTTCTTTGTCGCTCATCTCGGCGCTGATTCTGTCGCCGTAGTCGGAATTACGGAAGCGATGATGGCGATTGTTTACGCCGTCGCTTTTGGTTTGGCAATCGGGGCAACGGCTACTGTTGCGCGTCGCATTGGCGAGAAAAACACCGAAGAAGCGGCTCGAACGGCGACGCACGTTCTTTATCTCGGTCTTTTCGTTTCGATTGTGATGAGCATCGTCGGTGTGATTTTCGCGCCCAATTTGCTCACCGCGCTTGGCGCAGAGCCGCAGGTAGTCGCTGAAGGCACCGCTTTTACACAAATTATGCTTGGCGGAAATGCGGTCGTCGTCTTCATCTTTCTCTTAAACGCGATTTTTCGCGGGGCGGGCGACGCAGCGATTGCAATGCGCGTTTTGTGGTTGGCAAACGCGCTCAATATCGTTCTCGCGCCGTGTTTTATTTACGGCAGCGACATTTTCGCTTTTCTTGGAATCAGTGCGCCTCAGTGGTTAATCGATAATTGGATTTTTCCGCGAATGGGCGTGACAGGCGCGGCTGTCGGAACGACAATCGGGCGGGGCGTCGGTGTTTTATACGCTGCTTGGCGTTTGTTTGGCAAAGGCGGTCGAATTACTATCTTTCCCGAAAGCTGGCGTTTTGACGGCGCTTTGTTGTGGAAACTGGCGAAACTTTCCTCGACCGCCGTTTTGCAGTTTACGATTGCGACAGCGAGTTGGAGCGCGCTTGTCCGCGTTGTCGCAGGATTCGGAAGCGAAGCGATTGCCGGTTATGTTATCGGTTTGCGCGTGATTATGTTTGCGCTTCTTCCGGCTCTCGGTTTAAGCAACGCGGCGGCTACACTGGTCGGGCAAAATCTCGGCGCGGGAAAACCGGAAAGAGCCGAACAAGCGGTTTGGAAAGCAGCATTTTTCAACGCCGCTTTTTACGGCGCAATCGGTTTGATTTTTATCTTTTTCGCGCATCAGATCGTGTCTATTTTTTCCAACGAAGCGCCCGTTATCGCTTACGGCAACGATTGTTTGCGAATTGTCGCTTACGGATTTTTGTTTTACGGTCTTGGAATGGTTCTCGAAACCGCGTTTAACGGCGCGGGCGACACCTGGACGCCGACTTATTTAAATCTGTTTATTTTCTGGCTGTTCGAAATTCCGGTCGCCTATCTTTTGGCGTACTATTTCAATCTCGGACCGAGCGGTGTTTTCTGGGCAATCACAATCGCCTTTTCCCTGCTCGCCGTGGTCAGCGCACTTCTTTTCAGGCGCGGAAAATGGAAAACCAAGACGGTTTGATTAATTCCAAAGAGACAGAGAGAATGGTTAAAGAGATTTATCTTTGACCATTCTCTCTGTCTCTTTTTGATTTAATTACTCTGTGAGGTCGATTGATTTTCCCAATCCGCGCGCGCATCGTTTTTCCGACTGGGTTTTGTTCGGCAATTATTACTATGATGCCCGCGATATAATTCATTTCGGTGGCAAAATGACGGTCGAAAATCTGCGCCGCGCTTATTGCAAAGGCATTTTTCCGTGGCATATTGAAGGGCTGCCGCTGCCTTGGTTTTGTCCGGAACGGCGCGCGATTTTGGAGTTTGCCGAATTGCATGTTCCGAAGAGTTTGCAGCGCGAAAGGCGAAAAACGCGGTTTGAATTTTCGATTGATCGGGCTTTTCCACAAGTAATCGAAAACTGCGCCCGCATGAAAAGAAATCACGAGGCTGGAACTTGGATTACGTCGGATTTTATTCACTCTTACGTTGAATTGCATCACACCGGAGACGCCCACAGCGTTGAAGTTTGGGAAGATGGAGAACTAGTCGGTGGTCTTTACGGCGTTGACGCCGGTGGTGTGTTTTGCGGTGAGAGTATGTTTCATTTACGGTCGAACGCTTCTAAATTCGCACTGCTTTTTTTAATCGAACATTTTCAGGGACGCGGCGCGACTTGGCTTGATGCGCAGGTAATGACGCCGCATATGGCGGTTTTAGGGGCGCGAGAAATCTCCCGTAACGAATTCTTAACAAAGTTAGAGCAAACTCAAGCGAAAGGTTTACAATTGTTTTAAGAATTCAAAGTTTTAGATTAAATATGAATCGGCGTAATTTTTTATTAACAGCAGCCGCTGCTACAAGCGGTTTAATGTTTGCGGGTTTTGCGCGTCGCGCGGATATTTTCGCCGAAACGGGAGATTTGGCGAAAATTAAAGCTTTCGGTTACGGCGAACTTTCTCCAGTTGCGGCTAAAAACACTGGCGAAAAGATTCTCGCATTGCCGAGAGGTTTTGAATATACGGTTATTGGGAAAAAAGGCGACAAACTTGCCGACGGAAATGCCACTCCGCGTGCACACGACGGGATGTCTACTTTCGAGATCAAAGGCGAGCTTCGCATCGTCCGCAATCACGAAATTACCAATAGCCGGTTGCCTATTCACGGTTCGGCAATCGGCGCAAATCCGTATGACGAAACTGCTGGCGGCGGCACGACAACGCTCGTTATAAATCCTAAAACGCGACTTATTGAGCGCGATTTTGTCAGTTTGAGCGGAACTTTAGTTAACTGCGCGGGCGGGAAAACGCCTTGGGGAAGCTGGATTTCTTGCGAAGAAGCCACTTACGGACAAACAAAATTTAAAAACGCTCGCGGCAATGAGATCGGCGGTTTTGCCAAGCCGCATGGTTATTGTTTTGAGGTTCCTGCTTCGGCAAACAATGTTCTCCCGCCGATTCCGCTCAAAGCAATGGGACGTTTTGTTCACGAAGCCGTTGCAGTTGACCCGAAAACAAACATTATTTATCTCACAGAAGATAATAATCCTTCGGGTTTTTACCGCTTTTTGCCGAATCGAAGCAAACGGCTTGCCGAAGGCGGAACGCTACAAATTCTAACGGTCAAAGATAAACCGAATTTCGATACGCGGAAAGGTTTGCAAAACGGCGCGACAATGACCGCGACATGGGCGACGATTGACAACCCCGATCCGCCGGAAGCGGATGTTGACAGTCTGGCTGTTTATAAAGACGGGGCGAAAAAAGGCGCTGCAATTTTTGCGCGTCTCGAAGGCGCGTTTGCCGACGAGAAAGGCAGAATTTATTTCGTTTCAACGAGCGGCGGCGATGCCAAAGGCGGACAAATCTGGCTCTACGAGCGAACAAATCGTGACGAAGGACGTTTGACGCTTATTTTCCAATCGCCCGACCGCAACATTCTTGATATGCCCGACAACATTTGTTTACATCCGAAAAGCGAGTTGCTTTTTATATGCGAAGACGGCGATTACGTCGGCGTCCAGGGAACGCCGGAAAGTTTTATGCGGATTTTGACGCCCCAAGGAAAGATTGCCGATTTTGCAAAAAATATAGTTCCCAAACTGGAATCAAGCGAATTTGCCGGCTCGACGTTTAGCCGGGACGGAAAAACTTTATTTGTTAATTTGCAGGCTGTCGGCGTTACGCTGGCAATTTGGGGCGATTGGAATCAATTCAAAACGTAAAATTAAAAATGCAAAATACAATTGAGGAAACTGCATTTTGCATTTTTAATTCTTGATTTTTGATTCTTATTCGTGTTCGGCGGTAAAAAGCCTTAAGATTTCCTGACCTTCGCGCGAGCGCGGATCAATCGTGCGAAGATGGCGGCGACCTTGCATTTCCCAGATCGCGGTTACGTGCCCGTCTTTTTGCACCGCGTTGTAAGTGATTTCTTCGGTTTCGCTTGGTGTTTCTGTTGTTCCTGCGGCTTCGCCTCCGGTATTTTCGGGCGCGGTTTCGGTCGCTGCTGCATTCTCATTTTCCATTGTAAAAAAATCTCCTTCTAAATTTGTTTAATAATTGCAAGAATTTTTGCACACGCGCCGCTCTGCAAGCAAGGAAGGCGGTTTGTTTACAATTTTTAAAAGCGAGAAAGTGGCTAAATAAGCATTTGCTGTGTTATTTTCGGCTGAAGAAAAAGAAAATTTAAATGTTCAGACCACAGGAGATTATCAGAAAAAAACGCGATGGTGCGAGTTTGACACAAGCGGAAATCGCCAGTTTTGTCAGCGGAGTAACTGACGGAAGCTGGGCTGATTATCAGGTTTCCGCATTGCTGATGGCTTGTTTTACGCGCGGTTTAAATCCGGATGAACAGGCGTTTTTGACTTCAGAGATGCTGCATTCGGGCGATGTTCTCGATTTTTCCGATGTGGAATCGCCGAAAGCCGATAAACATTCGACCGGCGGCGTCGGGGACAAGACTTCGTTGATAATTGCGCCGCTCGCGGCGGCTTGCGGCGTCGCCGTGCCGATGATTTCCGGTCGCGGACTCGGACACACCGGCGGGACGCTCGACAAGCTCGAATCAATCGAAGGCTACAACGTCAATCTCACGCTCGAAGAATTAAAAAAAATCGTCCGGTCAAACGGTTTTGCAATGTGCGGGCAAACGCCGGAAATTGCTCCGGCGGACAAAAAGCTTTATGCTCTGCGCGACGCAACCGCTACGGTCGAATACATTCCATTGATCGTCGCTTCGATTATGTCGAAAAAGCTCGCGGAAGGTTTGAACGCGCTTGTTTTGGACGTGAAAACCGGAAGCGGCGCGTTTATGACAGAATTCGAAGCGTCGTGCGCGCTCGGCAAAGCAATGGCTGAAACCGGTTACGCGTGCGGCGTAAAAACCCAAGCGGTCGTTACGGATATGAATCAGCCGCTCGGAAAATATGTCGGGAACGCGCTCGAAGTTTACGAATGCATCAAGATTTTGCGCGGCGAAATGGAAGACGGTTTTGAAGCGACTTTGGAGTTATCGCTCGATTTAACGGCGCGAATGCTCGCGCTGACAAAAATCGCGGTTAATTTAAAAAACGCCCGCGCGATTTGCGAAGAAAAACTGCGCGATGGTTCGGCGCTCGAAAAATTCCGCCAGAACATTGAAACTCAAGGCGGCGACGCGCGAGTTGCGGACGAGCCTAAACAATTAATTGACCGAAAACTGCTGCAAATTCCTATCAAAGCCGCTCAATCGGGTCTCATTATGGCGGTTGACGTGCGCGCAGTCGGTGAAGCCGTCAGCGGAATCGGCGGCGGACGCATCAAAGTCGAAGATCGAATTGATTACGGAGTCGGTTTCGCCTGCGAAAAGAAAATCGGCGATGAGATAAAAGCGGACGAGCCGCTCGGCATTTTGTACTGTCGGAATGACGAGCAAGCTGCGCGCGCCGGAGAAGCGCTGCGAAAAGCATTTCAAATCGGCGAAGAAACAGGCGCGCCGCTCTCTCTAATCAAAGCCAGCATTCCGTAAAGTTTAAATATGAACGTTAAAATAGCTATTTTATTTCTTTTAATCAGCGTCAGCCTCGTCGGTTGGGGGATTTACGCTTATCAGCGATTGACGATGCCCGAAACGACAATGGCGGAAATCAATCGCGCATTTCCGGCTGATTCTTACCAGATTTTTTTGAAAGCCGAAAAACTCACGCTTTACGCGCTCAAACCGGAACGGCAAACCGAAACTGCGGAAAACTTTCACGGTTTTCAAGTTGTGGGAAAAACCGAAATTGATACGGTTCAGCATCAACGAGAATTGAAAGGCGCATTTATCCGAGAAATGGCGAGCGCAAAGTCTGCGGATTGTTTTAATCCGAGACACGGTTTGCGCGCAATTGGAGAAAATGGAAAAACAATTGATCTCGCCATTAGTTTTGAATGCGGAAAGTTTGTGGTTTATTCTGACGGCGCGAACGGCGAAGGCGCGGTGAAAGCCGAAAATCTCGAAGCGCCGTTTAATCAGATTTTGCAAAACGCCGGAATCGAAGCGGCAAAATAATTTTATGAAATCAAAATTTTCTGTTATCGCTTTCGTTTGTTTGGTTTTTGCCGTTGTTTTGTCGTCGGCTTGTTCGACGCAGCAGACTTTGGCTGAAGAAAAAGGCAAAACACGCGTCGGAATTGTTTTCGACATCGGCGGCAAAGACGACCGCTCGTTTAACGCGGCGGCTTGGGAAGGAGTTGTCAGAGCGCAAAAAGAGCTTGGAATTGTACTGCGCGATGTCGAACCGGGCACGCCGAATAATATCGAACCCGCAATGCGCGCGTTTGCCGAACGCGGTTATGATCTCGTGATCGGCGTCGGCTTCGCGCAAGGTCCGATTATGGAACGAGTCGCGCGCGATTATCCGAACATTCAGTTTGCCATTGTTGACGGCGTGATTCTGGACGAAAAAGGCAATCCGCTGCCAAATGTCGCCTCGCTCGTTTTCCGCGAACACGAAGGCTCATATCTGGTCGGAATGCTCGCCGCGCAAAAATCGAAAACCGGCGTTGTCGGATTTCTGGGCGGAATGGACATTCCGCTGATTCACCGATTTGCGAAAGGCTATGAAGAAGGCGCAAAAGCTGTTAATCCGAACGTTCGCGTGGTCACTTCTTTTGTCGGCGTCACCGATGCGGCGTGGAACAATCCGGGCAAAGGCAAAGAGCTTGCTTTATCGCAAATGTCGAAGGGCGCAGATGTGCTTTTTACAGCCGCCGGAAATTCAGGTCTAGGCGCATTTGACGCCGTCGAACAAGCCGGAAAGGACGAAAACGGCAACGCGCGGGCTTTTGTTATCGGCGTTGATTCAAACCAGAATATGCTCAAACCCGGTTTTGTTTTGACGAGTATGGTCAAGCGCGTTGATAATGCGGTTTTCGATGTCGTCAAAGAAGTGCAGGCGGGCAAATTTAAAGGCGGCTTCCACACTTTCGGGCTCGAAAAAGACGGCGTCGCTTACTCGATGGACGAATATAACAAATCGCTAATCACGCCCGAAGAAATTCAGAAAGTCGAAGAAGCCAAAAGCAGAATTATCGCTGGAGAAATTAAAGTTACGGACGCAATGGCTAAATAAATGCTCGAATTAAAAAATATTACCAAACGCTTCGGAAATGTCACGGCGAACAATGACGTTTCGATAAAAATCGAAAAAGGCACGATTCACGCGATTGTGGGCGAAAACGGCGCGGGAAAATCTACGGCGATGCGCGTCGCTTACGGTTTTTATACGCCGGACGCGGGCGAGATTTTAATTGACAGCAAACCCGTGCAGATTCGCTCGCCTCACGACGCGATTGCAAACGGGATCGGAATGGTGCATCAGCATTTTATGCTCGTTGACACGATGACCGTCGCCGAAAACATTATTTTGGGCGCAGAAACAGGCGGCGCGGCGAATCTGGATTTGAACGAAGCGAAAGGGAAAATCCGGCGGCTTTCCGAAGAGTTTCGTTTGTCTGTAAATCCCGACGCCGTAATTGAAAATCTTTCGGTCGGGCAACAGCAAAGAGTCGAGCTTTTAAAGGCGCTTTATCGCGAGGCGCAGATTTTGATTTTGGATGAGCCGACCGCCGTTTTGACGCCACCCGAAGTTGAAGAATTTTTCCAGATTCTGCGGCGGATGCGCGAGCAAGGCAAAACAATCATCATCATCACGCACAAATTGGACGAAGTTCTGGCGATTTCCGACCGCGTGACCGTGATGCGCGATGGGAAAACCGTGGGCGAAGTCGAAACGAGCAAAACAAACCCCAAAGAATTAGCGCGAATGATTGTCGGGCGCGACGTGCTGCTTAGAGTCGAAAAATCGGCGGCGAAACCGGGCGAGGCTGTTTTGAAAATTGAAAATCTGAAAGTTTCTGGTTTGGGCGAGCATCACGGTCTTAAAAACGTTTCGTTTGAAGTGCGCGCAGGCGAAATCGTCGGAATCGCCGGAGTCGAGGGCAACGGGCAAACCGAATTGATTGAAGCCATTGCCGGTTTGATTTCGCCTTTGCATTTGAGCGGCAGAATTGAGTTTCAAGGCAAAAATATTGCGAATTTAAATGCGCGCCAGCGCAAAAATCTCGGCATCGCGCACATTCCCGAAGATCGTCACCGGCGCGGCTTGCTGCTAGATTTCGACTTGGCGGAGAATTCGATTTTGGGGACGCATTACGCGAAACCGATTTCAAACGATACGGGATTTTTAAGTTTTGCCGCAATCGGAAACAAAATCAGCCATATCGTTAAAAACTTCGATGTGCGCCCGGCAAACAGAGCTTTGCCCGCGCGAACGCTTTCGGGCGGCAATCAGCAGAAATTGGTCATCGGGCGCGAGTTTGATTTAAATCCGAAATTGCTGCTCGTTTCTCAGCCGACGCGCGGCGTTGATATCGGCGCAATTGAATTTATTCACCGCAAGCTAATCGAATTGCGAGACACCGGAAGCGCAGTCTTACTCGTTTCCGCAGAACTTGAAGAGGTAATGTCTTTGTCGGATCGGATTCTGGTGATTCACGATGGTGGGATTGTCGGCGAAATGGACGCCGCAACGGCAAATGTTGAAGAAATCGGTTTGCTGATGACCGGCGGAAAACATTAACCCATTCCGAAAAACCTGCGGACGGCGGCGAAAAGTCCGGCGTGGTCTCGTTCGACTTCTTCGTTCCGGCGTTCGGCGGAAGATTGAAGCAAAGCGCGGCGTTCGGCGACGGCGCGGCTGAGGGCTTCGACGAGATACGGATTGTTCTCGAAAAGTTTTTTGACCGATTGGTGTCCGATTTCAAAAACTTCGGTTTCTTCGACCGCGACGACTGTTGCCGAGCGCGGTTCGCCGGTCAGCAAAGCCATTTCGCCGAAAAATTTCCCTTCGGTTAAAGTCGCCAAAACTCGCGGTTTGCTCGATGCTCCGTTGCCGCCCGCTTCGTCAGCGAGCTGAATCGAAACGATGCCGCGATTGACGACGAACATCGTATCGCCCGCTTCGCCCGCGCGGATAATAACTTCGCCTGGCGCAAACACGCGGCGCGCGGTTTCTTTCGCAAGCTGCATTGTCTCTTCATCGTTTAAAGGCTCGAAAATTTCGATTGCCGAAAGCCGCTCGAAAACCGGATATGCTTCGTCTTCGACTTTTGCTTTACGCGACCGGCGTTTGATGTAGAGCGTTTGCGTCGGGTAAGCGAAATTAATGTTTTCGCGCAGAAAAGCGTACCAGATGAGTTTGCGGACGAGCGCGTCGGTGTCGTTGTGTTTCGCGTAATCTTCGAGCCAGTATTTGACTTCCCATTCAATCCCGCTCGGACCGAGCTCGCGGATGCGAACAATCGGCTTGATTTTCTGCGAAACGTTCTCCGCCTCGCGGACGGCTTCGCGGACGACGTGAATTGTTTTGGTCGGCGAATCGGTGTAAAGCGTGCTGAAGAAAATGAGCCGGGCGTTTAAATTATCTCGCGGCGCGACTTCGAAAGTTTCTCTGCCAAGATTGGTATTGCTGATAATCAGCAGCTTGTTTTGAAACGTGCGAATTTTCAAACCGCGCCATGTCACCATTTCGACGACGCCTTTGCCTTTGTTCGGAATATTTATCACGTCGCCGACGGCGAACGGCTGATCGGCTTGGAGTGAAAGCCCGGCAAACAAGTTGCCGAGCGTATCCTGCAAAGCCAGACCGAGAATGACGCCTAAAATCGCCGAAGTCGTAAAAACTGCGGCGAGATCAATGCCCGGATATTGCGATTTGAAAATAATAGAAAATGCGATGAGATAAACCGTGATGGAAAAAATGTTGCGGATTAGAACCGAAGTCCGCTTTCCTCTCTGGGCGTCAAAAGCGGATGTGAAAACAATCGAATTGAAAATTCTGACGATAACGATGACGAGCGACATCCAGAGCAGAACTTTTAAGAGCCGCAAAAAAGTGTCGAAACTGTTGCGCGCCATATTGCGCGACATTTCTTCGTCAAAAAAATCGCCGGTATGCTCGATTAAAAAGGGCGCGGCGACGTTAACCGCGATGATGACCGCGATAATCAAAGTCAGCGGGATGAGCCACGTCACCAGACGACTTGAAACGGAAGTCGGCATTAGAAAATCAAATTATAAATCGTTAATCCGAGCAGCAGCAGCGACAGCGTCGAAGTCACAACCGTGACCGCAATCGCCGCCAGGTTCAGCAATCGAGTGTTGGCAAAATCGCCCATAATTTCGCGTTTGTTGACAAGCAGCAAAATCGCCACTAGAAGCACGGGCAGCAGCAAACCGTTGATGCACTGCGTAAACAGCAGAAGTTGAATCTGCGGAATACCGGGCACGAGCGCGACCACGCCGCCGATGACAATTAGAGTCGTAAAAATCCCCAGAAAAATCGGTGCTTCACGGAAACTGTGTGACAAGCCTTTTTCAAAACCGAGCGCTTCGCTCAGGCTGTAAGCCGTAGCGAGCGGCAAAACGCCCATTGCCAGCATCGCCGCGCCGAACAATCCGACGGCAAACAGCACTTTAGCATAATTTCCGGCAACCGGGGCTAATGCGGCAGCGGCGGTCGCCGCAGAATCAATTTCCCTCACGCCTTGAACGTGCAGAGTCGCGGCGGTGGAAATTACGATAAAAGCGGCAATCATCATTGCGAAAAGCGTTCCGACAATCACATCGGCGCGCGCCAGATTGATGTCGTCTTCGTCCATCCCTTTTTCGACGACCGACGATTGCACAAAAACCTGCATAAACGGCGTTATCGTCGTGCCGATTGTGGCGACGATCATAAACAGATAGCCGGATTCAAAACTGATTGTTGGGGAAACAAAGCCTGTTGCGACCTCAGACCAATTCGGGCGCGCCAGAAAAGCAGAAACGACATAACACAAAAAAACGAGCGACATCGCCAGAAAAACCTGTTCGACACGCTTTTGCGTGCCGCGCACGACGAGCCACCAAATCAATCCGGCGGTTAGCGGAAC
Organism: Acidobacteriota bacterium; assembly: GCA_030863175.1. Classification (GTDB taxonomy): domain Bacteria; phylum Acidobacteriota; class Blastocatellia; order Pyrinomonadales; family Pyrinomonadaceae; genus JALZCH01. The sequence goes on along the minus strand of JALZCH010000075.1, from coordinate 31,547 downwards.
TGTTATATAACGCGGGATTCCGAATAATTCGGACGCCTGCGCGATGCCTACGAATTCGGAAATGATAACGCCCGTGTTGGCGATCAACAAAGCGAGCATCACAAGCGCCGTCCAGCGCACGCCAAATTGCTCCCGGATTAAATCAGCCAAGCCTTTGCCGGTCACAACGCCCATCCGCGCGCACATTTCCTGAACGATGATTAAACTTAGCAGCATCGGCGTGAAAATCCAGAGCAAACTGTAGCCGTAAGCCGCGCCGACGGTTGAATAAGTTGCAATTCCGCTGGCGTCATTGCCGGCGTTAGCAGCGATAATGCCGGGACCGACAATGGCGAGATAAGCCATAAGCGCGCGGCGCTGAGTGAAACGACCGCCTACGCGCATGGCGCTGTTCCGCAACTGCGATTTGGCTTTTTGGATTGCCGTTTCCGCTTCCGCCACTTTTAGAAAATCTCCGATAGTAAAAGTACAAAAGGCGACTATAAAGAGTTTGTGCCGAAAAGTTCAAGCGAGACGCATTTTGTTTAAGAAAGAAAAAGCGCGACTCGCCGGTTTGTGGCTCCGAGTCGCGCTTTTTGGCAGGCAGATTGTGGCAGGCTGGAAAAGTACGGGCGGGAAAAATGCGGATTACTGTCTTTCGGCTCGAATCGCGGTTACTGCGACCGGCGAGAAATAAAATCTCCCGAAAGTTTGCAATGTGTTCGGATTAAAACGGCGTCGCGCGCCGCAATTGGTGCAAACTCGGTAACTTTCGTTTTGGCTTGTAAACGGACGGCTCAATTCTGCGTGCCGGCAGCCGAACAACGACGCTAGAATTCCGACGGGTCTTTCTTCCGTCGCGTATTGCAATTTTTGTGTTTCGTTTGAATGTTGTCCCATAAATCTTTGTTTTTAAATTGCTCCGTTTCGATAACCATTGCGACGACGCCGGGTCTGTCGGAATTTTGCGGACGTTTGCAAAAAAAAGCGGCAAATTCGCCGCAAAATTTCACAAAAAAGCATTTTCTTTCCGGTTCGTTTGAGCCATAATTGATTTGCTATGACTACCAAGATACTGACAGCCGCACTCGCTTTTTTCACGACATTTGGTTTTTCCAGTTTGCTGATGCAGTTTGCCTTAGACAAACCTCAGACACGAACCGGGACTCGATGGATTTACAATAAGCCGATAAACAAACAGGTTCTGCGTTTTTTGGAGAGCGACATTAGAAACGGACAGGAACGAATGGGCAGACTGTCCCATCCGGAATGGCATTATATGCCGCCTTTTTCGCGTCCGTCTATCGCCGAATACTCCGAAGCAGTTGAAAGCTATATCAATAAATCCGGCAGTATGGATGACTCCGAGCTGCCGCACGATTTCCAGATCGCATGGCGCGAACATATGAAGGCGTGGCGTGATTATTCGGCTTTTTTGCAAAGCCTCGAAGATTTTTCAATTGAGGAATCGGATAGGAGAGCAATTCGCAAACTGCACAAAGAAAAAGACGCGCAAATCACAGCTACATGGTTTGAAGTTCTGAAGATAGCCGGAAAAAATTACGGCGCGTATCCGGCTAATGCTTATTAGCACATTTTTTAAATCTTAAATTTCACTTGGAGCCGTTGTGAGCAAAACAACGGCTTCACCCCTCCACATAGCAAAAACTATAGTACATACCACGTTTTACGGAAAGTAATAATTATAGTAAAAAGTGCAGTGTAGCGAAAAATGTAGCGACTTCCCGCACTTTTTGATTTTTATGCTTGCATTGCCAGCCTAACTTCTTCCATTTTCTTGATTGCGTCAAAATGATGTTTTTCAGTTGGATGAGCGTACCGTGTAACCATCTAAATAGTTGTATGTCCTAATAAAGCCTTAAGTGAAATAAGGTCGCCCCCAGATTCTTCAAAGCGCTTGGCAAAAATGTGCTGTTAATCGTAAATCCTGAATGATTCAACTCCACTACGGGCACTGTTTTGCTTTGTTGGCACTCGACTCCATTCAACTCAAAATGAAAAATTACCTATTTTATTTATTGAGTAGGTGAAATCTGTATTAAAGTCACTGTTTTTAGCCGTTTGCAGTAATCATTCGATGATGTAACGGTGAGCGCTTGGCAGTGAAAATATAGGCTGAATTGTACTTGGGAATGGTTGCTTAAAAACTCTTTGTTCTGAAACAGAAATTGCCTTATATTGATAAGCGATTTGACAAATTCTTCTATGAGAATTTGTGATTTATTTTTACCAGTTCAAAACTGGTGAGGATTAGCCGAAACAAATCCTCACTTAAAGCCAGGTAAAGCTCCTTCAAGGAGGAAAACACTTTACCGGTTCTGAAATGGGTTAGTGTGCCTGCTTCTCGATTAATCAACATCAAACAATAAGCCGAACCTATTTAATGAAATACGAGAATCTGTCTGTTTTTACTAAAAGAAATAGCAATAACTCCGTCCGAGAGCGTAAAACTGTCCTTTAAGCTAATAAAAACCAATGACAGATAAAAAGCCTGCTTTGGAACTAAATCTTCTACTAACTTTATAAGCACTACAAATTACCAAATATTGATACCTCAAATGACAAAACATGTCATTCTGCCCGAATATAAAAATGACTGTTAAAACTCAAACTTTGTGAGATTCTTTAAACTATTAGAAAACAAGCTTTTTTTTACATTTTCCAGCTCTTTATAAAACTTTGGCATAGCATTTGTTTGCTTTTAGAAACCTGTCGTAAGCCGCGACGTTGTTTCAAACCAAACTTTGTAAAGGATTATCTTGTAAAATGAAAAATCAGAGGGGGTTTTCTCTCATTGAACTTCTAATCGTTGTCGTAATCATTGGCATTATTGCCGCGATCGCTATTCCGAATCTTTTAGCCTCACGCCGTGCCGCCAATGAAGGGTCGGCTATTTCCTCTCTGCGAACTTATCACGGCGCACAAATCACATACCAAGGTACAACCGGTAATGGTAATTTCGCCGGAAATATGTCAGGTGGTAACGCGTTCCCAGTTTTAGCTGAAGCCAGAATCTTAGATGAAACATTCAAAGTTAACTCAAATGGGCAAGTCACAAAAAGCGGCTACTTATTTGCTGGATACTCAACTCCAAAATCCGATACTTATCCAGCGACTCTTATTGGCGGCGCTGCTCCTATCACGGCAAGCGGCGTTACTCAAACAGGTACCCGCAGCTTTCTTATCGACACACAGGGAGTTATTTATCATGACGCCCCAAATGGAGGTATGGATTGGACTCGCTCACCTATCATTGAAATAACAGGTGGCACGGCTTTAAACAATTAGAGCAGATTTTAATAATGTGAAACACAAGAGTAAAATTCTGTTATGAAATCTTAATCTTTGGATTCGCGAAAGCAAATTCCGAGGATACAAACTGGGCGGCATTACCGAAAAGTTTGACTTTATTCAACGGGTTAAGAACTAAAATTCACTGAATCTCCCTCCAGAGACTCCATAGTCAAAAAGCTTTTATCAAAAAATAGTGGTAACAAGTGGAGGGGCTATTGTTTCTTTAGTATGACAGAGTACTTTCTATTGAAAATGTAGCGAAAAATGTAGCAACCATCCGCATATTTGGAGTGTCACGGGGTAATAAATCATTTGCTAAACCTCAGTGAAAATAAGGCTGCGATTCTCAGTAACACTCTATGAAATTAGTCTGAAAATGTGAGCAAAACAACGGCTTCAACTTTTATAGCGCGTCTCTCTCCGACCGCATCAACCGCTTCTCCGGTTTTCGCTTTAACGGATACCGAATCAATTTCAATTCCCAAAATTTCAGCCAGATTCCGGCGCATTGCTTCGACGTATGGGCGCAGCTTCGGTTTTTCCAAACTGATTGTAGAATCGAGATTTACGACGCAGTAGCCTTTTTCCTGCATCATTCTCACTGTTTCTGTCAAAAACAGACGGCTGTGGGCGTTTTTCCAACGCGGGTCTTTGTCTGAGAAATGCGCACCGATGTCGCCGAGCGCCAGAGCACCCAAAATCGCGTCCGTTGCAGCGTGCAGCAATGCGTCAGCGTCCGAATGACCAACCGCTCCCAGATCCGATTCAACGACGACGCCGCCCAAGACAAGCGGACGATCCGGTGCGAGACGATGAACGTCATTTCCAAAACCGATTCTAAACATTTTGTTCGTTGTTCGTTGCTTTTTGCAACGATCAGAGAATAGCAGACTATGGACGGTTTTTTAGTAAAGCCTCAGCCAGAATCAAATCTTCCGGCACGGTTATTTTAATATTTCGTTGGTTACCTTCAACGATTGAAACAGCAATGCCAAGCTTTTCGACCAGAAAGCTTTCGTCGGTTGCTGTTTCGTTCAAATCCGTAAATTTTTCATAGGCGCGGCGCAAAATCTCCGCGCGAAAGCATTGCGGAGTTAAGGCGCGGCGTAAACGCGTGCGTTCGATTGTGCCGATGATTTTATCGCCCGTGATTTCTTTTACCGTATCGGTAACCGACGCAACCAGAATTGCAGCGCCGGTTTCACGGGCTTTTTCGATTGTTCGGGTAATTTCTTCGAGTGAGACAAGCGGACGGGCGCCATCATGGACTGCAACGATTTCCGCGTTTGCCGAAATTGCATTTAAGCCGTTCCAGACTGAAGCGGCGCGGGCTTCGCCGCCTGCGACGACCGTTCTCAGTTTAGCGAAATCAAATTGCGCCGTGATTTTCCGGAAATTATCCAACTCGTTTTCAGCCAAAACCAAAACGATTTCATCAATTCTGTCGCAATTTTCAAATGCCGTTAAAGTGTGAGCGATAACCGGTTTTCCGCAAAGCTCAAGAAACTGTTTTGGCTTTTCCGCACCAAAGCGCTTTCCGCTTCCCGCGGCAACGATGATTGCGCTATTCATAAAAAATAAGGCGGGCGATAAGCCCGCCGCTTAACAAAAATATATTTTCAATTACTCGATATCTTCTTCGGAAAGGCGCATGGGTGTGATGCTTGTGTGCCGCAAATCGCGCTGCGTGTTGGCGCGGCGCGCGCCGAATCCGGGCGTGCGCGAATCGTGAATATTGGCGGCGCGCGAATCGTGGATGTTGCGCGGATCAATGTATCCGCCCGTTCCCGGATCCGGGTCTTCCCAGAGACGACCGAAAATCATTTTTCCGGCTGTCGTCTGCAAAACGCTGGTCACGGCAATCTCGGCGTTTTTGCCGATCAGTTTGCGCGCGTTATCAACGACAACCATTGTTCCGTCGTCCAGATATGCGACGCCCTGGTTAAATTCCTTGCCTTCTTTGAGAATGAAAACTTTCATCGCTTCGCCGGGCAGCACAACCGGTTTCAGAGCGTTGGCAAGCTCGTTGATGTTTAAAACCTGCACGCCGCGCAGTTGCGCGACTTTGTTCAGATTGAAATCGTTGGTGACAATTACGGCATCGCCCAATTCTTTGCCGAGTTCAATCAATTTCAAATCAACTTCCTTGACCGCTGGAAAATCTGTTTCGACAATCTGAATATCGAGCTTCGAATTGTTTTGCAAACGCTGAAGCATATCAAGTCCGCGTCGTCCGCGTTGGCGCTTCGACGAATCGGGCGAATCAGCAACTTGCTGCAATTCACGCAAAACAAATTGCGGAATAATCAACGTGCCGCTCAAAAATCCCGTTTCCGCGACATCTGCGATGCGACCATCAATAATCACCGATGTGTCGAGAATTTTATAATCGCGTTTGATGTTTTTGTCCGAAAGCAAACCGCCGAGAGCAGTCAAATCGAGATATTCGCCTTTTGCTGCACCGACCATCAAACCGACATAACCCATAAAAAATGCAAGCGAAATGGTTAAAAACGTCTGCATTTCGGCGGGAACGGCTTCGACCTTTTGCATCGAAATCAGCAAACCGATCAAAAATGCTCCCAAAATTCCCAAAATCGAGCCGATTGCGGCGCCGATTAAAGTTTTCAAAGTCGCGCGGCGCACGCGCATTTCAAATAAAATAACGGCGATTGCAATAACGGCGGCAACAACACCTGACAGCGAACGACGTTCGGTTTCTCCAAGTTCGAGATACCTCGTGTGCGCCAGAGGATTGAGCAAAAATCCCGCAATGATAAGAAGGACAACAAATCCAATGCGGATGATAATAACGTCTGTCTTCATAAATGCGTTTTTATAAAAAAATGCGTTAAATAAAACTCCAACTTTTCACTAGGACAAGAAGGTGTGGCATCGAAGATATTAACACGGCTGTAACCAAACAGTCACGAGCAGATAAGAAGGTAAAATTTAGAAGATAGAAGAAAGTGTTTTTTTTCTTTTATTAGTCGCCCTCTTCCTTCTATCTTCTATCTTCTACCTCTTGTATTCTATTGTTATGGCTAAAAATCCGGCGACCGTTTACGTTTGTCAAAACTGCGGTCATCAAGCTCGAAAATGGATCGGCAAATGTCCCGATTGCGGTGAGTGGAATTCGTTTGTCGAAGAAAGATTTCGCGCCACGGCGCCGACTGCGGCTGGAAAAGCGGCGGTCAATTTTCGCTCAGTCGCGCGCGAATCGAAACCTATTGCTTACGGCGAAATCGAATCACAGGACGAATCACGCACTTCGAGCGGGATTGACGAATTTGACCGTGTCTTAGGCGGCGGAATAGTTCCCGGCTCATTAGTTTTAATCGGTGGGGCTCCGGGCATCGGTAAATCTTCGCTCGTCCTCGATATGGCGAATCGCCTCAACCAACAAGGCGCAAAAGTGCTTTACGTTTCGGGCGAAGAATCTGAACGACAAATCAAAATGCGCGGCGAGCGTTTCGGAATTGCCGGCGAAAACCTGTTTTTGCTGCCGGAAACAAATCTCGAAAACATTTTGGTCGAAGTTGATAAATTAAAGCCTGACGCGATTATTGTTGATTCGATTCAAACTGTTTTTAGCGAAAAAATCGAATCCGCGCCCGGCTCCGTTTCGCAGGTGCGCGAAGTCGCCGGGCAATTTATGCTCTTCGCTAAATCATCGGGCGTTCCGGTTTTTCTCATCGGTCACGTCACCAAAGAAGGCTCGATTGCCGGACCGAAAGCTCTTGAACACATCGTTGACACCGTTCTTTATTTTGAAGGCGAGCGGCATCACAATCACCGCATTATCCGCGCCACCAAAAACCGTTTCGGTGCGGCAAACGAAATCGGCGTTTTTGAGATGACAGGAACGGGTTTGATGGCTGTTAAAAATCCCTCGGAAATCTTTTTGCAGGAGCGTCCCGAAGGTGCCGCCGGTTCAGTCGTCACGGTTTGTATGGAAGGCACGCGCCCGATGCTCGTCGAAATGCAGGCGCTTGTTTCAGGCTCAAAATACGGAACAGGGCGTCGGATGACGCAGGGGTTTGATCAAAATCGCACAGCGCTTTTGATTGCGGTTCTGGAAAAACGAATTGGTTATCAATTGATGGGCGACGACGTTTTTCTAAACGTCGCGGGCGGTTTGGAGGTTGACGAGCCGGCTGCTGATTTGGGTGTAGTCGCGGCAATCGCGTCGAGCTATCGAAATCTAACTGTTCCGCCGGATGTCGCCGTTTTCGGCGAAGTCGGTTTAACGGGCGAAGTGCGCGGCACTTTGCAGGCGCAGGCGAGAGCCAGAGAGGCGCAAAATTTGGGGTTCAAAAAATTGATTATTCCCGCGACAAACAAAACCGGACTCGAAAAACTGCTCGGCGTCCGGGTCGTCGGTGTTCGATCCGTTGAAGAGGCTTTGGAAGAGCTTTTTTAGAATTCAGGAGGAAATTATGGCTGAAATTGATATGGAATCAGAGTTTTATGATGTAGCTGATGAGTTCATAAATCTCGCCAATAAATTGAGGGAAAAGCATTCAACAACCAGAATCAGTGCGGTTATGATGTTTGCGACTTCACGATATAACGCATTCAATTTCTTTATGACGGATGGAGCGCAGGAAAACGAAGAAAAAGCGATTGATTATTACTGCGAACAATATAGATTAATGCTTATAGACAACTTTGACCGGCTGAGAGACGAATTTAATAACAAATAATAAAGATTTGTGTCATGCTTTGAATACAAATTGGTTTGATTTATCAGCCAGACAATAAGTTTTTAACAAGGGGTTTATGGATTTTCTCGGCTGGATGGCGATTGCGGGCGGTTTGCTGTTGTTGATGGCTTTGTCGTCGGCTTACATCAGCCGTTTGCCAATTTCGACTTCGGCGATTTATTTGCTGGTCGGCATTGCGCTTAGCCCGCTCGGATTCGATTTGCTGAGAATCAACGTGATCGAATCAAGAGTCTGGTTAGAACATCTGACCGAAGTCGCCGTTATCATTTCGCTATTTATCGGCGGCTTGAAGCTCCGTTTACCGTTCCTAGATCCAGCGTGGTCAGCGGCTTATCGTTTAGCCGGACCCGTAATGCTGTTTTCGATCATATGCGTCGCAGCGTTCACACATCTGGTTTTCGGATTAAATCTCGGAGTCGCATTTTTGCTCGGAGCGGTCCTCGCCCCAACTGATCCGGTTTTAGCCAGTGCGGTCGCTGTTAGTGATTCGAAAGACAACGACCGAATGCGCTACGGTCTTTCGGGCGAAGCTGGTTTAAACGACGGAGCGGCTTTTCCGTTCGTCATTTTCGGTCTGTTATGGATTGAAAATTCGGGCGCGGGAAACTGGATTGGCGGCTGGGCTTTGCATCGCATTCTCTGGGCTGTTCCGGCTGGATTGTTGCTCGGTTATTTCCTGGGCAAAGGCGTTGGGCGGTTTGCAATTTGGCTTCGCAAACAGCACAAGGACGCCGAAGCACCAAACGATTTTCTCGCCCTTTCTTTGATTGCGCTTTCCTACGTTGGTGCGGAAACAATTTATGCTTGGGGATTTCTGGCTACTTTCGCAGCCGGAGTCGGATTGCGACACGCTGAAATTAAAGTCGTCGAAGAAAATCCTTTGCCTGATTCGGAGATAGAAACTGATGATTCGCAAGCTCCGCATCCGCCAGCCGAAGAAGTCGTTGGGGCAAATCTTGATGAGGAAGACTTGCAAAAGCCCGCCGTCGCTGCCGGAGTTGTAGTCTCGGAAATCATTTCATTCGGCGACACAGCCGAACGCATTCTGGAAGTTCTACTCGTTGTTTTAGTTGGAATTTGCGTCGCTGTGCATTGGGATTGGCGCGCAGTTCCGCTCGCGCTGGTGTTTTTCTTTGTCATTCGACCTTTATTCGCGCAGCTTTTTCTATTCAAAACGCCGACGGATAATATTCAGAGATGGCTTCTGGGATGGTTCGGAATTCGTGGAATCGGCAGTCTTTATTACCTAAGCTACGCTTTAAATCACGGCTTAACCACACAAGCAGAAGATGCCGTCGCGCTCACAATTTCTGTCGTCGCCATCAGCATTTTGCTTCACGGAATAATGGCAACGCCGATTCTCAATTATTACGAGCGTAAAATTTCGGAAAATTCAAAGTAATCTTATCGCTGAAAAGCCGTCATCTTCATTCCGTATTTTGGTCGCAGCGTAACTAAAGGATTAAGCGCGATTTTCTGTTCGGGCAAAAGCCGCAAACGCCATTTGCGCGCGATTGTCGCCAGCAGCAAAACACCTTCCGTCCACGCAAACTGTTCACCGATGCAGCGCCTGACGCCCCCGCCGAACGGGAAATAAACAAATTTCTGGCTCGCTTCCTTGACTGAGATGTTTGCCCAGCGTTCGGGGTGGAAAGTTTCCGGATCGTTCCAAAAACGCCCGTCGCGCTGCATTGCGTAAGGGCTAAGCAAGACAAGCGCACCTTTTTCAACCGGAAAATTGTTCAACTTGTGATTTTCAATTGCCAGCCGACCGATTGCCCAAGCGGGCGGATAAAGCCGCATAGATTCGGCTAAAACAGCTTCGACGTAATTCAGATTCGCGTAATCTTCAAAAGTTGGCAGAAGTTTTCCGGGCAAGACGCGGTTAATCTCCTCGTAAAATCTTTGTTCAACTTCTGGATTTTGAGAAAGCAAATACCAAGTCCAAGTCAAAGCGTTCGCAGTCGTTTCATGTCCGGCTAAAAACAAGGTCAAGCATTCGTCGCGCACCTGCTCGTCGGTCATTCTGCCGCCGTCGTCTTCGTCCTGCGCGAGGAGCAGCATTGAAAGCAAATCGCCGCGATCTTCGCCTGTCTGACGGCGTTCACTGATAATTTTGTAAATCACTCGGTCAATCGTCTCTTTCGCTTTATTAAAACGTTTGGCAATCGGCAGCGGCAATTTTTCAAGCAGTTCGGAAAAGGGAAGCAGCAAATAATTAAACGCACCGATCAAAGTCGTCATCGCGTCACCAATTTCGTCCGCCTCGTTTTCGACGTTTGCGCCGAACAAAGTTTTGGCGACAATGTAAAGCGTCAAACGCATCATTTCCTCAGAAATGTCGTAAGTTTCGCCATCACGCCATTCGCCCGAAACTCGTTCGCCGTATTCGACCATCGAAGCCGCGTAACCCGCAATTCTCTGCCGATGAAAAGTGGGCTGCGCGAGACGACGCTGCCGCAGATGAAATTCGCCTTCGCTCGTCAGCAAACCTTGTCCCAAAACTCTTTTCATCCGCTGTAGGGCGCGACCTTTGTGAAACTTCGCGGCGTTCGTTACCAAAACATCACGAATCAAATCAGGATGATTGACAAAAAACATCGGCTGATTTCCGAGCCGAAAACGCGAAACATCACCAAGCCGGGCTGCTGCTGTCAAAAACTCGGTCGGCTGGCGGCGAAATTTCAAGAAATGCCCGCCCAAAATTCCGGCTGGCAAAGTTGGCGGCTGCGTTGTGACGGCGAAATTGTTCATTGCTTTTTATACGTTGAACGGCGAAAATTTGATTGTTAAATTTTTGGGTATTTTCCCTGAAAATACCAAATCAGGTTGCAGTAATTTTTGGATGTCAGCGAATCGAATACAAAACATTCAACGGCTTCTCCTCGCTCAGCGCGGTTTGGTAGATGTTTCGTAAAATCCTCAAATGGTTCGGTTATTTTTTGCTTGGCGCGCTTGTAGTTCTCGGCGCGCTTTACCTTTATTTAGCAATGCAGACTGGTGAAAAAGCGGCAGAACGATTGATTTTCGCCGGAGAAAAAGCGTCGCCGCTTGTGATCGCGCATCGTGGCGGAGGCGGTTTGTTTCCCGAAAATACTTTGGAAGCGTTCAAATATTCGGCGCAGATAGGCGTTGACGTTCTGGAACTCGACGTTCATCAAACCATTGATGGCGTGCTCGTTGTGATGCACGATTCGGCTGTTGAACGCACGACCGACGGGCGCGGACAAATTCGCAATCAGATGCTCGCAGAGTTGAAAAAACTCGATGCGGGATTTCGGTTCTCGCCTGACGGCGGACAAACTTTTCCGTTTCGGGGACGCGGCATCACGGTTTCGACGCTCGCCGAAATCTTCGCGGCGCTGCCCGAAATGAAATTTAACATCGAACCGAAACAGCACCAGCCATCAATTGTCGCGCCGCTCTGCGCTCTAATTCGCGAGCGAAAAATGATTGATAAAACAATTGTCGGCTCGTTTGACCAAACGACGATTGATGATTTTCGCCGCCAATGCCCTGAAGTCGCCACATCAGCCAGCCCGGCTGAAGTCAGCCAATTTCTGGCGCTCTCGAAAACCGGACTCATTGAATCTTACAGCCCGCCGATGCAGGCTTTACAAGTCCCGCAAAAATTCGGCGGTTGGCAGATAATTACAAAGGAATTTGTTGCAAACGCGCACCGCCGCAATTTACAAGTCCACGTTTGGACGGTTAATGATGCGGCGGAAATGCAAAGTTTGATTGAGTTGGATGTGGACGGTATTATGACCGATTATCCCGATAGGTTGCTGAACCTACTTAATCGGACGCTTATTGTTAAATAATAGTGGACTCCAAAACTAATCCAAATTTTGGATGAGCGAAGCGGGCGTATAATTCAGTTTTCTTATTGTGGCTAGCCTCGTTGCTTTTTATTCAAATTGCCGTCGAAAATTTACTGTTTTAATCTTCAAACAGAGTGAAGAAAATATGAAAAAGATATTTGCCTTACCACTAGTTTTTCTGTTTCCAGCCTTAATCTTTGCCCATACAACTAAAACGCAGGGGATTAAACAAATCAATTCTTACGTTAAAAAACTCTCAAACTTTGTTGAAAAAAATCCGAAAAATTTGGAGATTTATGCGAACATTTCGGAAACCAAAAAACCGAAGTGGAAGAAGTTCGAGTCGGAAAAATCTTTGCAAAAATACGGTTGGAATAAATCGGCTTATGTTTGGCGACAGAGCAGTAAAATCGTCGTGACGAATTCAACCTTTACAAGTGAGTCGGGCGATTGGGTGAAATATGTTTATCATTTTTTTCGTGAAGACGGTACGCTTGCAAAAGTTGAATCGCAATTCAATACTTTCCACGGTAACTTTAGTCTTGTAAAAGATATTTATTTTGACCGAAAAGGTAATATTCTGAAAAAAACAGCGAAATATCTTGACTTAACAACTCATAAACCGAAGAAGCCAACGAAAGACGATATTCTTAATAACGGCGATAATATTAAAGACTTTTATTATAAAAGGACTAACAAACTGCCTTTTATTTTCTTGATCGCAAGAAAATAAAAATAATTCTATTTTCAGCTTTAATTTATGCACTATCACTTAATCGGAATTTGCGGAACGGCAATGGCTTCGCTCGCCGGAATGTTGCAGGCTCGCGGGCATCGCGTGACAGGCTCGGATCAGAATGTTTATCCGCCTATGTCAACGCAGCTTGCGGAGCTTGGAATTGAGGTGGCGCAGGGCTACCAGGCGGAAAATCTCAACGTCAATCCCGATTGCGTCATTATCGGTAACGCGATGATGCGCGGAAATGCGGAAGTCGAGGAAGTTTTAAACCGTAAGATGCTTTATCGCTCGCAGGCGGAAACCGTTAAGGAAGAATTTATTCGCGGTCGCCGCTCACTCGTTGTCGCCGGGACGCACGGGAAAACCACGACGACGAGCATCGCCGCTTGGGTAGCGGAAGTCGGCGGCTTGAATCCGACTTTTCTGGTCGGCGGTGTTGTGCAAAATTTCGGCGCTTCGTTTCGAGTGACCGATTCGGATTATTTCATCATCGAAGGCGACGAATACGACACGGCTTATTTCGATAAAAAGCCGAAATTCATGCATTATCTGCCCGAAACGGCGATTATCGGCAATATCGAGTTCGATCACGCCGATATTTACCGCGATCTTCAGGCTATTAAATTCGAGTTTTCGCGCCTGATGAATCTCGTTCCCGGCAATGGGCGTTTAATTTTGGGCTGGGATTCGCCCGTTGTACGCGATGTTTACGAGGAAATGCGCGGCAGGATTTTTACCACAGTCGAAACTTTCGGAACCTCGGACGGCGCGAAATGGCAGGCGCGCTATATTGATTTTTCCGGATTGATGACGCGCTTTACGGTTTTCCGCGAAGGCAAATCTTGGGGCGAGTTTGAAACGCCTTTGATCGGCGAATTTAATGTGCGAAATTGCCTCGCCGTAATTATCGCAGCCGACGCCTGGGGAATTTCGCAGGAAAAAATCCGCGAAGCTCTGCGCTCATTTAAATCGGTCAAACGTCGCGCCGAAGTTCGTGGCGAAGAACGCGGCGTAACGGTAATTGACGATTTCGCGCATCATCCGACCGCCGTTGAAGAAACTTTAAAAGCGTTTCGCCAGAAATACTCCGGACGCCGTTTAATTGCGGTTTTCGAGCCGCGTTCGTGGTCCTCGCGTCTGGCGGTTTTTCAGCAGCCTTACGAAAAAGCTTTTGCGCATGCTGATTACATCGTAATTGCCGGAGTTTACAACACGGCGAAGGCGAGCGAATTGGGCAAAGTTTTGGATGTTGAAGAGCTTGTCAATGCAATCAGATTAACCGGAAAACCGGCTTTTCAATTGCCCGATGCCGATACGATTGTCGTGCATCTCGCGCCGGAATTACGCGAGGGCGATGTTGTTGCCGTTATGAGCAATGGCGGCTTTGGCGGAATCCACGACAAATTGCTCAATGTTTTGCGCGAGAGTTAGTCTTAAATGCTGAATTGGTTTTCTGCAAAATGTCCGGTCGAAGCGGAAGATAAAGAATGGCTCGAAGATGCCTTTCTCTGGCTGATTGACGAATTCGGTGCCGAAACATTGCGTGATTTAACCGTCGTTTTACCGACCGACGAGTTTTTCCCCGATCAGTATTCATCAAGCGAAGAAGATTTGCGTCAGTTGGTAAATCGAGTTTGCGATTATATGAATGTCGAGCCGGAGCGCGTCGAATTGCGTTTTTTCACCGACCGCACAAACGCACTTCAAAAACATTTGCCCGTTTTTGAGTCGCGCGACAAAAGCGCGCTCGGCACTTACCATAAACAGCGCGGCAAATACGTGATCAGTTTGGAAAAACAGCAGGCGAATGAGCCTACAAATTTGATTGCAACTGTTGCGCACGAATTAGCTCACGTTCGGCTGCTCGGCGAAGACAGGCTCGATCCCGATTATGAAGACGGTGAGCCGTTAACCGATCTGGCAACCGTTTTTTTTGGTTTGGGAATTTTTACTGCCAATTCGGTTTTCAGTTTTAGACAATGGCGTGACGCATTTTCCGAAGTCTGGCAAGCCGACCGGCGCGGTTATATGACCGAGCAAATGTACGGCTACGCTTTGGCGCTTTTCGCTCGCGCTCGCGGCGAAACGAAACCTGCCTGGGCAAAATATCTTGATGGCGATTCAGCCGCGTATTTCAAAATGGCTTGCAAGTTTTTGGATAAAACCGCAGACACAAAAATCAAAAAGCTTTAAAAAGCTTTTCAAGAAAGTCTTTGACTTTTTCATAAATTCGCCCGTCCTCCCTAGCACGCGCGCCGGCAATGTTTAGAGTTTGGCAGTTGCTGAAAATGATGAACTGCTGCGCTTTTTTAACGGCTTGCGAAAAATCTGTTTTTTGAAAATCAATGTGCAGCCGCGGCTTTGCGTGTTTGTCGCACATTTCCAGAGTGAATTTTGAACCGCCTGCGAGCGCCGTGCGAGAAAATCAAAGTCGCGTCCGCATCTGTGACATTCAATTCGGTTCTTTCCGTTGGGTTTTCAGTTTCAGTTTCGCGCAAATCCGGATATTTTTCCGAAATTCGCCCGTCTTCAGCCTGTCGGTTTTTCGGAATCCAGCCGCCTGTTTCGATGTTGTTTTCGAGAGCAAAATCGAGCGCCGCGCGATCTGCGCCGGTTTGTCCGCCGGAGATGATTTTGCGAATCCGCATCTCTTGAATTCAAGGCTCTAGTTGTTGTTGCGGAATTTCCCGGATAACAGGCTTGTCGCGTTTTTTCACGGCGTCAAGGATTTCGCCGGCTTTTGCCATTTCCACTCTTGAAGTCAAAACGCGGTTGACTCGCTTGGGCAAAAAGCGCGGCGCGAGCGCGATGATGGCGTCGACGAGCTGCACAATATCTCCGCCGCCTGTCCAATGCTCGCGCAAAATTCGGTCGTCGGCGCGCGAAATCAAGCGCACGAGAGTCAGCGAAATCAAATAAATATCGTCAATTTGCCCGACAAACGGCAAAACGTCTGGCAGCAAATCGAGCGGTACAATGGCATAGACAATTGCAGCCGCAAACAGAGTTTTTTCCGCCAGAGGAACGCGCGCGTCTTTCAGCAGCCTAAACAAAAGCGCCACCAGATTCGGCAAAAACAGCAGCAGATTTTTCATCCGTGATTTCAATTGCAGCTTGTCAGACTTTTGTTCCCGGTTTTCGGTTTTCGTTTTTTTATTTTTGCGCACAATTTTCTTCCTTTGTTTTAAAAACGGTTATCCGTGTAATATTTCAACTCGAATTATAAAAAACAAAGACCGAAAACCGAAGACCAAAACCATTTTATGATTTTAGAAAAAATCCGACAGCGCGCCGCCGCCGATTTGCAGCACATTGTTTTGCCCGAAGGCGAAGACCCTCGCACCGTCGCCGCAGCAGAAATCTGCGCGCGTGATCGGATAGCCAAAATTACGGTTCTCGGAAACGAAGAAAAAGTGCGCGAAGCCGCTCGCACCGCGAATGCAAATTTAAACGGCGTCGAGTTGATTGATCACAGAAAAGCCGCCGATTTCGGCAAAATAGCTCAGTTCTATCACGAACTTCGCCGCGCTAAAGGCGTCACGCTCGAAGAAGCCGAACAAACCGTCAAAGACCCGCTTTTTTACGGAAATTTGCTCGTTCGTTCGGGCAAAGCCGACGGTTCTGTGGCAGGCGCGACAAACACGACGGCGCACACGGTTCGCGCCGCACTGCACTGTATCGGCGTGCGCGCAGGATTTAAAATCGTATCGAGCTTTTTCGTGATGGTCGTGCCCAATAGAAATTTCGGCGCTGAAGGCGCAATGATTTACGCGGATTGCGGCGTCGTGATTGATCCGAACGCAGCGGAATTGGCTGAAATTGCAATTGCTTCGGCTGATTCGTGCCGTGCGCTTTTAAATGTCGAGCCGAAAGTTGCAATGCTTTCGTTTTCGACCAAAGGAAGCGCGAAACACCAGCTTCTGGACAAAGTTATCGAAGCGACGAAAACAGTCAAAGCGCGCCAGCCGGATTTGCTAGTTGAAGGCGAGCTGCAAGCTGACGCTGCTTTGATTCCGTCGGTTGCCGAATCAAAAGCAAAAGGCTCGTCGGTTGCCGGACAAGCCAATGTTTTGATTTTTCCGGATTTAAACGCCGGAAATATCGCTTATAAATTAACTGAGAGATTGACCGGCGGCGCGGCAATCGGACCGGTTTTGCAAGGGTTAGACAAACCTTGCAATGATTTGTCGCGGGGCTGCAAAGCCGAAGATATTGTTGATGCGGTAGCGATTACCGCCGTGCAATCGCAGGCGCGGAAGGCTGCTGGATTTTAGTTAACGTAGGAAATTATTTTTGAATTGACCAATTCCGCTACGACCGACTGAAAAGAAAAGTGTTCCGGTTTTCGGCTTAACGAACGGCGGCGCAGCGTCTCCCAATCTTCGCGCGGAACTCGGCGGAAAGCCGCAACGACTTCCGGGTCGAATTGTTTGCCCGAACATCTTTCAATTTCTGCGAGAGCTTCTTCGTAAGAGCGTCCGGCGCGATAAACGCGGTCGCTGATAATGGCGTCGAAAGCATCAACGACGGCGAAAATTCGTGCATTTAAATCAATTTCTTCGCCCTTCAAACCGAGCGGATAACCCGTGCCGTCCCATTTTTCGTGATGCTGAGCGACAAGTTTGAGCGCACCTTCGAGAAACGGAATGCCGCGCAAAATCTGCTGTCCGTGCAGCGGGTGGAGCCGCATTTTTGCCCATTCGGCTTCGTCCAAAGCCGCAGGTTTTCGAAGTACCGCGTCCGGCACACCGATTTTTCCGATGTCGTGGAGCATCGCGCCGAATTCGAGCGAGCGCATTTGCCCAGCGTCCAGATCAAGCTCATAGCCGAGCCGCAAGCTGAACGTAACGACTCTTTCCGAGTGTCCATGCGTTTCAAAGTCTCTGGTTTCGAGGGCTTGGACGAGAGCTTTTAGCGTCGCGCGATACGAGTTTTCGATTTCATCGAATGCACGGTCAAGCTCGGCGGTGCGCTCGGCGACAAGTTCTTCGAGATGCAAATCATAACGGCGCTTGATTACTTTCAACTCAAAATGTTCCGCCGCGCGGCGCACTGCCGCCTCAACCTGGAGCAAATCAAAAGGCTTTAAAATATAATCAAAAGCTCCGGCTCGCAGCGCGTTAATCGCATCTTCGACCGTCTGTTGTCCGCTGATAACGATGACGGCGGTTTCGGGCGATTGAGCGGCGATTTGCGGAATCATCTCCAACCCGCTCATTCCGGGCAGACAAATATCGCTAATGACGACGGCAAAATTTTGCCGTCTGATCTCAGCCAAAGCCGCTTCCGCCGAGTCGGCTTGTAAGCACTCATACGAATTGCTCAAAAAATCGAACAAAAGACTACGAATTTCCGGTTCATCATCTACAATCAGAATTCGATCTTCGATATTGTCAACTGCAAACATATCTATTTTTAGAAACTGTGGTGGTTTGAGTTTTTTGGAGATAAAGCTCGAAAAGCGGGTTGAGGGCGGC
Source organism: Acidobacteriota bacterium (assembly GCA_030863175.1). Lineage (GTDB taxonomy): Bacteria > Acidobacteriota > Blastocatellia > Pyrinomonadales > Pyrinomonadaceae > JALZCH01. The sequence goes on along the minus strand of JALZCH010000075.1, from coordinate 13,486 downwards.
TGTGAGCCGAGACCCTAAATATACTAACTTAGTGGATAAACGGATGGCAATCTTTTATTTAAAATTTGGTAAGCAAACGGTTATGTTTCAGAAAAGATAACGCTAGAAACAACACCGTGAAAAAAACCTGACCGCGCGGTCAGGTTTTTTTAAATACAACCAAACAAATTGGATTCAGAGAAAAAGCGATAAAATTCCATCCCGATTTGGCTGACAGACGTTATCGAGTTATCGAAACCGCAAAATTAATATTCGAGTTTGAAGCGGCAATAAACCTCTCGACTAGCTTTGATTCCTGCTGCTGTCCGGTTAGCGGCGCAAATCTAAATTTGATTTTATCGTCGCCGATTTTGAGAAAGATTTTAAAGACGCTGTGTTTTTTCCACTCTCGCGAAGATTCGGTGTCTAATTTGATTTTATCAACGTTCACAGCCGAAGTTTCGAAAGTATGCACGTTGTCGTCCGACTCAAACCGCAAAGTATTTCGCGAAATATACAACGATCCGGTACAGCGTTTTTTAAAATCTCCGTCGTCGTCGTGAAAAACGCGAAAAACCGCGCTGCCGCCATTCACAAACGATTCGCGCATAGATTTTTCGGCTTGATCCAAGTTGTTTAACCCGTAAAGATAAACAAAACCGAGCATCTGGTAAGCCGCCGGATTTTTCGGCTTTATTTTGGCTGCCGTTTGTAAAATCTGCACGGCATTTTTCGGATTATTTTTGTTTTTATACGAATAAATCGCTTGGTCAAGCAGTTCATCATAATCGGGTGCTGCGGGTTTATTTCTGCCGCTTTTATTAGCCCGCGCAATGACGTTTTTTGAAGGCAAACGTGGATTGTTAGCCACGGCTTTGATAACTTCGGGACGCGCACCCGCCGCAATCAGGCTTTTTCTGACCTCGGTGGTCAATCTGAAATCAACTCCGTTGCTGTTGATAATCGTAACAATGTCGCTGGTTTGCAATTGCCTCGAACGAAGAGCCTGAAGCAGTTTGTCCTTTTTGACGGGCGCGCCCTTGTATTGAGCGAACGAGAAGCTGCCCGCTATTAAAATCAATAAAAAAGCAGTTGTAACTTTAATAATTTTTTTACAGTCTTCGATTGTAAAAATGGGGACTTTCATTATTATTATTACAATTTCCTCTTCAGCTTAAATAGAATTTATAAGAATTAAACTCCCGTTAAAATTTTTTCAGTGCGTCTTAGACGTTCTGCTTTTGATTCACGGGGCAGCTTTTTCTTTGTCACCTTTGGCGACGGCGCGGGCTTTCTCTCTTGCGGGGCGCTCCTCGGGGCAGTAACAGGTTCGGGCGTTGTGACGTAACTCGGCTTTGCAGGTTCGGATTCCGGCTTGATTTCAACAATTTGTTTGTTTTCAATCTCCGGCGGGGTTATCTCATTTGGAGCATTTTCATTTTGGAAAAATATAAACTGCGAAACGAAATGCAGCACGATTAAAGCTAAGATCGCGGCTCCTCCGACTTTGGCGGAAAATCTCTGCCTCAATTTATTAAAAAATGACAATCGAAAACGCGATTTAACGACTTCATCTGCCGACAGTTGATTTTGATTAAAACTTCTTTCCCTTTTTCTGCCAGTCATTGCTTTGAGAGTTCCCTTGTTATTTGTTCGTTCGCAGATAAGTTGCCGCGAGGAATAGAGAGTAGATGCTTACGCTACCTGAATTGTCGCCTCGTTTCCGTCTTCTTTTAAAATAAACACTTTCCCCTCCTTGAGCTTTACCACTTTTATATCATTAAGAATCTACAGACTTTTTAATTTAGTCCGCGATTTCTTAAACTAAGATTAACATAAAACAACAACATTTCCACCAAGAGGAAATTAAGATTCAATCACGATTCAGTGCTGATTGTGGACAAGCTATGCTGCTTTTGCGGAAAGCAATAAATACTTTCCTATTTTATACCTTTGGAGTTTTAGCGCATTTTTTCTTGGCAAAGCTTTTATCAAAACCGAAACAATAAGATTACTATTGAAAACCGTACACTTAATCAAGAATTGCTCCAGATTTATCTTTGGTAAAGCAAACCGTAAGCGCGTGGAAAGCGTCAAAATGCTTGCTATTTAAGTCGCTTCAAGAATAGGAAAACGAAAATAAAATGCAGAATCGTTTTTTAGGTTTTATTGTCACGAAAACTGTTTTCGTGTTGACATTTTTTTTACTAACCGGCTTTATCATCACAGCCTCAGCACAACAGCAGCCAAGTTTTGACGTTACCGATTATCGGATCGAAGCGCAGTTTTTGCCCGCAAATAATCGGCTTCAGGTAACGGCTGATGTGACTTTTCTACCGAAAGCCGATATGCGAACCGTGACGTTTGAATTAAACGGTTCGCTCAAAGTCGAATCGGTTCAGCGCATCGGCTCATCGGCAACAGTTTTACCCGCAGCAACGCCGGCACCGAAGACAGTCGCTCGCCCGACAGCGCGCCCGGCTCAAACTGCGCCGCCGCAAACTTCGGGCGCGACTTTAACGTTTGTTCAAGATCAGGTCGGCGTCAGCAATCTAGGACCGAACGTCCGGGTTGAGTTGAGCGAATCGGTTGCAGCGAACACGCCCGTGACTTTGCGTTTTCGCTATGCCGGAACTTTATTGACGCCGGAAGGCGGCGTTCTGGCGACCAAGCGGCTTGCCGCCGTAACGGATGAAATTTCGTATTTGTTGTATCCGGCGCGCTGGTTTCCGTTTCACAATTATGCCGCCGATAAAGCCGCTTCTGATATCACTTTGATTGTTCCGGCTGGTTTACAGGCGGTCGGTTACAGCGAAGAGCCTGTCACCGCGAGCGGCGGGCGTTATCGCTTTGTCAATCGTAAACCGGGTTTGATCGGCAACTTTGCGGTCGGCAAATTTTCAACCAGAAACGTTCGCTCAGGAAACTACGAAGTACAGTTTTTCACCCGCGTCGGAAACGACGCGCGCATTGGTGAATACGGCGAAATGCTCGGACGCGCTTTGCAATTTTATAATGGGCGTTTCGGGGCAAACGACACCGGAAACAAATTCACAGTCGTGCAGATTGACGACGAATCGCTTGATGTTTATTCCGCGCCCGGAATGCTGTTTCTTTCGACCAGATATTTTGAAAATCCGCCGCAGATAATCGGCGAACGCTTGCAGCGCGAGGCGGCTTATCAATGGTGGGGACACACGGTCGGTTTGAAATCTTTCGACGATGCGTGGATTTCGCAAGGTTTGGCGGAATACAGCGCGCTGGAATTGCGCGAACAAAACGCCAAAGCCGAAGAGTTGGAAGACGCAAATCGGGAATTGCTCGAACGCGCTTTGAGCTTTGAGCAAACGGCTTCGATTTTAAACGCGCCGTCGAAGCTCGACGACACGACCGCCGCTTATCAATACGTGATGTTTTACAAAGGCGCTGCGGTTTATCGCCTTCTGCGCGAAACGATGGGCAAGGATAAATTCAACCAATTGCTCCGCACGTTTTTAAATCAATATCGAGGTAAAACCGCTTCGATTGAAGATTTTGAAAAGCTTGCGTCACAAGTTCATGGCTCGAATCTGCGCTATTTTTTCGCCCGCTGGGTTGATTCGACCGGAGTGCCGGAATTTAACGCCGATTATCAAATTATCCGCACTCGCAGCGGTAAGTTTATCGCTCGCGGAACGGTGAAGCAGAATTATGAAAATCTGCGTCTGCCGGTTGATATTCAGCTTCGCGCAGAAGGCGGCGACAGCCGTGTTCAAACCGTTAGAATTGACGAGCAGAGCGAAGATTTCAATATCGAATCAAACGGCGCTCCCGTCGAAGTAGTGATTGATCCGCAGTTTAAGCTTCTCCGAATTGATCAGGACCTGCGCGTTTCTTCGATTGCGCGGCGTGGAATCGAGCAATTTAAAGAAGGAAATTACGCCGAAGCGCAACAGCAGTTTGAAGCCGCTCTAAAACTCGACCGCTCGAATTCGTGGATTTATTATCATCTCGGATTGCTCTTTTTAGAGCAGCGCAATTACGATTTGGCGATTGAGAATTTTAAAGCGACATTGACTGGAAACCTGAGACCAAATTGGCTTCAGGTTTGGGCGGAAATCAAAATGGGCAACGCTTATGATGCCAAAGGTGACCGTGACCGCGCCCTTTCTGCGTATCAACGGGCACAAAAAACCGGCATTAACTATGACAACGCCCAAAACGAAGCGAAGAAATATATCGACACGCCTTACGACCCGCGTAACAGCACGACAGCGGCTAAATAAAGATGTTCTAAGCCGTAAATCGAAAAGCGAAAGAAGCGTTTGACACGACGTTTCTTTCGCTTTTATTTTTGCTTTCAAATGGCTTTCTTACGGCAAATTTCAAATCCGCTGCTCACGGTTTTTTATCCGCAGGAATGCACGCTTTGCGGCGAATCTGTCGAGGCGATTGAGCTTGGAGAGGTTTGCGAATCTTGCTGGGAAAAATCAGAAATCTTTGATGGTTCGCAAACGATTTGCTTTCACTGCGGATTGGTTTTGGCAAATTCTCCAAATCCGGGAAACGAAAAACAAACTTTTTGCCGCGCTTGCGACGAGCTTTCTTTTGCAGCGGCGCGGGCAATCGGAATTTATGACGGCGCTTTACGCGCGGCGGTTTTAAAGCTCAAACGTGAGCCTGCGGTTTCTGAAAAATTAAAAGAATTATTTTTCGGTGCTTTTAATCAAACGCCGATCAATGAAGCAACAAAAATCGTTGCCGTGCCGCTCCACGAAAAGCGATTTCGCGAGCGTTCCTTTAATCAAGCAGCAGTTTTAGCCGAATGTTTGTCGAAAATGAGCGGTTTGGAAATTCTGGAAAACTGTCTTATTCGGAGCCGCCACACACAGATGCACCGTGCAGGAATGGACGAGCGTGGACGGCGCGAATCAGTGGAAAAATCCTTTGAAGTCAAAAACCCGCGGCTCATAGAAAACGAAAAAATCCTGCTCGTTGACGACGTTTTCACAAGTGGCGCAACCGCTTCAGCCTGCGCCAAAATTCTCAAAGAAAAAGGCGCGAGCGAAGTTTTTGTTTTAACCATCGCTCGCACCTTCTAAGTTTCGCGTTCTACTCTCGCAATGTTTTAGGGAACTTCGCGCGCCGGAATAGGTAAATCCTCGGCGAGTCCGTATTGCACTTCGCGTCGCACGTTGTTTGTGCTTTGGACGATTTGCCAGCCTTTTGTCGTGTCGGCGTAGTTAAACGTGACAGTTGGATCGGCTTTGCCGTCTCCGTCGAAATCACCGATTGCCGGGGTGTTCGTACCGCTTAAAACGGTTGCTGTTTGCAGCGTGTTGTTTGAACTGCGGCGAATATAGAAAGTTTGATTGTTGACAATAACCGCAAAGTCCGCTTTGCGATCGCCGTCATAATCAGCTGGAACCGGTGTGTGGGTTATTCCGCCCCATTGCAAACCAAGCAAACTGTTATTTGAGCTTTGCAAAACGTACCAGATTAACGCGCCCGATTGGTCGCCGCGCACGACAGCCACATCGGTTTTATCGTCGCCGTCGTAATCCGCGGGAACGGGCTTATCGCCCGTTAATCCCCAATTTATTGCTCGGAATTGATTGTTTGAGCTTTGCCAAATGTACCAAAAATTGTTGCGGTAAACTGCATAGTCGTCGCTTCCGTCACCATCATAATCGCCCGCCACCGGGATGTCTCCGGTCGTGCCGAATTGGAAGGCTCGGAAGGCGTTGTTTGAACTATTTAGCGAATACCAAAAGCCGTTGCGGAAGACAGCGATATCGGTTTTGCCGTCGCCGTCGAAATCTGCCGGGACAGGTTGATCGTTCTGCGTTCCGAAATGGACAGCGCGCATTCTATTCAATGAACTATCGTTGATATACCAAACGCCCTGCGACGGTCGGAAAACAGAAAGATCGGTAATGCCGTCGCCATCAAAATCGGCGATCGGACGACGCGGCGCAACAGCGTTCGGATTAACAAGTTTTTGAACTGTTCCGGCAGTTGTGCTGTTGGTCGTAAAATAAATTTCGCCCTGATCGTCCTCACCGAATGAAGTGATAAAAAACGCGGTATCAAGAACGAGCGTATTGTTGCCGTTTAAAAGCATCCAGATTTCGCCCGAACAATAATCGCCGTAAACGTAAGCACCTTGCGGAAACGTGCCGCGCCTGCCGCGATAAACAAATCCGCCGGTAATCGAGCAGCGTCCGCCAGTATGCGTATATTGAAAGATCGGCGGAGTTTGCGTGAGCGGCGTGGCGCCGCCCGCGCAGAGCTGCGGGTCGTTTCCGGTGCAGTTTGTTCCTTCATAAACGCGCCAGCCGTAATTTGCGCCGCGCTGTCCGATGTCAATTTCTTCGATTTGATTTTGTCCCACATCGCCGATATACAACTGTCTCGAACCGGCGCGGTCAAATGAAAAACGATAAGGATTTCTAAAACCGTAAGCGTAAATTTCATCCGCACCCGGCGTCGCTCCGGCAAACGGATTGTCGGGCGGAATCAAATACGGCTGAGCCGAGCCTTCCGGAACGTTCACGTCAATTCTGAGCATTTTGCCAAGCAAAACATTGAGGTTTTGCGCGTTGTTCGGCGGATCGTTTTGCGAACCACCGTCGCCCGGAGCCAAATATAAATAGCCATCCGGTCCAAAGGCAACCGTTCCACCGTTGTGATTGCTGTTTTCGGCGTGTGGAATTGTGATAATCGTTTTTTCAATCGTTTCTGCGACATTCGGATTGGAGGCGGAAACTCTGTATTCGCCGACTTGAATCGCGCCGTCAGGCTGTCGGGTGTAATAAACGAAAAAGCGGCGATTTTGCTGAAACTGCGGATGAAAAGCCAAACCGAGCAAGCCGCGTTCGCTATTGACGGTGTTGGTGGTTAAAACTCTCGACGTAATATCGAGAAAATCCGTTGTAGCGCCAGTCGCCGGATTATGAACTTTAATCAAGCCGCTTTTTAAAAGAATAAACAACCGACCGGAACCGTCTCTGGCGCTCGTCACATGATTCGGCAAAGCCAAATTGCCGACCACCTGCTGCGTTTGATACGGCGTCTGCGCCCTGGGGCTGGAAAGATTGATCGTGAAGTTCAGAATAAGCAACAAAAGCCCGATGAAAATGGCTTTTGCGTTCGATTTAGACATCTTGTATTCCTCCATAAATTCGATTGTGCGCCCCCTAATTTTCTGGTTTAAGACGCTCTGCGTCTCGTTTGAGTCTAAGATTTACGGCTCGGTTTCCGGCAAATACTAAACTTGCAGAGCATTACAACAAACAACATTTAAGGTTTTGCGAGTTTTTCAATTTAATACATCGTAAATCAACAGGTTATCCGCCGACAAGCGGTTCCTTTTTTTAATGACCCGAAGAGAACAGATTTCATAAAGTCGAATTATCAAATTATAATGTTTTCCTCGGCTCGGACTTATTAAATTATGGAAACTTCTGTATATCAGGCGGCGCGCTCCGTCTCCCAAACTCTCGAACAGTATTTTCAGCACCATTTGACTGACGCCGTAAGTCAAGGAGAAAAAGATTTGGCATCGGCGCCCGATGTGGAAGCGATAGAAACAATCATTGAAGCCGCATTCTGGGCAAGCCTTCAACGGCAGGAAGGCTACTTCCCGAAAATTTCGCTCGCCTTTGTGCCGCCTCAACAAGCCGGACAGGCGCTGATTTTTGAAAACGCTCTTTCACTGAGCCGGATGTCTTTATCTCAATTAGCTCCCGCCGTTGAACGTCCCGGAATTCATCTCGGCGTTTGGCGCAATGGAAATCGGTTTGAAGTTTGGGGAACAACACGCACGGTACCGAAATTTTGCTTTGTCTTGGAAGTCATTGAACCGGGATTTCTCATGGTTAAATACCGCCCGAAAAAAGGTTCCGTTAAGTTTGTCAACGTGATGGCGCTCAACGGAGATGAAATAAAAGAAATAGATGAGGAAGGAACAAAACTGACGGATTGCCCGGAACTGCTTTCTTCGCTCCTAAAATTCGGATTGGTCGGAATGAAGGACGCTGCGGTAAATATCCTTATCCAATTAGCTGCCTCGATGCGCACGCATAATCGCGGCGGCTCTTTGCTCGTCGTTCCACAAGGCTCAAGCTCGTGGCGCGATTCCATCGTTTCTCCCGTGCATTACGCAATTGACCCGCCGTTTACGGAATTAGCGGATTTAGCGCGGCAGAACGAGCAGGAAAGAAATAGCAAATTATGGCAGGAAGCGGTGATAGATTCGGTTGATGCCGTTGCTGGCTTAACCGCTGTTGACGGAGCGACTGTCATTACGGAAGAGTATGAGCTTCTGGCTTTCGGAACAAAGATAATTCGGCGGCGCGGAGCAGCTCCGGTCGAGCAGATAATCGTAACCGAACCGATTATCGGCGGTCAGACATCAATCGTTCATCCGGTTCAAATCGGCGGCACAAGACATCTTTCAGCGGCACAGTTTGTCCAAGACCAACCCGGCTCAATCGCTCTTGTTGCGTCACAGGACGGTCGGTTTACCGTTTTTGCGTGGTCGCCCTGCGAACGGATGGTTCACGCGCATAGGATTGAAACTTTACTTCTTTAACTCTAGCCACCTTCAATGTTGTAAAGAAAACGGCAGGACATTGAAAATTAATTGCTTAGAAGTTCGGTGAAATAAAGGTTTTGGCTACTATTTTGATTCGTAAATGAGAACGCGGCGGCTTCCGTTTCCAGCAACTAGTCCGATTACCGCTCCAATTCCAGCACCGATTAATATCCCGGCACCTAAAATCCCTGCTGCATCATCACTTCCGCCGGTTGAACCCAATGCTATTGCTGCCGCTCCGGCACCGAGTCCGGCTCCGGCGGCTGTTCCGATAAGCGCTGATTTCTCTCGTGAGCCAGTATTTAATCTGTAAACCCGTTGTATATCGTCTTTGTTTAAATTCTCGGTTCTGTTATTGCGTGTCAAGGCAAGTGTTGCGACCGAAGCGTTATTCAATGTTCCTTTAAGCCGTTTACCATTCTTTGTTTCGACTAGTAGCTTGATGCCCGGGGAAAGAGCTTGCACAGCCGACCAGTCCTGCTGTTGGTTAACAGCTTGTCCTAACAGAAATGTTGGCTGCGAAAGCAATAGAAGAATCGTAAGAGTTAGAGAAAAAAATTTTGTTGTCATGAATATATTTATCAACTATGGCTGGTGTTATCCGGCTTGAAATCCTAACAGGGATTATTCATTCTCGCAACACTTAAAGGTTTGATAAAATTTGATTTTTTAGAGCCGATAACGCACACGAGCTTGCCGCAGAGCGGCGTCTTCGACTTCGAGATTTTGCAAACGGAGCGTAATGTCAGCGTTTAAATCTAATCCGTCGCGCTCGCCGCGTTTTAAATGCGCAGTTCCAGCGGCGGCAATCATCGCCGCGTTGTCGGTAGAAAGATGCGGCGACGGGAAATAAACCGGAATCCTAAATTTTTCGCCAACACGGTTTGCCGCTTCGCGCAAAGCTCGATTGCAGGCGACGCCGCCTGCGACAATCAAAGTTTGTGGCTCGTATTCTTCGGCAAGTTTTTCGAGCGTTGCGACTAGCTGGCGGACAACCGAATATTGAAAACTCGCCGCCAAATCGCGGATTTCCTGATTCGGAGTTTCGTCCGCTTCGACTCGCTTGACCTCATTTTCGCGGACGTATTTTGAAACCGCTGTTTTCAAACCGGAAAAGCTGAAATCAGGTCGCCCGTCGCTGATTTTCGGCAAAGAGAATTTGATTTTTTTGGCATCGCCCCTGAGTGCCAGCTTTTCAATCACGGGACCGCCCGGATAGCCGAGTCCGAGCATTTTCGCCACTTTGTCGAACGCTTCTCCGGCGGCGTCGTCGCGCGTGCGAGCTACGTTTTTGTATTTGCCTTCTTCCGGCACAAAGAAAACGTTCGTATGTCCGCCGGAAACAATCAGCGCTAGCGCGGGATATTGAACCGGCGGATTTTCAAAGGCAATCGAATAGACATGACCTTCGATGTGATTAACGCCGACAATCGGTTTATCGAGCGCAAACGCCAGAGCTTTGGCATACGAAACGCCGACCAGCAAAGAACCGATCAGACCCGGACCGACTGTAACGGCGATTCCGTCAATTTCTTCGAGCGAAACGTTTGCTCGCGTCAAAGCCTCATTAACAATCGGCTCGATTTTTTCGAGATGCTCGCGCGAAGCCAGTTCCGGCACAACACCGCCGTATTCGCGGTGAATTTCAATCTGTGAAGAAATAACCGAAGACAAAATTTCGCTTCCGTCGCGCACAACCGCGGCGGCTGTTTCATCGCACGAACTTTCAATTCCCAAAACCAACATAATTTGATTATAACCCCTCGCCGGAAGTCCTGTCTTTTCGGCAAAAAGCCTTTGTTTCAAAATTTACGTTGACGATTGAAGCCTCAAGCGGCATCATAAATATATGCAAAATAAGCGTCGGCGTTTCGCCGCCGGAAAGAAACCGGATGAAAATTCCGGCGTCTATTTTGTTTGATTAAGGGGAAATTATTATGGCAACAGCAACAATGCATAGAACAAAAAACGATTTACCGGAAGAATTAAGAGCGCAAGTAATTGAGATTTTAAACAAGCGTCTGGCTGATTCGATTGATCTTCAATATCAAGCCAAGCAAGCGCACTGGAATGTTAAAGGCGAGCAATTTCGCGCGCTGCACGAACTTTTTGACGAAGTTGCAACCGCTGCTGGCGCGTACACCGATTTAATCGCCGAGCGTGTCACGCAGCTCGGCGGCACGGCTTACGGAACAGTTCGCGCATCGGCGAGCAATTCATCTTTGATGGAATATCCGCTTGAAATCTTCGACGGTCATTCACACGTTGAAGCCGTTTCCAATGCGCTTTCAACTTATGCTGCAAACATTCGCCGTGATATTGACCGATCGACCGAATTGCAGGACGCCGGAACTGCCGATTTGCTGACAGAAATCGTGCGCGGCGTTGACAAAAACTTGTGGTTTGTCGAAGCGCACAATCAGATTCGCAACGATTAAGCAAACACAAATTCAAATCCAAAAAGCCGCCTTTTTATTAATTGGCGGCTTTTTTTGTCAGAAGAATTTTTTTTCTCCGATGATAGTTTTCCAGTTTTCTTTTCGCATTAGTAAATGAAGCCGCTCGAAAATTGATTTTTGAGCGATTTATTTGTTATCGAGGAGATTTATTATGGGCGAACCAATGGAAATACCGGGGTGGCAATTGATGGGCATTGCGCCGACCGGAACTGTTCAGACTTATTCAAACGGAATCATCGAAGCGGGAACGATTGTTCCCGGACCTGACGGCGAAAGATTTTTTTACGGGACAGCCATCAACGACTGCCTTTATGTTTTGGTCAAACCGAAAGCGGAAAACCAAAACAAGCTGGGCAAAATATTTCAGCAAGGCAGATTCAGCTTTCAGCAGGACGTAACGCTCGGCGGCGTCGGAGCCGAAGTTTTTCGCCGCACTAATGCCACCCAAAAAGTCTTAAAAGCTTGGCTCGATATTTATCTCGGCGCGCTGGCTTGCGCTGGAGGACCGCTGGCAATGGCGATAACCGGAATGAATCTGGTCGTGCTCGGCGGAAAAATCAAACAGAATTATCAGCTTTATTTTGACGCCGCAGTTGAACTTGTCGTCGCAAAAGAATTCTGTCGCACAAGAATGCCCGTTTTTTACCGCACCGTGTTGGAGCAGCTTATTTTCGGGCAGTACGAGAATTGGGCAATGGGCAAAGCTAAAGACTTTCTTTCCGACGCCGTGCCCGGTCCGAAAGTAGCGGGCAAGCTGGTCGGCGTTCTTCTAGGGCAAATCGGCGAAGACCATTTGCAGCAGCGTATGAAATCAATCAGCGCTTTGCTCAAGGAGGTTTTGATTAAAGTTGCCGTTCACTGCGGCGAAAAACGTGAAAAGCTGTCGGAAACTCAAATTGAACAGCTTTCCAAACACGTCATCAAACAAGTCGCTCCCGGCGGACATCCGCCCTCGGCTCAAGAAGCTAAAGAAATCATCCGCGAAACCGAGCGTCATGCCGTCAGTTTGCCGACAATGTTTAAACGCATTGCGGCGGCAGTTGACACGCTTGATTGATAAAGCCAAACAAAGACTGACCACGAGTTTTTCGTTTTCGAGCCATTTCGCAAAATGCCGTGTTGTATCATTGGTAAGCGTTGATGCACCGCTTACCAATCGTTCGAGCAAATCGCCCTCAAAAAGTAATTTTTCTTTTGGGGAATATGCGACCGGCATTTCTAATGAATTGTTTTTTCTCAAGTGTGGTTTTCTTTTCCGCCGCCGTTGTCTGAGCAGGCTCTTTTCCAGAAATGGTTTCAGCCAGTTCGACCAAAAAACGAGCGGGCGGTTTTCCGGTCGAACGCGGCGCACTGGTGTTGAATTGCACGGCGAGAGCGATTTTTTGTTCTGGGAAATACATCATTTCGGTCAAATAACCGGGAAAAAATCCGCTATGACCGTAAGCCGTTCCGGCTTGCGTTTGACGAATAATCACGCCCAAACCGTATTTCGTTTCTTTTCCGAGCATCGGCGCGGCGACGCCTTCGAGCATAACCAGAAGCATCGAAGCGTCAAAAGCTTTTCCTTCATACATCGCTTTTGCCCAGCGCGCCAAATCTTCCGTAGTTGAAGCAAATCCGCCGCCCGTCCATTCAAACTGCGGATTAATGATAAATTTGCCATTTTCCAGAACCGCGTCTTTTCCGCCAAACGGATTTCGTTCGCCCGCGTAACCTTGCACAAGACCGCGAATTTGTCTTGAATTGGACGGAACCGTATTTTTAAGACTCAGCGGTTTTAAGATTCTCGTTTCGACCAGATCGTAAAACTTTTTGCCGGTCACTCGCTCGATAATCATTCCAAGAACGATGTAATTCGTATCGGAATATTCCCAGCCTTTTCCGGCTTCAAACGGCGCTTTGGTGTCGAGAATATAGGCAACCAACTCCTCAGGTTTCCAAGTTTTATCAACATTGGCGGTCAAATCTCTGGTGAATTGCTCTTTGAATTCGTAGCGAACCAGCCCGCTCGTGTGGTTCATCAATTGGCGAACCGTGATGTCTTTCGCATTGGGCAATCTGGGAAACCAGGTCTCTTTGCCCAAATATTTTTCGATTTTGGCATTCAAATCAATTTTTCCCGCTTTGACAAGCTGCATCGCTACAGCCGCCGCATAAGTTTTACCGACGCTTCCCGAAAGCATCAAATCCGAAGGCTTCATCGGAGTTTTGGCATCACGGTCGGAAAATCCCGTCGCCAAACCGAAGCAAGTTCCATCCGCGAGACAAACTCCGACAGTTGCGCCGGGAAACTTGCCCGCTGCGTGTAATTCATTAAGTTGCGCTTGCAACTTTCCCTTCAGATTGGCGATGCTGCCTTTTGGCGCTACGCCTTGCGCCGATGAGGAAACGATGAAAAAGAAGATTGAAAAAACAATCGGTAAAATTTTTGCGAATAGAATTTTCATACTTAACAGTATTAATCCACGAC
>JALZCH010000072.1 GCA_030863175.1 Acidobacteriota bacterium | reverse complement strand
TCGTCAGCACGCCGGTTTTGTAAGTTTCGACCACACGCTGGCGCAAATCCAAAGAATAGGCTTTCATTCGTGGAATTTTACAGCATAAACTAGTCGCACTCAATCAAGAATCGCTATATTCGAAATGTAACTCTTCGAACAAATAACGCCCCAGACTTAGCCCAAAACTAGCATCGCTCTCGGAATTTTCGAGAGCGATGCGTAAAAAAATAAAACCTGTAAAATTTTGAACCAGGTAAAGTTTTACCAAACGTCTGATTCAATCAGAGTTTCGTAAGTATCTGCTTTTCTAATTAACTCAACCGAACCGTTTTCGCCAATTAAAACCGCCGCCGGGAGCGGACGCCCGTTGTAGGGAAACATTTGCGCGTAAGAATAAGCGCCGACGTTGAGCAAAGCCAGAACCTCGCCTGGTTGGACGCTTTCCGGCAGCAGGCGATAATCGGGCAGGCGGCGCGTGCCTTCGATATCGAAATAAACGTCGCCACCATCACACAAAGGTCCGGCTAATTTGTACGGAGTTTCGTGTTCTTCAGTCGCGCGGCTCGCTGAAATCAAATGGTAGTACCATTTGTAATTGTTCATCGAAAGCATCAGATTGTATCCTGCATCGGTCAAGAGCCAATCGTCATTCTGGATTCTGGATTCTGGATTCTGGATTTCCGCCTCGGTTTGCATTAACGGGCGGGATTTTATGTTTCTGACCGTCGTTAGCAAAATTCCTGCGTCGGCGATGACGCTTCTGCCGGGTTCGAGCAAAATTGTCAGGTTGTCGAGTAAATTCAGGGCGTCGGACTGTTCCGCCACTTTTCTGACGACATGCATTGCCGCTGCTAAAACTTCAGCCGGTTCCAAATCGGCGGCGAAGAGGTTCCTTCTCTCTGCGGGCAAGCCTAAAAGATTTGCGTCGTCGAGCGCGTAATTGGTCGGAAAACCGCCGCCCAAATTTAAATGTTCGAGGCGGATGCCGGTTTCCTCGTAAATTTCTTTTAAAACCTTGAACAGTTTCAAAAACGCTTCGGCGAACGGCGCAGCGTCGGGCGTTTGCGAGCCTAAATGCAAATGAATTCCTTTCAGGCGGACGAATTCGGATTTTCCGAAACGCTGAAAACACTCGAAAACTTCATTTGAGAGCATTCCGAATTTTGAAGTCAGCATTGCGGTTTGCAAACCGTGCATCGTATCTGTTTCGATTTCCGGTACAAGCCGCAGGCTTACATTTGCGGGTTTGTTCAAACGGCGAGCGACTCGTTCGATTTGCTCGACTTCAAAAAAGGAATCGGCTTGAATTGCGTAAATTCCAGCGCGAATTGCATCAGCGTGTTCGTCTTCGGTTTTGCTCGTCCCGTTAAAAATGATTTGATCTGGACGAAAGCCGATTTTTAGGGCTTTAAAAAGCTCGCCGCCGCTGTTTGTTTCAATATCGGCGCCCGCTTCCCTGACGGCTCGCAAAATCGCCATATTTGAATTGGCTTTTGCCGCGTAGCAAACTTTGAGCGGCAACCCGCCAAGCGCGGTTTCAGCGCGTTTTAAACGTTCGATGTTGTGCCGAATTCTTTGTTCGGAAAAAACATAAAGCGGCGATTGATACGCTTCGATCAATTCGTGCGCGTCAACGCCGCCAATGGCTAGATGATTGTTTTTGATTTCGAGAAAACCCTGAATCGCCCAAGCCGGACGATTTGCATTCAAATCTTGAGACATTTTGCCCTTCGCGTAGAATAAAATTGAACCGCAGGTTCAATCTTATTCTAACACTTCGTTTCTTGCGATGTATTTTGAACGCGAAGCAAAAAGGCGGGAAGGAGAAGTTAATTGCCTAGTCCGAGCGCGTAGTAAAGCACCATCAAAACCGCAACTACAACAAAAACGACGCTGTCGCCCAAAACTTCAAAAAAAGTATCAATCAATAAATTAAATCTGCTGCGAATTTTTTCCATAAAACTCCGAAATAAGGGTGAAATATTGCCCGCAAAATAATGACAAATCTCTGAACCTGAAATTTTTGTTTCAGATCGGAAAATTGATTCAATTTCAAATTGTTTTGCTTTTTTGTCTCTCAGCGGGGAGCTGCCGGACCTTTGCTTTTTGAAATTTCAAGTTTCAAGCGGGCTTGAAATTCTGCTTCAATTATGAGCAAAAATTGCGGGGAAAATCAAGCCTTGCGCAAAAATCTGTTGATTTGACGGAAGAAATTCCAAAATCGCACGCTCGGTATAGGCGCCATGCATCGCGCCTATACCGTTCGAATGATGCTTATGCTTCTGCAGACCGTTTCGAGTTTTTCGACGAATGCATTTTTTCGATGATTGCGGCGGCAAATTCCGAGGTTTTTGATTCGCCGCCGATGTCCTTGGTGCGGACTTTTCCTTCGCGGAAAACGTCGAGCATCGCATTTTCGATTTTATCCGCCGCTTTGCGCTCGCCGAGGTGACGGAGCATCAAGAGCGACGACTGCAAAACCGCAGTCGGATTTGCCAAACCTTGTCCAGCAATGTCGGGCGCCGAACCGTGAACAGCTTCGAAAACAGCGCCCTGCTCGCCGATGTTTGCGCCTGGAACGAGTCCGAGTCCGCCAATCAAACCGGCGCATAAATCCGACAAAATATCGCCATACAAATTTTCCATCACCATAATGTCAAACTGTTCCGGGCGCATCACGAGCTGCATACAAGCATTGTCAATGATTTTGTCATCGGCTTCGATTTCGGGGAAATCTTTCGCTACTTTATAAAAACATTCGAGAAACAGCCCGTCGGACAATTTCATAATGTTGGCTTTATGAACGGCTGTTACCTTTTTGCGCTTTTCTTTGCGCGCGTACTCAAAGGCATATTGCGAAATTCGAGTCGAGGCTTTTTCCGTGATGATTTTTAGGCTTTCGACAACACCCGGAATGACAGTGTGTTCGATTCCGGCATAAAGGCTTTCGGTGTTTTCGCGCACAATCACCAGATCGAGTTCGGGATAACGCGACGGAACATTCGGCAAAGCGCGTACCGGGCGTACATTGGCGTACAAATCCAAAGCCTTTCGCAAACCGACGTTAACTGACGTAAAACCTTTGCCTACCGGAGTCGTAATCGGACCTTTGAGCGCGGCTTTGTTGCGTTTGACTGATTCGAGCAGTGAGTCCGGCAAAGTCGTGCCGTATTTTTCCAAAGCGTGCGCGCCCGCAAGCTGTGTTTCCCATTCAACTTCAACGCCCGCAGCTTCGATAATTTGAACCGTCGCCGCGACAACTTCCGGTCCAATGCCATCGCCCGGAATCAGAGTAATTGTGTGTTTTACCATTTAAATTTCACCTATAAATTGTTTGAACATTTAATTTATTCTAATCAATCGGATTTGCCGTTTTCAATAATTCAAATCCTTCGCTTCGAGCTACAAAAGTCGCCGCCGTGATGTCGCCTACGACGTTTAAAGTCGTGCGGCACATATCGAGAATGCGGTCAACACCTAAAATAATCGCGATTAACGCTGGATCAACGCCGATCATCGCCAGGATACCGATGATAAACGGAATTGAGCCCGAAGGGACGCCTGCCGTGCCGATGCCGCCGAGGATTGCGAGATAAACGACCATCAATTGCTGTCCGATAGTTAAATCGAACCCGGCGAGTTGGGCTAAAAACAAAACCGTGACGCCCTCGTAAAGAGCAGTCCCGTTTTGATTGGCTGTCGCTCCGACGGTCAGAACAAAACTGTTGATTTCCTTCGGAACACCGAGATTTTCTTCCGTCACGCGAAGCGCCGTCGGCAAAGTCGCGTTTGAGGAACTGGTCGAAAAAGCCGTCACAATCACAGTCTCAATGCGCCTGAAAAAATCGAGCGGATTGAGCTTTGAAAGAAGTGCGACAGAGAGAGAGAAAACGCCGAAAAAATGCAAACCCAAGCCGAGCAGAACCGTGACGACGAACCAAGCCAGCGATTGCAGGAGTTCAAGCCCGAATTGCGCGATGTTGTTAAAAATCAGACACGCCACCGCAAAGGGTGCAAATTTCATAATAATGTCAATGATTTTTGACGTTATCGCAAAAAGCGATTCCATCACGCCGACGAACGGTGCGCTCGTCGGTGCAGGCAGCAAAGTGATCGCAATTCCGGCGATGAGCGCGAAAAACATTATGTGCAGCATATTCGGACTGGCACCGGAAATAGAGTTAAAGACGTTGCTCGGGACGATTGTTTTGACGACCTGCATCAAAGCCGAATCGGTTTTCGCGGCTTCTGCTGCGGTTCTTTGCGCTTCGACGCTCGTTTTCGCGCCGCTGCTGAATTTTTCTTTAAGCTGCGTCGCCACTTCCGGGCTGATTCGCTCGCCCGGTCGAATCGTATTCGCCAATGTAAGACCGATAAGGACTGAAATAGCCGAAATAATCAGCGTGTAGGCGAACGATTTCAAACCGATCCGCCCCAGTTTGCGGATGTCGCCGATGCCCGCAACGCCGACGACGAGCGAGGAAAAAACGAGCGGTACGACGATCATCAGCAGCAAATTTAAAAATAATTGTCCGATCGGACGCGTAAGATTTTCGACAAACCAAACGACATTCGGATTGCTGCCGCCGATTGTCCAGTTGACCACCAGACCACCGATAACGCCTACCGCTAAACCGATTAAAATCTTTGTGTGAAGAGCCATTCCGTGCGGTTTATCCGGGGTTTTGTCGTCTAAATCCGTATCCAGCTCGCGTTCGTAGATGTTGGGATCTTCATCACGGGCGTCAGCTTGTCGAACTTTTTGTTCTTCGTTCATTTTTTGCCTTTCGCTTTGGGAAAATACCTGCTCGCGGCATCATACAAATGACGCCGAAATATTTCAATCGGTATTTTTATTAAAAAGGCGATTGAACGAAGCGAAACGGCATTCAGTCAGCCGCGCGGGAGTTGTTTTTCTGAAAGAATTGGAGGGCTTTTTCGAGCGCCGCATCGCGTCCGGCGCGAATGTCGCTGCGCGTAAAATCGAGCGTTTCGTCCGGCGAGATACCGACGCCTTCGAGGCGGTCGCCGTTAGCAAGTCGAAAATCAAGCTCGCTGACTTCGAGCTTTCCGCCGTCAGGCAAAGTGTGCTGCCGCCGAACGGCGAGAACGCAGCCGCAGCTTTGAACGCCGATTATTCGCGCTCGATTGGCGTTTTTCAGACCGGCGACAAAAATTTCCGCCGCGCTCGCAGTTGCGGTTCCTATCAAAATTACAATCGGAGTTTTGGTGACTTTTTCCGAATTGACGATAAAAAGTGGCGATTGGCGAGTTTGCGCTTCCTGCGCGACGCGACCCGTACGGTCGTAAAAACTGCCAATCGTAGTTTTTTCGGGGAGAAAAACCGAAGCTAAATCAACGCTCGCTTCGGTCACGCCCCCGCGGTTGGCGCGCAAATCCATGATGATTCCGCGCAAATCGTCTCGATGCTGTCGCAATGCGCCCAAAACGCGGCTAACGGTTTCGAGCGTGAAAATGTCGAAACCGACGATCAAAATGCCGTTTTCTTTTTTTATCCGAACGTCGGATTTAACCGTTCGCCACTCGCGCAAAAGACTGGCGCAACGTTCCTTTGCGCGGTCTCGCTGCCAGCAAATTTTGACCGTCGAGCCGACGCCGCCTTCAAAAAGTCTGGCGGCAGTTTGCAGGCGATTAATTGCCGGAGTCGAAGCGCCTCGCGTTTCGCTTAAGCGCCGCTCAAAAAAAACGTTTGCCGATATGCCGTCAACTTTTGTCAGCAAATCGCCGGGACGAATTCCTGTTTTTTCTGCCGGAGTATTTTTTTCAACTCTTGTGACGATTAGTTGATTTTCGATTTCGCGCACCGAAACATTGACGGTAACGACGCGCGGATTAACCCAATTCGTGTCTTCGTCCGGCGCAAAAACTCTGGTGTGCGAATCGTTTAAACTGGCAAGCAATTCACGCAGAACCCGGTAAAGCTCCGTTGAATTTTGCGCCGATGCACT
This sequence comes from Acidobacteriota bacterium, assembly GCA_030863175.1. Lineage (GTDB taxonomy): Bacteria > Acidobacteriota > Blastocatellia > Pyrinomonadales > Pyrinomonadaceae > JALZCH01. Next base: position 6,222 of record JALZCH010000072.1, on the reverse strand, counting down.
TTTCTCTCGAAAATATTCGCGCCTCGCCTCCCAATCAATTCCGCGCAGGGTCGCATCGTAATAACGCTCTTGCACCGTTTCCCAAACTTCGTCGAAAACAGCCAGATTTCTTTCCGGTGAAACATCGGCTCGCGGTTGTGCGGGAACAATTGAGAAAGCGAAAATAAGGTGAATGATTAAGGCAAAAGAGACAACACGGCGCATAAAAACTTACTCTTTCTTTTCGCGTGGGCGGCGGAAATTATAACGCAGCACAAATCTGACCGGAATTGCGGTGCCGTCACCGCGCAAAGCGGGACGAAATTGCATTTTCTTAACGGTTTTGATCGTTTCTTCGTCTAATCCGAAACCAGCCCAACGAACAATTTCGGCATTTTCAACCGCTCCTGAGGCATTTAATTCAACAGCAACTTCAACAGCGGCTTCAACTTCAAAATGCGCTGCCGCGTCCGTGTAAGCCGGTTTTAAGCTCTTATACGGCAAAGGCGTCCGAATGTTTTCATTTTCTGCGGATATTTCTAAAAAAATGGAATTTTTTTTTGGAAAGGCTCGTTCTTCACGTTCTCTCGCGGCTGCGGTTTGAATGATTGCGGCAAAATCGGCGGCAATTTTGTCCGCTTTGCCAAGCAGTTGTTTTTCCGCATCTTCGGGTTTGTCCGCTTCTTCGAAAATGTTTTCCGACGCGACAAGCTTTCCGGTACGCGCACTAACGAGAAAAATGTTGGCGAAGGACTCGAAATAAACATCTTTCCTAAAAGACGAGCGCCGCACGCTGTCGGATTTAACGAGGAAAAAGAAATCGCAATCAATCGCCGCGCCCAAATTTTTCGCCTCTTCAAGCGAGAGATTAAACGGAGTCTTGTAATTTAGGGCGCGCATTGCAGACAAACTCAAATCATCATCAATCAGCCGCACGAAACCTTGTTTTCCGGTTTCGGCGCGAAATCGCTCGTAAAATTTCCGCTCAGTTTCTCCGACAGGCAAAACCGCGATCTTAAAAGTCTGAGCCGAAATGTTGGCGGACGAAAGAAAAAACGAGATGAAAAATGAAACCGCGATAATCGAAATTCCTCTGTTGAATTCGGTCATTGTTGGTAATAAAGCTCAGAAATTTGCCGGTTCAATTCGGGTGGATAACAGGCGCGCAAAATTTCAAAACCTTGTTGAAGCCCGCGCACGGCACCGGAAACTTCCGAAATTTCTCGAATTTGAGCGCGCGAAAAACCTTCTTCAACATAAATCAAATTTTTCGGATTAGTCTCTCCGCGCGGCGAATACAAAGCGTAATACGGAACGTCCGCTGCGCGGTCGGCGATAAAATAATAATCCGCGTCGAAACCGTTTTCGGCGACGACTCGCCGCGCTTTTTCAAGAAAAGCTTCGCGCTCGTCGTCCGCCATATCCAAATCAACCGCCTTGAACAAACGACGGTTGATAAAACGTTGGCTGAGATCGCTTAGAACATGATCGTCGCTGCGCTGCCACTGCTTGATGTGAAATAAAACATCGGTGTCGTCGATTTCGAGATGTTCGAAAAGATTCATTGGGATGCGGCGCAAAACTTTTTCAAAAGCCGTTCCGCTCGCAATCCAGATTGATTTGCCGTTTTCACCGAGTTCAAAAGCACGGCGCAAGATCGCTCGCAGAACGACTTCCGCCGACCGCAACGTGCGGTGAAAATAAACCTGCCGAAACATATAATAACGCGCCTGCAAATAATCTTCGACGGCGAACAAGCCGTGAGCCGAAACATAAATCCGGTCGTTTTCAAGGTCAATTTCAAGCGCTTTGATAATCCATTCGTGATCGTAAATTCCGTATTTGACGCCCGTCATTAAGCTGTCGCGCAAAAGATAATCCATTCGATCAACATCCAATTGCGACGATACGAGCTGCGCGAGCGCCGCCGGTCGAAAATCGCCTCTAATGACGGCAGCCACGCGCGCGGGTAATTCTTCGGAAAAATCACGTAGAACCTTCCCGATCTCTGTTTCTTCATGAAGGATGGCTTGAATCGTAAAATCTTCGTGATGAAATCCGAGAACGTTTTCCATGACGTGCGAAAACGCGCCGTGCCCGACATCGTGCAGCAGAGCTGCGGCGCGCACGGCAATCCGGTTAAAATCCGAAATCTCGTATTTGGCGGAAAATTTTTCCAGAATCCGAGTCGCAAGATGCAGAGCGCCGAGTGAGTGCGTAAAGCGGGAATGCTCAGCACCCTGATAAGTAAAAAGCGCGAGCCCGAGCTGTCGAATGCGGCGCAGGCGTTGAAATTCAGCCGTGTCGATCAGACGAATCAGCAAATGATTCTCCGGCGTGTTTGTTTGCAGGCGAATAATGTTATGAACCGGGTCGCGGTAAACTCGCTCCATGTCTAATTTCTAGCCTAATAAATTATGACATTTTAATACTAGCATCGAAAATTACGGCAAAATAGATAATTTTCAAAAAAATGAATTTATGATTATGGGGAAAATTCAAAAATATGAAGAAATTACTGTTTTCAAGAAATTGCTTTAATTGAAACGATCACTCTAAACCTCACATTTCAAAGCATTAAAAATGGTATCTAAGATCACTCCTCTTTTGGTCTGCAAGTTGCAGGTTTCGACGTGTCAAGTTATTGCTTGGTTGATTCAATCAACAAGACTGCAATAACTATTTAGTCCTGAAATTTTTTTAAGGAGCAAAAAATGAAAAAAAGTTTAGCATTTCTGACTTCAATTTTGCTTGTTGTTCTTTGCTTAAGCGCGAGCGTTTTGGCACAGGAAACGAGCGGTAATATTGAAGGAACTGTTAAAGACCCGACGGGCGCGGTTGTTCCGAACGCCACTGTGATTGTCGCTGCTTCGGACAGAACCGATCAGACGAACACATCATCCACCACGGGTTTTAGACGCACAGTTCAAACGAACGATGAGGGATTCTTTCGCGTTCTGCAAGTGCCCCCCGGACTCTATACTGTAAGAGTAGAGCCGACCGCAGGTTTTGGCGCTTCAGTTGTTCAGAACGTGCAGGTCGTTCTTGAAACAACAACTCCGGTTAATGTTACGGTTGCCGCTGCAGGCGCCGGCGAAACCGTCGTTGATATTCAAGCCAGCGACCAACCCGTTGACCCGACCGATACGAAAGTCGCAACCAGCATCACTGCTCAAAGAATCGAGTTGCTGCCGAAAGGCGTTGATTTTACGAGCGTTCTGAAAACTGTTCCTGGCACTCGTCCCGAAGCCAATGCCGGCGGTTTTTCGGTTGACGGCGCATCGGGTTCAGAAAACGTCTTTATTATTGACGGTCAGGAAGTTACCAACTTCCGCACCGGTACTTTGAACGCTAACAACGCTATTCCGACTCAATTTGTGCAGGAAGTGCAAGTTAAGTCTTCGGGTTTCGAAGCTGAATTCGGTGGTGCGACCGGAGGCGTTATTAACGTTGTAACCAAAGGCGGCGGTAACGATTGGCGCGGTGAATTCGGTATTCAATTTAACACGCCGAAGCTTAACGGTCGCAATCGTCCGACCTTGTTGTTTTTTCCGGCATTTACTGCGACGGCAGCGAATCCGTTCTCGTACCCCAATACAACGGAATATTTTAGATTTCCGAAAACTCAGGGAACAAACGTATTTCCGACGGCGAATTTAAGCGGTCCGATTATCAAAGACAGACTTTGGTTCTTTGCCAGCTACACGCCGCAATATGAAGTTTCGGAAGTTACTACTACTTACTTTACAAACCGCCCTGCGGCATTCAGAAGTATTACCGGTTCGGAAACTTATAGACGCAAACGCACCTATGAATATGCGTTTACACGGCTCGATGCTTCGCCAACCAACAATCTTCGTTTGACGGGTACTTTTACATGGAACCCGATTATTGATGAAGGCGCTCTTCCGCACGCGACTGCTAACTTTGGCGGTGTTCCGGTTTCAACCAATTTCGGCGGAAATATTGGAACATTAACAGGTCGCCAATTGACTGATCGTCAAGGAGGTCGCCAAAATTCCAACAACGTCACTGGTCAAGCGGTTTGGACGCCGACGAGCAATCTGGTCGTCAGCGGACGCTTCTCGCGCGGATTCTTAAACCAAAAATTAGGTAATTATTTTGTTCCGTCAGCTGCTCGATATCGTTGTATTGAGAACTTCGGAAGCGTTGCGGGTGGATGTCCACAAGGTCAAGCCGACCCGAATAACAACTTCGTTAACTACGATGTCTCGGTTCGTACCAACTGGGAAGCTGACGCGACTTACATCGCGAGCGGTTTCTTGGGAAGACACGAGTTTAAAGGCGGCTATCAACGATTCAAAATTCTTAACGACGTATCGAGCGGTTTTGTCAATAAAGGTTGGTTCGACTTCTATTTCGGTCGTTCGATTGACGAGTATTTAGGATTTCCTGTTGACCCGTCTTGCGTCAATGCGGCGGGAACGGCTTTCGCGCCCTGCGTCCGCAACGCTCAAGGCACTGTCACCAACCGTGCCCCGATTTGTGCCGCTGGACAAACCGCCGGTTGTATTCTCGGCACCGGCGAACTTATTCGTTTCGGTACGGAGGGTAGAGGGCAAAACACCAACCAATCCATTTACATTCAAGATAAATGGCAGCCGGTCAACAACTTGACTTTAAACCTCGGTGTTCGCGCCGAAAAAGAAGACCTTCCGTCATTTAACAATCTTGCGCCGCCGATTAACTTCGGTTGGGGTGATAAAATTGCTCCGCGTATCGGCGTTGCTTGGGACATTTTCAGTGATGGTAAAACAAGATTGTTCGCCAGCTACGGAAAATTCTATGACCGCTTGAAGTTCGAACTTCCGCGCGGTTCATTCGGTGGTGATTTCTACCGTATTGATGCTTTTGAAATTTTCCCGGGTCAAGATTGGAGATCCTTTACCCTTCAAAACGTTCTCGGAAGCTTTACTGACCCTTCGGGCGGTGCCTGTCCGCAAACCGGTTTCATCGCCTCGGGCGCAAGAAGCCGCTGCCAATTCGATTATCGCATCGCTTCGAATAGCCCTGAATCAACGCTTTATACCGGCGCTGTTGACCCTAATCTGAAGTCATTCCAGCAAACGGAGTTCACAGCCGGACTTGAGCGTCAATTCGGTCGTGATTACGTCGTTCGTGGTCGCTATACCTTCAAAAATGTAGATAAGGCAATTGAAGATGCCGGTATTTACAATGCCCAAGGCAGCGAAGCTTACATTATTGGTAATCCGGGCGAAGGACTTCATCTTCAGGTTCTGAAAGAGCTTGGTTACGAAAAATCAACCAAACCGCAACGTCGTTACGACGCTATGGAGATTGCGTTGGAAAAACGGTTGTCAAACAATTATTATTTCAACGCAAACTATACTCTGAGCCGTTTGTACGGTAATTATTCCGGTTTGGCAAGCTCTGATGAAGCTGGTAGAACCTCTCCGGGTGTTAACCGTTTCTTTGATCTTCCGTTCCTCGGATTTACGGCAACCGGCGAGCCTGACAACGGACGCTTGTCCACAGATCGCCCGCACGTATTTAACCTTTACGGCGCTTACATCTTCAACTGGTTTGGAAGCAGATCGAATTCAACTGAATTATCTGCTTTCACAACCGCTCAATCTGGTACTCCTGTAACAACAGTAGTTCCGTTCCTTATTAGCGCCACAGCCGGTTCACCGATCTTTACAAGACGTGGTGATCTGGGTAGAACAGAAATGTTTACTCAAACGGACTTTGCTGTACAGCATAAATACCGTTTCGGACGTGATGAACGCTTCACAATGTCGTTCGATTTAAACATACTTAATTTGTTTGACGAGGAGAATGTGACGGGTATTTACAGTAATCCCACACAAACATCATCCTTCGGAAGAACGACAGCTGGTTTTGGTGGAGGTTCTTACGTTGATGTTATTAACCGTTTTAACAGAGGTGAGTTGTTGACCGCTCTCCAGAATTTGGTCAATAATACTGCAACCCGCGATCCTCGGTATCAACAGGCGAATGCCTTCCAAGGACCGAGATCGGTTCGATTTGGCTTCCGTTTACTCTTCTAATTTAAAAGAGTAAACCTGCAAAACTCGAAGGCTCGCCAGAATTCTGGCGAGCCTTTTTTTATCCGCGAGGTAAAATTAAAACCATTAGAGCAGATTTCATTTAATTACTATACATAGCCGCAATGCCTGATCCAATTTCTGGCATCTGCGGCTGTGATTGTTTTTAATGCCCGGCTGATGGTCTCCGATA
>JALZCH010000046.1 GCA_030863175.1 Acidobacteriota bacterium | reverse complement strand
GTGGTCGAAGCTGAAAACGCTATGTCGAGGCAGAAAAGCGCCAACTGATGAAATGCTTGAAGAAGCATTAAATTGGGCATTGAAACAAATAACGAAACAAGACTGCCGTAATTGGTTTCGCCATTGCAGTTATCAGGTCGCACTCATTTGAGAAGCGCCATAATCGGAACGCAGTTGAAATCGAGCAAATTTAATCTAAAAAAAACGTATATCCGTTGCGAGCGAAGCGAGGAACGGGAATGATATGAAAGAAAAAACTTGATTAACGAGAAACTGAAAAGAAAACAACAATGTTACGCCTCATTATATGGTTTACATTGGCGCGAAAGTAGAGAAGTTTTCCCCGGTGTTACGTCAAATCTATTCATCTCGTTCTGAGATTTCAAATGAGTTTCGTATCATTTTGCAGTAGTCATTTTTTAGCGAGACTTAGTGTTTTACGGGCGGAAGTTAATTCCAAAGGTTAAAACTGGCTTTCACCTTGACCATACATAAAGGTTCGAGCGGTGAATGGGTCAAGGCATCACCCCTTTGGGTCAAATTACTCAAGTTCCCGCTGCGGCTATCCCGTGCAATCAACTAGCCTTTGATTTCAATTCAACCCCAAACCCGCACCCCGCCTCTAAATAAAAAGCCACTATCAAAAATTTTGGCAGTGGCTTAGTTTTTGAAACTACTCCGGGGAAGGGTAGATTTTTGTAACCAATAAGCACTTGTGTTTTATTGAGTTAAGAAAGAAACCGTATTACAATATAGGTGGATTTTAATCCAAACAGAAAAATTGAAAATTCAATCACGTTGGAGACACATTAGCAGGAAAGTGTTCTCAAAAGTGTCCTCAAAAATAAAAGCCGTTACGAGAACGGCTCTAAACACTTGATTCTATTGGTGGAGCAGAGGGGGGTCGAACCCCTGACCTCCGCATTGCGAACGCGGCGCTCTGCCAAACTGAGCTACTGCCCCACATGCTGCATTGATGATAAAAATACAGTGGCAAACTGTCAAGCGATGCCTGCGATATTTACTGCGAATCAACGGCTTTAAGCTCGGAGCGGCGGTCTGCGGCTATTGCCCAGCCATCAGCGATTTGTCCGATCATTCCGTGAAAAGGGATTTCCTCTCCGTCCATCAAAGCCAGCACGTCACCGGCATTGTAAGACGGATCTTCGAGCCGGAATTTAATCACGGTCGCTCGTCCGCTTTCCTGTTCAAGTGTTTCAAATTCGAAACCTTCCAATTTGTAGCAAAGCGTTTTCGCCAGACTTATTGTGCTTCTCGAATCGGGTGACATATTTTAATTAGCAGTTGGCAGTCAACAGTTATCAGGATTTCTTTGATAACTGTTGACTACTAACTACTGACTGTAAAATCTAACACGATTGCATCGTGGTCCGATAGAGGAATCCCGTTTGGCTGAATCAAATTGCCGACAACTTTCGGCACAAAGTCTTTTGCCGGTTCGATGTCGCGCCCCGCAAACCAATCCAAGCGAAGCGAAAAACTATCTCCGACGCTTTCCATCGCCCAGAAAATCCATGCAAAACACCAATCGGGAATCAAATCGGCGAGCATTTGATTTTTCGACAGACTGTTCACCTCGTAATGCAGAGTGCCTTCGCCGAGCGAATTTATTCTTTTGTATTCAAAGCCGAATCGTTCGAGCGTTTGGAACAATTCGCGCTCGAAAAAGCGTTCCGGGTGTGGATAATGATTTTGCGTGACGTTTCGCGCGCCCATCAAAACGCGGCGGACATAACCTAGAATGGCACGAGTCGAATTCTGCGCATTGTGAGTCGTCGTATTCCAATCGCCGCCGATGATGACGGGCAGTTTGGGTTGTAGTTGGTTAATGTATTCAAGCAGAATCCGCATTTGCCGGACGCGGTGCGCTCGGCTTGAATGAGCATCGAGATGCACCGTAACGGCGTAAAAATTGCCCGTCGGATGTTCGATTTCGGCAACCAGACCGCGCAAGCAGCCGATACGTTTTTCCGCACCGTGCATTTTGTCTTTCCCATTTGGAAAGCGAACGACATGCGCACGTCTGATCGGGAAACGTGAAAATACGGCAAGACCATGAATTGCGTGCTCGTTTTCGCCTTCCATATCTGCTTCTACGCCGTTTCCTTTGTTCAAAGCCAGATAACACGGGGCGAAAACATAATTCATTTTAAGCGCGGTGGCGATCTCGCGGGCGACGAAACGATTTCCCGAGCGCGCCATTCCGTAATCAAGCTCGGTCAGCAACAACAAATCTCGATCGTTCAAATCTTCGTGATTCTCGAGCGCTGCAATGATTCCGTCCAGTTCTTTGCCGCGCTCAATATTCCAGGCGAGAACGCGAACAGTTTTCCGCTTTTCAAAAACCGGCAGAGCAAAATTTTCGCCGACTATTGAATTTAAAATGCCCTCAATGTCCGGTTTTAATTTTTGAAAGATTGTAGATTTTTCCAGCGCCTTAGTCGAACCAAATTGAGCGAGATCGGAAAAATATGGCTTTAAATTGTGTTCTAAAATTGCGGGTGATGAGACGCCGTTTGTTTCTGAGACCGCTTGCATAAAAATACAAAGCACAAAACCGCAAAAGAGTTTTGTGCTTTTGAAATTATGGTTTTATTCGGAAAATTTTACAAATCATCGTGCCGTTCTCTTGCCGGCGCGACTGCCATAAAATCGTCGCGGAAACGCTTTTGATAATGATGGAGCAAATACTGCACACGCTCGTAATCAGGCGAAGCGACGACGAAACCCACGTGATTTTTCTTTTTGACGCGATAAACGATTTCCGAATCGGTATAGCCGGAAGTATCCGGCATTTCCTGTCTCGCTAAAGTTAGAACGACGCCCGCGTAATGCTCTCGGAAATCCGGCGGCGAGTATGGAGTTTCCGAAGAAGCGATGTCTACGCTCGCCCATTCAGCCCACAGATTGACGCCGGTAGCGGCGTCCAAGGCGTCTGCAATGTAAGCGCCCCCGACGCGCGAAGCGACTTCCAAGAGATAAAATTGCCCATCCGCTTCCGATTGCAGAAATTCGGCGTGAGCGACACCTTTTTCGAGCTTAAATCCGCGAATTAGTTGGCGGTTTAATTCCAAAAGCTCTTGTTTTTCGCGGCAATCGTGATGACAGATGCTGGTCGTAAAAATTCCGCCGCCGTGCGTAACTGCAAAGGGCGGTTTTCCGTAACGGCTGACGCCGGAAAAAATAGGCTCGCCGTCAGAGACCACTGAATCAACGTGAAAAACATCGCCTTTGATAAATTTTTCGAGCAGGTATTGCGAAGGATGGTCACGCCAGATGCCACGATTGTCTAATTCCGCCAAATTCGACCAAAGCTCGTCTTTTGTGTATAGCTTGCGAATTCCGAAAGCCGAAACTTCCGTACGCGGTTTGATAATCCAGGGCGGCTCGACCGAATCGGCAAATTGTTCGATTTCCTGCGGATTAAAAAGCGCTACAAAATCCGGCACCGGAACGCCCGCGTTTTGAGCCGTGCGACGCATATTCAATTTGTCGCGAAAACGCGCGGCGCTCTCGATTCCCTGCCCTTCGATCTGCAAATGATCTCGGACGAAAGCCGCTGGCAAAACGTCAAATTCGTCCATCGGGCAAACGCGATCGAATTTTCTCGAACGCAGCAAGCCCGTCACAATCCTGATGTATTCGTCAGCTGTCGGGTAATTTGAAGTCGGGTGAACTTCGTCAATCACGCTCCAATCCCAAGGGTCGCGCAGGTGTTTATCTTTGGTCAAAAGCGTGATGTGACAGCCGAAATCTTTAGCTCTTCTGATAAACGGCAAGCCTTTAAAATCAGAAGCCAAACAAACGATATTCATAAACGATTTATATTTTTTAAGACCGAGACAGAATCGCATAAAACCTCATAAAAGACAACGCCGTCAATCGTTTTGACACCTTATTTGGAGCGTGTTACTTTGCCTTTTGAGGAGTTTCGAGAATGGATGCTTTTGGCGCTGAACTGATTGGTCGTTTGTTAATTTTTCTGGTGTCGCTGCTTCTGGCAATTTCCGCCCATGAAGCCGCGCACGCCTGGATGTCGAGCAAATACGGCGATGATACGGCTCGAATGCTCGGTCGCGTGACGCTTAATCCAGTCTCGCATACTGATCCGATCGGCACGCTTTTAATTCCAATTGTAGGCTTCATTTTCGGCGCAATGGGCGGAATGCTGGCTTCGATTCCTCTAATCGGTTGGGGCAAACCGACTCCGGTCAATCCTCGCAATTGGACAAAGTACAAACAAGCCAACGTAATGGTTTCAATCGCCGGAATTCTCGCAAATCTTCTGATTGCGTTTATAGCTTTCGTCATCGCCAAAGTTTTAATGGCAACCGGCACAATAAATATTGCTGATGCGCTCGGATTAACGCAAAATCCGATTGGAATTTTGCTCAATATGATGTTGTTCCTCAACGTTGGTTTGGCGATTTTCAATCTTTTGCCATTTCCCCCGCTAGACGGCAGCAAAATTCTTTCAACGTTTTTGCCAGCAGATTGGCAGCCGGCAATGGATATGCTCGAACAATACGGCTTTATGATTCTGCTGTTGCTGATGTATATGGGCGTTATCAGCGCTATTATGTATCCGGTGCGAATAGTTGTTCGGAACTTATTAATGTTTGGAAGTTATTAATGACGCAGTCTGGCAAACGGATTTCATCCGTTGCTTTCTAAATGGAAACTCAGCAATTAACTTTCGATTTTCAAACCGTCACGCCGCGGATTGTCGCCGAACGCGGCGATGAGGAATTAAAGCTCCGGCTTGGCGAATTTGCCGGTCCGCTCGATTTGCTGCTGCATCTTGTCAAGCAGGAAAAGGTCAATATTTACGACATTCCGATTGCCCGTATAACGGACGAATATCTGCGCTATCTGCGTTTGATGAAACGGCTCGATATTACCGTTGCGAGCGATTTCCTTGTGATGGCGGTGCAGCTTATCGAAATGAAAACTAAAATGCTCTTGCCGCGCGATCCGTTTGCAGAAGAAACGGAAGAAGAAACGATTGATCCGCGCGAAGAGCTTGTCCGCCGCTTGCTCGAACATCAAAAATTTAAAACTGCCGCGCAAATGCTCTGGTCGAAATCAACCGTTGAGCAATCGGTTTTTACGCGCGGCAATCTCGAAACAGACAATCAAGCGGCGGAAATCAACGCGACTGTGTTTGATTTAATCTCAACTTTCCAAAAAATCCTCGCCCGTCAAAAAGAAGAAGTTTTAATGGAAATCGAGCGCGAAGAAATGTCGCTCGCCGAAATGCTCGAAAACTTGAGAAAACGACTTGCGACGGAAAAGAAATTAAATTTAACCGAGTTTTTTTCAACCGCACGAAGCAAGCGCGAATTGATTTTAGCATTCCTCGCCGCGCTCGAACTCGTCCGCACGGCTTCGGTTCGATTAGTCCAAAACCAAATCTTCGGCAACATTTTTGCCGAATCCTTATAATTCTTATCACTGTTGCACAAACCCCCGGCTTCGGAGAAACTGTTCGTATGGCGATTTGCAGCGAAGAATTTCGGGAAGCGTTAAGAAATTGGGCGAGCGGCGTGACGGTAGTCACAGCCAAAGATCGTGCGGGAAATCTGCACGGAATTACAGTTAGCGCATTTGCTTCCGTGTCGCTTCAGCCGCCGCTGGTTTTGATTTGCATTGATAAATTTACCGGCAGCCACTACGCTTTCGCCGAAAGCCCGCATTTTGTCGTTAACATTTTAAGCGACCAACAGGAATTTCTTTCGCGTCAATTCGCCACGCCGCTGCTTGATAAATTCGATAACGTCGAATTTACCCGGACAGCTAACGGCGTCCCGGTTTTATCCGGCGCGCTTTGCAATCTCGAATGCCGCCTGGTTTTATCCTACGAAGGCGGCGACCATACGATTTTTATCGGCGAAATCGAAAAAGCCGTAAACCGCGAAGGAAAACCGCTTCTTTATTTTCAGGGAAATTACGCCGACCTTGCACCGCGCCTCTAATGTAGAAGAGAAGAAAAGAGACAAGAAGAAGAGAAATTTTAAAATGCGTTTTTTCTCTTCACCTTTTATCTTCTACATTACTTCTGATCGTGCAGAGTCTTGAGTTTTTGAATTTCAAAAGTCCGCAATCCGGCGGGAGTTTGCACACGGACTTCGTCGCCTTCTTCTTTGCCCATTAAACTGCGACCAATTGGCGAAACTGTCGAGATAAAACCTTTTCCCGGATCGCTTTCTTCCGGCGTTACCAAGCGGTAAGTAACTGATTCGTCTTTGTCCGGGTCGTAAAGCTCGACAATCGAGCCGTAGGCGACCCTATCATCGGGAATTTTCGATAAATCAAGTGAACCGAGCTGGTGCAGCCGCTCTCTTAATTGCCGGGTGCGGGAAGTTAAGATTTCCTGTCGTTCAAGCGCGGCTTTGTATTCGGCGTTTTCGCGCAAATCGCCGTATTCCACCGCTTTTTTGATTTCGCGCGGCAGCGTTACAGTCAGTTCGTAATCAAGCTCTTTTAATTCGGCTTGCAATTTTTGCTTAATGTCTTCAGTCATTCTTCGTCAATCGTGAATAGTAAATCGTGAATAGTAAATCGCAAAAATTACGATTTACTATTCACGATTTACTATTCGCTAAACTCATTGTCTCATAAATTGCGGTTCGTCGGGCGCGGCAAACGAGATGCCGATGTCGCGCGCGGTTCGGACGAGCTGCCCATCTGCGGCAACGCTTTTGATGTTCGTAATGGCTTGGGCGAGAGGAACGGTGATAATCGAAGCCGATTGCAGGGCGACCATTACACCGCGCTGTCCTTCCGCCAAAGCGCGGACAGCGCACGCGCCGAAATTTGTCGCCAGCATCCGGTCAAAAGCGTTAGGAGTGCCGCCCCGCTGCAAATGTCCTAAAACCACAACGCGCGATTCTTTTTCGGTTTCTTCCTCTATACGCTGCCGGATATATTCGCCCATTCCGCCAAGCCTTTTAGCTTTATCAGCGCTGCCCGCATCAACATATCTGGCTTCGCCGCCGATCTCGGTTGCGCCTTCGGCGACAACGATAATTGTAAAACGCGCCCCTCCGGCTTCTCTGGCTCTAACCTTTTCGATTACCCGACTCATCACAAACGGAATTTCCGGGATCAAAATCACATCCGCGCTTCCCGCCAAACCGGAATGCAGCGCAATCCAGCCCGCATTTCTGCCCATCACTTCGAGAATCATCACGCGGTCGTGTGATTCGGCGGTCGTGTGCAAACGGTCAAGGGCTTCGGTCGCAATATCGCAGGCGGTCTGGAAACCGAACGTTAATTCGGTGCAAGCCAAATCGTTGTCAATCGTTTTCGGCACGCCAATAACGGGAAAATCTCGACGATTAAATTGTTCGGCGATTCCGAGTGTGCCTTCGCCTCCCATTGCGACGAGGGCTTCGATTCCGACGCGGCGCATATTTTCAATCGCTTCGATGACCGGTTCCTGCGGATAATGCATTTTTCCGTCAGGCGTGTGATAGCAAAAATGCCCGCTGTTGCGCGTGCCTAAAATAGTTCCGCCGCGCGGCAGCAATCCGGCAACCTCGGAAGTCGTCAAATTCCGCATTTGCATATCCCCGAGCAAGCCTTCGTAACCGTCTTCGATCCCGACGACCTCCATCTGAAACTGACGAATTGCGGTTCTCACCGCTGCCCTGATAACCGCATTCAATCCCGGCGCGTCTCCGCCGCCGGTCAAAATTCCGATTTTTTCAAACATAACTTAAATTACAAAACTACGATGCAAATTTCCGTAAGAAAGATTAAACCGTTTTTCCCCGCGTTTTCGTTGGCTCGTGATACTCGCCGTATTCAGGGTAATCAACGGTTTCAAATTTTCCGGGTCTAGTATTTTGTGTAAAAAGCGAAAGCGCATCGCGCAAAACCTGTCGCTGCAAATCCGGCATTTCCGGCTTGCCCAAAGAATGCCCGATTTTAAACCCGTTCGGATAAAGCGCTCGCGGCGGTCGCATCTGTGCGGAGACTTCCGGACTAACGGTAATCAGAACGGTCGGAATTCCGCGCATTTCGATTTCGCGCTGCACGGCAACAACCGTACGGTGACAAACGTTCGGACAGCCGCCGGTCAAGATAACCAAATCGGCGCGCGAGCCTCGGTCAATTTCATCGGCTATTGCCGGAGCCATTTGCTCGTACATTTCTTTCAAACGCATCGTGTATCCCATATAACCAACATGCTTGAGAGCAATGCTGCCTATAAAGCCATCTTCGACCAGATCACGGAGACGGTCTATTGGAAAAACGATGTTCACGTCGCGGTCAGCGTCCGTGTGGTCGTAACGCTGATGAGAAATCATCAAATCTTCCGATCCGACATCATCGGGTATCAAACGATACGTCAAATCGCCTAAATCATCCTCAGTATTAAAGGGTTTCTGCTCTTTTAAATGCACACCGCTCGCTGAAACGATTGAAACGAAGGCGCGTGACAAATCGCCGTCAAACGGCGTAAACGGAACGCATTTTCTTGAAATTGTCGTCATTTTCCTTCTGGAAATAGGAAATAGGAAATAGGAATAGAGGAAATCTTAAGCCTCCGGTTCCTACTTCCTATTCCCAATCTCTCAATTCTTACATCTTCTTCAACACATCAAACAAATCTTCGTTATCGGGCTGATCACTAATTTCGTGAATATCAATGTAAGCAAGTTTGCCTTCTTTATCCACGATAAAAAGAGCGCGTTCTGAGATTCCCTCCCCTTCGCGCCAAGCTCCGTATTGTTTGGCGACTTCGCCTTTCGGATGAAAATCCGCCAATAAATCGTAAGTCAATCCGCCCAAGCTTTTCGACCACGCCACATGGCTCGGAATGCTGTCAACAGAAATGCCCAAAACTTGGGCATCATATCCCGCAAAGCGTTCTTTGTCCGCTTCGTAGGACGGCATTTGCACCGATCAGACCGGTGTCCAGTCAAGCGGGTAAAACGCGATAACGACATTTTGTTTGCCCCGAAAATCCGAAAGCCGAACCTTTTTTCCTTTTTCCAAATGGCTCGGCAATTCAAAATCCGGAGCGTTGTCTCCAATTTGCAACACTAGAAACTCTTCTCCTTATCAAAAATTATCCTGTAAAACTTATTATTAGGCTTTCAACCTTTAAACAGCTTAACTCTATTTTTCGCCTCGTTACAAGATTGAATTTGAACAAAAAAGGCAAAGAAAACGCAAGCGATGTATTTCCTGCGTCTTCTTTGCCGCCCGCCCCTGGCTCGTTAAATCGTTTACGCCGTTTCGACGGTTTCCGCGCTTTGGCTGCTAACCGGAATTCCCAGCCCTTCAGCGACGCGGCGACCGTAATCGGCGTCCGCCTGCGTAAAGTGATAAACCATCCGGTCCTGAATATCGCGGTCGCAAACCGAAAGCGCGCCAACAAGATTATTAATCAAATCATCTCGTTCCCAATCTTCAAACGAGCGGTAACGCTCGCCCGCCTGTTTGTAATTGTTCTGGCGGCTGATTGTTTTTCTCATCACGTGACCTTCCACATATGGCGTGTGGTCAACGACGCCTTCGGGTTGCCGCGCTTCGACGAGCCCGCCTTTGGCGCTCGGCTCATAATTGACATGCGGATTTTCGCCCGCTTCAATGCCGTCAACGTAATACTCCATTTGTCCGCCGCGCTGGTTTGTGGCGACGTGCTTTTTCGGACGGTTAATCGGCAATTGCAGATAATTCGGTCCGACGCGGTAACGTTGCGTATCCGAATAAGAAAACGTGCGTCCCTGAAGCATTTTGTCGTCGGAAAAATCAACTCCGTCAACTAAAACGCCCGTTCCGAATGCCGATTGCTCGACTTCGTTGTGGTAATTAACCGGATTGCGATTTAAAACAACTCGTCCGACCGGCAACAACGGGAATTTGTCTTCGTCCCAGATTTTCGTGTCGTCGAGCGGGTCCCAATCGAGTTCCGGATGTTCGTCGTCCGACATAATCTGAACGCACATTTCCCATTCCGGGTAATCGCCGCGCTCGATAGCTTCGTATAAATCCTGCGTAGCGTGATTGAAATTGGTCGCCTGAATTTTATTGGCTTCTTCCTGCGTCAGATTTTTTACGCCCTGTTTCGGCTGGAAATGATATTTGACCAGCACGGCTTCGCCCGCTTTGTTGTACATTTTGTAAGTGTTGACGCCCGAACCCTGCATATGACGATAAGTCGCCGGAATTCCCCACGGGCTAAAAAGCCACGTAATCATATGCGTCGCTTCCGGCGTCAGGCTGATGAAATCGAACTGACGTCGCGGGTCTTGCAAATTCGTCACCGGATCGGGTTTGAACGAGTGAATAAGATCGGGAAATTTTATAGCGTCGCGGATAAAAAAGATTTTCAGATTATTGCCGACTAAATCCCAGTTGCCGTCTTCGGTGTAGAATTTGATGGCGAAACCGCGCGGATCGCGCAAAGTCTCCGGCGAATGACCGCCGTGGATAACGCTTGAAAAACGAATAAACACCGGCGTTTGCTTGCCTTTTTCCTGAAACAGCTTGGCGCGCGTGTACTTGCTCGCAGGTTCGTCGCCGATTGTTCCGCAGGCTTCAAAATAGCCGTGCGCTCCGGCGCCGCGCGCGTGAACGACCCGTTCCGGAATGCGCTCACGGTCAAAGTGCGACATTTTTTCTAAAAAGTGATAATTTTCCAAAACCGTCGGACCGCGTTCGCCGACGGTGCGCACATTTTGGTTGTTGTAAATAGGATGTCCCTGCCGATTTGTTAAAATCGGCTGCCCGTTTTCCTCACGATCCGTCTCTTGCGGATTTGTCCCGTTCGTCTGTTCTTTATCCATAGTCTTACCTCCCTTGCTCTCCTTCATAGATTTCGAGTCAGCCAAATTTCAAATCGGCAAACTCTCCAGATTATTTTTTCAACTGTTCAGGCTCGGCTGTTTTTCTCAATCGAGTGATTTAGCTTGCGCGACAAGCCTCGCACAACCCTTTTAAAGTTAATTGAATTGATTGAGGCTCAAAACCCGAACGTCGAGCCGCGAGCGTCATCAATTCGTCCGCGAGTTCAAGATCTAAATCAACCAGTTTGCCGCAACTCGTGCAAAGCGCGTGGTCGTGTCTTCCGGTGATCGCATCGTACCGATTTGCGCCGCTCGCAAAACTGATTTCGGCAATCAATCCGGCATTTTTTAGGAAATTTAGCGAATTATAAACCGTTGCGTAGCTAATTGAGGGCAAAACGACGCGTGCCGCGTCGTAAACCTCGCTCGCCGTCGGGTGTTCGGTGCTTTGGCGGACAACCTGTAAAACTGCTTCGCGCTGTTTTGTCAGGGTGATCGTTTCGGTTTGATTCGTGGGTTGATTGTTTATCATTTCAGATTTTGATTTAGAATAATTCTAAATCAGCCTCAGGTCAAATAATCTCATAAGAAATTTGTTTCACCTTTGCGCGAATCTTCTTTTGTGCGCCAAAATCGTTTTAATGAAACGAGCCGAACGCAATCAAGCCGAAGTCACGCGCAAGGGCGCCAACCGAATCCGCAACGGTCATTTGTGGATTTTCAAAAGCGACATCCGCGCAGTTAATGCCGAGGGCGGCACAATCGTCACGGTTTTGGACGAACGCCGCAAATTTTTGGGCAAAGCATTTTACAGCGACAAAAGCGAAATTGCGCTGCGCTTTTTAACAACTCAGGATGTCCGAATTGATAAAAATTGGTGGCGTCAAAAAATTTCCGATTCGATTTTTCGCCGCCCTGAAATGAATGACGAACAGTTAATCAAAAATTCTGTTCCCTCTGATTCGAGCGCCTTGCGGTTTATCTATTCTGAAGGCGATTCGTTGCCCTCGTTGATCGTTGATTTTTACAACGGGATTTGGGTTTTACAGACGCTTTCGCAGGGAACGGAAAAGTTAAAGCAAACTTTTGTCGAAATCATCAAAGAGGATTTTCAGCCCGAAGCAATTGTCGAGCGCAACGACGTAAAAGTGCGCGAAAAGGAAGGTTTGCCGCTGACAAAAGGCGTTCTGTTTGGGGATTGTCCCGATGAAATCGTTATCGAACAAAACGGTGTCAAATTTTATGTCGCGCCGCTCGGCGGGCAAAAAACCGGCGCTTTTTTAGATCAGCGCGAAAATCGCCTGGCGCTCAGAAAATATGCTTTCGGTCGCGCGCTCGATTGTTTTACTTTTAATGGCGGTTTTGCCTTGAATCTGGCGAAAACCTGCGATGAAGTAACGGCGGTTGATATTTCCGAAGACGCAATCAGGCTAGCCCGCAGAAATGCGGAATTGAATCAAACAAAAAATCTCAAATTTGAAAAAGCCGATGTTTTCGATTATTTAAAGGATTTGGAAACAGCCGGAGAGCGATTTGACACCATCGTTTTAGACCCGCCCGCTTTTGCCAAAAGCCGTCAATCGGTCGAATCAGCTCTGCGCGGATACAAAGAGATAAATTTAAAAGCCTTCAAGCTTTTAAACAGGAACGGCATTTTAGCAACCTGCACCTGCTCTTTTCACGCGTCCGAAGATTTGTTTTTAGAGACGGTTTTGGCGGCTGCAAACGACGCTCAGCGCCGAGTGCAATTGATCGAAAAACGCGCTCAAAGTTCAGATCATCCGATTTTGCTCGGCGTGCCGGAAACTTATTATTTAAAATGTCTGATTTTGCGCGTCCTCGATTAAACAGTTACTTAACCACCATTTCGACGCCGTTAGGATTTTCGATTCGTTTTATCTCGGATAAAACCAATGGATATTCGGTAAAATTGCGATTACCGTTTTCTTTTACCCATTGATAAAAAGGCATCGCTTCCGCCGTTTTTCCGTCAAGCGCAAGATCAAGCCCGATATAAGCGCGCGCTTCGGTTTGTTTGTCATTGTCGCCGGCGAGCTTTAATAATTCGTCAGAAGAAATTTCGCGGCGCAAATAACGAATAATCGAATAAGCCCAAACCGAAGAATCAAGTCTTTTGCTCGTTAGGTCCAAAATTTGCGACGCTAACGAAGCGTTTTTCGCCATCCGATAACCGAAATAAGCGTTTAAAGCGGCGTATGCCGAAGACTGCTCATCCCAGCCGCGCTGCCGCAAAAAGGTTTGCGCCTGCAAAGCCGCCGCGTTTCCGCGCCGCAGCCGCAAATGAATGTGGCTGGAACTGAGAAAATATCCGGGTTCCCTCGGAGCCAAACTCAATGCTTGATTATAAGCTTTGGCGGCTGCAATATCGTTGCCGGTTGCCGCATGGAAAGAGCCGAGCGCAACATAGTTTCGCGCCAGCCTTGGATCAGCCACAATTGCGTTTTCATAAGCGCGAATTGCGTCTTCCTTTTTGCCTCTGACGACGTTTAAATCTCCGGCGAGAACGTGAGTGATAGAGTCTTTGGGATTTAACTCAATCGCTTTAACAAGTAGTTTTTCGGCTTCATCAAAACTCTTTTGCCGCATCCGCAAAAATCCGAGCCAGGTTTTCGCCGGAGCGAAATTTCCATCGAGCTGAGTTGATTTAACCAAGCGTTTTTCCGCTTCCGCCTCCTGCCTTAATTGAAGCAGTAATTTTCCGAGCTGATATTCGGTTTCAGCTTCGCTCATCTGCCGAGTCTGCATTTCCCGGTCGAAAACCAGCTCTTTATCCAAATTTATATCACCAGCAAGAAATGCGAATTTGGAAACATAAGACCTTAACTCCTTTTCCATTCCGTTATAATCAGTTTGAAACGATTGCTGAAAATTTTCTTCTATCGGAATTCCCGTATTCAATCGGCTGATAAAATTGATAAATTGCTCCTGCCTTTTGCCCTGATTGCCGAACATCAAATAATGAACAAAAGCCCACGATTGGGCATAAAACATCCCGACTTTGCCCGACTCATTGTATTCTTTGGAATTATGATTAACCGAAAAAAGCGTTTTCAGAGGCAGCAGACTGCGCTCGCGGAGCGTTTCGAGATGTCGCCAAATTGGTATACCAAGCCGGACTTTATTTTCGTCCTCGTTTATCTGAAACACGCTGTAAAACTCAGCCAAACCTTCGTTTAACCAGAGCGGCGGATCGTCGAAATTGTTGTCGAGAATAAAATGATGATATTCGTGAAAGATGATTTGATAAGGGTCCATCGAGCGCGCATCGGTTGACAAAGCGATATAAACGCTGTCGCGTCCCTCGACAAAATACCCCGCGACCGAATCCCTAATCTTTCCGT
This sequence comes from Acidobacteriota bacterium, assembly GCA_030863175.1. GTDB lineage: Bacteria > Acidobacteriota > Blastocatellia > Pyrinomonadales > Pyrinomonadaceae > JALZCH01. The sequence goes on along the minus strand of JALZCH010000046.1, from coordinate 12,820 downwards.
CGTGGCGCGGTTTAAAAGGCTTGAATGAGGAATCGGAATCAAAAACAAAAACGAGCGTTGGTATCGGTCTCTCCAAATTCACTTTCGGAAAAAGAAATCTAACCGTTGCCCGAAATTGTTCGAGCTTGGAAGCGACTTTGCGAATGTCTTTTTCGCCCGCATTGCCCACAAGCGTGAAATTTTTTGTTTTTACGCTGATCCAATTGCTTTTGGCTTGAATCTGGAAATTAAAAACGAATACACCGAAAAAAAGAACGACAAGCAGGGTCAAAAATCGTGAGTGTTTCATAAAAACAGCGTGTTTTTAACATTTTAAGAGATAAAGTTAAAAACACGCTGTCACTTTAATAAAAATTATCCGCGTTGTCCACTTTTTTGCACTAATTCAGCAAGCTTTTTCGAGTCCGGCAAAACCTCGACCGCTTTTTGAAGCTGCGGGTCAACTTCGAGCAGCACCCGCTGACCTGTTTCGTTGCCGTAAGCTGCCGTGACGATTTCTTCGCGCAGACGGGTTTTAGCGAAATCAATTTCGGCGTTGAGATTTTCCGCAGTCAGACCGAGTTTGGGGTCTTTGCTGACAAAATCGCGGAAAGCGGCAAAAACCTGATCGGTAATCGGGAAATCGGTCGGGCGCAATTCGTGGTCGAATTGCGTTTTGGCGACGCGGTAATTTTCCAACCCGGCAAAACGTCCGGCGGTAAGCTGACGAGTGAAATAAAACGCGGCTTCGGCGATTCGTGAACGAAGCTGGGTAAATTGCTGCCCGGCAACTTTGACATCCGGCTCTATTCCGCCGCCGCCATAAAAGACTCTGCCTCCGGCTGTCGTGACGGGCGAGCCTTGTGGAGTAGGCGTCGGTGTCGCGTTTGATTGATGACCTTGAGTGTAATAATCGTAAATCGAACCGGTCGAATAATCTCGCTGCAATGAGCGACCATAAGGCGTGTAGTAACGAGCGGTCGTCAAGGTCAAACCGGTTTGATACGGAAGTTGGAAAACGCGCTGGACAAGTCCTTTTCCAAACGTGCGCTCCCCGACGATTAAAGCCCTGCCGTAATCTTGCAAAGCTCCGGCAACGATTTCCGACGCTGAAGCCGAGTAGCTGTTGACGACAACGACGAGCGGAAAATCATAAATTGTCCCACCAGTTGATTTGTAATCATCCGTCCGAGCATATTTCGAGCGCCCGCGCACGGAAACAACGGTTTTCCCTACCGGGATGAAACGACTGACGACTTCAATTGATTGCGGGAGCAAACCGCCGGGATTGTTGCGAACGTCTAGGATAAGCTGTTTCATTCCCCGTTCCTGCATTTCCTCGATTGCTTCGCTCAATTCGTCGCCTGTCGTTTCCTGAAAACCTCCAGTCATACCGATGTAGCCGACGCCCGGACGAATCATAAAGGCATTTCGAATCGAAGGATATGGAACTGCATCGCGGACGATTTCAAAATCAATCGGTTTTTCAACTCCGGCACGCTCGATTTTAATTTTCACCGGAGTTCCTCGCACACCGCGAACGTTTTTCGAGACTTCCTGACTGGTCCATTCGCGGGCGTCTTTGCCGTCAACTTCGAGAAACCGGTCGCCGTATCGAAGCCCGGCTTTTTCCGCCGGTGTTCCTTTGACGATGGCGTGAACGTAAACGCCGTCGCTGTATTGGAGGATCGAAACACCGATGCCGTAAAATCTTGAGGCTTGGTCTTCCTGAAGCTTTTGAAATTCCTGCCGATTGAAAAACGAAGAATGCGGGTCGAGCGACCAGAGCATTCCCTGAATCGAATCTTCCGAAACCTTTTCGTAATCAACCGGAGAAACGTAATTCTCCGCCACGACTCGCAAAGCATCGTTGTAATCGCTGCGAATTTTTCCAATCGGCGTTGTCGGTTCGGCTTGAGCCGTCAACGACCCGCGCCCGAAAAGTCCGCCGAGAATTGCTCCAAATACGATTACGGCAACAAAAATAATGCTGAAAATCTTGCTCATTCGCTTTATTTATTAAACAAATGTTTTGATTGCTCGTTATATAAATCTAAACACTTCGGACTTTAAATATAACATATTGGTTGCCAACCGAATGAAAAACAAAGCCTGGTCAAAGCCGGCAACGCAACAATCTTTGAATCTTCTTTTGACTGACTGTTATATTTAGAAATTGCGCTTTTAGCAAATAATCAAATGAGTTTGCCTTTATCCATCATCGTCCCCGCTTACAACGAAGCCGACCGTCTCGGCGAAAGCCTGAAAATTATTATTGCTTATTTGCAAAACAGTCCGACAAAAGCCGAATTAATCGTCGTTGATGACGGTTCATCCGACGATACGGCTCGAATCGCCGAAGAAATTTTCGCGCGCACGCCAGAAATTAGAGCGCGTGCAATTCGCTACGAGCAGAATCGCGGTAAAGGTTTCGCCGTCCGCACCGGCTTGGCTGCGGCGCAGGGCGAGATCGCTCTTTTTTCCGACGCAGACCTTTCAACACCGATTGAGGAATTAACAAAATTAGTCGAACCAATCCAATCCAGCGAAGCGGATGTCACTTTCGGTTCGCGTGCTCTCGACCGAAGTCTGATTGGGACGCATCAGCCCTGGCGGCGTGAGCAGGGCGGGAAAGTTTTTAACTTAGTCGTGAAAAGCCTGACCGGCTTACCGTTTTGGGATACGCAATGCGGTTTTAAAGCGTTTCGGATGTCAGTTTTTCGCCCGCTGCTCTCGGTAATGCAGATTGATCGTTTCGGTTTCGACGTTGAGTTTTTGTATGTGGCGAATCTCGCCGGGTTGCATTTGAAAGAAATCCCGGTTCGCTGGAATCATTGCGAAGGCACAAAAGTCAGCGTTTGGCGAGATAGCCGCCGAATGTTCGGCGAAGTCCGTCAGATTCGCAAAAACGCCCGGCGAGGCGTTTACGATTCCGCAATTAAAGCCATCAACGCCAAAAAAGAATCAATCGAGCTTTCCGGCGCGCAAGCAAAAATTTAATCGTTGCTGGTTTACATTTTAATTTAATAAGTATATTATTAAATTAGAAAAGAATATTAGCGAGGTTTCTGTGTTATGCCTGCGAAATTAAACGTCAACATTGATCACGTTGCAACCGTCCGTCAAGCACGCCGCGCGCCCGAACCGAGTGTTATTGCCGCCGCCGTAACCTGCGAACAAGCCGGGGCGCATGGCATCACCGTCCATTTGCGCCAAGACCGCCGCCATATTCAAGACCAGGACATTCGCTTGTTAAAACAAATTGTGACGACTTATCTCAACGTCGAAATGGCGGCGACCGATGAAATGATCGGAATTGCTGCCGAAACAATGCCTGACGCCGTCACGCTTGTTCCCGAAAGCCCTTCGGAAATCACGACGGAAGGCGGTCTCGATGTCGTTTCCAATTTTGAAACCGTCCGCTCAAGCGTCGAAAAGTTACGCGAAACCGGAATTTTCACCAGCATTTTTATTGACCCCGACAAACAGCAAATCGAAGCCTCCAGTCGCGCCGGTGCCCAACAAATCGAACTTTGCACCGCCGAATATGCCGAATTGACATTGGGCGGGCGCGCTTCTCATTCCGCAGGTTTGCAGAAAGCCGAAAAGGAATTAAAACGCCTCGCCGAAGCAGCGGTACACGCAAAATCTTTAGGTCTTGCGGTCGCCGCCGGACACGGCTTGACTTATCGCAACATCGGCGGCGTCGCGGCAATTGCCGATATTACCGAATTCAATATTGGTCACAACATCATTTCGCGGTCGATTTTCACAGGGCTTTACCAAGCCGTGCGCGAAATGATTGAGGCAATCGAGCGAACTTAATTGATATTTACTCAAACACAAAAAAGCGATTTGATTTTCAAGAAATCAAATCGCTTTTTTCTTTAAAGTTTTACTTTTTTAACGTCCGGCAGCTAATTGTAAACGGGCTTCGGCGCGTTCAAAACGGTCGCGGGCGTCTTCCAATTCTTCGCCGCTCAGATTTCCCATCGTGCGATCAATCGAATCCATCTCGGCGCGCGCCGCAGCTGTGTCAATTTCATCCGCAAACTCCGCCGTATCCGCCAAAACTGAAACCCGGTCATTGCTGACTTCGACAAAACCACCGGAAACGACCATTTTGCGGGCGTCCGAGCCTTTTGTGTAAGTCAAAATTCCGGATTTCAAACTCGAAATCAAAGCCGCGTGCCCGGGCAAAATACCAAGCTCGCCTTCCCTGCCCGGTACCGTCACCGCATCAACCGTATCGCTCACGACACTGCGTTCGGGCGTCACTATTTCTAATCTTAAATCTGCCACATTTATTGAAGGATGAAGGATGAAGGATGAAGAATGAATTTAGGTTTTAAATTCATTCTTCATCCTTCATCCTTCATCCTTTGTTTTACGCTGTTTCGGCAATCTTGCGTGCTTTCTCGCGTGCTTCTTCGATTGTGCCAACCATATAAAACGCTTGTTCGGGCATATCGTCGCACTTGCCGTCGAGGATTTCGCGGAAACCGCGCACAGTGTCTTCCTGTTTGACGTAAGCGCCTTTCAAACCGGTGAACTGTTCGGCGACGTGGAACGGCTGCGAGAAGAAGCGTTGAATTTTACGCGCCCGTGCAACGGTCAATTTGTCTTCTTCAGACAATTCGTCAAGTCCGAGAATCGCGATAATGTCCTGCAAATCTTTGTAACGCTGCAAAATACGTTTGACTTCCTGCGCCGTTCGATAATGCTCTTCACCGACGATTGTCGGGTCGAGAATACGCGAGTTCGAGGCGAGCGGGTCAACCGCCGGATAAATTCCAAGCTCAACGATTTGACGCGACAAAGCGGTCACGGCGTCAAGGTGAGCGAACGTCGTCGCCGGCGCCGGATCCGTGTAATCGTCCGCCGGAACGTAAACGGCTTGAATCGAAGTGATAGCGCCCGTTTTCGTCGAAGTAATACGCTCCTGCATTTCGCCCATTTCGGTTGCGAGATTCGGCTGATAACCGACCGCGCTCGGCATACGTCCCAAAAGTGCGGACACTTCAGAACCTGCTTGCGTAAAGCGGAAAATGTTGTCAACGAACAAGAGCACGTCATTTCCCTGATCGCGGAAATATTCCGCCACGGTCAAGCCCGACAAAGCAACGCGCAAACGCGCTCCCGGCGGTTCGGTCATCTGACCGTAAACAAGAGCCACTTTTGAACCGGGAATCGCTGATTTATCAACTTTCGTTAAATCGAACGAGCCGGTTTCTTCCATATTGTGGTTAAAAGCGTCGCCGTATTGAATAACTTTCGACTCAACCATTTCGCGCAAAAGATCGTTTCCTTCACGCGTGCGCTCGCCGACTCCGGCAAACACCGAATAACCTTCGCGCCCTTTAGCGACGTTGTTAATCAGTTCCATAATTAGAACCGTTTTGCCGACGCCCGCACCACCGAACAGACCGATTTTTCCGCCGCGCAAAAACGGCTGAACAAGGTCAATAACTTTAATTCCGGTCTCGAACATTTCGAGTTCCGTAGCCTGCTCTTCGAACGAAGGAGCGTGGCGGTGAATTGAATAACGCTGTGTGGAGTTGACCGGACCGAGCTCGTCCACCGGATCGCCGATAACGTTCATCACGCGTCCGAGAGTCGCGTCGCCGACCGGAACCGAAATCGGACCGCCCGTATCAATCGCTCTCATTCCGCGCACCATTCCGTCGGTCGGAAGCATCGACACGGCGCGCACGCGACCTTCGCCGAGGTGTTGCTGCACTTCGCAAACAACATCAACTGTGGTCGGCACGTCAAAGCCCTCGCTCGTGACGCGCAAAGCCTGATAAATCGGCGGCAAATAATTATTATCAAATTCTACGTCAACCACCGGACCGATGATTTGCACCACGCGTCCGACCTGGTTTCCATTTGTTGCTGTAGCAGTAGCCATAATTTAAATTAAATCTAACTCCTCTTAATAACTGTTATGAAAAGGCTGGATAACAAAGAAGATAAATTTAACATAGTTTTTGCAGTCAAAGCAAAGATAGTGCGATTTGTCACAAACTTATCAATTTTGATTATTGGTCTTGCACTTAGATTCTTTGCGTAGCATAATTTTAGGTAAAATTTATTTAGAAAAAGACTGATACGTTTTGAAAAAAATAGAACTTCCGCCGAGAGGCATCGAAACACTTTTTGGCGTTCACGACCAAAACATCAAATACCTTGAATCATTGCTCGACGTGCGCGTTGACGCGCGGGGCAGCGAACTGTTGATTGACGGCGGCGACGAAGACGTAAAAATCGTTGAAAACATTCTGCACGATTTTTCCGATCTCTTCGTCGCCGGAAAACAGTTTTCCGACAAAGATTTGCGCGATGCTTTTAAACAAATTGCAGACGACCGCGCTCTCTCTTTGCGAGATTACTTTGAAACCTCTCGTTTTAATCCGTCGGGCAAAAAAGCCGTCGCACCGAAAACAGCCACACAGCGCCGCTATATCGAAGCAATCGGTAAAAACGATTTAACTTTCGGAATCGGTCCGGCAGGTACCGGAAAATCGTTTCTCGCGGTTGCAATGGCTGTTCAGGACCTGATGCAAAAAAAGGTCTCGCGTATTATTCTGACTCGTCCCGCTGTTGAAGCGGGCGAGAAGTTAGGCTTTTTGCCCGGAGATTTGCAGGACAAAGTTGATCCGTATTTGCGCCCGCTTTACGACGCGCTGTTTGATTTGGTTGACGCCGAGCGCGTTACGAAAATGCTTGAAAAACGCATTATCGAAGTCGCTCCGCTGGCATTCATGCGCGGAAGAACTCTGGCGGATGCTTTTATCATCCTGGACGAGGCGCAAAACACGACGAGCGAGCAGATGAAAATGTTTCTGACACGCATCGGTTTCGGTTCAAAAGCCGTCGTCACCGGCGACATCACGCAGATTGATTTACCCCGAGGACAAAGAAGCGGATTGAAAGAAGCACAGGAAGTTTTGGGCAATGTTACGGGAATTGATTTCGTTCATTTCAGCAAAAGAGACGTTGTCCGCCACAAATTGGTGCAAATGATTGTCGAGGCTTACGAGGAGCATTCAAAACAACATACGGACGAGCGCGAATCAAAAAACGAGGTTTCCGAAAATCAGAAGTAAAAGTCTGACTTAATAAAAACTTTTCGCGCCCGCTCGTTGGACAAAAAGATAAGCGGCGACGAGCGAAATATTGTCGGCAAAGAAGAAAATTCGAACAACCTTTCCGTTTCGTGAAAGTTTATTGATCTTCGTTCTCCCCGGCGTTGATTTGCTGCAAATTATTTAGGGCGTCCAGTCTCCATTAAGTTCACCGACGAGAATTGCTTCATAGTTTTCATTGGTCAATGAACTGTTGAGAGCCGAATAGCTGCATGAAACCGGTGAGAATTTCCAACTACCTGTTTGCCCGGTATTGGCATTTGCTCCGCCAGCAGCAACATATCGCAGAATCTGCGTCGCATCAAACGCTGTAACTCCGCCAACTCCGTCTGTATCTGCCGCCGATTGTTGTTTAGCATTTAAGGCATTTGCGCCTTGTCCTCCTGAAGCCACGTGACGTAAAACCAGAGTCGCGTCAAATGCCGTGATGCCGTTTGTGTTTCCCGTCTTTGATGGAGTCACGGTGTAACTGCTGCCCGCAGTTAAATTCTGAAGCGAATATGCACCTGCCGAATTCGTGACGGCAGAAACCGAAGAAGCGCCCCAGACGGCGCTCAACGTGACGCCGGGAACAAACTTTGCGATTTGATTCGGGGAGGTTATGGCGTAACTGACAACGCCGGAAATGCTATTGGCGGTCGAGGCGCTTTGCACCTCGTAAGCTCCAATGTCCGAACCGTCGCCATCCGCGTTTGAAATCCAAGGGTTATCGACGGGGCGAGCGGACCCGCGCTGGTCTGTTGTCGAGCCGAAGCTATTGCCTCTTTCAACCGCTCGGCTGTCGGCTCTTAAGCGGTGAGTAGGTGTCGTGCCGCCATAGTTGGCAAGCGGGTCAACCAATGGGTCGAAAATGCCTGTCTGATCTCCGATCTGGTTGAAAACCGTTTGCGTACCGATATTGCCCAAAAGATTGTAGCCTTCAGAAATGAATCTGCTATTGGTTGTCGGAGTCGAACCGCCAACGTCCGGTGTTGTCGCATTGTTGCGATTGCCCGCGACGATTGTGCTGCGAATCGTCAATCTGCCGCCGCTTCTGTCAATTCCTCCTCCGGCTGCCCCGGCACTTGGCTGATTGTCGGTGATGGTTGAGTTTGTAATAACGGATGTTCCGGAGAAATGAAAAACGCCGCTGCCGGAGTTGCCGCTCACGGTCGAGTTAATCATTGTCAAGGCGGCATAGCTGTCAACGCCGCTTCCGATGTTATTTGAAACCGTGCTGTTAATGAGCGTTAGCGGACTGCCGTGACGAATTCCGCCTCCACCGCTGTTGGCAGTGTTGCCTGTGATATGACAATCACGAATAGTCAACATTCCATTTGAGTTCGTCGAACTAATGAAAACACCGGCACCAGAGCTTCTTGCTCCGTTGGTCATAGTCATACCGCTCAAGGTGACAAATATCGGCGGTGCGCCCGCTGGGTTAAGAATCTCGAAAATGGGGTAGCGGTTTGATATTGGGTCTGCCGTCAAAGAACGTCGGATGGTCAATAAATGCGCCCCATTGCCTGTTATTGTCAGGCTCTTGCTGATACCCAGTTGATGAAGATTGTCAAGGAGTATAATGGTTTGCGGCGAGTCGAAAAGCGGAGATGCGAAAACAATCTCGTCTCCCGGCGCGGCAACCGCAATAGCCTCGCGCAGGCTGCAATCGGATGGCAGGCAGAAAGCGCGATTGGTATCGGCGGTTGTCGTCACCGTCAGAATTCCCGCTCTGACGTTTGTTGTAAAACCTGCGACGACAAACGTCAACGTCAAACCGACAACGAAGGATGCCGGGATGAATATTTTCGCCAATAAGAATTTCTTAAAATTCAATTTCATTTTCTTCTCTCCTTTGCGGAAAATGTGTCAATAAACGGGTTTAATCAATAAGGCGGAAAAGAAATCGGCTAATCGAAAAGCAAATTTTCTCTAAAATTTATTTCTCCAGCAGAAAACCGGGCTAGATTTTCATGAAGCCCAGTTTTCTGGTTAAAGACACACATGGAATTAAGGGGCAGCCGTAAAATTGATGCCGTTAGTTTCCTCCGAAATTAACAAAGCCTGTGTTGGATTAGCGAAAATGTAACGTTTGTCAGTTGCGCTGATGATGTAAGTCCCTCCTGCTGAAACGTCTGTAAAACGATAATAGCCAAAGGCGTTCGACACTACGATGCGACTTTCGCCGGCAGAATCGGTCAACATCACTCTGACATTGCTAATGCCGCGCCCATTGATGCTCATCACACGCCCGCTGATTGAAACCGAAGCCGCCGTCGTGCCTGAAATTTGTCGGCAAGCGGAAAATTCTGAAGTGTTGTTGTTCGGGTCGGTCGCCGTTGAAGTGATGAATTGACCTGCGCCGAGAGCAGCGGACGATGTGAAATTAACTGTCGCATTACCGCTTGAGTCGGTCGTGACGTTCTGAAAACCGATGAAGGTTTGACCTTCGCCAAAGCCGGAAGGATCGCACGCCTGGTTGGAGAAAAACTCTATGCGAAACTGTGTGTTCGGCGTTGAATTAAATGTGCCTTGAATGTTGCCGCTGCTCATTGCAGCAGTCAGCACCGGATAATTTTGTAGATTATTCGCGCCGGTATCTGCGTCGCCCGCATCGTTCGGCGTAACTCCGCTGGGGAAAAGGTCAATGCCCAAACCTGTGTTGGAGAAAATCGAGTTTGCGAGAATTGAATTGCGCGTGCTGTCGGTCGCGACAAAGACGCCGCTTACCCCGTTGAAGGCGATAAGGTTTCCCGCGCTCCCTGCGGTGTCTCCGATTATGTTATTCAGCGCACTTCCGCCTATGGAGACGCCCATATCAATGTTGCTTAAACCAGCCGTACCGCTGATGTCCGTGCCGATAAAGTTTCCCTGCACGACATTGCCGGACGAGCGGCTGCCGGTAATAGAAACACCGTCATCATTGTTGCCCGAAATGAGGTTTCGCGCGCCGGTCGTCGTGCCGCCGACGATGTTGTTTCTGCTGCTATCTATATTTACGCCGTCAGTGTTGCCGATAGCTGAAGTGCCGCTAGCATCCGTTCCGATGCGATTGCCCTGAATGATAACGTTGTCACTCGCACGCACATAAATGCCGTGGTTAAAGTTACCGGAGATGAGATTGCCTTCGCTCGCGTTCGCGCCGCCGATCTGAACGTTGTTAGCAAGAGGAAACAAATAAATTCCGCTGCGACCAGTGGATGAAGTGGACGGATTACTGCCGTTAGGAATAGCCCCTGTACCTTGCCCGTTGGTGCCGATGCGGTTGTTGCGAATGGCGACGCCGCTCAGAACAACGGCATTCGTTCCATTAAACAAAATGCCGTCCGAGCGATTGCCAGAGATGATGTTGCCGCCGCTTTCTCCCGGCATTCCAATACGCAGGTCTGTGACCGAAAAGCCGCCGATTGATCCAAAATCAACGCCAATTTCGTTAGGCAGTGCCGCCGTACCTTGCGCATTAATGCCAATAAGATTACCGCTTAACTCAGTATCATTTAGAGTGCCAGTACCACCTGTGTTGTTTGGACGAATTCTAATCCCAGAGCTGCTGTTGCCCGAGATGAGATTACGTTCAGCGGGAGCTGGGCTGCCAATGCGATTACCGTTAATAACGGTTCCATCGATGCCCATTATGATTACGCCATTTGTATTTGGCAACTCCTTCGTTCCTGTCGAATCGGTGCCGATAAAGCATCCACCGACGAAAATGTTGCTGGTAGTTATAACGAGTCCTGTGCTGCCACTGTTTGCGAAACGGTTAATGATCAAACCGCGAATCGCAGAGCCTCCGCTTCCCATAGATAAAAGCAGTCCATGAAACACCCCGGCTGATTGTCCGTTCAACTCAATGAGCGGCACTGCATTGGTGCTTCCAACAGTGACGGTGTTGACCGCGCTACCCGGCTGACTGTAACCGTTGATGTTAACCGCATCGGTAATCGGCGGCAGTCCGCCGAGTCCGCTCGAACCGACGTTGATTGTCTGCACGCCCGCGCCCGGAATATTAAAATTGATGTTGTCTTTGACTCCCGCACTGGCATTTGATGCAATGATGGCTTCGCGCAAACTGCAATGCGTCGCGTCGCAAGCGCCGTCATTTGTGTCGCTCGTCGTATTAACGATGAATGTTACCGGCGGTTTGCACTTGCCCGCGCTGTCGGCTGTGACGATCGCCTGAATCTCCGTTTGCGACAAAGCGCGGCTGAAGATTTCGACTTCATCAATCTGCCCGCTGAAGCGCGACTCGTTATAGTTGTTAATAATGGCGAAGCCCAGACTGAGCTGGTTGTTGAATGTCTCGGTGTGGACGCCGCTCGTCGCCGCGAGACTGCCGTTGGTATACAGACGGTTAACCGAGCCATCGTATGTCAAGGCGATGTGCGTGTAAGCGTTAAGCGGCACGCTTCCTGCGGCGCTGACAACCTGAAAAGCGCCGCCTTGAAGATATTCGACGTGGTCGTTGACGAAGCGGAGGCTGCCGAAGTTGGTAGAGTTGGCGAAGTTAGAAATTATGTGCTGATTAACTCCCGAAAGCGTCGGGCGCATCCAGAAGTCGAGAGTGTAAGCGGAACCCGCATTGATGGTCGAGTAAGTGACATCGCCCGTGCCGTCGAAGGTAAAAGCCTGTGCGACTTTTCCTGCCGTAAAAGTAACGCCACCGTTTATCGTTCCGTTATTGTTGCCTTGAATGTCGTTGGCATTGCCATCGCCCGGAAACCACGCGACCATTCCCGAGGGCGGCGGCGTGCAAGTTTGCGCGAGAATCGAGGTTGGCGCTGCAAGGATGATGCCGCATAAAACGGTTAAAAGTAAAAAGCCGAATTCCTTTGTTTTCATTTCGTAAAAATATCCTTTCAGCTTAATAAGCCGGAAAAGAAATGAAGTTGGCTAATCGAAAATCAGATTTCTTCTCAAATCTGTTTCACAAACGCGAAAATCAAGATTTCAATTAATTTTCGGTTTCGCGAAAAGTTTTTGATCTTCATTCATTCCTTCATCCCCACCCTGCAAACTGTTTGTTGGCACCCAATCGCCGTCAATATCTCCGATGAGAATCGCTTCATAGTTTTGGTTCGAGTTCCTTCCGTTCAAAGCAGAATAGCTGCGCGTCGGGGGTAAAAACTTCCAACTTCCGGTTTGTCCGGTATTGGCATTTGCTCCGTTCGCTGCGACATAGCGCAAGATCAGAGTCGCATCAAAAGCGGTAACAAAGCCGTCGCCATCCGCATCGGCTGCCTTTTGTTGATTCTGATTTAAGGCATTCGCGCCTTGCCCATTGGCTGCGACGTGACGTAATACCAAAGTCGCGTCAAAAGCAGTGATTCCGTTTGCGCCGCCAGTCTTCGTTGGAGAAACGGTGTAACTGCCGCCCGCCGTTAGATTATTAAACGAATATGAACCTCCCAAATTTGTCAGAATAGACGCGGGTGTAGCTGCTGGAACGATCGTCAGGGTGACGCCGGGAACAAGTTTTGCGGTTTGATTGGCTGGCGTTATGGCGTAAGTGACAGCGCCGGAAATATTAATAGAGCATTTACCGGCATTGTCGGCGTTAAAGATAGCTTGAATCTCGGTTTGTGAAAGAGCGCGGCTAAAGATTTCGACTTCATCAATCTGTCCGATAAAATGAGATTCGCCGTTCGGATTTGAAATGGTGTAGCCGATATTGATTGGGTTATTAAATGTCTCGGTGTGAACGCCGCTTACTGCAA
>JALZCH010000058.1 GCA_030863175.1 Acidobacteriota bacterium | reverse complement strand
GGCTTCTGCTTGTTGTTGTGGCTTTATATTACGAAAACCCATTTTTGAATCGCGCGCAAACAGGTGCTGATGTGGCGGGCGGCGGAATGCCTTGCGCGGTTTGCTCGCGCGAAGTTCGCGAAGGATTGGTACCGCTTTCGGCATTGGCAGAAGATTTACAGCGGTTAGTTCGAGCAAATTCACCGGATTCGGGTTTCGTCGAAGCTGCCTGCCCGCGCTGCATCAAGCTCTTTGAGCGCGCCAAAGATCAAATCGTCCGCGACGCCGCGATGCAAAAGGACGGCTCGCACGTTCTTTCAACGCCTTTGCGGTTGGACGCTGATTTTTCCTACATGGGCAAAGGCGTCTGCATTGCGTTTCTCGATTCGGGTTTTTATCCGCACGTTGATTTGACCTCGCCGCACAATCGAATTGCCGCTTATCACAGTTTGCTTGCGCCGAATGGCGATATTTCCTCGCTTTTTCAGCCAGACGTAGCGAGCTGGCACGGAATGATGACTTCGGTCGTCGCTGCCGGAAACGGCTCGCTGTCAAACGGTTTTTATCGGGGGCTTGCGCCCGAATCAACGGTTGTTTTGGTCAAGCTCGCAAAATCCGGACGCATCACGTCGCAAAATATCGAAGACGGGCTCGAATGGGTTTTGCAGAATCGCGAGAAATACAACGTCCGAGTTATCAACATTTCGGCAGGCGGCGACGACGAAACGCCTTATTTGCACGATTCTTTGTGTCAAAAGGTGGAAAAAGCGGTTTCGCTCGGAATAACGGTCGTCTGCGCGGTCGGAAACGCCGGACATCTGCCGCATCATCCGGTTTATCCGCCCGCTTCAAGCCCGTCGGCAATCGCCGTCGGCGGATTGGACGACCGCAATTCGATCAATCGGGCGCATCGCGGAATGTATCGTTCGAGCTTTGGTCCAACCGTAGACGGGTTTCAAAAACCGGAAATAATCGCGCCCTCGATTTGGGTACCAGCGCCGATTCTGCCTAACACGCCGACCGCTAAACAAGCCGCGCTGCTTGAAACTCTTGACAAAGCGCGGGACGAAGAACTGCACGATATTATTAGAGCAAATCCTGGAATTGACGGAACTCTGGACAATGCGGCTGAGAGTCCGGCTTATGCGATTCGTCAGGTTATCGCGTTAAAAATGCGTGAAGAAAGCGTCATCACGCGACATTACAAATACGTTGACGGCACATCTTTTTCCGCACCGGTTGTTTCCTCGCTGGTAGCTTGTATGCTCGAAGCGAATCCTAAATTAACGCCGCAAGCCGTAAAGCGAATTCTGATTTCGACAGCCGAGCGTCTGCCGGGCTACGAAGTAGATCGGCAAGGCTGGGGCGTTGTTGACCCGCGAAAAGCAGTCGAAGCGGCTATGGTTTTTCAGGCGAAATAGAGCGAATTTTGCTTAAAACTTTAACGGATGCAATTGCTGGTAGAGAAGCGACGCATCGCGCCTCTACCAGCATTCGCTTGTAGCTGAAAATCGGTAATCAATCGTTGGCGATAAAATCTACGCCCGCTGTTTCTCCCTGGATTAAATGCGTATGCGTCGGTTGATTGAAGGTGTGTTTTTTTGAAAAAACATTGATAACATAAGTTGCACCCGCCGAAACATCAGCAAAACGATAATAGCCGAACGAATTGGTGAGAACGGTTTTTTGTTCTCCATTCGCGCCGCTCAGAACGACTTTAACTCCGCGTAAGCCTCTGCCCGCTGCATTCATAACTCGACCCGAAACCGATACGGAAGCGGCTGTCGGCATACGCGACGGAACGACAAACAGTGTGATGCTTTGCGCCGGTAGAGTCGTTGTTATTGTTTCGTTGTTGACTGCTGCGTCAGCAATTCGGTTGATCTGATTGGCTGCTGTCAATTGCCAAACCTGAACGGCGTCGAAAGAGCTAAAGTTAGTTAAATTGATTGTCGCAGGCGTATTGTTAACGGTTTTATTAATAACCATTACGGTCAGAGCGCCGTCGGACGAACGCTGAGCGGCGAAAGCCGAGACGTTATCGGGATTCGGAACGGTTGCCGAAACACTTGTTTCGCCAAAGGTGGATTTGTTGCCATCGTAGTTGCGATACATTTTCATCGCTTTAAAGGTCGGCGTCCCGGCATTGGGCGTTGTCCAGCGCGCCGCCATATCCAAGCCTTCGCGCCCGAAAATGCCATAAATGTCGGCTTGCGCGGTAGCGCCGTTGATGTGAGCTTCGGCGCCCCAATTGTATTCGGTTATGCCCGTTATCGTTCCCGGATAATATTGCTCAACCCAATTTTTCATTCGCGGAATAAGCTGGACTTTATCGTTAATCCAGCTTTCATCGGTGTAATTCGGGTCCCAGAGCGAGCGCGTCGAGCGGTTGCGGCGCAATTGCATCTCAGGCGAAACGTCATCGCTGAATTCGCCGCCTTGCGGGTAATAATGCAGCGTGAAAACGTCGAGCAGGCGTTTTCCGCGCGATTGTTCATCGAGCTTAAACTGCTGCAAAATCCATGCGACGTAATCCATATTTCCGTGGGCGGCGCGATCAGGAAAAGTCCAATTGTGTAACGGTGCGTATTGTTGATCGTAACCCGAATAACGATAGCCGTCCCAGCCCCATTCTTCCGGTCCGACAATTTGGGCGCGCGGATCAATTGATTTAATCATCGCCGCATAATCTCGCATTCTCGTAAAAACCTGCTCCATCGTTGCGCCGATTGGCTGTACATCGCGGTGAGTGGAATGCCAGAGCGAATATTCGTTGTCGAGAATGTAATAACGCAAGCCGCCGGTTGTCGCCGTTCCCCAGCGACCGACGAGATGCTGCACCCAGGCTTGTTGAAAGCCGACGGAATTCGGAACGTTGGCGTCGTCCGGATTGTTGCCGACAATAAAACTCCCTGCGCCGTTCGGGCAATATTGCGTCGTGTTGCCTTGGGCACAGACGCCGTTTCCGGCATCCGGAAACCATTGCCAATCGCGGTCGGTTTGCGCGCCGTATTTCGCAATCGAATAGCTCGACAGCTTTTCGCGAGTAGGACCGACCTTTGCCACCCAATCAATAATCGGCACTGTGAGCATCGGCTCTGCACCGGCGGCGCGCGAGTTTTGAATGAACGAATCGCCGACTTCGCCCGGCGTGTTTGCAAAAGGAATGCTTTGAAAATACCAATCGTTTCCGCGATTGTCGGCGTTTTGCTGCCAATTGTAGCGGCTCGTGTTGTTGCCGCCCGAACGATTCAACGGCGCGTTCAGCTCGGCGAGTTGCTCTGTCGAAGCGTGCGCGACGCCGTAAATCTGCGGGTTTATTGAACGGCGATTGAGTGCGGCGTTGACGTTAATCGTAATAGGATCAGCTGGTGGTGGCGGTGGCGGAGTTCCGCCGACGAGTCGGATGCCGTCAACGTAAAAGGTCGGCTGCGTTGTTCCGGTTGTATCCTGAATCCAAAAGCCGTCGAAATTGGTCGTTGAGCCAACACCGAGCGCGGCAAGCGAAATCGTTATTTCCTGCCAAACGTTTGCCTGAAGCTGCGGCAAAGCAACAGCGGTTTGCGCCGCGCCGCCAACGGTCATTCGAACTTGAAGCTGTTGTCCGCCGCTCGCGCCGCCGTGAATCCAGAAAACGAGATTGGTGTAATTATTGCCGGACTGAGCCGTGTGATGCAGATAAAGAGCCTGCCAGGCGGCTGCGTTGACGCTGATTGAAGCCGAACCGCCGTGAACCGGATTTGAATTGTTAAAATTCGCGGTCGCCCAGCTCCAGTTTTGCCAGCCGTTTTGCAGCGAATCGGTGTAAATCAATTGATCGGTTTGTGCTTTTGCTGACGCAGCGAGCAAACAAAAGACGGTTAAAAGTGTAGTGAAAAACGAAAAAAAGAAACGAGGCGAAAGAAAGGTACGCATTACTAATCTCCAACAAAACGAGAGTTTATTTTTTAGCCGGTGAGGTTTTTTTCGAAAATTTACGGACAGATTCCGTTTCGGTTTTCAAAATAAATTTTACAATATTCAATCGTTTTGCGGAATAAAAAATGTAAATAAAAAATGCAAGCGCCGCTAGTGCGCAGGCACGGCACCAACCTTTTTCTTTTTGCGTCAATTCGGCTAATATTGTCGCATTCTCAAACTCCAACCGTTACAAATATGAAAAATCAATATTCGATACGTTTTTATTTGCTTTTCTGCTTGTTGACGTTCGCGCCGCTTTTCGTTTTTGGGCAAACGAGCGGCACTGATTTAGCTGCGAAGCTCGCGGAAATTGACGCTTATGCTCAAAAAGCGCAAAAAGATTGGAATGTTCCCGGACTTGCCCTGGCGGTTGTCAAAGAAGACCGCGTTGTTTTCGCCAAAGGTTACGGCGTGCGCGAACTTGGCAAGCCTGAAAAAGTTGACGAAAACACGATTTTCGCCATCGCTTCAAATTCAAAAGCATTTACGACCGCCGCGCTCGCCATTCTTGTTGATGAAAAGAAAATCCGCTGGGACGACAAAGTCTCGCAATATCTGCCGGAATTTCAAATGTCCGATCCTTATGTGACGCGCGAATTGACGATTCGAGATTTGGTTTCGCACCGTAGCGGGCTGGCAACTTTCAGCGGCGATCTGCTCTGGTACGAATCGAATCTTCCGACCGACGAAATTTTGCGCCGCGTGCGTTTCTTAAAACCGACTTCAAGTTTTCGTTCGGCTTACGGCTATCAAAATCTGATGTTTGCCGCTGCCGGTGGCGTTATCGAAAAAGTTTCCGGTAAATCCTGGGCAGAATTTGTCCGCGAAAGAATTCTCACTCCGCTCGGAATGAACAACACGAAAACGAGCATTAAAGAATTTCGACCCGGCGACAACCTTGCAATGCCGCACAACGAATCGGGCGGCGCGGGGTTGCGCGTGATTCATTACGGAAACGTTGACGGCGCGGCAGCCGGCGCAGCTTTAAATTCGTCGGTCACGGACGTTGCCAAATGGCTCCGCCTTCAGCTTGGACGCGGCAAATTCGAGAGTAAACAGATTTTCAGCCCGCAACAATCGTGGACAATGTGGCAGCAATTTCTTGCAATCCCGATCGGCGAAACAAGCTGGAAAAACAACCCGACGCGGCATTTTTACGGCTACGGGTTAGGTTGGTTTTTGCACGATTATCAAGGTCGCAAAGTCGTCTCGCACGGCGGAGGATTAGACGGAATGATTTCGCAAACCGCCATGATGCCTGAAGAAAACCTCGGTCTGGTCGTGCTGACAAATTCGGAAACGCCGATGAATACGATTATGCAGAATAAGATTTTCGATGTTTTCGTTAACGCCCCGAAACGCGATTGGAGCGCGGAATTGCTCGAACAATCAAAACGAGGAAAAGTCGCTCAAGCCGAAGAAGACAAAAAAGCTTTGGCTTCACGCGTCGCAAATACAAAACCGAGCCTCCAGTTAAAAGATTACGCCGGAAAATATTCAAGCCCGCTCGGCGATGCCACAATCTCGGAAGAAAACGGCAAGCTCGTTCTAGCTTTCCCGCGCGCTCCAAATCTAACTGCTGATTTATCGCACTGGCATTTTGACACTTTTGAAATCAAATGGCGCCCGACTACGGTTTACAACTTTCCGCGCGGCTGGGTGACGTTTACGATTGACCAAAACGGCAAACCGGACGAATTAAAAATCAATCAGCCGAACAACGATTTTTGGTTTTATGAATATGAGCTGCGCCGCACGGCGGATAGAAAATAAAGCGATAATTTTAGCCAAAAAATTGAGAGGCAGCTTTTAAAAGCCGCCTCTCAATTTTTTTCGGGAGATTCTGTTGTAATTTATTTGGAAAAGGGAAGAATCGGAGATTAATCTCTGGTGTATTCCAAACGCCCGTTATTGTTGTGAATTCCGCGAAGCATAATCGAAGTTCGAGAATATGAACCGTCCATTCTCTCGCAGCGCGCAGTCAAACGACCGCGCTCATCAAGCCTAACGTTTCGACATGATTCGTGAAAAGTGCTGCGATCTCTGGAATTTCTCGTATATTCCAGATTCCCGTTGTCGTTATGAATCCCGCGAATTTCAATCGAGCTTCTTCTGTAACGACCGTTTTCGCGCTGGCATTCCGCCATCAAAACGTTGCCGTTGACCGAAATATTCGTACAGGTTTCGTGAAACGTGCTGCGATTATTTTGCCGATAAGAAACCGCATTTTCATTGAAACTCGGCTCAAGCGTCGGAACGGAATAGCTTGCCCGCGCCGCATTTGTTCCCGTAAACGAAAGGCTCATTAAAATCAAAGCTAAACAAGCCTTGCGAATGCCGAAGGGCGACATTTTTGATTTTTCTTTTTGCATTAATTTCATTTTGTTTTCTCCCTTTATTTTCCTGTTTCAAATTTAATTACGCGCTCTCTTTCGCCCGCATAATCAAATTGTAAAACATTTATTTTTAAAAAACTCAAATTATCTCCGTCGAAATTCATTCGAATGACGAATCTTGTTTGAGATGCTACTTAGCTTGCGGGAGAATCCCGCAAAAAAAGAAAATTAAAAAAGGTAAATGTAAAATTTATTCGGAGTGAATTACAGGCTAAAAAATGAGGATTGACGATTTATCGTTAATCCTCAATAAAAATCAGATTTTTTCGGAACATCAACTCTGAGATAGCCTTTCGATCACGCCGTAGCTTGCCTGCAAAGCTTCGTCCAATTTTTCCGGTTGATTGCCGCCGCCTTCAGCCATGTCGGGTTTGCCGCCGCCGCGACCGCCGACAATCGGGGCGATTTCTTTGATAATTTGCCCGGCGGGAATCTTTATTTTAACGTCTTCCGACGAACGGACGATAAACGAAACCTTTGCATCGTCTTTCCGCCCCAAAACGACGACGCCCGATTTTAATTTCGACAGCAAAGTGTCCGACAAATTTCGCATCGCCGAAGAGTCTAAACCTTCGACGGCTTTGGCAAGAACTTTGACGCCGTTGATTTCGCGCGTTTCGTCACCGTTTGCCGAATTTGCGCCAATTGCGCCGGTCGCAATCTTCATTTTCAAATCTTCGACTTCGCGCCGCGTTCGTTTTAATTCTTCCTGAAGCCGTTCGATTGCGTTCGGCAACTGGTCGCGCTGCGTCCGCAAAACGCCGAGCGATTTTTCAATCAGTTTTTCGTCCTCGCGAAAACGCTCGAAAGCGTCAAAGCCCGTAATTGCGCGGATTCTCCTGACGCCGGACGCAATCGCTTCGTCGGAAGTGATTTTAAATGAGCCGATGTCGCCGGTCGCCCGTACGTGCGTTCCGCCGCAGAGTTCTTTGGAAAACTCGCCGCCGCCGATTCGCAAAACGCGCACTTTTGAGCCGTATTTTTCGCCGAACAAAGCCATCGCGCCCGTCCGCATAGCGTCTTCGATCGCCATAATGTCGGTGTTGACGGGCTCATTCTGCAAAACGTAGCGGTTGACCAAATCCTCGATTTCCTTGATTTCCGATTCGGTCAAAGCCTGATAATGCGTGAAATCGAAACGCAGATAATTCGGCGCGACGACCGAGCCGGCTTGTTTGACATGCGTTCCCAAAACCTCGCGCAAAGCGGCGTGAACCAAGTGCGTCGCCGTGTGATTGCGTCTGGTCGCATCGCGTTTTTCCGCGTCAACCGAAGCTGTTACAACATTGCCCACGCCAATCGAGCCGCGCTCGATTTTTGATTTGTGCAGAATAATCCCGCCCATCGGCGCGAAACAATCGCGGACGGAAATATGTGCGTTTTGATTAAACAAAATTCCCGTATCGCCGACTTGCCCGCCTGATTCAGCATAAAAAGGCGTTTCGTTCAAAACAATCAAACCTTCGTCGCCTTCGTTCAAAACTTCAACGCGCTCATCGTCTTTAATCAAAGCCGCGACTTTGGCGTTTTCAACAGTCGTCACTTCATAACCGCGAAATTCGCTCGAATCAATTGTTTCGGCAAGACCAGCATAAAGCGGATTGATTTTTTCTTTCTGCTGCGTTTTGCCAATTCCGCTTTGCTGTTGTATTTCCTGTAAAGCAACATCGAAATTTTCATCAAATTCATCTTCCTCAATTTCAAAACCATAGCTTCTAAGTCCCACGCGAATTAAATCTGTTGGATAACCATAGGTGTCATAAAGTGAAGCTAACGATTTTATTAAATCTATTTTGTCAATCTGAGAAAGAATTTGTTCAATTTGAGGACGCATCTTTTCGTATTGTTCAATAAGGGAACGATTTTTTTCTTGATGCTCAAGCAAATGCTTTATATTGTTGTAATTTCTCTGCGAGTGTTCAATTGAAGAACTCATTCTTTGCATAGCTTCAACTACAGGACGATGTTGTTCAAGCATCCGTCTTGATTCTCTTGTTTCTCTCAGTCTTGTTTCGGCAGCTTTTAAATCCTGTTGTTCAAATTCTGATAATTCAGATATGTTTTTTGTTTTGACCGTACCGTCAGACATTTCTATTTCAACTCTTGTGATTTCCTCAGTGCCCTTTTTAAATACATAACTTCTTTTCGTCTCACTAGGTCTTTTTTCCCTTTCTTTCAAATCTTGCCAAGACTGCTTCTTAAGCGGTTTCTCAGTTTCTTCAAAAATATTTTTTTCATTGTCTGGTAATTTTTCTTTGAGTTCTTTTTCGATTACATCACCAAGCAATTTTCCAAGTTGTTCTTCAAATTTTTTTGCTCCAACAGTCATTGTTGAATTAAAGCGTTCTTCTTCAAGCCGAACCATTTTGCCGATAAAATCGCGTTGTCCTTCGAGTTCGGGATAAGCGTCTTTCATTTGGTCAACGACAAAATCGCAGACCTGATTGAAAAACAAATTTGAAAATCCGAGATGTTCGCGCCCGTGATAAATGGCGCGGCGCATAATTTTTCGCAAAACGTAATTGCGCCCTTCGTTTCCAGGCAAAATTCCGTCTGCGATGGCAAACGCCGTAGCGCGAGCATGATCGGCAACGACGCGCATCGCAAAACCTTCGGTCGTTTCGTATTCGTAAGTTTTGCCAGCGAGCCCAGCCGTGTATTGGATAATCGGCAAAATCAAATCGGTGTCATAATTTGTCAAAACGCCCTGTAAAACGGCAGCCATTCTTTCGAGACCTGCGCCCGTGTCAACCGAAGGCGCGGGCAGTGGCGTTAAATCGAATTGTGTAAATTTGCCGCTCGCGTCTTTTTCGCCGACGCCCGTGCGGTTAAACTGCATAAACACGAGATTCCAGATTTCCATCGTCGTGTCGCCTTCGCCGTTGACCCATTTCGGATGATTTTTTTCGGGATTTTCCGGTTCTTCGCCCATGTAATAATGAATCTCCGAACACGGTCCGCACGGTCCTTCGTCGCCCATTTGCCAGAAATTGTCTTTGCGTCCGAACGGCAAAACTCTTTCCGGCGCGGCACCGACTTCGATCCACAAATTTCTAGCTTCTTCGTCAGCCGGAACTTCCTCATCGCCGCCGAAATATGAAAACCAGAGACGCTGCGGCTCTAAATTCAATTCGTTGACGAGAAAATCCCACGCAAGACGAATCGCGTCGCGTTTGAAATAATCGCCGAACGAGAAATTGCCCAACATCTCGAAAAACGTGTGGTGGCGAGCCGTTTTCCCGACTTCGTCCAGATCGTTATGCTTGCCGCCGGCGCGGATGCATTTTTGCGACGAAACGGCGCGTGTGTAATCGCGTTTTTCGTTGCCCAAAAACACGTCTTTGAATTGATTCATCCCCGCGTTTGTAAAAAGCAGAGTCGGGTCGTTCGCTGGAAGGAGCGGTGAAGAATGGACGATTTTGTGTCCGTTTCTCTCAAAATATTCTAAAAATCTGCGTCTAACTTCGTTTCCGTTCATTTGTGGTTAAAATCACCGAATTTCATCGAAGTACCAAAAAGCTATTTTGACTATGTCTTAAAGAAACTTGTTGGTACTTGTGTGAACAAGCGATAGATATATTTTTAGATACAGGCGCGAAAAAAGCAAAGTGCATCAATCGGCAGCATAAATATCCGTTCAATTAAGAACAAAGGGCGGTTTGAATCTGGTTGAAGCGAACGAAAATTTTTACTGAATCAGAATCTTTTTCGATTGCGGCATTGCGTTATTGCAGCTCGAACGACACACCGATTTGCGCGCTGATTCTCATTTGTCCGAGCGCGAGCGCATCGCCAACAGTCGGCGAAACCGGAGCTTCGCCCTGTGTGGAAATTTGGCTTTGACCTCCGCCGTCATAACGCTCGCGCCACGAGCCGCCGTAATACAAAGCCGGTTCGTACGAGCCGTAATCTTGTATGCTCAACACGCGCCCAAGTTTTGCTCCAAGCTCGCCAGCCAAAGCCTGCGCTTTATCTCGCGCAGCACGGATCGCATCGCTGCGGGCTTTGTCTCTGTGCTGTTTGAGGTTGTCAACTTCAAAACGCACGCGCAGAACGTGTGTGGCTCCGCGTTCGAGCGCGCCGCTCAGGATTGTTTCAAACTTTGTCGTGTCGCGCAGCAGCACGACGACGGTTTTTCTCACCAAATAATGCAAGAATTTGCCGACACGTCTTTCGTCGTAACCTTCATAAACCGGCTCGACGAAAATGTAATCCGTCTGCACGTCTTTCGGCGCGACTCCGATTTCTTTGGCAAGAGCAATAATCGCGCTCGCCTTTGTGTCGTTATCGCGTTTGGCGGCGGCGAGTTGCGGGTTAAAAGTTTCGACGCCGAAAGTCAAAACAACACGCGAAGGAACGACGCGAACTTCAGCCGAGCCGTTTGTCGAGATACGGCGGGTTTGACTGTTTATCGTTTCTTCGTCTTCCTGCGCCAAAGTGGGCGAGCAAAAGACGACCAAAAGCAACTGGAAAAGGGAAAAGAGGAATATTTTCTTCATGGTCAATCGTTCTAACACTAAATGGCTGCGGCGGCAACTCAGGGAATTGAGTTTGCGGCGTGTTTAATTTTTATCTTTCAAAGACAAATAAAAGTTGATAAAAAAGAAAATTGATTTTTCGATAACTCGAAACGGGGTCAAATCTATGAAATTTCTGCGGTTGGTTTTGGCGTTGTATCTATTTTCAGGCGTAGCAGTTTCGCAAACCGAAACTAACCTTGCGTCGATTCGCAAAGCGGTCGAAAGCATCAACAGAACCGCGAAATTTAGCAAAACAACCGTCAAGCTCGAAAATCTTTCGACCGAAGGCGGCGAGGCGACCGTTTTCCGGGAAAAAGATCAAATCAGAAAAATCGTCGCCGAAATTCGCGGCGAAATGGGTTATTCGATTACTGAGCTTTATTACAAAGACGAAAAGCTGATTTTCGCTTACGACCGCGAATTTCGTTATGAAAAACCGTTCGGCAAAGTTTTGAAAATCACCCCAACGCGGTTTTATTTCGACAATGAAAAGATAATCAAAATGTTTTACGCGAAAAGAGAGATTTTTCCCGAAGACAAAGAATACAACGAAATGCGCGACCGTATGATTCCGCTATCGAAAGCAATTTTTGATGCCGTCAAAGCCAAAGCGAGTTAGTTTTGCACAAATGCACTCTGTTTGAGTTGATTTTAGTCGGCTATTTCTTCAACGATTGATTCACCGGCGGAAAAATCTCCGCAGGTCCATTGCCATTTTTCGTACAGACGAATTCTGCCATCAGCGAGAATTTCCGGCGTTGAATGACAAATGCCGGTCATTAATTCGCCCTGAGAGTTTACGTGCTGATAACGCATATCCAAAGCGCCGGATTCGAGGACTTTGGCGACGAGCGTACCGAATTTAATTGCGCCGCCTTCGTAAATTGCCCAGACGATATTTTCGTATTGATTGTAATAAAACGACGTTTCGTC
The DNA here is from genome assembly GCA_030863175.1 of Acidobacteriota bacterium. GTDB lineage: Bacteria > Acidobacteriota > Blastocatellia > Pyrinomonadales > Pyrinomonadaceae > JALZCH01. The sequence continues at coordinate 21,333 of JALZCH010000058.1, read as the reverse complement.
TGAAACTTCGCCGTTTGCGGAATTTGAAACAGGTTTGAAAATTCGTTTGTCGTAATTGATTTCACTCATTAACGCGAGAAAAAGAAAAGCCGCCGCGTAAATCCAAATCTAAAGTTTTTTCCAGACCGAAAAGCGGCAGTCCTTTGAAATGTTGTTTATATCCGGTTGCGCGAAATGCGACATCGCCTTGATTCGTTTCGATCGTCCATTTCCCCTCGATTTCGCGATTTAAAAGCTCCGGGTTTTTAGGATTTCGCGGCTCGCTCCGCGCGATGTTGATAATTTCTATCTGCCTATCCGGCTCCAGTTCAATTTTTAATTCCCAAACGTTTTCAAAAACAAGCGTTGCGGGTGCGATCAGAAAACCGGGTTGGCTTTCATTTTGAGCGGTTCTTTGCAGAATGTAATCAATATCGAGAACGAATTCGGCTCGCTTGGGCAAAAATGCGAATGCGTAAATGCTCGCATCGCGCCAGTTCATTTTTTCAAAATCCTGCGTTGTCCAGATAAAATTATGGAGATGAAAAATGTCACTCATTTTCGTTAAAATCCCCAAAATTGGCGATTTCGCGCATTTTATCGCTGATTAATCCGTAAGAAAAGCCTTGACGCATCAGATAATCGTAAAATTTTTTCGTCTCGTCGCGGTCTTTCGGTAAGCCTTTTAAGCGAATGCGTTTTTTTATCGCTTCTTCGAGCAATTCGTTTTCCGGCGTTTCCTCGTAAACCTGTTCGAGCGCCTGCTGGACTGTTTCTTTGTCGAGCTGTTTTTGCTGTAGAGTTTGCTGTAATTTTCGTTTTCCGACCGGTTTTTGGCGGAGTTTTGAAGCGGCGAAATCGTGCGCGAATTGCTGGTCGTCAACAAATTTATATTCTTCTAATTTTTGCAGAACGTTTTCGATAATTTCCGGATTCGTCCAATTCTTTTCGAGCAGTCTTTCTCTCAACTCGCCAATTGAGCGAGGTTTCGCCGCTAGCAGCCGGACAGCGCGTTCCATCGTCCGTTTGCGAGCTTTTTCAACGTCCTTGATTTCGCGCGGTTCCGCGGTTTCGTCGTCTGCTGGTCTCCGTCTTTTTCTAAACACCTAAACATTTTACCGCGCAATGAGCTTTGGCGGAAAATGTTTGTTGGAGGCGGGCGGAAGCGCAAACTTGTCGACAGGTTTATCGAAATCGCGGGTTGATTTCTTTGCGTTGCGCGAAACCTCTAGCAGAATCCGCGACATCGGATCGTTTGATTGACGATTGATGACGGTGAGAGTTAATTCGCGGAGTTTTGTGCGGGCTTCTTCGCGCCGATTTTCTGGAATTTTCGCTATTACGTCGCCAATCTTTAAATAATCCAGACAAACCAGAATGTCTGTGCGCGATCCGCGCTGCCAGTAATCAATCAGCAGCAGGCGAAAGGCTTCGGTCTGCCGCGCATTGAAATCCGATTCAAAAATCCATTCAAAAACTCCGCGCACTCCGCGAACTGTTGATTCGGTTAAAACCGGGTCGCCATTTGCCAGAATTTTGTCGTCGTTGGATTTTGCCTGTCCGAAAGCGGGTACAGAAAACGCCAGCACAGCCGCCAGAAAAAGAAAGCGCCAATATTTCACTGAATTTGTCTCCGGGTTTTAAGGATGCGGAAAAGCTCGGCGAAGCGTTTGACAGCCTGCGAGCGAACGCCAGATTAATTTACAACCGTGCGTTTTAGAACACAAGTCCGGCAAGCAAATATTTATACTAATCCGTATGTTAGCTGAACAAATTAAAATGCACGAAAACTTTGGTTCACAGTTTTTATCCGAACCGCGCAATGTTTTGGTTTATCTGCCGCCTGGTTACGACGCAAATCCGGAAGAACGTTATCCGGTTTTTTATATGCACGACGGACAAAATCTGTGCAATCCGGCGGACGCTTTCGGCGGCGTCGTTTGGGGAGTTGATGAAACAGCGCAAAAGCTGATTCTGGGAGGCGAAATCCCGCCGATGATTATTGTCGGAATTTACAATACGGGCGGAAAACGGCTTGACGAGTATACGCCCGTCAAAGCGGAACGCGGCAGAATGAAAGGACAGGGCGGGCAGGCTGATCGTTACGGAAGAATGATTATTGAAGAATTAAAGCCTTTTATTGATAAAACATATTTGACGCGTCCGGAACGCGAGTTCACCGGAATCGGCGGCTCGTCGCTCGGCGGCTTGGTTTCGCTTTATCTCGGTTTCAAGCGACCGGACGTTTTCTCGCGCGTCGCGGCAATCTCGCCCGCCGTCTGGTGGGCAAACAATCAAATCATCCGCGAAACGGCAAAATTACCCGAACGAATACCTTTGCGCATCTGGCTCGACATCGGCAAAAAAGAAGGCGGGCAAATCAAACATCAAGTCCGCGCGTTAAAAGAAATGCTGCTCGCGCAAGGCTGGCAACTGGGCGCAGATTTCGCTTACACGGAAATTCCCGAAGCGCGGCACACCGAGCAGGCTTGGGCGGCACGTTTCGGCGATGTTTTGAAATTTTTGTATCCGAAACTTTCGTGAACGGAATTTTAGTTATAGACAAACCGGAAGGATTCACGTCGCACGATGTTGTCGGCAAAGTCCGCCGTGCGCTAAAAATGCGGAGCGTGGGACATACCGGCACGCTCGATCCGTTTGCGACCGGGGTTCTCGTCGTTTTGGTCGGCAAAGCGACGAGACTCGCTCAATTTCTCGACAAAGCCGAAAAAGAATATCTAGCGACGATTCAATTCGGATTTTCGACGGATACCGGTGACCTGACGGGAGTGCGGATTGACGGTCGCAAATTGCTGGATGAAGAAATTGCCAATCGTCTAACTAAAGGCAGCCTTGAAAAAGTCCTTGCTAAATTTCGTGGGGAAACCTGGCAAACGCCGCCGATGTATTCGGCAAAGAAAGTCAGCGGAAAAAAACTTTATGAATTAGCAAGAAAAGGCGTCGAAATCGAGCGCAAGCCAGTAAAAATAAACATTTCAAAACTGGAAATCGAGAACAACGAGCAACAAACAACGAACAACGAACAAATCCAAATCCGCGTCGTTTGTTCCGCCGGAACCTACATCCGCGTTTTGGCGGAAGATATTGGAAAAGAATTGGGAACGGGCGCGCATTTGGCGGAGCTTCGCCGAACGCGAGCCGGGAGCTTTGAATTGTCACAAGCTGTGACAATTGAAGAACTTGAAAATCTGGCAACGGAAAATCAAGTCGAACAGATTTTGATTTCTCCGAACGACGCCGTTCGGCATCTTCCGCTCGTTCTTTTGGATGAAAATACCGTCGCGCGGACGCTAAACGGAATGAAAACAAACGTTTCTTCGGATTTTAACGACGGCGAATTTGTTCGTTTATGCGACGAGCGGGAAAATCTCATTGCCGTCGGCGTTTTCAGCCAGCAGGAGCAAATCGTGCAGCCGCGAATTGTTTTGGGGGCAGCATAAAAATCAATTGACATGTTCTGCAGCGGAATTAAAATTTATCTCAAAATACAAGGAGCAGGTTTTTGGGAACCTGCTCCTTTTTTGTTACTTTTTAAATCAACTTACAGTATTGCCAAAACAGCAAGTTGATTCAAACACAGAGTGAATCAAAAAAGTGTTATTCTGCGCGGCGAAAAGAAGCCCGATAAGGACAACCGCACGTTTCTTGCTATAGCTTTTTCCTGCTGTTGATTATCGGCTTCAATTTTTGCTCTTTGTTTCGTCTGCGGCGGACTCGAAGGCATCCAATCGCCGTCAACGTCTCCAACCAGGACGGCTACATAATCTTGACCAGTCTGATTACCGGTGAGCGGAGAATACGTTCGCTGCGGCGGAATAAACTCCCAGGTGCCGGTTTGTCCGGTGTTGTTGGTTGGTCCGTTGGCAGCCACATAGCGCAAAATCAAAGTCGCATCAAACGCAGTAGTTGATCCATCATTGTCCGTGTCAGCGGCTTGCGGCTGGTTTCCGGTAAGCTCGCAGTTAGCTCCGGCTGCTACGCAGCGCAAAACAACCGTTGCGTCAAACGCTGTGATCGCTCCGTTAACGCCTCCGGTTTTCGACGGCGTAACCGTATAGCTCCCGCCCGGAACCAGGTTGTTGAGTTGATATTCGCCAGTCTGGTCGGTCGTATCGGATTCAGTTGTCGGTCCCGTTGCAGTAACCAGCACATCAGGAACTGGTTTCTGCGGATTGTTTGCCGGAACTCCGTAAGTAACTCTTCCTTCTATGGTAAATCCGCCTCCCGTCTCAGTTACCAAAGCTTGTCCCGAAAATTCGGAAGTGTCGCCGACTGCTTGCGCCGCACCGCCCGTTGTTGTGGCGGTCGCCGTAATATATTGACCGGCGGCAAGTGTTGGAGTCGAGGTAAATCCGAACGTTGCATTACCGCTCCCGTCGGTAGCGGTGTTTGTCGAGCCGATATATGTTCTGCCTTCGCTGTTTGCGCCGTCGGCGGCGGTGTTTCTGTAAAAATCAATTCTAAAATTCGTATTCGGCGTGCTGTTTAAAGTGCCGGTCACATTGCCGCTCGTGAGGGCTGAAGTGATAACCGGGAAGTTCTGCGAATTGTTCGGTCCGGTATCGGGGTCGTTTGCGTCGTTGGCAGTTGTGCCGGGCGCGCCGAGATCAATTCCGATTCCGCCGTTATTGAAAATCGAATTGCCTTGAATCGTATTGCTTGCGCCCGCCGTAATGTCAACGTAAACACCGGCTCTCGCGCTCAGCGAATTAGCGTCGCCATTATTGGCGATTACGTTGCAGGAATTGTCGCAGGAGCCGGGCGTCACGCCCGCGCCGCCGATTATATTGCCTGCGGCAGTATTCGCAATTTGAACGCCATTATCGCGATTTGGTATTGCGGACGTTCCGTTTAGTCCGGTGCCGATAAAGTTTCCGGCAATTGTATTGCCCGTAGCGAAAGTCGTTCCGAGAGAAACCCCGTTTACCCGGTTGCCGGAAATCACATTTCGCAATTGGGCAGTCACGCCACCCACCGTATTGTTCGAGGCTTGAATAACAACGCCGCTTCCGTTATTGCCGAGAGCAGCTGTCCCGGCGGCGTTCGTGCCGATGACATTACCGGCGACAAGATTGTTCGATGCCGTAAAGTTGAAATCGGTCAAAATGGAAACGCCGTGCCCGTTATTGCCCGAAATCACATTGCCGGGAGTGCCGAGTGAAGCGTAATAACCGATTGTGCTGCCCGAAGAATTCACGATTTGAACGCCGTCAGAAGTGTTGCCCAAATCGCCGTTTCCGGCAGCGTTTGTACCGATATAATTTCCGGTGATGTTGGCGCTGCCGCCCGCGCTAATTTCGATTCCGCGTCCGAGATTGCCGGAAATCACGTTTCTATCACCGGGTGCGCCTTCAAATCCCGCCGCGCCGCCGATTCGATGTCCGGTAGTGCCGACAATCAAAATGCCGCGATTGATGTTCGGCAAAGCAGTATCTCCAGCGACATTTGTTCCGATGTGACTTGATATAATGATGTTGCCGTTATCGTTTCCGTTTCCATCTGTGTCCATCCGAATCCCGGCTTCACCGAAACGATTGATCGCAAGTCCTTTGATTGTGCTGTTTCCGGAGCGAATCCATAAGCCGATTGAGGCGTTTCCGGCGATTTGGGTCGCCTGTCCGTTCAGTTCGATAGTCGGAGTATCAGGCGTCGGCATGTTGCTCGGCGTGTTGAGGTTGATAATGACGGGTACTGTGATTGCCGGAAGTGGCGTTTCCAGATTGATTGTTCCGGTTACAGCAAATCGAATATCGCCACTGCCCGCAGCATTCGCAGCATTGATAGCTTCGCGAAAGCTCCCCGTCCCGTTGTCGTTTAAATTTTGCACGATAAAAAGTGGAGTGCCGCCTAGATTTTGGTCGCCCTTCTTTTGCGCTGTCGCAAGCGGAACCGAGCAAACGAGCAGGCTAAAGACTAAGCACCACGCTGCGGCGCAATGCAGAACGCGAGAGAGCTGATTTTTAATAGCTGTTTGTGACATTTCCGATTTCCTCTTTCTTTCGATTCTTTCCAAATCTTTGACAAAGTTTGTTAAGCCATAAGCGTGACGCCATTGAATTAAGGTTTAGCATTTAACAGTCTCCCCAATTTACAGGGATTCGATAATTGCTAAACCTTAATTCTGAATTTCATTCGCCTCTCGAGCCCGCGGAAGTTTTTCCACCGCGCAGCGTTTCGCCGTATTTATTAACCGCCGCGACACGATAAGAAACACCCTTGGCACGCCGCGTTTTTCGGTCAACGTACGAAACCATTCCCGGTTTTACTTCGGCAATCAACGTCTCGACTCCGCCACCCGCCCGCGAACGGTAAATACGGTAAGCTGTCAACGGCGAGCCGCCGTCATCGGGCATTGTCCATTTGATTTTGTTGCCCATTTTTGTTTCCTCGACCGAGATCGGCGGCGGAAGCGGCGGAGCCGTCGGACCAGCCGGATCAAACGCGCCGAAAAGCCTCATCCCGCTGCGCTGCCGGATAATCGTCAAACGCGCGACACCTTGATTACTACTGGTGTCGCCTGTATTGTCGGTAATATTGATACAGGGATGATCGAAATTACATCCGTCAGCATAAACCACCAGTATCCGTCCGCGCGAATCCACTGTTATGTCATTAAAGTCAAGCAGGTTGCGCGTATTAGCCGGAACTGCCGGTGGTGCTGGACAGGCTGTACCGCTGGTACAAATAGGTCCTTGCTGGAGCGGATTCGGCACGCCCGGATGAAGCGGATCGTTGTCCGCCCGCACCACGCTCCAAGATTTTCCGCCGTCGCAGGTCGTGGCAATATAAGGGAACCACGTTGCTTTAACGGTCGGAACCGAACCGAAAGGATCGCCCGGATTGGTTGTGCCCGTTCCGAGGAAAAACACGGCGGCGCGATTATTGTCTCCGGCAACGACAGCCGGAAACAGCCCCGCCGTAATGACGTGCTCAGCCGCTTTGCCCAGATTAAAGTCATCGCGCCAGGTCAAGCCCTTGTCCTCAGAGACCGCAACGCGAAGCTGTCTGTCAGAACTGGTGTATGACAAATACAGCCTGCCGCCCGCGCCGATACCGACTGACGGGTCGCTGATGCCGCCGATGCTCGAGCTGGTCGGAACTGTGCGAATTTGCCACGTCAAACCGTTGTCTTCGGAAACGACGACCGCCGCTTTGCCGCCGCAGTTTTTATTCGGAAAATAAACCGTGCCGTCAGGTGCAACTTTAATATGCCCGTGAATTCCGCCGCATTGCGCGATTGTGTAAGCCGGAACCGCCGGTTCGTAAGTCAACCCGCCGTCAAAGCTGGTCGCAACCGACGCATACCCGATCTGCTGCGAAGCGTAATAAAAAAGGTGCGGGTAACTTGTAACGGGCTGCCGTCCCAAAATGCCCTGTTTTGGAGGTCCTCCACCGATTGATTGGTGGTCAACGCCCTGCGATGGACCGCCGGTTTGGAAAGTCGCCACAGAGCTTGTTAAATCGTCATCGGAAATAATGCCGTTTGTTGCGCCTCCCGCGCCCTGCAATTCTCCTGCGATTGTTCTTCCCGTCACCGAATCTGTGAACAAGATCGGATCAAGCCCGGTAACGAGCGTATTTATGGGCTTACTAAACCAGGTTGTCCCAGTCACCGGATCGGCAGGCGAAGTTGAATCATTAAATGTCGCCCTGTTTGGTCTGAGCCGCGACATCGCCATCACGTTTCCGGTGTTCCAATTAACGCCGATTGAAGGTTCTCCCGATTGGTCGCGTCGCGGATAAGGAACGCCGGGCGAGATTTCCGCCGGCGGCTGATAGTTGTCGTACGTCGGCACTTGGCAGGCGGATGGTGGCGGAATATCGTTGTTGCCCGGAGTAGGCGTTGGAACGGGCTCGTTCGCGTCGAGAACGGGCATTGTCACCTTTGAGTCGCAAGCTCCGGCGGTTGATGACGTACACGGTAATTGTGAATCGTAATAAATATGAGTGTTTTGCTGCGCGTCAATATAAACGGGATCAATGTGCAGCACGATCTTTGTGTTGGCGGTGATTGCCACCGGATCTCCCGCCGGTGCTGAGGGGAAATTTTCTCTCAGCAGTACTGTGGTAGTCAGGAGCTTCGGAATATTCGGAGCATCCGGCGGCGCTGTCACGCGTTGCTCGAATTTCTTGACACCGTCAGCCCAAATGCGGATCATCCAATCTGCCGGTAAGCCCGCACCGCACGCTCCACAGGATGCCCACCATTCAATTGTCATTGGACCGCCGAGCCGCGTCGGACCTGAAAGATTCCAAATCCAGTTTGGGTCTGTGTGATTTGCTTGTCGGTCGCTATTTGTTACCAGACCGCCAGGCGGATCCCAATGCGCCGCCGCACCAGCTGAAAGGGCTGAGTCGGGGCGCAAAAACGGACCGTTGCAAGCTGTGAAATCTGCCATCCCATTGCCCGTGCAGCCTTCTTCTGTATTACCTTGAAAATGCAAAACGGTCGGCGTTATCATCGAAGGCGCAGCTTCGGCAGTTTGAAGAACGCCGTTCGATGGCAGACTTAATGCAATAACTCCGCCGATCAGCCATATCAATCCAAAGAGGAAAATAAACCATCGGTTGACGCTCGATTCTCTCCAAAATAGACCTAATTTCTTCATTTTCAATCTCCAAAGTAACCGCACGCGGTTAGTTGTTAAGCACGGCAAACGGCATTCGGTTCTCAATTTGCCAATTGCCGCCGCCCGTTTCGTTTTGAGGTTACTCGCCTTTCAACCTGGCAAAAACCTTAGCCGCCTGTGGACTTTCGCCCAAAGCATTCACCGCTGTGACGTGGTAAAAAACGTTCGTCAAACGTACTTTGACCTTTCGGTCACGAAAGTAATTGACGTTAGGTCCGACTTCAGCAATCAAAGTTTCGCCGGGTTGTCCTCCGACGCCGCGATAAATGCGATAAGCCGTCAAGGGCGAACCTCCGTTGTTCGGCGTTGCCCATTTAAGCTCGTTACCGCGCGGACTGGCTTCAGCCCAAGCCGGAGGCGAAACGGGCGGAGCCGTCGGACCAGCCGGATCAAATGCGCCGAAAAGTCTCATCCCGCTGCGCTGGCGAATCAGAGTTAAAGTCGCGGAGCCGTCATTATTTTCTTTGGCTGCGCTATGGTCGGGTAGATTGATACAGGCATTGGTGATACAGCCATCCGCGTAGGCTGCGACGATGCGCCCGCGCGAATCAACCGTGATGTCATTAAAGTCAAGCAGATTGCGCGTATCGGGCGGTCCTTCAGGACAAGTCGTGCCGTTCTTGCAGACGACGCCCTGTTGAACAGGATTTTTCATTCCCGGTCTCAACGGATCGTGATCTGCTTTTACAACCGACCAGCTTTTTCCGCCGTCGCAAGTCGTGGCGATATACGGATACCACGTGCCCTTAAAGTTATCAGCCAAGCTCGGATCGGCGCCAGTCGTCGGAGCGCCGTCGGTTCCGGTTGGGTCTGCGTTGTTTTCGTTCGGCGAACTGGTCGCAAGGAAAAATACCGCCGCGCGATTATTGTCGCCCGCTACTGCTGAAGGGAAGACCGAAGCTATAACTCCGCCCGGAATTCCGTTGCTCAGATCGTAATCATCGCGCCAGGTCAAGCCTTTATCGTCTGAAACCGCAACGTGCGGACGTTTATCGGCAGCTGTATAAGCGACATATAGTCTGCCGCCTGCGCCGATGCCGATTGATGGGTCGTCCGATTCGCTGCTGCTGGTCGGTATAACGCGAATGCTCCAGGACAAACCGTTGTTTTCCGAGACGGCAACCGCAACTTTTCCGCTGCAATTTCTGTTCGGTACATAAACCGTGCCGTCCGGAGCGACTTTTATATGCCCGTGCAAGCCACTGCATTGCAGCAAACTCCACATTGGAACATCCTGCGTCCAAGTTACTCCGCCGTCAAAACTCGTCGAGATTGATGCGTATCCGATCTGTTGTGAAGCGTAATAAACAAGATGTGGATAACCGCCAGCAGGCTGGCGTCCAACAACACCCGGTCTTGGTGGTCCGCCGCCAATCGTTTGGTGGTCAACTCCCTGTGTCGCATTACCGCCGAATACGCCTTGAGTGAAGTTGGCTAAATCATCATCGGAAATACCGCCGACCTGGTGCCCGGCGCCGTTTAGTTCTCCGCCAAAGGTGCGACCCGTGACTGAATCGGTGAACAGGATCGGGTCGAGACCGGTGACGGTCAATGGCGTGCGTTTAGCCAGCCACGAAACTCCGGTTGTGGGATCAGCGGGCGAAGTTGAATCGTTGAAGCTGGCGCGATACGAATACAAACGAGCTTGAGTTAAGATGTTGCCCGTATTCCAGTTCGCTCCGACCGAAGGCTCGCCTGCATTGTTGCGGTTGGGCATTCCCGCCGGCGGTTGATAGTTGTCATACTCCGGAGCGGTGCATTGACTCTGCGGCAAACCGACCGGGACGGTGATATAGGCTGCGCTGCCATTATATTGCTCGTGCGGTCCGCCTCCGGCAAAGTAATAAGCGCGAACATAGTAGGTGCCAATCCCTGAATCGCCCGGACTGATAATAACCTGTTCAATTGTTGTCGAACCGCCCGAACTGTTAATAATCGAGTCAGCCGGAGTGTTTCCTGTGGCAGCGGCTTGATAGCCCGGAATTCCATTATCTTCCTTGCGAACGATCATATCGTAATCAATGGCGGGAGTCGCCCAAGTAAACAGCACATTGATGCGCCCGCCGCTATTCTTCCAATCAGCTTGTGTGCCGGTAACGTTGAGCGTAAAGATGTCACAATTTACGCCTTCCTGACACGTTGCCGCCTCATTTTGCGGCAGACCACCGGCAGGACCCGTTGCCGTCCCGACCCAAGTTACCGTTGCTCCGCCTACTCCGATTGAGCCTATTGGCGGATCTGAGGCTTTTGCCGATTTTTCAAGAATAAAACCGCTGATTCCGAGAGCGATGGTAAAAAACGCCGTCAGCAATGCATAACGGCGTTTATTGAGCAGTCGCAGAGCTTTTTTAAAATAAATTGTTTTCATAATGGAATAACCTTTCCTCATGAGTTGACTATTTTCCTCTATGCTATTTCGCGCTCTAAAAGTGCTTTTCTAATGAAACAAAAAGAATCTGAAGCCCGCCGCTTGTTTCCGCAGGCAACAATTACTCTTTTGACTCTTCGGTTTTAGTTCCGCTGCTCAACGAACACGACGATAAAAACTCAGGTTCATCTCCGTATGCGATTACGGAATAAGCCGGTTTGCCTTCGGCTGCCGGAACATCCCAAATGTATCTGTAATGCGGCTCGACGATTTCCTTCTTGGCTTTTGATAAATCGCCAACATCGGCAAAGCGAACGCGTTCTTTCGCCGCAGCTTTATCAACAAACGCCGTGACGTAGCGAACCTGATTTTTCTGGTCATAACCGACCGCTACGTGGCTGTAACGCGAAGCGTCTTTCATTTTCCAGACTTGCTGGCGTTTTCGCTCGTCGCGCTCAAAAAGGGCGATTTCCTGAAGCCGCTGCGTCGCATCTTCTTTGTTCATTCCGATGCTGACTCCAAAAATATCGCGCGGCGGATTTGCTGCCGATTGGCTATATTGAGAACACTGCGCCGCCACAACAACCGCAAGGCAGATGCAGAAAACTAAAGCAAGTTGACTAATATCAGAATTTTTAATTCTCATCCGAGAAATACAAGTGCGTCATACCAGGCTGCGACACAGATTCCTGGTCTTACTAGATTCGGGGGATTTTTTTGTGATTTTGTACCACAAAACGATATGCAAAACAAGAAAAATCTTAAAAATATTCTTCGGCGCAATTTCAGATTAACTTTTTATTTTCAAATACTTTTAAGATCTTTAATGAACGATTGTGCAAATTTGTGATTCTGACAATATAACTTGAAGGTTGAGCGAATCTTGAGAGGTTAATTTATTGTTCCGCCAACAATAAAGCGGTTCGAGTGATTAAGCTGCAGATCAGTGTTTTATGCCCGAAAATTAAAAGAGAGCAATAAAAAAACGCGAAAGAAAATGACCGCGCTTTTTTATTGCTCTCTTTACCTGAAACTGACCTTAGAATTTTAAAGCCGCTCTCTCAATTTGCGCCATTCTTCCCAACAATTGTCGGCATCAATATCTTTGTAGCCCCGCTTTTTTTCAAATTCGGCGGCGGATTCTTCCGATACCATCATCACCGTCGCCGAATTGCGAATCGCAATCACCTCATCTTCGGTCAACGGGCTGCCTTTGTCTTTTTCGGCGGCAAACAACAGAGCCGCAAGGCTCGGATTAAAAACCTGAATCAATTTCTTTCCCTTCATCTGAAATTCTCCATACCGAAATCCGTAGTTGTTTATTAACCATCATTGCCGATTGCTTCGACCGGACAAATGTTCATCGCTTCTTCGCATAATTCCAGCTCTTCGGATGAGGCGGGCTGCCGATAAACGTAAGAATAACCGTTTTCATTCTCGCGCGTGAAATTTTTCGGAGACAGATCGCGGCAAACATCGCAATCAATACAATTGCGGTCAACATAAAATCTGCCCGGCACGTTTTCCGGCAATTTATCTTCAAACTCAGCCATTTTTATAAAACTTTTTCCCGCCGAAGTTCAATTTCCTGCCCGTCCGCGACGGCAATTGAGTTTGGAAAAACCTCGCGCGCTTCGCGTGCAAAATCCTCGATTTTCATGTAACGCTGCGAAAAATGCGTCAAAACGAGCTGTTTTGCTTTCGCTTCGAGTGCGATTTCCGCCGCCTGCCGCGCCGTCAAATGCCGGTAATCAAACGCTTCCTGCGATTCTGAAGATAAAAAAGTTGATTCGATAATCAGAAAATCCGCCTCGCGCGCTAATTCATAAGCCGCCTGACAAACGCCCGTATCCATTACAAATGCAAACGTCTGTCCCTTTTTAAAAACGCTGGCTTCTTCGCGCCGAATGGTTTTCCCGTTAATCTCGATTATGCCCTTTTCTTTCAAAATGCCAACATCTCTACCCGAAATGTCCAATTCTTTCAATTTTTCCGGAATCATCGTCACCGAGTCAGGCTCTCGAAAACGGTAGCCCCATGATTCGGTTGAATGCTCAAGTTTTCGGGTTTCGACAATCAAATTTTTGTCTCGAAAAACAACGCCTTCCGCCGCGATCGGTTTTTCAACAATTTCAGTCGTTTTCGTATAAACGCTCGCGTTTTTCAAATTATCAAAATACCGCTGCCCGCTCGCCGGATAATAAACTTCGACCGCGTGCGCGATTCTATCGAGCGACAAACGCTGCAAAACGCCCGGCAATCCCAAACAATGGTCACCGTGAAAATGCGTAATAAAAATTTTCGTGATTTCCGAAGCAGAAACTCCGGCGAAAGTCATTTGCCGTTGCGTTCCTTCACCCGGATCGAACAAAAAGCCGTGCTCGTCCCAGCGCACGAAATAACCGTTATGATTACGCTCGCGAGTCGGCACTTGGCTGGCTGTTCCCAAAGCGATGAATTTCCTGTGCGACACAAAATAATTAAACCACAGAGGACACAGAGGACACAGAGTTTAAAAACAATAAAAACTCTGTGTCCTCTGTGTCCTCTGTAGTTTCTTTAATTAAAAGATCAATTTATCGCCAACATTCTTTCGAGCGCGACGGTCGCAAAATGTTTGGTTTCTTCGTCAACAACAATTTCATTAACCACATTTCCGGCAACCAGATTATCCAAAGCCCACGCCAGATTTTGTGGCGCGATGCGGTACATTGTCGCGCACATACAAAGATCGGGCGCGAGAAGCTGAATGTGTTTGTCAGGAAATTGTTTGATAAGGCGATTGACCAGATTAACTTCCGTTCCGATCGCCCATTTTGAACCGGCGGATGCTTCCCTTACGGTTTTGATAATAAACGAAGTCGAACCGTTTAAATCCGATTTTTCGACGACTTCGCGCGGGCATTCCGGGTGAACCAGAACTTTAATGCCGGGAACGTCTTTGCGGACTTTATCAACGTGCCAATCTTTAAAACGCCCGTGAACAGAACAATGTCCGCGCCACAAAATAACTTTCGCCTGTCGCAAATCTTCTTCAGAATTTCCGCCAAGCTCAAGATGCGGATTCCACAAAACCATTTTTTCGAGCGGAATCCCGAACTTCGCGCCAGTGTTTCTGCCCAAATGCTGGTCTGGGAAAAACATCAGCTTGTCGAATTCTTTCAGATATTTGTCAAATAACGGAATCGCGTTCGACGAAGTGCAAACCGCGCCGCCATTGCGACCGCAAAACGCTTTGATCGCCGCGGACGAGTTCATATAAGTGATCGGAGCAACCCGCTCATTCTCAAAAATTCCGATTTCCTGTAATTGTTCCCAAGCATCTTCGACCTGTTCGACCGAAGCCATATCAGCCATCGAACAACCCGCGCCCAAATCCGGCAGAATTACGCGCTGATGATCCTGAGCCAAAATATCAGCCGATTCAGCCATAAAATGCACGCCGCAGAAAACAATGTAATCAGCGTCTTTGCGCTCGGAAGCCATCACCGAAAGCTGATACGAATCGCCCGTCAAATCAGCATGTCGAATGACGTCGTCGCGCTGGTAATGATGTCCGAGAATCACGACGCGCGTGCCCAACGTTTTGCGCGCACGCTCAATTCGCGTGTGCAGTTCTTCGTCGGACATTCCCATATAACGCTCAAACGCGAGCGATTCCTGATCGGAATTTTGCACGTCTTCCTGTCCGATTTTTTCTTTATCTAAAACTGAGGTATTCATTAATTAAGACTCCCTTTGGCGGCGGCTTTTTAACTAAACTTAGACGCTGAAATCGCCCGTTTCATTGCTTGAATTTTCTCACTTTGAGAAAATTGTCGCAAACTATGAATCGAATAAAATTATCAGCTTTCAATCCTCTATTGTAAATTTTCGCAATGTAAAATTGACAATGCAAAGCGGATAATTGTTTTCTCTCATTTAACTTCTCTGAAAAATGATGATTGCGAAATTTGAAGGCTTCATTTTAGCGGGCGGCGCGAGCAGCAGAATGGGAGAAAACAAAGCCCGTTTAAAACTCGGCGGCAAAACTTTCATCGAACGCGCGGTAGATGCGCTTTCTGCAATTAAACCGCAACGGACGTTTTTAGTCGGTGATTTTACAAATGAAAATAAAACATCGGATATTGAAATTTTGCCCGATGTTTTTAAATCTGAATCGCGCGCTTCGATCATCGGTTTGCACACGTCGCTTTTTCACGCCGAAACCGAATGGATTGCGGTTTTAGCCTGCGATCTGCCGTTTGCGAACGGAGCGCTTTTTCAGAGATTAACCTCATTTGTTCAAACTGAAATTGAAGCTGTTGTTCCACTCCAAAAAGACGAAAGAGCGCAGCCGTTGTGCACTCTTTATCGAAAAACCTGTTTGCCCAAAGTCGAAGCGGCATTGACGAGTAATGAATTGAGCTTGCGAAAACTTTTGGAAAGAATAGAAACGCGCTTTGTTCGATTTGAAGAATTCGCAGATTTACCTAACGCCGAAAACTTTTTCTTTAACGTCAATACGCCTGAAGATTTCGCCCGTGCCCATCAAATTGAAGACGCGCTTTAATACATCACGCTTTTAATACTTTCCCAAGCCACGCTCAAAACGTAAAAGCTCACTATGATCGAACCGAACAAAATCAGCAGCAACACGAGCATAATTCCGCCGACAAAAAGCCAATCGCTCGTCTGTGCGCCGCGTTTTGCTTCTTCAGCTGTGACGGTCGCGCGGCTTTTAAGCAAATCCATATTCATTTTGTTCGATTTCCAAGCGAAATCAAACAAATCTCCGACAAACGGAACGATGCCGACGAGATAATCAATCGCAATGTTCAAAGCCATCCGCAAAATCGTGATCTTCGGCACGCGATAACGTACCGCTGCAGCGAGGATGTAAAACGAAACCAGCGTCGTTGCTGTATCGCCAACGCCCGGAATCAAACCGGCGAGCGAATCAAGTCCGAAACGCCAGCCGACAACCGGAATGCGAACCACATCGTCAAGCCAGCGACTCAACGTTTCCAAACTCTCTTCTACTTCGGCTTGTCGGCGCACATCACGCTTTGAAATCGGGCGAGCCGAGGCTGCTGTTTGCAAATTCCCGTATGTCCGCAAATCGTTCATTTTCTTAACTCCTGCAAATCAATCAAACAAGCAGCGTGCCTGAAACTTTCAAGTTTTATTTTGTCTTCTTCTGCGTCGGTCTTACTTTGCGCGAAGCATTTTCTTCGACAATTTTCACTTGAATAATTTTATCGCCGCGCGCCAGATTATCTACGATTTTCATATCCGTTTCGTTCACGCGCCCGAAAACCGTGTAGCCGCCGTCCAAGTGCGGCTGCGGGCTATGCGTCACAAACCATTGCGAGCCGCCCGTGTCTTTGCCTGACAGCGCCATTCCGACCATTCCGCGTTCGTAAGGAATCTGATTGATTTCGCACCGAATCTGCCAGCCGGGCGAACCGTTTCCGTCGCCGCGCGGATCGCCGTCCTGCATGACGAAATTCGGCACGACGCGGTGAATCGCGACATTGTTGAAATAATTCGAGCGGGCGAGCTTAATGAAATTATCAACCGCCAGAGGCGCTTCTTCCGGGAAAAACTCAATCGTGAATGCGCCTTTTTCGGTCGTAACAACAGCTCTCGCCTGCCCATTTTTACGTGATACGGCGCGGCGGTAACCGGCTTCGGTGTTTAAAATCTGACCGAGTTTTGTGCCGGAAGCCGGATTGTACGGCTTAACCGTTCCGACTTTTGCATCAAGGTTCGGAAATTCTTTCGTCAAATCGTTTTGCTTAATCAATTGAGCGGCGTGGCGGCGAACGAGATAATCCGGCGCATCGAGCGCGAGTTTTAAAGAACTGATGGCTTCGTTTTTATTTAATTTGACGAGCGCGGAAAGAATCGCAAGCTGCGCGTCGTTTTCGTGTTTATCGGTTGTGAGCGATTGTTTGAAAGCGTTTTTTAAAGCTTCGATGTTTTCCTTGCTTGCTGGCTGCTCGCTTAAAAGCTCAGCGGCAGTAGCTCTTACTAAAACGTTTATAGCTATTCCGGGCGTTTCATTGTTCAAATGCCGGCGCAAATACTCTGATGAATTATCCGCTTCGAATCTCGCAAATGCTCGTAAAATATCAGGAGTTGGTCGTGACTCGATTGAAAATAATTGAGGATAGCTTTCTGAAATATATTGCAACTGATTTTGGGCTTTTTCTCTTTGTGTTTTAAATGCCGCATCTTTCAATTCTGAGGCTTCGGCAAACGCTTGCGCGCGGCTTGAAACAGACTGCCAAATATTAAAATCTTTATCTAGAGAAACTGTATCTACATATTTTGTTGGCGCAATTCTGACAGACGCAATTTCAATCTCTGGGGAAGAATGCTTATCCAATTCTCCAAATTCATTTAAAAATTTAACGGCTCTTTCATCATCCGAGTTTTGCAAAAGTCTGCCTAAAGTAGTCGCAATTTCGAGTAATTCGTTTTTCTCAGCCGGATTTGCGTTTTTAGCTTTCGCAGTTTTGTAATCCGCCAGTAGCTCCTCGCCGCGTTCGATGAGCGGAGTGGCTGCCGTTTTGTCTTTTAAAGCGGCGAGCGAGCGGATTGCAGAAACTCGAACTCGTAAATCGTCGTCGTTTGTGGCGGATTCAATTAATAAATTTAAAGCCATTTTGTCTTCGGTTGCGCCGAGAGCGCGGGCGGCGTTGGCGCGCACGATTGGCGATTCGTCCGCCAAGAGAAGGGCGCGCACTTGCGCATTCGTGTTTTCGTTTTTGGCGCGCAAGCGGGCGAGAGCGTTGAGAGCATCGGCGCGAGTTCGCTCGTCTTTGTCCGTCAAAAACTTGGCGATGGTCAAATCTGCTCCTTCACCGCGTGTTCTCAGAGCGGCGGTCAAACCGAGCAGAACAACTTCGCGGTTCGGTGTTTGTTTGGCGTGTTCGGCTTCGAGCACATCCAGAATAGCTTCGCTCAAATCTTTGGCTGCGGCTTCTTTTTGATTTGCCGCGCCGATTTTTCCGGCGGCTTCGACGGCGCGGGCGCGGATTGCGTTGGATTCTTTCGCGTTTTGCAGAACTCGGAGAATTGCTTGAGCGGCTTTTGCCGATTCGATTTCGCCGAGCGCGAAAGCCACCGTTTGCCTCACGTCCTGGTTTTGGTCTCTTTCGAGCAGCGTGGTGATAGATTCAATCGCCCGCTCGTCGCCGATTCGTCCGGCGGCAAGCGCGGCTCGGCTGCGGATTTTAGCGTCTGGTGATTTCATCAGATTTTGTAAATCTGCGTCAAAACGCCGCTCGTCTTCAGCGCGAACTATGCGAATCAAAATTGATTGCCCGATTTGTGCATTTTGAGCGGCGGCGCTGAAACAAAAGGCTAGAATCGAAAAAAGCGCGAAAAGGATTTTCATCTTCATCTTTTGAATTTGTAGCTGTTTGGGAGAATTGAAATCGTTGTTGTCAGTTTACAGGCAAAAACAACAGGCTTCAATCAATGAAAAAAAGGCGAAGGTTTCCGGAAACCTTCGCCTTTTTGTTTTAAAACAAATTTCAAAGAATGGACGAGTTTTCACTCGTCTTTAAATTTGTTCTGCTTACTAATCGCCTTTGCGGAAAGGTTTGCCTTCGATTTATCGCATTTCCTCCTATCATGTTTAGTCAAATTCTTTCCATAAACAGGCTTTTTATTACTGAAACAGCTACAGGCTATCTATCGGCAGTATCAACTCGGGTAAATCTGTGTCAGGAATATTAACGCCTTTGCTTACGGCGTGCGAGCTCATTTCATCGGCAGAATAAGGAACAAGCAATTTCTCTAATTTCGTTTCATCTTTAATTTTTTCATCCAGCCAAAGCTCATAATTATCGGCTTTCAAAATAACAGGCATTCTGTCGTGAACAGGTCTTAATACTTCGTTCGCTTCGGTTGTAATAATCGTGCAGGTTTCTAAAATCTCGCCTGTTTCTTTATCAATTCGATTCTCAAACAACCCTGCAAATCCAAAGACATGCTTATTTTTTAAAAAGAAATAGTAAGGCTGTTTTCCGCCTCTAGCCTTTTGCCATTCATAAAATCCAGAGGCGGGAATAATACATCTGCGTTTGCGGAAAGCATCGCGGAAAGACGGTTTTTCCGCCAAAGTTTCGGCTCTCGCATTTATCAAACCCTTAACTGCATCAGCATCTTTCGCCCAGGACGGAATCAACCCCCATTTCAACTCTGTAAGAACAGTTTCAGCTTCACGGTTAATAACGGTATCAATCATTTGTGCCGGCGCAATGTTGAATCTCGGTTTATCGGTTGTCGAGTTATTAACCGTAACCTTAAATTCCTTTTCAATCTGTTCTCGTTCAGCTTTATTGGTAAATCTTCCGCACATCTTCAAAAAGCTCCTTGAAATGATTATAAAACTCAATGGATGGTTAGAATTTCTTTTAAACAAGTCGTGTATCTCTGAGATTTTCTTTCGGCTTTCATCTGCCAGTTCTTTGTATTTCTTTGAACTCCGAGCCTGATTGTATCTCTGCCGAATTTTTGAGAAATTTTATCTAAGGCTGTCATCAATCGTTTGTCTTTTTCATAGTTCGATTGATTGTAAAGTCTGATTGTTTCCGAGCACTCAGGTTGCAGACCGAGCAAAATAACGCCGACCTTTTTGTAGAGATAACCTTCTTTGTAAATTTGTAATAACGCCCTTTTCGCCCATTCTCTAAGCTCAAGAGTTGAATTTGTGGCATTTGCCAATTCGATTGTCAGCGAATTGCTGTATTGTGGGGTTTTAGAAAAGCGGTTGGTTGTCAAAAAAACTGTAACGGCATTTGCCGTTAGTTTCTGCCGTCTCATTTTCTCGCAGGTTCTAATCAAATAGCTGTCTAAAGCCTCTTTTAAATAATCAAAGTTATCGGTCAAAGTTCCAAAGGACCGCGAACAGGTTATTGATTTCTTCGGCGGCGGAATAAGCTCTAACGGCAAACAGACGTTTCCATTAAGTTCTTCAACTATCCTGGCGCCAACAACAGTTAAGAGACTTTTAGCCCACCGTCTATCGAGATTTTTAAGCCCGAAAGCGTTTGTAATTCCGAGAGCTTTAAGCTTTTTGGCAGAGTTATAACCGATTCCCCAAACGTCTGTAATCGGAATTTCCTTCAGAACTTCCGTTTGCAGCTTTTCATCCGCCAGCTCAAACACGCCGAGTTTGTCTCTTTTCGCGACTCTGTTAGCGATCTTGGCTAATGTTTTAGTCTGCGCAATACCGATGGAAACAGGAATACCGACCCACTTGTCTAAACTTTTTCTGATTTCTTCGGCTTTTTTGAAAAATGCTTGTTTCTCCTGATCTAAATTTAAGAATGCTTCATCAATCGAATAAATCTCAATTTCAGGCGTAAAGTAACTTAAAGCATCCATTACGCGAGAACTCATATCTCCGTAAAGAATGTAGTTGGACGAGAAAACAACCAAATTCTCTTTATCAATCAGGTAATCAATGTGAAAGAAAGGCGTTCCCATCTTGATTCCTAAAGCCTTTGCCTCTTCGCTTCTGGCGATTACACAACCGTCGTTATTAGATAAAACGACAACAGGACGATTCTTTAGCTCACGAGCAAATACGCGCTCACAGGAAACATAAAAATTGTTGCAATCAACCAAAGCAATCATTTTATACGCGCCTAAAAGATTGAACCGTGTGCAAAACCAATCCCCAAATTTCAAAATCACTATCAGCCGCAACTTTCATCGGCTTGTATTTTCTATTATCGGAATAAAGCCAAATTGAACCGTCATCTAAAAATTTCAATCGCTTAACGCAAAACTCGCCTTCATACCAGGCAACAATAATATCGTCGTCCCTTGTTTCAGGCATTCTATCCACAATCAGCAATTCATTGGGGCGGATTGTTGTTTCCATTGAATCGCCCTGAACGCGAACGCAGAACGTAAAAGAAGGATGCCGAATCAACTCTTTGTTTAAATCTATTCTGCCTTCAATATAATCGTCGGCAGGCGAGGGAAAGCCAGCAGCAACGCGTGAGCCGAAAAGCGGGAGAGATAGCCTAGTGAGAAAATCAGGCGCATAAACTTCTGTTACTTTGCATTGCATACAACAAGACATCCTTAAATGAACGATGGTGCAATCTATGAAACGAGATATAACACAAGAAACAAAGCGAAGTCCAGATTTTTCTTTTGAAACTATTATAGCGCTTCTCAAATGAGTGCGACCTGATAACCGCAATGGCGAAACCAATTACGGCAGTCTTGTTTCGTTATTTGTTTCAATGCCCAATTTAATGCTTCTTCAAGCATTTCATCAGTTCGCGCTTTTCTGCCTCGACATAGCGTTTTCAGCTTCGACCA
>JALZCH010000010.1 GCA_030863175.1 Acidobacteriota bacterium | reverse complement strand
CTAATTCACGTTGAGTGATGCCGCCCGCTTTATATGTTTCGAGAATCTTTTCCCGTAAATCTAAAGAGTAGGATTTCATTTGATGATTCTACTCTTGTGTTTCAAATTACTGAAATCTGCTCTATATTACAGGATGCGAAACTTGTGGCTGGACGAATATGGACGATGATAAAAACACTGATAATACTTGATAACTTTAGCGCAGCCCGTAAATAACCATGAAACAAAGTGCAATAAATTTGCACTTTGTTATTCTAGCCATTAAATCTCCGTTTTTGTTTTTTCCGCATTAATTCCCAAAGTTTTCATCCGGCGATAAAGATGGCTGCGGTCAACGCCCATTAATTCGGCGGCTTTTGTTACGTTTCCTTCTGATTCGGCGAGTTTGTGCAGAATAAACTCACGCTGATAAGCGTCGGTAGCATCTTTAAAGGTAGGAAAGCGGAACGAAACGAGCGGAACATCCGCGTCGTTTCCGAGAGCGGGCAAATCGTCCGCCCTGATCGCCTGTTTCTGGTTCATAATCACGACGCGCTCGATTGTGTTTCGCAGTTCGCGGACGTTGCCAGGAAACGAATAATCGGTCAGCCGTTCGATGGCGTCTTCAGCAAAGATTTTCGGCGGTTTCCCGTATTTGGCGGAAAATTTCCGGTTGAAATGCTCCACCAGCGGCGCGATGTCTTCGCGGCGTTCGCGCAGCGGCGGGATTTGAAACGGAATCACGTTTAGCCGATAGAGCAAATCAGCGCGAAAATAACCGGATTCAATCAGCTCGTGCAAATCTTTATTTGTCGCCGAAATTATGCGCACGTCAACTTTGATTGCCGTATTGCCGCCGACCGGCTCGAAACGCTGTTCTTCCAAAACGCGGAGCATTTTCGCCTGCACTCGCGGCGACATATCGCCGATTTCGTCCAAGAAAAGCGTCGCGCCGTCTGCCTGTTCAAACTTGCCTTTTTTGGTCGCAGTCGCTCCGGTAAAAGCGCCTTTGACGTGACCGAAAAGCTCGCTTTCAACTA
This sequence comes from Acidobacteriota bacterium, assembly GCA_030863175.1. Taxonomy (GTDB): domain Bacteria; phylum Acidobacteriota; class Blastocatellia; order Pyrinomonadales; family Pyrinomonadaceae; genus JALZCH01. Next base: position 21,599 of record JALZCH010000010.1, on the reverse strand, counting down.
AATCTTCGGGAATCGCTGCTGAATTAACTTCGACAAATGCGGCGGCGGCGCGGCGCGATTGGGCGTGAATCGCTCGCGCGACAAGCTCTTTTCCCGTGCCGCTTTCGCCCGTAATCAGAACTCTGCCGTCGGTTGGCGCGACGATTGCGATTTGTTTGCGGAGCGCTCGCATCGCGACCGAATCGCCGATCATCGCGTATTCTTCCGCCAGAGATTGCTGAAGCTGACGATTGGCGCGTTCAAGCTCGCGCTGTTTGATCGCGTTTTTGACCGTGACGATTGTTTTTTCGCTCGACAGCGGTTTTTCCAGAAAATCAAACGCGCCGAGTTTTGTCGCCCTTACGGCAGTTTCGACATTTCCATGACCGGAAATCATCACTATCGCCGCATCGGTGCCGCGCTCGCGCAGTTTGGCGAGAGTTTCAAGCCCATCAATTCCCGGCAGCCAAACGTCCAGCAAAATGCAGGCATAACTTTGCCGCTCGACAATTTCCAAAGCCTCTTCGCCCGATTTGGCGGTTTCGACTTCAAAATTTTCGTCTTCCAAAACGCCGCGCAGAGTTTCACGGATCCCGCGCTCGTCGTCAACAATTAAAACTGAATTAACCATTTCCCGTTGGCAATTCTACAATAAATTTTGCGCCGTTTGGTTTGTTTGCGAGAGCTTTAATGCGACCGCTGTGTTCCTGAACGATTCTTTGCACAATCGCCAATCCCAAACCCGTCCCGCGCCCTTTGGTCGAAAAATAAGGCTGAAAAAGTTTGGAAAAGTCCGTTGCGGCAATTCCCCGCCCGTTGTCAGACACTTCAGCGACGAGCGTATCGCGCGCCCCATCGTAAAAAGTTTTGATTGTAATTCGTTTTTCCTTTTGCCGCGGACCAAAGGCTTCGAGCGCATTGTCAATCAAATTCACGAAGACCCGCCGCATTTGCTCGGCGTCGAGCACCACGGAGGGCAAATTTTCCTGCAAATCCGTTTCAAGCCTTACATCCGCCAAACGGTCTTCGTACAAAACCGCTGTTTGTCGCACGATTTCATTCAAATCTCCGCTTTCAAGTCGAGCGTGCGGCAAGCGCGCGAAATGCGAAAACTCATTGACCATTGACTTCAAACCGTCAACTTCGCGCAAAATCGTCTCCGTGCTTTCTTTAACGACTTTTGTGGTCTGCTCATTGCCTGTCGTTCGTTGTTCGTTGCCGTTAGGGCTTTGGAGTTTCCCGTTAAAACGTTTCGCGATTCGCTCTGCAGCCAGCTGAATCGGCGTCAACGGATTTTTGATTTCGTGTGCCATTCTGCGCGCGACTTCCTGCCACGCTGCGGCTCGCTGCGCCGCAAGCAATTCGGACAAATCTTCAATCACCAAAACAACGCCCACATTTTTTCCCGGAGCTTCGCGCAGCGCCGTCGCCGTGAGCGCGACCGGCAAACTCCCACTTTCATTTGTCGAACCATTTCCGCCCGAAATTTGTCTGGTCAAAGCCGTTTGCTCCGAAGCTTGACCAAGACGGCGAGCGCGCGCAATCAGTTTTTCAAGGCGTGGGAAATCCTCGTCGGCAATTAAATCCGACAAAAACAGAGCTTCCGTTTCTTTTTCCGCGAGCAGCAGCATTGAGCGCGCAGCGTCGTTGAGAGTTGTGACGCGGTTTTCGGCGTCGAGCGAAACGACGCCGGTCGAAAGCGATTGCAGAACGGTTTCAATGTACCGATGGCGTTCTTCGAGTCGCTGCTGATTGTTTTCCAAATCGGCAGCCATTTGATTAAACGATTCGACGAGCAGCGCAAGCTCGTCTTCGGCTAAAACCTCGACGCGATGTTGAAGATTGCCGCGCGCAATTTCTTTCGAGCCTTCGGCGAGCGCGCGAATCGGCTGAGTTAGGCTTCTGCCGAGATGAAAAGCCACCCACGAAGCGGCGAAAATCAGCAAAAACGTGAGTAGGCTAAGAGTTGAAAAACCGAGCCAGCGGGCTTCGAGCTGCCGCTGACGAAGGCTTTCGAACTCACTCGGCGTGTTTGAAATTTCCCGGCTCAGCGCGCTCTCGCCGTTCCATTCCGAAACGACTCGCAAGCTTCTGCCGTCTGACAAAACAAAGTTTGCGGCGTCAAAACCAACTCCGTCCTGCAGTTCTTTAACTCCGGCGGTGCTTTCTAAAATCTCACGCCATTTCTGACGCTGTTCGACAGGCAATTCATCCGTAACGCGGGCGAGAACAATTCCATCGGGTGATTTTATTTCCGCACCGGACAGTTTTCCGCTTTGTAAATCTGCACGCAAATCGGTTTCGCTGATTTCGCTTTTGGACGCTATCAACGCAGCGAATAAAGCGGCTTTTTCGTTGAAATGGCGAACGCGCTCCTTGATGGCTTCCGATTGTATGCCGCGCGCTTCACGGATAACGGCTTCGGGCAGGGCGCTGAACGATTTTTCGAGCGTTCGGTTTAAAAACAAAAAAGAAAAAGCCGCCATCGCCGCAATCGGCAGCAAACTCACAGCAACGAAATAAACCAAAAGGCGGGTCTTCAACCGCGAGCCTAACTTTAAAGCCCGTCGTTCTCGCGAGAGCCGAGCGATGCTTCGCAAAAGAATGAAAGCAAAAATGATAAAAGCGAAGAAATTGAGCGAGGAAAGCGCGTATAAAATCAAAGTATCGCTCGCGCTGTCAATTTGGAGATAACGCCAGACGACGGCTGATTGCAGCAAAACAAGTGCCGCCAGCAACACGAAAACCAATGTGCCGAGAAAAATGATTGTCGAACGTTTTGTGGTTTTCGAGGTTTCAGAGTCGCGTTTTTCCATAAAACCAACTCAAGTTTAACCGATTCACCGCTTTAAGGCGAAAATTGCAATTCAGAAATGAGAGGAGAACGACGAAAATGGTAGAGACGCGACGTATTGCGTCTCTACGTTTGGCAAGGCAGATTTATAAATTTAGAGATTTCAGATACGCACGAAATTCGGGCGCAAGATCAGGGCGTTTTAAGGCGAATTCGACTGTTGCGATCAAAAATCCGAGCTTGTCTCCAGCGTCGTGACGGCGCGCGTCGAGCGTGACGGCGTAAAACGGATGACCTTCTTTGAGCAAAATCCGCATTGCGTCGGCGACTTGCAGCTCGCCGCCAGCGCCCGGTTTGATTTTTTCAATCGCGTCGAAAAGCTGTGGCTCAAAAACATAACGCCCGATGACCGCCATATTTGAAGGCGCTTCTTCATATTTCGGTTTTTCAACCACGTCCGTGATTTTGATAACGCCGGGTTCGATCTGTTCTCCTGCAATCACACCGAAACGCGAAATCGTCTCGTCATCAATTTGAATCGTGGCAATTACTGAAGCATTGTATTTTTCGTAAGCACTGATTAATTGCTGCAAAGCGGGCGTTTCGCCGTCCATAATATCGTCGGGCAGCATCACGGCAAACGGCTCATTGCCGACAAATTCTTTCGCCTGATAAATCGCGTGCGCTAGACCGAGCGGCTGTTTTTGGCGTGTGTAAATGATGTGCGCAATATCGGCGACGGCACGCATTTGCTCGAAAAGCTCCTGTTTGCCGCGCTCGCGCAAGGTTTGTTCGAGTTCGTAGGAAATATCGAAATGATCTTCAATCGCCGATTTATCGCGCCCTGTGATGATTAAGACTGATTCGATGCCGGAAGCGACGGCTTCTTCGATCCCGTATTGAATCAAAGGCTTGTCCACGAGCGGGAGCATCTCTTTCGGAGACGCTTTTGTCGCGGGCAAAAAACGTGTACCAAGTCCGGCGGCTGGAAAAACTGCTTTTCTAATTTTCATAATTTGTAACAAAAAATATTTTGTGTAATTTTATTATCCCATTCAGTTTTACAACAGTCCGAAATCGGACACAAAACAGAAGAAGTTATGGCTGACAAACAGATTTTTGAAACCGAGTTGTTCGGAAACTACAACAACAGCTCAGCAACCGCCGTTAAATTTCCCTTTGATGTGGAAACGGTTTTCGGCGGCAAACGAGTCCCGGTTTGCGGCACTATCAACGGCGCTCCGTTTCGCAGCACGATTTTCCGTATGAACGGCGAGCAATTTATGGTCGTCAACCGCCAACTGCGCGAAGCGGCAAACGCAAAGGCGGGCGATATTGTGCGAATTGAAATTGAACGGGACACGGCGCCGCGAACAATCGAGCCGCCAGCCGATTTGCACGCCGCTTTGAACGAAAATCCGCAGGCGAAAGAAATATGGGAGCGAATAAGCTTCACTCACAAAAAAGAATTCGTCGCGGTAATCGAGGAATCGAAGAAACCCGAAACCCGTGCGCGTCGGGTCAGGAAAACAATCGAAGAGCTATTAACAAAACATAAAAAAAAACAATAAAAACTCGGTAAACCTTAATATTTGGAGAAAATTATGGTCTTGAAGAAATTGCTGCTCATTGCGTTTTGTTGTTTGCTCGCGGCTTGCGCCGAAAATGGCGGCTCTCGTTTTCCTTCCGGTCAGTGGATAGATTTATCTTATGATTTTTCTGATAAAACCGTTTACTGGGTCGAAACCGACGTGTTCAAAAAGGAAACGGTCGCCGAAGGTCGGACGGACAAAGGCTATTACTATTCCGCCTATAAATTCTGCGCGCCTGAACACGGCGGAACGCACCTTGACGCGCCCATTCATTTCGCCGAAGGTCGCAAAACCGTTGATGAAATTCCGCTCACGCAATTAATTGCGCCTGCGGTCAAAGTTGACGTTTCGCAAAAAGCGGCGACGAACCGCGATTATTTGGTTAGCGTCGAAGACTTTACTGCCTGGGAAGCGCAACACGGAAAAATACCGGAAGGAAATATCGTTTTGCTGCAAACAGGCTACGGGCAGTTTTGGGGCGACCGCGCGAAATATATGGGAATCGAAGCGGCTGACCAAAAGCATTTTCCCGGTCTGCACCCGGAAGCTGCTCTCTGGCTGATTCAAAACAGGAAAATCAGCGCCGTCGGGATTGACACCGCTAGCATTGATTACGGACAATCGCAAACTTTCGACGCGCATGTCGCATTGATGGAGCAAAACGTTCCAGCCTTTGAGAATGTCGCAAATTTGGACAAACTGCCCGCAACCGGAGCGCAGGTTATCGCGCTCCCGATGAAAATCAAAGGCGGCAGCGGCGCGCCTCTGCGAATTGTTGCTTTCACGGCGAAATAAGATTTAGTCCTTCTGCAACTAATAAAAGTTTAGCGGCTTCTCAAACACAATAAAAAGCAATGGAAAAATATCTTTTCTCACTTCTTTGCCTGACGTTTTTGTTCGTCTCGAATGCCGCAGCACAAATTCCGGCTTGCACAAATCTAAAAGTCACGACTTTGCCTGCTCGCGGCGACTACGGCAGCGAGGGGCAATTTGCCGTCACGCGGCAATCAATCAATAATCCCGAACCAAATGCGCCCGCGCCGGTTTCGGTTTATTTGCCTGAGAATGCGTCGGCGAAAACTCGGGTCGGGGTTGTCTTTTTCGCGCACGGTTTCGGCGGAACGGATTTTCAATATTACGACGCGCTTTCGCGCCAGATTGCAAGCAACGGCTACGCTGTTGTTTTTGCGCCTTACACGTCAAATCTTTTAACAAGCAACATGGCGCGTTACCAACAAATGTGGGCGGGTTTTCAAGCCGCCGCCCAGCAGTTTGGCAGCATATTGGATACGACGCGCGTTGGCTTTGCCGGACACAGCTACGGCGCAGGAGCTGTACCGGAGCTTGCGCGCCGCGCCGTTGCCGCTGGCTGGGGAACGAACGGTTTGTTTATCTTTTCGATGGCGCCCTGGTATTCGTGGGGAACAAATTACGAACAGATTCCGGCTTCGGCGAAATTGATTGTGCAGGTTTATTGGGACGATGAAACGAATCAACACTTAATCGGCGTCAACGATGTCTGGAACAGATTGCCGCAAATCACTGAGAAACGCTGGCAAATGATTCGCGCGGCGCAGACGACCTGTTATCTGTCAGCCGGACACGGTATTCCGGTTACCGGCAATCGCGATAAGCCGGAAGAAATCAATGCGTTTGATTATTGGGCTGTCTGGCGCAAATTGCACGCGCTCGCCGATTACACATTCACCGAGAATTCGAGAGCAAAATTCGTCGCCTTTGATGAAACGCAAATGGGCAAGTGGCGGCTCTCAGGTATGCGCCCCGTTACGCCGCTCGAAACTACAACAACGCCGGTCGTTAATTCAGCGATCAACACGGATTTCACTTGGGCGATGCGCTGCTTTTTCGCTCTCGGCTCACCGTGTCCATAAAGGCTAGCAAAAATTTTCATTCAAAATTAAAGAAGGGCAATTCTTGTCCTTCTTTAATTTTTTGTTTCTCGGTTCTTTATTCGATTAGCTCATAAAGAATCCAAGTAACCAATACAACAGCAAGAATATTAGGATTGTGCTAATGATGCCACCTCCGAGCTTCCAAGCGCCTGCTCCGGCGATTGCTCCGCGCAATAAACTCATAACAAACTCTCCTCTCGCGTAATATTTCGATGCATTGTTTAAATGCGCCGTTCAAAACTGCAAGAACTGTTCCGGTTGAAAGCAGAGTTAAAAATAAAAGGTCGGTTTGCTGGCTTTGTATAGTTGGTACTGTTCGAGCTTATTGTATAAGCCGCGCCGTGAAATGCCCAATTCTTTTGCCGCGCGCGAGATGTTTCCCTCGTGGTGTTTGAGTGCTTCGATAATCAAACGAATCTCGATTTGCTCGATGATTTCGTCAAGCTTTCGATTTTCGGGGTTGATGCTCAAGAGGTTTGACAGCGAATCGGCGACGAAAGCATTTGCGCCGGTTTCAGAAGAAAGCGGAACGCTGCTTTTTCTAAGTTCCGGCGATAAACGATCGGGCGTAATCGTTTCTCCGTCTTCGGCTCTTACGACCAAACGCTGAATTTCATTTATCAACTGCCGCACATTTCCTTCCCAATCACAAACCATCAATAAATCAACCGTCTGGGGTGTAACGGTCACATTTTTTTTGCCGAATTTCTGTGAATAATGATTGATGTAATGATTAACAAGCAAAGGAATTTCGGAACGACGTTCTCTGAGCGGCGGAACTCTTAATCTGATGACGTTCAGGCGATAATACAAATCTTCCCGGAACAAGCCTTCAGCAACTTTTTCTTCCAGACTGACATTTGTCGCCGCCACAACTCTGACATCTACTTTGATCGGCTTCTTCTCTCCAAGCGGTTGAATTTCGCCTTCCTGCAAAAAACGAAGAAGTTTCGGCTGCAGATCAAGCGGTAAATCTCCGATCTCATCTAAAAACAAAGTTCCGCCGTCTGCTGAACGGATAACACCTTGAGAATCGTTGATTGCTCCGGTGAAAGCTCCTTTCCGGTATCCGAACAGATGTCCTTCGGCTAATTCTTTCGGAATGGCGGTGCAATTAAACGGTATGAAAATCTTATCTTTTCGATTGGAAAGAGTGTGAATTGCTCCTGCCACAACTTCTTTTCCGGTTCCGCTTTCCCCGGTGATTAAAACAGTAATGTCTGATGTTCGGATTTTATAGATTTCTTCAACAACTGCGGTCATTCCAGGACTTGAGTGAATTAAACCGGGCAGCAAATCATCCGGATGCAACGAATGCGTTTCCGCTTCGGCTTTTTGCGTTCTGCTTTTTTCGCGCAATGAGCAGACTTCAAGCCCAAGTTCGACGAGTTTGATTAGCGGCTGAATGCTTGTGCCATCGGCAAGCTTTGCGTCCGAACGCGGGTGGAGGAGCAAAAACACTGGCGCGTTGGAAGTTTCAAGAAGCGGAAAAATCGAAAAATTATTTGATTCGACAAAACCGGAAAGCCGGTCGTTATTTTTTGCCTGTTCAAAACGAGCGATGTGTTCTTCAGCTTCCGCGGGCGTATAACCGGAAAATACAAAGGGCTGAAGCTTTTTATCCGCGTTTTTTTGTACGATGATGATTTTTTTCGCCCGGCTTTCCTGCCGCAAAACCGATAAAAACTCGCGCAGCAAAACCTCGCGTGAAGCAGCCGCTGCTTCCGTCAAACGCAATGTTAAAAGTCCTAAGTTCGGTTTACGCCGAACGGTTTCGGCGACAATTTTTGAGATTTTCGCGCGTGCTGCTTCCGCCGCTTCGAGCAGAGATTGGATTTGCAGCTTACGAAAATTTTTAATTGCCGTTTCGAGATTTTCAACCGCGCGCTTCGGGTTTGTCTGGGATAAAATCTTACCTAACTCAAAACGGCAAACGGTTGCGTAATAAAAATCGTTAAGGATTTCGTAAAGCGATAAGCTGCGACTGAAATGAAATTCGGCTAGCGCAAGATCGCCTTTGAACCGATTGCGGCGACCGAGCAGAAGCTGCGAATAAGCAGTTACCTGTAAATCCGATTCGGCGTCTTCATCGCGAAGATTGGCTTTTTCTATTTCCGCATCAAACTCGCTCCAGTTCTCCAGATTGAGATGAATTTCCGCGAGCTGCAAATGAGCCAGCCGCATCGCACCTTCGTCCGCTACCTGCCGGGCTGTTTCCAAATATTCGTTGACAATTTCCAGCGCCGCACGAAAATCGTTAATCGCAATTTGAAAACGCCCCCAGTTTTTTAGAGCCTGAACGAGATACCATTTGCGATTTTGCTCTTTGCTGATTCGAACGGCTGTTTGCAGATATTCTTTGGCTTCGTCAAATCGTTCCTGCAATAAATACAATTCGCCGAGCGAGTCGTAAATCATCGAAGTCGAAGAATGTTTGACTTCGCTTGCGATTTTCAGAGATTTTTTGAGAATTTTTTCCGCACGCTCCCATTCGCCGATGACGATCAAAATCGCGCCCAGATTGTTATTCGCGGCAAGCGTGTTGGCGATGTGTTCGGTTTGCTCGAAGTAGCGGGTTGATTTTTCCAGACAGGCGATCCCGTCGTGCGGGCGATGGAGAAAATAATACGCGCCCGCAAGTTCCGAATAAATTCGTCCGAGCCAGTAATTTTCCGGTCTTTCGCCGATAATGTTTAACGCTTGCTGGCTGTGCTCGATGAATTCTTCGTATTTTCCTTCTTGAACCGTCAAATTCGAGAGCGCGATGTAACATTGCACCATCCCGCGCCAATTTCCGGCTTCGCGGTAAAATTTCAAAGCCCGTTCGGCATAACCGCGCGAAATAACCGTTTGCCCAAGCGAGCGGTAAGCTCTCGATAAAGAAAGGTAAATTAAACCGAATATGTTGTTGCTCGCTTCAATTTCTGAGGCGGCTTCGAGAATTCCTTTGAGAAGAGAGGCAGATTTGGGCGAGTCTGTTAAATAGTTATAAAGAACTGCAATTTGCGTTTGAACTTCAAGGTCAAGCTCAGGTTCAAGCCCGAAACGAACTTCAACGTTTTCATAAGTTTTCAAACCGTCGAGAGCGTCGCGATAACGCGCTTGCAGTTCAAGCGCTTTCGAGCGGCAAAGCCGGATTTTTGCCAGCAGATTCGCATCGCGCGGTTTTAATTTTAAAAGCTCATCGGCTTTTTCTTCAGCGCGGCGCGAAACGCCTTCGTCAATCAACGATTGAATTTCCTCAACTTCAATCTGAAAATCAATCTTTGAATTAAATCCGAAAGTCTTGTTTTTTCCGGTGCCGGCAACCGTAACTTCACTCTTGAAACGCGAATTAAACTTATCCGGCGTATTTTTTTCTAAATTTACTTTTCCGAATTTCATTCGTGCGCGTGTAGAGGAAACTTACGCACATAACTTAGCATTTCTCATACGATTATAACAAACGGTATTGGAAAGCTTTGAGATAATTGAAAAACGAAAAAAAACTCTGCTCTGTTTAGACCGAGCAGAGTTTCCGAGCTTTAATTAAAAGGGTGGGTAAGCGTTTTAAGGATTTTTAGCAAGCTAATCAAACTATTTAGTCAGTAACGAGAATGCCTTTGGTGTAATCACCCATCATAATGCCTTTCGTATAATCACTCATCATAATTCCTTTGGCATAATCCGTAACCAAGATTCCTTTAGTATAATCCGTGACTAGAATTCCTTTAGTGTAATCCGTAACTAAGATTCCTTTTAAGTTGTTGTTTGTGTTTTTCATTATCGTCTCCTCTTTTATTCTAACAGTTTCTGACCTTCCTATCTTCAATTTGCGTGCCATTCTTTCGGCGCCTTCCACTTTTACTGCAAACTAGCATTTTAAACGACTTAACGTAGCAAAAGAGTTGGTTTAATATTTTTATGATTTTTGCGAGTAAGTGGTAAAAATTTGCACAACATTTTCACAGCAACACAAAAAGGCGTCCACCTTTTAACTTAACTCCCAGAATCAAATGACTTAGTAACTACCAGTAAAGCCACTATACAATGTAAAAAAAATTCACACTTTTATGGCTTTGCACAAATGTAACACGACGCACAAAAATTCAATGATCTGCACAAAAATAGCTTTTCTTGCACAAAAATTCGGTTTTTGCACAAAAATTGGCTAATCGCTGTGGAGTTGACTCCAAAACGAGAAAAATGGGCGCTTCTTAATCTGCGGTTTTAAGCAAAAATAAAGCCAGAGTTGTTTTTAACTCCCGCTTTTTTGGAAAGATTTTCTGAAAGCTGTTTGGATAGGAAGTTTGGTGAGATTTCTGATTTGTACATTGATTGAATAACACAGCAGATTTGTGATAGAGAGCTTTGCAGAGAATTTCGTTAATTCAGGCGTTTCGCGTTTTACTCAGTAAGGTGGGAGAATCCTAGGATTTTCCTTTTCGCAACTTTTGGGCAACCCGCACGTCTGCACAAAAATTTAAAATTCTGCATAAATATTCATTCTAAACAGGCTATTTTCGTACAACACCACTTTTATAAAAATTCCCTGTTGAGAACAAATTGCCGATAAACTTGACACTGTTGAATCAGGCTGGTTAGCCTTTCATAAATTGTAAATGTTTTAGATTCAAAGGAATTTTACGAAATGCTCGATTTAAATTTTGTCCGCGAAAATTTGGAAGTTGTTAGAAAAGCGATGGAAAGTCGTGGTTTTCCGGCGGAAGCTTTGAATGATTTCATTGAGCTGGACGCCGAGCGCCGCCGTATTATCGGCGAATCCGACCAGCTCAATCAGCAGCGTAACGCTACGAGCAAAGAAATTGGGGCGTTGATGCAAGCCGGACAAAAGGGCGACGCCGAAGCCCGCAAGCAAATTGTAGCTGATCTAAAAAAGCGAATAGCCGAATTGGATGACGCGCGCGAAAAGTCGGAAGCCAGAATGCGACAGCTTTTAACGAATCTGCCCAATTTGCCGCACGAATCCGTTCCAATTGGCGCTGATGAAACAGCAAATATGGAAGTTCGGCGAGTAGGCGAACCGCGTGAGTTTGATTTTGAACCGAAAGACCATGTTGATTTGGGTGAAGCCCTGGACATTTTGGACATTGAGCGAGCGGCAAAGCTTGCCGGAGCGCGGTTTTCGATCTTAAAAGGCGCGGGGGCGCGACTCGAACGCGCATTAATAAACTTTATGCTTGACGTTCATACGACCGAACACGGGTATACGGAAACAATTCCGCCGTTTATCGTTAACGCTAACGCTTTGTTCGGTACGGCGCAGCTTCCGAAATTTGAAGCTGATTTATTTAAGCTAGCTGACGAACGCGAGTATTATCTGATTCCGACTGCTGAGGTTCCTGTCACGAATTACCATGCGGACGAAATTTTAAATGCTTCCGATTTGCCTTTGAATTATACGGCTTACACGCCTTGTTTTCGCTCCGAAGCCGGTTCTTATGGGCGCGATACGCGCGGTTTAATCCGACAGCATCAATTTGAAAAAGTCGAGCTGGTGAAAGTCTGCTTACCTGAAAATTCTGAAGCAGAACATGAACGCTTGACGCGCGATGCCGAACGAATTTTGCAGCTTTTGGGCTTACCGTATCGGACGGTTGTTTTATCCACCGGCGATGTTGGTTTTGCTTCTGCAAAGACTTATGACATAGAAGTTTGGCTGCCGTCGCAAAACACTTACCGCGAGATTTCTTCCTGTTCGAACTGTACGGATTTTCAAGCTCGGCGGATGAATCTGCGTTTTCGACGCGCCGGCGGTGCAAAACCGGAATATGCGCATACTTTGAACGGTTCGGGTTTAGCGGTCGGAAGGACTTGGATTGCAATTCTGGAAAACTACCAGCAGGCAGACGGTTCAATCATAATTCCCGAAGTTTTGCAGCCGTATATGAACGGTTTGGAGAAAATTTCCATAGAACTTAGATGGAAGCGGTAATTTTCGTCGGCATTCAAGGCGCAGGAAAATCAACGTTTTTCAAACAGCGTTTCGTTGATACACACATTCGCATCAACGGCGATATGCTTCGAACGAAACGACGCGAGCAAATTTTGATTGAAGCTTGCCTGCGCGCGAAACAGTCTTTTGTCGTTGATAAAACGAATGCCTCGCACGAACAACGCGCCGTTTACATAATGGCTGCGAAGTCAACTCATTTTCGAGTTGTCGGCTATTATTTTCGCTCGAATTTTGCTGAGGCTTTAATAAGAAACAATTTGCGCGAAGGCAAAGCGAAAATTCCCGAAAAAGGTCTGCGTCATTTTCTCAAAAGATTGGAAAAGCCTGTTTATGCCGAAGGCTTTGACCGATTATTTTATGTTTGGATTAATGAAAGAAACGAGTTTGTGATCGAAGATTGGAAAGAAGAAACTGAATTGTCTCTTCCTGAAGTCAGTCGTTAACTTTTATATAAAAAAGCAGCGAATCTTCTGATTCGCTGCTTTTTTTAAACACTTTTAAGTTTTTGTTATGGTCTGTAAACTGTGAAAGGCGCGTAAACAGTTCCGCTCGGTTGCATAACGTCTGTCTCTTCCATCGTTACAAACAAACCGAAGTCGCTGAGCGCAGTTTCACCGCGAATTTCGCCTTCTTGGCGTTGTCCGGTGTTAATCACTTGACCGATTTTCGTGTATTTCTTGTCGGGCGAAACAGCCCACAACACGAACCGTCTGTTTTTCGGAGCCATTTTCATATCGTCGAAACGCATTTTGATCTGCGTGGCTCCGCCTTGTCGCGGGTCAATGTAGGCTTTACCTTTTAAGCCTTGCAAATCACCGCTGAACTGAATTCTGATTTCCGTGTCTTTACCGCCGAGGCTCGGAATGCCGAGCATCGGAACTTCATAAACAGAACTCACAGGCACGCTGCCGGCAACTTGTTTGGTTTCCTCAATCGGGTTTGACGGACGATTTCCTACAACCGCGAATCCTTGAGGAACCGCGCTGCGGAACACAACCGGCGTATCGTTGCCGATTGTCGTTAAACCTTCATTCGGTGAAAGAACGAGCATAAATTGGCTCATCGGAGTTGTAAAACTAGCTGTGCCTGTACCGTTTGCAATTGTGGTTGGACCTAGCAGAGAAACATTGCCGCTCGGATCAACGGCGTAAACGTAATAGCTTTTTGCATCAGCCGGAAGACCCGACAAATCGAGGGCTACATTCGTTCCGTTGTCCGATCGCATTATGCGCGCAAGACCTCTCGCACCCTGCAAGTTTAATGGGGTCAAGTCAACCGTAACTTCTTTGCCAACCGGATATTCAATAACCGTATAGCTGCCGTCAGGATTTTTGACGGTTTCCCTAACCGTAGTTGTTTTCGTTGTAGTTGTAGCCGTCGTATCTTGCGCTGACACAACGCCCGATAGCGAAAACGCGAGGACTAAACTTCCGCTAAGACTGAGTATTTTCTTGTTCATAAAACCTCCATTTAAAATAAAAATAGTAATTCGTGCTCAAATAAGCTAAACCGAATTACTCTATTTTGTTTAAATGTTATGGCAAACACTGTGCCAAAGCTGGATCTTGTTGATTAATCTAGATTATGAAGATTTTCGGAAGTTCTCTTGTAAAAACTCAATACAATCATCGTATCGAATTTAGCCAATAAAAATAAGAATAATTTTGAAAAGAGAAGAAAGAAAGGAAAAAGGAGAACTCTACAGGGCTCTCCTTTTTCCTTTTTGGGCTGAAATTAGAAGTTGCGACGCGGCGTTGCGGTGGTCCGATTGCTGTTTGGCAACGGCTGTAATCGCACCGGAACCGTCATCCGGCGTCCATTACGCATGATTTCAACAGAAACAGTGTCGCCGATCTGTTTCTTATCCAAAATCTTATACAAATCGTCCGGATCGTTTGTTTTCTCGTTGTCAATTGACATGATAATGTCGCCCATGCTGATCTCGCCGTAAGTTGTTTGCGAAGTTCCGCGCAAACCGGCTTGCGATGCTGAAGTTCCCTGATAAACATTGATAATAAGCAAACCGCTTTCGACCGGTAATCGGACGCCCTGATCCCGCAACTCGGATACAGAGCGCGTTCCGACGCCTAATTTTGGACGACGGACTTCGCCGAATTGAATCAATTGCGGCACAACGCGTTTGGCGATGTTAACCGGCACGGCGAAACCGACGCCGACCGAACCGCCTGTGGGCGAATAAATTTGCGAGTTGATGCCGATCATTCTTCCTCGCGAGTCGAGCAGCGGTCCGCCGGAATTTCCTCTGTTGATCGAAGCATCGGTTTGCACAGCGCCTTCAATCGGACGCCCGCTAATGCCGCGAATTGGTCGCTGCAAACCGGAAATCACGCCGGTCGTCAAAGTTCTGTCTAAACCGAATGGGTTGCCGATTGCCAAAACTTTTTGCCCGACTACGAGCCGGTCGGAGTCGCCGAACGGAACAATCGTTAAGGGGTGATCGCGTGGCGGTTCGATTTTAATAACTGCCAAATCAGTGTCTGGATCGGAGCCAACGACGGTCGCTGGATAAACTTTTTCGCCGCCGAGACTGACTGTAACTTTGCTCGCATCTTCGACGACGTGTGCGTTGGTCAAAATATGCCCTTGCGCGTCAATCACCGAACCGGAACCGGAACCACGACCTTCCTGAACGTTGCCGAACCAATCTTCCTGATAGGACGAAGTGCGAATAAATGCAACGCCCGGCGACATTGTGCGATAAACCTCGATATTGTTTTGTTCGTCGGAAACCGATAGCGGGTCACTGATTCCCGCCGGTTGTGTGTTTTCCGCGTTCGCCGCTGCAGGTTCTTCGGCAAGCGATTGATGCTGGATTTGATTACCGAAATGATTTAAACAAGCCACGCCGACCGCTGCAAAAAGCGCAGATACGAGCGCAATCAGCAAAATTTGTCGGATGGATAATTGATAAACTATTTGCTGCCTCATTGTCTTACCTCTTGAAGTGCCCAAAATAATTATGTGCGTTTTAAGATGCTATGCCAAGCATCTCTCGTTGCGCCGGGCTGTTTGCCGTAAAAATTTTACGCAAATCAAGCGGATTTGTTTCAAGACAGTTGCGGTTATTATTTACAAAGTGAGCGCCGAGATTCCTGTCAAAAGGTGAACGACCATCAGCAGAGAATAAACCCCCAGCGCGATTGTCAGCCCGATGTTTGCCAGACGAAGGTGCGCATAACGGCAGAAAACGAGCAGAGCCAGAGTTCCGATCAGGATTTTAACAGCCAGAAAAGGCGCGTCGCCGAGATGTAGCAGATGAGCCATCAGCGTGTTGCCTTCTTCGGCGAGATTGTTCTTAACCCAAAAGAGCGTGAAAACGGCGTCTAGAAAATTCAGTCCGAACAACCATAAGGCTCTGGTGGGAACATCCATTCGTGCTTTCTCCATAACAGGTAAAATCAACAAGTTCTTTCGATGCCCGGAGCTAATAAATACAGTGCGACCATCTGCGGACAGCGAATTTGAATCAATTTCTAATGTTCTTAAGATACGGTTAATGTCTGTCGGTTTTCAAGGTTTTCGGAAAAAAATTATTAAACCGCTGAAGAAAAAAAGCTGATTATTTAAATCGGCTTTTTGCAAAGTTTAAGAATTGTTGGAATTTGGTTTCGCCGGCGGAGGCGGCGCTGGCTCCGCCGACTTTTCCGCTGGTGTTTCGGTAGTTGCCCCTGAGGGCTTTGATTTTGTCCGACTCGGTCTTTGCAAAGGTTCTTCCGGTTGATCTGCTTTTTCCTTTTTAGCTTCTTCTTTAGCGGCGTCAACTCGTTTCTTTCCGGCAGTCGCTTTTTCGAGCGCAGCTTCGGCGCGCGTGTTATCGGGGTCGAGTTCCAAAGACTTTTTCAAAGCTCTAACGGCTTGATCGTATTGCGCCAGCTTTATTAAAACCTGTCCGTATTCGTATTGATACTGGCTGTCTTCGGGCTGTAATTCAACGGCTTCCTGCAAAGCCTTTTGCGCTTTTTCATCTTCAAAAATCTTTTGATAAGACAATCCGAGATAATAATGCGCGACGGCATCCTTCGGATTTTTCTTCAAATAGCTTTCGTAAGCTTTGATGGCGGCATTAAATTCTTTTTCCGAAGGCTTTTCCGCTGGTTTCTTGTTCTTTGAAGATTTTCCGCTCGGCGTTGGTTCCGGCGTCGGATTAACTTCGTTCTCTTCTCTTAATTCGTAAGCGACGCCGAGATGAAAATGCGCTTCTCCGAGATTTGGGTCTAATTTAACGGCTTGTTCAAATGCATTGATGGATTGCTCGTCCAAATTATTTTCAAAATATTTTTTCCCGGCTTCGAGCGCCTCTATGGCGTCCGTAAAGGTTGGCACTTCTTCCGGCAGCGATTGAGCGTTCGCATTCGGCGTTTCGGCAACAATTGCAGCCGTGTTTGCATTTGTTGCATTTAAATTCGTTGTATCGGCTGAGCTGTTCGCATTCGTTGCACAGCCAAATGAACCGGCGGCAAAAATAAAAACCGCCAAAGCAATTGAGACTTTTTTCATTGAAAACTTTCCAGAGTAAAATTGTTCTTTGTCTGAAAGTTTATCAAAACAATTACGAATTACGAATTTCAAATTACGACATTCATAATTTGTAATTGATTAAGCCGGATTCCAGCCCATTGGTCTACCACCAAGCAAGTGAACGTGAAGATGAAAAACCGATTGTTGCGCGTCCGAGCCCGTGTTGATGACGGTGCGAAAACCGCTTTCGCCGATTCCCTGCTGTTCGGCGACGAGAGCGCATTTTCGCATCACATAACCGATTGCCGCTTCATGATTTTCTTCTGCAGCTTTGAGAGAAGCGAAATGCTCCTTCGGAATCACGAGAATATGAACCGGAGCCTGCGGGTTGATGTCGTGAAAAGCCAGACAGCGATCATCTTCATAAACAATTTTAGCCGGAATTTCACGGTTTATAATTTTACAAAAAATGCAATCCATAAACAGTTATCAGTCAACGATTATCAGTCATCAGCTCTTTGTTGCTTGCCAACTGATAACTGTTGACTGTCTTTGATTCTTTCAATATTTGCGCCCAGAGAGCGGAATTTGCGGACTATTGTTTCATAACCGCGGTCAATATGATAAACGCGGTCAACGACAGTTTCGCCTTCAGCTGCGAGCGCCGCCAGCACGAGCGACGCCGAAGCGCGCAAATCAGAGGCTAAAACTCTGGCGCCCTTTAACTTGGCGGCACCGCGAACAATCGCCGTGTTGCCCCGCACGTCAATTTGCGCGCCCATTCGCTTCATTTCGCCGACGTGCATAAAACGGTTTTCAAAAATCGTTTCGGTAATGCGCGACGCACCTTCGGCTTGCGTCATTAGAGCCATATACTGCGCCTGCATATCGGTCGGAAAAGCCGGATGCGGTTCGGTTGTGACATCTTTAGCCTTTAAACCGTTAGCGCGGCAGCGAACCTGAAGCGCCGTCGGATTTAATTCTTCGATTTCAACTCCGGCTTCGCGCAATTTGGCAGTGACAGCCGGAAAATGCTCCGGGTTGCAATTCGTAATTTCAAGCTCACCGCCCGTTATCGCCGCCGCAACTATAAAAGTTCCGGTTTCGATGCGGTCGGGAATAATCGTATGTTCCGCTGCGCCGAGCTCTTCAACGCCTTCAATTTCAATCGTCGCAGTTCCAGCACCTTTAATTCGCGCGCCCATTTTATTTAAAAGATGCGCTAAATCTTCGATTTCCGGTTCGCGCGCGGCGTTGTGAATTGTCGTTTTCCCGCGCGCCAAAACCGCAGCCATCATCACGTTTTCGGTTCCCGTGACGGTCACAGTCTCGAATTCAATATCAGCCCCGATTAAACGCCCGCCTGCTGGAGCAGTCGCCACTACATCGCCGCTTTCAAGCGACACATTTGCACCCAACTTTTCAAAAGCTCGCAGATGCAGATCAATCGGGCGCGTCCCGATAGCACAACCGCCCGGCATCGAAACTTTCGCTTTCCCGAAACGCCCCAGCAGCGGTCCCAAAGCCAGCACGCTGGCGCGCATCGTTTTCACCAATTCATACGGTGCTTCAAAGTTTTCAATATGCGAAGCCGTGATTTTGTGCGTTCTCAATTCCGGCGTTAAAACTGTCGCACCCAAATCTTCCAACAATCTGCGCTGTGTGATAATGTCGCGGACGTAAGGAATATTATGCAATGTGACAGTTTCGGATGATAAAAGCGCCGCAGCCATACAGGGCAGAGCGGAGTTTTTCGCTCCGCCGATGCTGATTTTCCCGTGCAAAGGGTTTCCGCCTACAATTCGAAATTTATCCATTCAAGCTAAAACCAATTCTTATACTAAAATCAAAAATAACTTATCGCGCCGAAATTCTATCAAACCTTCTGCAAAACGACAATGCGCGGTATTCCCTGCAAATCCGGCAAAATTTCGCGCAAATTCCAGACATCTCGATCAATCATCGCCTGCACTACCTCTCCTTGCGTAAAACCGATTTCAAACATCAGCCAGGCGTCTGTATCCAAATATTTTGGTGCATCAGCCAAAAGCCGTGCAACAATTTCCGTTCCGATATCGCCGCCAAAAAGCGCAATGTGCGGCTCATGTTCGCGAACCTCACGGGGTAAACCCAACAAATCTTTGTTAGGAATGTACGGTGGATTAGAGACGATCAAATCGAATTTTGGATTTTGAGTTTTGAATCTTGAATTGCTGAAAACAGCAAAAACGTCGGATTCGTAAAATTCAATTCTTTCTGTGACTCCGTGCTTCTCAGCGTTTTTCCGCGCTAAGGCGAGCGCGGCGGGAGAAATATCAATTGCGACTGCTTCAGCGTTCTCGAGATTTGCGAGAATCGAAATCGGGATGCAGCCCGAACCTGTTCCGACATCGCAAAATCGAGGATTTTCTTTCTTGCGCAAAATTTCGATTGCTGCTTCGACCAGAATTTCTGTTTCCGGGCGAGGAATCAAAACATTCTCGTTGACTTCAAACTCCAAACCGAAAAATTCCTGCCGCCCGATAATATATTGAATCGGCTCGCCAGTCGCGCGCCGCTCAACCAATTCAAAAAAACGCGTGGTTTCTTCTTCGCTCAAATCGCGATCGTCGTTTGCAATCAGAAAGGCGCGGTCGCGGTTTAAAACAAAGCCGAGCAGCAAAGCTGCATCGCGTCTGGCATCGGCGACGGCATTTTCTTTTAAAAATTCGGCTGCTTGCTGCAAAGCGGCGGCGATTCTCATAAAAACTTTGCCTTTTGCTTTTCGGGTTGGCTAAAATTTTAACAAACAAAATTTGTGAAAGGGGATTTTTCCGAAATATGCAGCAAGCGAAAATGAAAATCGAAGGAATGCATTGCGGTTCCTGCGCGATTGATATTAAAGAAACTCTCGAAGAGCGAGACGGTATTCGTCACGCGACGGTTGATTACGAAGGCAAAACCGCTTTCGTCGAATTTGACGAAAATACGGTTCAGCCGCAAACTCTGGTTAAGTTGATTCAAGACTTGGGTTACAATGCAAGTCTGTCACAGAGCGCATAACTTAAAACGGATAACTGACAGCGTTTTACCGAGCAATCCAAGCTATCCGTTGTCGGTTATCCAACATCAGTTAATTATGAGCGCACAATTAAATAAAGCCGTCGAAAATCTGCTTTCTTCCTACGTTGCGACCGAAAAACATATTCAGAGCCTGGATCGGCAGCCGTTGCCTTCAAAATCGAAAGTCGTCGAGATACTCAACACGCTGCAAGAGCTTCTGTTTCCCGGCTTCTTCGGAACGCAAGGGCTTTCGGGCGAACGTCTGCAGGCGCACGTCGTACTGAAAATGTCCGATCTCGAAGAAAATCTCGCCGAACAGATTCACCGGGCTTTTCATCACGGTGATGATTCTCATCCTATGCCCGACAAAACGCCCGAAGAAATCACGGCGGAATTTCTGCTCGAACTCCCGCGCATTCGCCGCATTCTGGCAACCGATGTTCAGGCGGCATTCGACGGTGATCCGGCAGCGGCGTGCAAAGACGAAGTGATTTCGAGTTATCCGAGCATTTATGCCGTAATGGCTTATCGCCTCGCCAACGCTCTGCACAAATTAGGCGTGCCGCTCATCCCGCGAATTATGACCGAACACGCGCATGCCTGCACGGGAATTGACATTCATCCGGCGACGACAATCGGCGAAGCGTTTTTCATAGACCACGGCACGGGCGTCGTCATCGGCGGCACCGCCGTCATTGGCAACCGCGTCAAACTTTATCAAGGCGTAACACTCGGCGCGTTTTCGTTCCCGAAAGACAAAGAAGGCAATCTCATCCGCGACACCAAACGCCACCCGACAATCGAAGACGACGTGGTAATTTACGCCGGAGCGACGATTTTAGGCGGCACAACAACAATCGGACGGGGCAGCGCCATCGGCGGCAACGTCTGGCTGACGCGCTCGGTTCCGCCTTTTACAAAAGTCGCGCAGGACACACCGAATCTCAAAATAGTCACGCCGGAAGAGCGCGCAAAGGCAGAACCTGTTTGGGATTATGTGATTTAAAATGTTAATAAGAAATCCGATATGTGAACGAACAGAGTTCTATGACTTGCAATCGAATTCAATGATTGTATGCATCTTGTTTAAGATCGAGATGGAAGCAATAAAAACTATTTTACTTACTTTGTTAATTCTAACTTTTTGTGCTTTTACCACCGCACAAGAAAAACTTCCCGAAGATACTCTTATCACTTTAGGTAGTGTTGACATAGCTATCTAAGCCAAATCAATGTGCTGGCAAATTGCACAAAACTTAAATAGTTCTTTGCCAATTTATCAAATCTGGAAAACACACGGCGAAAGTGTTTTAGTTTTCCGATGCAGCATTCAATCAAATGACGCTCTTTGTATAAATGTTCGTCAATACTGCGCTGTTGTTTGCGATTAGCTTTTGAGGGAATCACAACTTTTGTTTCTGTTTTCTTTAAGAGCAGAATGAATTTGTTTGTGTCATAAGCTTTATCAGCAATCACGTAATCGGGAAACAGATTTTCAATCAAGCTTTCGGCTTCGGTGATGTCGTTTCTTTCTCCGCCAGATAAAATAAAGCGGATTGCATTTCCCAGAGCATCGCAAGCTAGGTGAATTTTGGTTGAATGACCTCCGCGCGAGCGACCTAATTGTTGCGCGCCGTGTTTTTTTGCGCTCCAGCAGAACAAGCGTGCGAACGAACGATTGTCGAATCAATCAACAAGTATTCAAGATCACGATCAGATGAAAAATGCTCAAAAAGCTTTTCAAAGACTCCGGCTTCACTCCAGCGTGCAAATCGTTTATAGACAGTATTCCAATTGCCGTATTCTTTAGGAAGAAGCCGCCATTGAGCGCCAGAGCGGAGAAT